>NZ_JBIVIR010000005.1:161961-345296 GCF_044749825.1 Streptomyces sp. NPDC088915
GTTCGGGGTCCGGGTTCGGGCGGTGGTCCGGGGCTGGTCCGGGTTCCGGGGTCGGTCCGGGTTCGGTCTCCGGTCCGGGTTCGGGGTCCGGGTTCGGGCGGTGGTCCGGGGCTGGTCCGGGTTCCGGGGTCGGTCCGGGTTCGGCTTCCGGTCCGGGTTCGGGGTCCGGGTTCGGGCGGTGGTCCGGGGCTGGTCCGGGTTCCGGGGTCGGTCCGGGTTCGGTCTCCGGTCCGGGTTCGGGGTCCGGGTTCGAGATCGGTCCAGTCCCAGAGGCCCAGCCCGGTGGCCGGTCTTCGGAGATTCGGACCTTCTCCTCGTGTGGCAGGGGGCGGGCGACGCGCTGGTGGATCTGCCGCATCAGCACCCCGAAGGCGAGCATGCTGGCCGTGGGCGGGACTGCGGCGACGACGTAGTCCAGGTGCGGCACCGGGCCGGGGGTCGCACCGCTGACGCCGAGGACGTTGAGGGCGATCGATCCGATGGATCCGGTGGCGGTCACACCGATCGCCCACCAGTCCGTCCGCCGGCGTAGGCCCGCGCGGAACATCAGCAGCTCACCCGCCACGATGAAGGCGTCGAGGGTGGCCGGCCAGGCCCACTGCCGGATGGGCGAGCTGTCGAGGCCGTGCCGTGCGGCGACTTCCGCCAGGTGAGCGTAGGAGAGCCAGAAGCCGGACCCTGTCAGCACCGCGATCACCATTACGGCTGCGGTCAGGGCGTATCGGTCCGCGGTCTCCTCGGTCAACAGGTACCTTCCGTTCGGCGTGGGTGGAGGCGAGTGGGCTGGGGCTGAGGCGGCTCATGCCGCCTTCCGCAGGGCGTCGATCAGGTCGTCCGTCTGGGCCTGCCGGGGGACGGGGCAGAACGTTTCTTCCGTGGCGTCGGCCTCGTCGTCGTCCGTGTCCGCCGGTGTCCAGTAGCGGTCGCGGTCCGTGATGGCGTGGCCGGCGTCTCGCAGAAGGTCGCGGGCATGGTCGAGGTCGACGGCGAGGACGTAGGAGAGGCGCTCGGGGGTCCACTTGCGGACGTAGGCGTGGCGGGCGACGGCGTCTCGCTCGGCGGCGGTGAGGAACACGTCCCGGCCCATGATCGCGGCGCGCACTCGGGCGTAGTCGAGGCGCTTGGCGACCTTGGCGTGCCAGGGTCGGCGCTCGTCTCGGGTCAGTCCGCCCCACATGCCCCAGCGGATGTCGTTGTCGAGGGCGTGGGTGAAGCAGTCCTGGCGCACGGGGCACGTGTGGCAGATCGACTTCGCTTCGGCGATGTCGGAGAGGGCGCGCGGCGCCGAGAAGAACAGCCGGTCGGCGTCGTCGGCTTCCAGGTTCCGGCAGGCTCCGCGGGCGTGCCAGGAGATGTCGGCGATGCCTCGTACGGGCGGGGTCGGGCTGCTGGCGTTGGTGGTGATGTGGCGCATGGGTGTCTCCAGGGGATGCCGCCGGGCAGGCAGGAGCGGCGCGGCACGCGAAGGTGGTGGTCGGCGCGCGGCTGGGGCGGGCGGCGAGAAGCAGGTGAGAGGTTTCGTGGCCGTCAGGCGGCGGCGCGGAAGCGGCGGTCGGGGCCGCCGAGGTGGACCGGGGTGCACATGCCGGACAGGCGGGAGAGGACGCGGTCGCCGATCTTGTCCCGCAGGACGGGCTGGCGGGGGTCCATGTGCTCGGTGCGGACCGGCGGCAGGTTGGTCGTGATGATCGTCGGCCGGCGGTGCTCCGAGCGCCAGTTGAGCAGGCGGAAGGTGATCTCCTCCGTCCACTCGCTGCTCTTGGCGGCGCCGAGGTCGTCCAGGAGCAGCAGCGGCACGCGGACGATCTGGCGCAGCAGGTACTCGGGATCGAGTCCGTTCCGGGCCCGCATCGCGCCGTAGAGGTCCGCCGCCGTCGTCGCCTGCCACCGAACCCCGCACCCCGCGGCGGTCAGCGCGCGGATCGCCCCGTACGCCTCGTGGGTCTTGCCGGCGCCCGTGGGCCCCCATAGCAGCAGGCTGCGGCCGTGGGTGATCTCCCTCTGGCCGGTCCGGCCGACGTGGGGCGCGAGGGCGTTGGCGGCGTGGCCGACCGCCGCGTCGGCGATGGAGCGTACCCAGCGGGCGACGTCCGGATGCTCGGTCTGAGCGGCGCGGTACTCGTACGGGATGCGCTCCTGGGCGGCTTCCTGGGCCGGGTTCGGCTCCGGGCGGTCGGCGAGCGGCGCAGTGGCGTTCGGGTCGATGCCCCGCTCGGCGAGCTTGCGCTGCATCCAGGCCATCGCCGGGTTGTCGGCGGCCGTCTGAGGGTCGTCGAGGCGAGAGCGGATCACAGGGCGACTCCGAAGGTCCCGGTCGGGGCGGTGGGGTTGAGGTACGGGGTGTAGGCGGGGGAGGCGGCGGCCCAGAGGCCCGCGCCGGAGGCGGAGGACGGGCCGGCCGGGGAGGTAGGCGCCGAGTTGATCACCTCGTTGACGAGGCTCGGCAGGACGCTCGGGTGCAGGCCCTTGGCCCGCAGGCGGTCGAGCGCGGGACGCAGCGCGTCGGGCTCGAAGCCCTCGTCCAGCAGCTGGCGGATCTCCTTGCCCAGGTGCCCGAGGAACGTCTTCGGCGGACGGCGGGTGCACCCACGGATGTACTCCGCCATCACCCGCTTTGCCGACCACTCGCCCGCCTCGGCGGACTCCAGCACCTGAGCCGAGGAGGGGACCGGCGCGGGCGCCTCGTGCCCCCTACGGGAAGATCCAGGATCCAAGATCCTAGATCCAGTACCGGAACCCTCAGTGAATGTGGCCTCCGTCACGCCTTCGGATCCGGTCGCATCGCTCTGACCTGTGGCTTTTCCGGATCCCTGCCAGAAGGCAGGCCCTTCGGGCGAAGTGGCCTCCATCACGCGGGAGGCTGAGCGTGTGACGGGCGCCTCGTCGGCGCCTGGGGGCGGCGGATCAGCCAACATGAGGTCTTCGTGAGGGCTCACGGAGGCGGGCGCCGCCAGGTCGCCCTCGTGGCTGCCGAGGTGGCCCTGTGCGGGGCACGCGCGGGTGCCGCATTCGCCGCACGGCTTCTTGGCCTCGTGGAGGGGGCAGCGCGGCAGGCGGGATACCGAAGGGCGGTTGATCTTCTGGTGGCGGTCCCACGTGACGATGTGCAGCCACGTTTTTCCGTCGCAGCCGGTGTAACGGCAGATCAGGCCACGCTCGGCCAGCTGCTCCAGGTCCTGGGCGACGTGCGCCGGGGTGTGATCGGGGCGCAGGGCCCACAGCCGCCCGGCGATCACGGCTGGCAGGTCGCGGTGCCGGCCCGCGTCATCGGCCTGGGTGAGCAGGCCGATGAAGGTCAGTACGGCTGTCACGGTGACGGAGGCGAGATCCTCCGACTCCCACGTCTCCGGCTTGATCGTGCGGATGCGGGCCATCAGACCTCACCGCCGCGCCGGCGCGCCGGACGGTCAGTGACAGCCGTGGGCTCCACGGGCCCGGTCCGAGAGGACGGGGTTCCGCGCAGGGCCGTGCTCATGCAAGACTCTCCTTGTAGTACAAGCCGCTCCGGTGTTGCCCCGTAGGAAGGGCCGGTGCGGTGGTGACGGGTCGCCTGTCCGCCGTTGGCTCGGCGGGAAGGTAGGACTCTTCGCATTCCGGCGCCCGGGAGTTGGCTCTCCTGGGCGCCGCGGCGTTTCTAGGTGCTTGCTCGGATTTCCGTATCGCTTTCGTCGGTCGCCGGGCTGCCCGGCGGGGGACGACGAACATACGTAGAGGGGCTCCGCAAGTCCATACTTTGCACTAGTTTTCGTCACTGTCCGTGTGCGGTGCGGCGCCCCGAGGTAAGGGGTCGAGGGCGTAGGTGCCCGCCTGTCGCCGTCTGCCGCTCAACGAGAGTGATCTTCTTTCTCCTTGCCTCGACGGCGGGACGATCACGCCGCCGACCTGCTGATGTTCAGGATTTAAGCCCGCCTTGGATTCGTCGTCAACGCCATCTTGAGACGCGTTTACGCGCGTAGAAAGGGGAGCTGGCGGGGGATTGTGAAGGGCGACTTGGTTCCCAACTTCCCTTTCCTTCAAGGGGGATCAGGGGGAGATGGCTGCTGACAGGTGATCGTGAAGGGGTCGTGAAGGCGCCGAGAGTGCGCGGGGAGAAAAAACCGGCAATTAATTGCCGGTTTCGGAACCGGTAAATCCTTGCCGGTTTATTGTCCGATTCGAGCGGATCGTGTCCCTATTGCCCCGGGGCTCTTACTTACGCGAGCGTAGGGAAGTGTGGGGCGCGTCACCCTGTGGAAGTAGGTGATCCTGGCCACCGAAAATGATCTCGTACTCTGGAGTAGAGGCAGGGGAGGGCCAGCGTGTATTGCGCAAGGTCCCCCCTCTTTTTGTTGCCTCCGCTCGGGGAAGGTAGCCCTCAATGCGAGGGGAAGCACACGATGATCGAGGAGAGCGGATGGGCGCGACTGAGCCCCTCCACCCGGGCCCCGGGAGCGGCGGGGAAGGCGCGGAGCGGACGGCTGGCAGGGAGCGCGAAGGGCAGGAGACCCCGTGGGCCGGACAGGTCATGGGCTTCGCCGGCCAGCTCAAGACCTGGCGCAAGGCGGCCGGGCACCGTCGAGGGCGGAGGGTGACCCAAGAGGAGTGCGCGACCGCGGTCGGCAGGTCGGAGAGGTGGTGGCGAGCCCTCGAACGCGGCGACGGCCGCAATCGCCTCGACCGCACCCAGTGCGACAGTCTCGCGGAACTGCTCCAGCTGGATCGGGATGAGTACATCGCCCTGCTGCTCTACAACAACCTGACCATTGCGGCTGCCGACAGCGGGGCCACCGTGGATCCGCGAGTTCGCAGTGGCCTGCGCCTGCTGATCGACAAGCAGATGCCGGCTCCCACCTACCTGTGCGATGCCCACTGGAACATCATCGGATTCAACCCGGCGATGGCGCAGTGGTGGCCCTGGGTCCTTGAGCCCGGAGCCAATCTCATGAGGTGGGCGCTCACCTCAGGCGAGGCGCGCGTTCAGTATCACGACTGGGAACGTCATGCTCGCGAGTACGTCCGCATGCTGAAGTTCGCCCTCGCCCGCGGGAGCGACTCGGCCGAACTGATTGAACTGATCGGCGACGTCTGCAAGGACGAGGATGTACGGGGTATCTGGGAGGCGACGAACGAGCTGACGGAGAATCGGGACGGGCATATCTTCCGGATGTCGATTCCGGCGATGGACTGGGAGCCGATCGACGTCGTCTCCCACGTCTTGTATCCGGCAGCACTTCCCGACTGTCGCATGGTCGTGATCACTTGGTGGACAAACGAGGACGGCGAGGAAGAGGCGCGCGACGTGGATACCGCATTCGGCACCGCAGGGGAAGAACTCCAGGTTCAGCAGCCGGCCCCGCCGGCTGCCGCAGCCCGGCGCCGGATCGCCCACGCGATCACCGGTCGGATATCTGTTCCCACGGCAGAGGAAGCAGCCGCACTGGCCGGCGCCGACGCCGTCCCCCTCCCGGTGCTCAGCCGGCTCATGGGCGAGGGGTGCCAGCTCACCCTGTCCCCCTCTGCCCAGTCGGTCATCTGGGCGGTGGCGGAGGAGGACGGAGCCTGGAGCGTCTCGGAGGTCTCGGTCTACACCGCGATCGTGAAGCTTCCTCACGCTGCCACCGAACCCGAAGCGCGGGAGGAGATGAAGATCTTGGTCAGGGCCAACCTGCCGGCCGACCCCAAGGAGGCGTCGGGGCGGATCCAGGAGCTGCTGCCCCAACTCCGGCATCGGATTCACTTCTTGGAGCAGATCGGGCGAGACCTGTACGAGCAGGACCCGACACTCCCGTACATCTGGGATCCGACCGACGAAATCTGATCGGGACCCCTCCACAGCCGTGCCGGGCAGCCCCTCCTGCCGGGGCTGGCCGGCGGCGTCCCTCCAGCAGCCAGTCTGGTTATATGAGGCCCTGCCGCATCGCGTACGCCACCGCGTGCGACCGGTTGCGGAGTTGCAGCCGGGTGATGACGGCGTGCAGCACGTTCTTGATGGTGCGTTCGGAGTACGAGAGCTTCGCGGCGATGTCCGCCGTGTCGTACCCTTCCGCGACCAGGCGCAGCACGTCCACCTCGCGCGCCGCGAGGCCGGTGAAGTGCAGTCCGCGCGGGCCGAGGACCTGCCCCTGGAGCCGGCCGACCTCCTCCAGGAGACGTCCCACCAGGTCGGAGGGGAGGTGCCCGGCGCCCTTCGCGACCGTGCCGATGACGTGCACCAGGTGCTCGGGGGTCGCCTCCGCGCGCCGGATCACCCCGGCGACCCCGCACTCCGCCGCGCTCACCAGCTTCTGTTCGTCGATGTCGATCGTCACGAGGACGGGGCGGGCCGTGCTGGTGCGGTTGATGTGCCGCAGCAGCCGCAGCACGTCCTCGTCGACCGTGTCCACCACGAGCACGACGACCTCGGGCGCGGGGTCGGCGGTCTCGCTCCACTCCACCAGGCTGATCTCGGGGCGCGTCCGCAACTGGCTCGTCACTCCCGCCTGCGAGATCGGGTCCTGAGCGTGCACCGCCGTGACTGTTCTCTTCATGGTCATGAATCTGCCTAGAAGGTCGGCAAGCTGACGTTGCTACCGAACGAGGGGCAGAGTCGGGCGAGTCGTGCTCTCTGGTCTGTCGGCGAGGGCGCGGTCGTAGATTTCGAAGTAGCGGGGCGTGATGGACTGCCAGGAGTAGTGCTCGTGCGTGGTCCGACGGGCTGCCTCCCCGCGGCGGGCAAGTTCTGCGGGGTTGCCGAGTGCCTCTTCGATGGCGGCGACGAGGCCGGCGAGATCGCCCGGGGCAGGGAGCCAGCCGGTCGCTCGGGGGCCGCTGGTGGTGACGTAGCCGAGGGGGCCGCCGCTGGCGGAGGCGATGACGGGAGTGCCCGAAGCCATCGCTTCGAGGTAAACGAGGCCGAAGGGCTCGTCGACCGAGGGGGCGGTGAAGAGGTCGGAGCAGCGGAGGCCGTCGACGAGGTCGCTGTAGGGGCGCCAGCCGGCGAAGAAGACGTCGTCGGTGATGCCCAGGTCGAGGGCGAGGGTGTAGGGGTGGATGCCCTCCCATTCGCCGGGATGGCCTCCCAGGATCAGCAGGGCGGGACGGACCTGTGCGCGGTCGCGCAGGGCGGCCATGGCCTGCAGCAGGAGGTTGAGGTGTTTGAAGGCCAGGAAGCGGCCTACCCACAGAAGGAGCGGGCGCCGGCGGCCCTGGCCGTCGTGGAGGATGCGGCGGACGTCGGCGGCGGTGTACCGAATGCTGCCGGGCTCTTTCCCGTCTGCCCAGCCCTGCGGGTCGTCGACGAGCCACCGCGTGAGGATCTTGTGGCGGTCGGAGTCGCCGAAGGGCCCAGCCGAGGCGAAGCGGTCGGTGTCGACGCCGTTGGGCACGATGTCGATCAGGCTGTCGGGAACCCCTGCCAACGACTGGGCCAGGGCGTGATCTTGCTCGGATATGGCCACGATTCGGGCGCTGGCGCGGGCGTAGCTGCGTAGGCGGTCCACCCAGTGCCTGGCGTGGGTCCACATGTGCCAGCGGTCGGTGAGCAGGACCTCGGCCTCGTCGGGGCCAGGGGCGTACGCGCTCTGGCTGATGCGCCGGAGGATGGAGCGGGGGGTTGCACGGTACTGCCGGCCGAGCTCGGCGACGGACAGGCCGAGGGCGTCGGCCAGCCGGAGGCGGCGTTGCGCGTTGGCGAGGAACTTCAGCTCGGTGCCGTGCAGCGTGGTGACCACCGGCACGTCGTCCCTGCGGGCGATGCCGTGCAAGGGGGTGAGGTGGTGCAGGTGCAGCACCCGGGCCACTCCTGCCTGGTGGGTGGCCAGGTGGCGGAGCCAGTAGTTCTCGATGGCGTTGGCGGTGTGCGGGGCGACGGCGGCGAAGACCCGGTCGGCGACGTCGACGCGGTCCTCGTAGCTGGGGTGGAGAGGGACGGCCTGGGCGAGAGCGTCGCCGCCGTGAGCATGGGCGCGGACGGCCGGGTTGTAGTCGGAGACCGTCAGCGGCAGTCCGCCGTAGAAGGTGGGGGCGTGGGAGTACGCACCCGGTTGTCCCAAGGAGCCAGCGAAGACCCGGGCTTGGCGGTTGGCGGCGAGCGTCTGCTCGGCGAGGTTCTTGACGACAAGGGAGGATCCGCCGCGGGGGTAGAAGAGGATGCCGTGGTCCACGGCCGTATCAGTGCTCATCAGGCTGTTCTTTCGGCTGGTGGGCGGGTGCTGCTGGGGAGGGGGACAGGGGCGGCCGGCGTACGGATCGGCGGCGTGCGGCGGATCCGCCGGTACAGCCCGGCGTGGATCCGCTGAGTGAGGCGTTTGGCCGCCCAGGATCAGACCTTCAGAGGCTGTTCGGCCGAGGCGCTGACGCTCAGGCGCTCCAGTTCGAGCGGGGCGGCTTCGTCGGAGGGCTGCGCGGCTGCGGGCGCCGCCGGGCGGGCCCACTGCCACGTACGGCCGATCCACGGCTTCGGGGCAGGGACGGCGGTTCCGCGCAGGCACGCCAGGCGGTGATCCGCCTCGGCGTGGACGGCCGGGCTGACCGTGGCGTGGCGGAGGGCGAACAGGGTGGCGCACAGGGAACGGATGTCGCGGATCACGTGGTAGCCGGGCCAGGTGGTGATGTCGTGGCCGTAGACGCGGGCGAAGGCGGTGTAGTCGTCGAAGCCGGCGCCGAAGAGGTCGCGGTGCCAGGCGGCAGTGGCCTGGTCCCATTCGCGGTGGCCGATGGAGAGCCGTTCCCAGTCGATCAGGAACGTCCCGGCCGTGGTGGCGATGGTGTTGCCGGGCCCGGCGTCGCCATGGATGACGCAGCGGGGAGTCGGCCAGTCCAGGGCGAGCCACTGTTCGCGGAGCTGGGAGGCGTGGGCCGTCAGCCAGTTCCTCTCTTCGGGGGTGGCGTGAGCGGCGGCGATCTGGGCGGGGAAGCGCGCGAAGGGGTCGTGGGAGGGGAGGCGGAGATCGGCGGGGACCGGGAGGCGGTGAAGGGCCCGGAGCATCCGGGCGGCGTCCGCCGGGTTTACGGGGCCGCCGGGGCCGAGGTCGGTCCAGAAGGTGACGGGGCGTCCGGCCGCCACCACGGGTTCGGAGCGGCGGGGCAGGGGGACAGGAACGCCGTTGCCGTAGAGCCAGTAGGCGCCGTCGATCTCCTTTTGCGCGCTGAGCGTGGTGCCCGGCTGGTGGACGCGGGCGACGACGCCTTCGGGCAGGCGCCAGATGCCGTTGTCGAGGGCGCGGATTAGCCGCGGCTGTGTGGCGTCGAAGCCTGCGTGGAGGCATGCCTCCCGCAGGGCGGGGAGGGTCTCCTCGCCACTGCGCGTGAGAGCGATCATCAGGTGTGCCTTCCTGTTCATGCGGCTGGCAGGGGAGAGGGGGCGCCGGCGGTCTCGCCTACGGGCGGGAGGCGTGGACGATCTGGCGGACGGTGCGGAACATCTCGGCGCCGTGGGCGCCGTCGGGGAAGCGCTCGACGACGCGGTGGTGCACGTGCTGCCGGTAGGCCAGTTCGGTCAGCCCGCTGAAGACCTTCATGTCGAGCTGTTCCTGGGAGGAGAAGCAGGCCAGCGCTTCCTGCTTGGCGGCCAGGAGTTCGGGGGTGCCGACGAAGTAGAGGTTCGGCTCGAAGTGCCGGCTGTAGGGGGAGCGGAAGTGGACCAGGTCGGCGGCCTCGCGCATCGCCACGGTGGTGGCCTCCTCGCCGGTGACGGCGTGGTCGAGGTGCTGGTCGTCGGGGTGATGGGTGTAGACGACGTCGGGACGCTCGATCGCGAAGGTGTCGAACAAGGCCGCGTTGACGGCGCCGCGGTGGTCGGTGAGACGGGTGTCGGGGATCTGGGAGAAGGTGTAGCCGCCGATACCGAGGACCTTCGCGGCGGCCAGGCACTCGTCGCGGCGCCTCGTGGCCTCGGCCGTGCCGGGGCGTCCGGCGGTCAGGCAGTGGACTCGGACGCGGTCGCCGGCCAGGACGTGGTCGCGGATGCGCATGCCCATGGCGAGTTCGGCGTCGTCGGGGTGGGCGACGACGACCAGGACGGACCGGGAGGCGGTCAACGGGACTCCTCGTGGGGGGTGATCTGCAGGGCGCTGTGCAGACGGCGGCCGTCGAGGCCCTGCCAGCGGAAGGGCTCGTGCTCGTCGCGGGGCCAGCGCAGGTAATGGAGGCTGCCGACGGCATCCGCCGGTCCGTGCCCGTGCCGGTAGGCGATCTTGGAGGTCTGGCCGCCGTCGAGGTGGAACACCGCCGCCGGGTCGTGGCCGGCCCGCACGCACAGCTCGGCGGCTTCCTGGACGGTGACGCCCTGGAACGCGGGGGCGAGCGGTGCGCCGTCCAGGACGGTCAGGGCCAGGTGCCGGCCGTCGAGCGCGAGCAGGGTACGGGTGTAGCGGACGCCGGGGCGGAACGGGCTGGTTCCCAGGCTCTGGTCCCAGGGTGTGGTGCGGCCGGCGGCGGCGTCGGCGGCGGACGGGCCCAGGGACAGGGCGCTTTCGATGCCGGCGGTGGCGAAGGCGTCGATGGACGTGACGCGGACGGGTGCGTTCGTGACGAGGTGGGCGGGCCAGGGGTGGTGGGCGCGCAGGATGTAGGCGCCGGCGAACAGGTTGGCGCCGCCGCCGGGATGCAGGGCGGTGATCCTGGCCCCGGCGGGGGAGAGGGAAACGGTGCAGTCGAGGGCCTGCGGATCGCGGGGTGTGGTGTTGGCGGCCGGGTCGACGTCACGGCGGAAGCCCGTGCGGGGATCGTCGTGGTAGCGGATGCGGCAGTTCGCCGCACCGAACACGGTGAGGTGGCCGGCCGGGGCCGGGCTCGGCGTGGGGTCCTTCGAACCGGTCCAGGTGTGCGGGTGGCCGGCGACGGTGAGGGTGCCGGTGGCGGCCAGGGTGCGCACGAGCGGACGGCCGTGGTGGATGAGGAGAGCGGGTTTGGTGACGGTGGGCAGGCTGACGACGTCGTGGTCGCGGACGGCGAGGTCGAGGCAGGGTTCGGCGGGCTGGTAGGCGGGGTCGTCGGAGATGTAGGCGAAGGTGCCGGAGACCGCGGCGGCGACGGGGCCGGTGACGAGGCGGCGCAGGTGGAAGCCGCGCGGGCAGGAGACGGGCCGGCAGTCGGCGCGGTCGAGGTCGAGGGTGAGGGTGTAGGCGTTGGTCAGGCAGCCGCCGCCGAGGCCGATCGGTCGGGCGGTGAGGACGACGCCCGGCGCGAGAATGCGCGTCCGTGCCGGGGCGGGGCGGGCGAACGGGCTCTGGTCGCGGGCCAGCGACTGGACGCTGGGCACGTGGATGCCGCGGGCACGCAGTTCGGCGAGCGGGTCCTGCTCCGGCGTGCCGCCGGGCGGAGCGAAGGGCGCGTTCACGACGTCACCGGCCCGGCGGCGGCATCCAGCAGGTCGCGGACGGTGAACGGACCGGCATCCAGCAGGCGCCGCAGGCTGTGGCGCAGACGGCCGGCAGCGGCGGGCGGCGCGGTCGCCGGGTAGGGGACGGTGCGGGCCTCCAGCCGGTACAGCAGCACCCCGGCGGCCACCGCCGCGAGGAGGTCGTCGTCGCGCCAGGGCCGGGCGGGGCCCGGGAAGGTGTAGGCGTCGAGGAACGCGCCGGCGAGCGGGTGCAGGCGCGACGGCCGGGTGATGTGGTGCAGGACCAGGTGGGCGAGGAGGTAGCCGAGGTCGAACAGCGGCGTGCCCGTGTGCACGTTGTCGAGGTCGACGAACGCGGTCCGTCCCGCCGCCAGGCTGAGGTTCTTCGGGCAGGCGTCGCCGAGGATCAGCTGCCGGCCGGGCAGGGCGTCCAGGCGGCGGCACGCCTCGTCGAGGACGGGGTGGCCGCTGGAGCGCAGGCAGTAGCCGTAGGCGTGCTCGGCGCGGAAGAGGTCGTCGCCGTCGCCGTCACGCAGCGGCGGCAGGCCGGCGGTGGCGTGGTGGACGCGGGTCAGGGCGGTGGCCAGGCGTGTGCACTCCTCGGAGGTGGCGGCGCGCTGGTCGAGGTGCTCGCGCCAGGTCCGGCCGTCGGGGAAGACGTCGGTCATCACCATGGCGTGCGCGTCGGGCAGGAACGCCAGGACCTGCGGGAACAGGTCGGGCAGCAGGCCGTGGTGCAGCGTCAGGGCCCGGTGCTCGACCGCGATGAGCGCCGGGTCGGTCGCGATGTGCCGGATCCTGGCGAAGCGGTGGCCGCGGATCTTCACGATGACGTTGCCCGCCTCGCCGCGGACACGGAAGACGTGGGCGACGTTGCCGCCGAGGCACTCCTCGACGCTGGTGAGGCGTCCGGTGTGGGGGCGGCACGCGGCGAGGACCTGCTGCAGGTGCGGCCCGAGGACCGCTCCCAGGCCGGGCGCGATGTGGCAGGGGGCGAGGGGGAGGGTCATCGCGTGGCTCCCAGGGCGGCGAGTGCGTGCCCGGCGCGCGGGGCCGGGGCGGTGGGGCGGAAGCTGAGGACGACGGGGTCGGCGGGCCGGCCGGTCGCGGTCCAGCGGCGGGACATCGACAGGTAGGCGCCTGCCATCAGCCGGGCCGGGCGCCGGTGGTCGGCCAGGTCCGAGGCCAGCTCCGCGCGGGGGACGCGGCCGGCCAGGTGGGCGAGGAACTCGGTGACGGCGCAGGTGCGGGCCGAGCGCTGGGTCGGCAGCACCGTCCGGTCGCCGCAGTCCTCCACGAGGTCGGTGAAGCCGAGCGCGCGGTGGCGTTCCCAGCCCAGCCCCAGGCGGTCGTTGCGGAAGACGTGGAGCTCGATGTGGTCCGCGCCGCCCGCCGCGTGCCGGTCGATGCCGTCCTCGTCGCCGTGGAGGGTCTGCAGGACGTGCAGATGCAGAGCCTGGAAGGGCCCTTGCTGGATGAGGTGGACCTCCTGCCCGATGCGGCCGTTGCCCTTGTAGAGGCCGCCGGCCACAGCGTGGAGGTTGCCGCGCTGGGAGAAGGTGGTGTGGGCGAGGTTGTGGCTGCCGAGCGCCATCACCCGGCCGCGGCTGCGGTAGGTGACGTTGAGGAACACATCGACCTCGCCGAATCCGGCGGTGAGCCGGTCCAGGTCCTGCTCGGTGTACGGGTTGCGGTCGGCGAAGCCGGGCAGCAGCCGTGCGTGGTCGGCGACGGTGAGCTGGGCGAGGAAGTCGGCGGGCCGGGTGCACGCGGCGTGGACCTCGATCTCGTCGATCTCCTTTCCCGGCCGCTCGCCCGCGGACAGCCACCACGGCACGGTGTCGAAGTGGTGGTAGCCGGAGTGAGCGGCCTTGCCGTACCCGCGGTCGAAGCCGTGATAGCCGAGGTCGACGAGTTCGTCCGGCAGCCGCCACTGGCCGTCGCTGTGACTGGACTGGACCGAGGTGACCGGGCAGTTCGTGGCCTCGGCCACCTCGGCGATCAGCTCCCTCACCCGGCGGAACGCGGGGTGCCAGCGGCGCTGGCTCATCACGCTGACCACCATCCGCGGATCGCGCCGCCGCGCCGCCCGGTAGGCGTCCAGCAGGGTGTCGAAGTCGTCGGCGATCGCCTGCGCGGCCACCGGGTCGGTGGACGCGCCGGGATGCACGGTCAGCGGCTTGTCGAGCAGCACCGGCAGGTCCCGCTCCATCGCCCACAGGGCGTAGGGCAGGTGTACGGACGGCTCGGTCGCCACCACGACCGCCCCGATCCGCTCCCGCTCCACCACGCCCTCCAGCACGCCCCGCACCCCGT
Source organism: Streptomyces sp. NPDC088915 (assembly GCF_044749825.1). Taxonomy (NCBI): domain Bacteria; kingdom Bacillati; phylum Actinomycetota; class Actinomycetes; order Kitasatosporales; family Streptomycetaceae; genus Streptomyces; species Streptomyces sp. NPDC088915. Next base: position 175,577 of record NZ_JBIVIR010000005.1, read on the forward strand.
CGGGCAGGGTCCGGCGGGAGACGGGGAAGGGCTCGACGGGAACGATGAGCATCCGCCGGGGCCGGCCCGGCGTGCCGTACTCGACCGCGGCGGCAGCCGCGTCGGGCAGGTCAATGCCGGTGACGGTGCCGGCGAGGCCCGCGTCCTGGGCGACGGCCAGCGCGGGCAGGTGGTTGAGGCGGGTGTGCGGCCCGACCCCGACGACCAGCACGTTCACGGCGCCGCTCACCGGCCCACCGCCCTGCGGCCGATGCCGGCGCCGAGCAGCGGCAGGACGCCCTCGCCGACCTCGTACGCCTCTTCCAGGTGGGGGAACCCGGAGAGGATGAACTCCGTGATGCCGAGGTCCGCGTACTCGGTGATCCGGTCGGCGACCTCACGGTGCGAACCGACCAGCGCGGTGCCGGCGCCTCCGCGCAGCAGCCCCACCCCCGCCCACACGTTCGGCCACACCTCCAGGTCGGAGGTCCGGCCGCTGTCCCGGAAGGCGGCGTGCAGGCTGCTCTGCCGGGCCTGCCCGGTGGACTGGCTGTGGGCCAAGGTGGCCTGCACCCGGGCGACGTGCTCGGGGTCGATGCCGGTCAGCAGGCGCTCGGCAGCGGCCCACGCCTGCTCGCTCGTGTCGCGGGCGACGACGTGGAACCGGATCCCGAACCGCGGCGCCCTGCGTCCGGCGTCGGTGGCCAGGGCGCGGATGCGGTCCAGTTTGGCGGCGACGTCGGCGGGCGGTTCGCCCCACGTGAGGTAGACGTCCGCGTGCCGGGCGGCGACGGGGGCGGCCTCGGCGGAGGAGCCGCCGAAGTACACGCCGGGCAGCGGGCCAGGGGGCGAGAAGACGGTGGCTCCCCGTACGTCGTAGTGCGTGCCGGTGAAGTCGAACGGCTTGCCGGACAGGGCGCCGCGCAGGACGGTCAGCCACTCGTCGGTGCGGGTGTAGCGGGCGGCCTTGTCGAGGTGGTCGCCGAAGCGGGCTTGCTCGGCCGCATCGCCGCCGGTGACGACGTTCAGCAGCAGCCGGCCCCGGGTCTGCCGCTGGAACGTCGCGGCCATCTGCGCGGCGAGCGTTGGGGATATCGAGTCCGGGCGCTGCGCGACCAGGAACTTCAGGTGCTCGGTGGCCTGGGCGAGGGCGGCGCAGGTGATCCACGGGTCCTCGTTGAACGTGCCGGCGGGGGTGAGGATCGCGTCGAACCCCATGTGCTCGGCGGCCTGCGCGATCTGGGTCATGTAGCGCAGGTCGGGGGCGCGGTGCCGGTCGGCGCCCGGGGCGGTGCCGGTGGTCGTGTCGTGGCCGGGCCCGTGGACGCCGCGCATCCCGGTGGTCAGGGTGCGGCCGTCGCTGCCGGTCGGCAGGAACCAGTGGAACTGCAAGCGGGTCAAGTCGGTCTCCTGGGGTTCAGTCGGAGGTGAAGTCGCCGGCCGCGCGGGCGGACAGGCGGGCGAGCAGCGGCCCGGGGACGGGGATGGTGCCCTTCTCGCGGGCGGCGGCTTCGAGGGCGCGGCCCTGGTCGCCGGGCACGCGCCAGGTGCCGTCGGCCGTCGCCGCGTCCCGTAGCCGGTCGGCGAGGCGCGTGTTCGCGGTGGCCGCGTCCTTGTCGGGGGCGGCGAAGGCGGGGTCGAGGGCGAGGAAGGCGTATCCGGTGGTCCAGGTGGAGTCGACGTCGTCTCCCATGGGGAAGCCGAACACGGAGCCGGTCAGGGCCTGGATGAGCAGGGACAGGGCGAGGCCGCGGTGGTCGCCGAAGACGATCGCGGAGGACGCGGCGTGGGGGTCGCGGGTGGTGCGGCCGTCGGCGTCGACGAAGCACCCTTCGGGCAGAGGCCGGCCCGAGCGGCGGTGCTCCCACAGCACGCCCATCGGCGCCAGCGTGGTGCCCATGTCCGCGCTCAGGGGCTCGCCGAGGGTGGGCAGGGCGAAGGAGAGGGGGTTGACGCCGAGGACGGGGGTGGCGCCGCCGGCCGGGACGGCTTCGGCCCGGGAGGTGTTGGCGGCGATGCCGACCAGGCCCTGTGCGGCGATGGCCTCGGTGAACGTGGACAGGACGCCGTAGCGCTGGGAGTTGATGACCCCGACCAGACCGACGCCGAGACGACGGGCCCGCTCGATGGCCGCAGTGGTCGCGAAACCGGCGCTGAGCGGTCCGATCTCACGGTGCGCGTCGATGACGGCGAACGCCCCGCGCTCGCGGACGATCTCGGGCGGGGCCTGCCGCTCGGGGAAGAACCGCGATTCGAAGGCGAACTTCGCCAGCCCGTGGGACGGTTTGCCGCGCAGTTCTCCGGTCAGGAAGTGGGCGGCCACCAGGCGGGCCGCGCTGTCGCCGACGCCCGCGGCCGTGCAGGCCCGGGCCATCAGGTCCTCGACGTAGGCGATCGGCACCTGCACGTTCGCCGGTTCGGCGGCGGGCCTGCGGACAGGGGTGTGGGACATGGTTCTCCGTTCGACGGGGCGGGAGAAGGGGAGCGGTTCAGGTGCGGGAGCGGTGCCAGGTCACGGCGGAGCGCAGCTGTCCCTCCCGCTCGGCGCGGCGAGCCGGAGGACAGGTGGCGACCTGCTCGGCCCGGCGCCGGACGAGCGCGGTGACGAAGGTGTCGGCGGCGTCGGTGGGGGCGGCGGCCCAGCCGGGCAGCGCCTGGCGGGCCCACGCCTCGGCGTCCGTCGCGGGGGTACCGGCGTCGATCAGCTGCGCGAGCAGGAACCCGGCGCTCAGCCACCCGGCTCCCCGGCCGGGCCACGCCCAGTCCAGCAGGACGGCACTGCCGCCTTGAACGAGGATGTTCCCCTCGTTCAGGTCGGTGTGCACGAGCCGGTCACCGGCCAGCAGACCGAGGTCCAGGCCCGCGCCGAGGTGCGCCCAGCGGTCCTCAACCCGAAGCGTGGCGGCGGCGGGGGCCGACAGGGCCGCGAGGCGTCGCAGGGCGCCGGCGGCGGCGTCACGGTCCGCCGAGCCCGGGGACAGGTCGGCGGCCCGGCCGGGGACGTGCTCGAACAGCAGCCACCGCCAGGCGCCGGCGATGCCGTGGTGCAGCAGCTGGGGCGCGAGCGCGCGGACGGCGGGTGCGAGGCACGCCTCGGTGTCCAGAGTGGGCGCGTGGCGGTGGAACAGTGGAGTGGCCTTGAGGAACAGCCGGCGCCCGGGGACATCCAGGGACAGGCGCAGCCAGGCGGTCCTGCCCGCGGGAGCCTCGACGGCGTTGAGGACGGGTCCGGCAGCGGACTCGACGGCGGCGCGCAGCGGCTGCGGGACGCCGCCCCACACGGCAGACGCGGCGTGAGCGGGCAGGCCGGGAACGAGATTCACCAAGCACCTCCTGATCCGGATCGCTGCGAGACAGAGGAAGAAAGAGCGCGGACCCGAACCCGGGCGGGTGCCGGGTCCGCGCGGTGCGGACTACGGCCGGGGTGCGGCCATCCGGTCCAGGACGAGGTGGCCGCGCGCCACGAGCTCATCGCGGCCCTTGGCCAGGCCGTTGCGCAGGTAGGACACGCCGAGGCGGACAGTCAGCAGACGTAGAAGGCGGTCCTCCTCGGCCGACAGCGGCCGGCCGTAGCCCGCGAAGTACGCCTCGCGCAGCTCCGGGCGGACGGACCAGACCGCGCCGCACAGCCACACGAACTCGGACGCGGCGACACCGTGCGCGGCCATCGCGAAGTCGATCAGCCCGTGACGACCGGTGGCCTCGTCGTACAGCCAGTTCCGGGTCTCGTAGTCGCCGTGCCGGTAGACCAGCGGCAGCTGCTCGGCGAGTCCGGGGAGTTCCTTCGACGCGGCCTCGACCAGGGCGAGCCGGTCGGCGGCCAGGTGCGGCGCGACCTCCTCCAGGCAGTCGGCGGCCTCTCGGGCCTTGGCCTCCATGTCGGACCGCACCACCGCCCGGTCCGCGTCCGTGCCGGGCTCGGACGCGTCGTGCCAGCGGCGCAGCAGCCGCCCGGCGTCCTCGTACAGACGCAGCTCGGCGCCGGCCTCCAGCGGCAGGTCCCGCACGACGCGGCCGGGCAGCGGCGTACTGAGGATCGCGCGCAGGCCCCGGTCGCAGGCCAGCAGCCGCGGCGTCTCCGTCTCGCTCAGGTGCGCCGCGGTGAAGGCGTATCCGGCGACTTCGCGCTCGAAGTCGAGGTCGCTGGGGCTGATCTTCACGTAGGCGTCCCGGCCGGCCGCGCTTACGCGCCACACGAGGGAGGTGCTGCGCGGCCAGGAACGGTCTTCGTCCGCGTCCAGGCCGGGCAGGTGGCCGGCGACCCAGGCGCGCAGCTCGGGCGGGAAGGGCTTGGTGGGCTTGGCGGTCGTCATGACGGTAGGTCTCCGAACGGGGGGCGGGTGGATTCGGTGGGGCCGTACACGCGGGTGTGCGGGGCGTGCGGCGGTTCCTGCCGGTTCAACGGCCGGATGCCGGGCGGGGTGCGAGGGTCAGAAGTAGTCGGCGAGCCACGGCTCCCGGTCGGCGGTGGCGGCCAGCAGGCGGGCGAGGACGGAGTCCTCTCCGCGCAGGCCCGCCATCGCGGCGGCGGCCGGACTGCGGTAGCCGCCGGCGTACCAGAGCGCGAACTGCCCCATCGTCAGGGTGACATCGGCGGTACGGCCGCGCTGCGCGCCACCGGGGGTGAGGCGGGCGCTGCCGGCGCTGATGCTCAGGGTGTGGCGGCTGAATCCGGCGCCGTCCAGGTCGGCGAGGTCGAGCACGATCTCGTCGTCCAGGTGCCCGGGCCAGCCGCGCAGCTCGACGGCACGGGCGGGGTCGAGGACGCGCAGCATCCACGGGTGCCAGGCTCTGGCCGTCGCCGTACCGACGTTCGCGAGGCGCTGCTGCAGCAGCGGGCCGGGCGGCAGGCCGGTGCGCTCGAACATCACGGTGGCGGTGCGGCCGTGATGCCGTCCGAGGAAGGCGAGCATCGCGTCGGCGGTCGGCGCGTCGGCGGCCCAGAAGTCGTGCACGACCAGCTGCCGCCCGCCCGGGGTGCGCTGCGTCGCCGTCGCCAGGACACCGCTCGCCTCCCGCCCGTGCCCGGCGAACGCGTAGGTCTCCAGGTCCGGGTGCCGCTCCTGCTGCCAGGCGCCCCACCACGGGGGTCGCTGCCACGGCCCGTTCCACCGCCCGGCCAGCCGGTCCCGCAGCTCCGCGAGCTGCGCGGTGTCGCCGTGGGTGATCTCCATCGTGTCGGCGGCGGCTTGCTTGAGGGCGGCGGTGGGCACCGTCCAGGAGAACACCTGCGCCGGGGCCTCCCAGCCCAGCCGCCGCACGTAGCCGTTGGAGGCCGTCCACAGCGTGGCGAGGACCGCGCCCTGGTCCCGCAGGGCGCGCATCCGCTCCTGAGCGAGGCGGGCGGCGAGGCGGTCGCCGCGCTCCTCTGGGGCGACGCAGCCGCAGCCCATGCTCGCGGCGGGCACCGGCCGGCCGCCGAACCACTGCGGCACGAGCATGCCCATGCCCCCGGCGACGACCCGCCCGCCGCGCACCGCCACCCGCCGGTCCGCGTACGGCCCCAGGCGGGCGATGTCGGGCACCGGCTGGCCGTAGGCGCGGCGGGCCAGAGCGTCGTACTCCTCCCACTGGGCGTCGTCGGCCGCGGTGAACTCCACGTCCATGGTGGCTCCCCTCTTCTTCTAGTAGCCGGTGGCGTCGCGGACGACGTCCGGGGCGGCGGGGACGAAGAAGGTGCGGGTGCCGGTGACGACCAGCTCGCCTCGCTGGTTGAACCCGTCGACCCGGCAGGTGACGATGCCCTGGTCGGGGCGGCTGTTCGAGCGGCGGGCGGACAGGACGGTGCTGCGCGCGGACAGGGTGTCGCCCACGTGGACGGGCACCATCCACCTGACCTCGTCCAGGGCGAGGTTGCCGGTGGTCATGCCGCTGGTCGTGCGGACCGTCATGCCGAGCACGACGTTGAGGGTGAGCATCCCGCACACCAGAACCCGAGGGTGGCCGGTGCTGTGGCAGTACTCGATGTCGGAGTGGATGGGCGCCTCGTTGCCCATCAGCGCGAGGACCTGGACGTGCTCGGCCTCGGTCACCGTCCTGGCCGGCCGGTGCTCGATGACCAGGCCGGGGACGAGGTCGTCCAGGCCCAGGCCGACGACCTCCCGGAGGCGGCCGTCCTTCACCTGGCGGAACCCGGCCGGGACGGGCAACGAGGGCTGCTGCTTCTGCATCATCAGCTCGCTTTCGTGACAGAGGTGGTGGTGACGGCGGGGCGGTGACCGGCTCGGCGGACGACGGCGAGGGCGGCCTCGACGAGCGGCGGCCCCACCATCACCCCGTCCGCCGTGGTGATGGCAGCCCCCGTATTCGCCGCCGAGGAGGCGGCGTCGAGCACCGCACGAGCGGCCTCCAGCTCGCGCGGGCTCGGAGCGAACGCCTGCGCGATGACGCTCAGCTGGCGCGGGTGGACCGCGACCTTGCCCGTGAAGCCCAGCTCGACCGCCTCCAGGGCGTCCCGCCGCAGCCCGTCGTGGTCGTCGAGGGAGAAGAAAGGGGAGTCCACGGCCGGAATCCCGGCGGCGGCGGCCTCAGTGACGAGCTGAGCGCGCGGGTACCACATCGCCCGGGACGTGAGCCGGCACCCGGCCGCCGCCGCGTAGTCGGCCGCGCCGAAGAGCACGCCCGCCAGGCCCGGGGTGCGCACGATGCCGGCCAGTCCGACGACTCCCCGCGGGGACTCGATCAGCGCCCAGACCTTCGGTGCCGCCTGCGCCCCGCGCGCGGCCTGCACGACGGCCTCGATCTCGCGGCCCGACTCCACCTTGGGGACCACGATGAGGTCCGGCCACAGCCCCTCCCCAGCCATGGCGGCAAGGTCCCGCAGACCCTCCGCGCCGCCTACCGCGTTGATCCGCACACCCAGCAGGGGCCCGCCGGACTGCCGAGTCCGGGCACCGGCGAACGGCAGCACGGCCGCCCGCGCATCCGCCTTGGACCCGGCCGGCACCGAGTCCTCCAGGTCGAGGAGCACCACCTCGGCACCGGAGCCGACAGCCGTGGCGAAACGCGCGGGCGTGATACCGGGAGTCACCAGCCAGGTCGGCCCACTGGGCCTGGCGGTGCCGGGCGGCGCGGAGTTCGCCCGATCCAACGAAGGCTGCACGTCGATCTCCTCTCGAACGGTCGACCGGCCCCGTCGCTGCCCGTACGGGCACGACGGACCGGAAGCAAGAACAGGGAATCGGGTAACGGCACCCGGACGACCGGGCATCGAACGGGGTCGGCATCGCGCTGCGCGCATCGGCCGATGCTTCGAACCGCTACGGCGGTTCGGCTCGCCGAACTAGCCTAGGAAGAGCGCAATTTGAAAAAGACTCACTCCTGGTACGGGTTTGCCCCTGCGGGCACAGCCGGGACGATCGGAAAGGACCGCCATGGGGAGCGGGGGCCGGACCGGCATCGGCGTGGTCTCGGGGTTCGTCCTTCGGATGCTGCGCGAGAGCATCCCCCTCCCGCAGACCGCTCTGGCCGAGCGTCTGGGCATCGACCTCGGTACCGTCCAGGGCTGGGAGAGCGGACGCCGGCCGCTCGGCAACATCCGCGCGATGGACCTGCTGCAGCTGCGCCGGACCTTGGCGCCCCTGGGCGCTGACGGATCCCTGCTCGGTTGGCTGGACGCCGCGATGGACGCCGACCGGATCCTCACCGCCGTGCTGCACCCCTCGGCCGACCCCGCCGACCACCCGCTGGCGGGCTGGGTTCAGTCCCGCGAGACGGCGCACCTGGTCGCCTGGGCGGTACGTGGCATCATCCCGCCCGCCCTGCAGCCGCACGCCAACCGCCGGCGCCGCGGCCCGGCCCCTGCCGGCCCCCAGCTCTCGGCCGCCGACCGGGCAGCCTTCTTCGCCCAGCTTCGCCGGACCACGGAAAGCGCCGGTCGAGCAGGGGAACGAGGACTGCTCCTGCGCCGCCAGAGCCTCTACCTCGCCTCCTACGACCCAGCCCCCGACGCCGAGGACTGGGCCGAGCAGGCGCTGCGCACCATGCGCCCGGCCCTGGCACTGCGCGCCTACACGCCGCGGTGGATCGAGGCCCGCACCGCCGCGACGGTCGCCGCCCGCCGGGGCGACCCCGTGCCCCTGTACGACTTCGTCGACGCCCTGGCCGTCGACCAGCACAGTGAGCTCGCCAACCTCGCCTACTGGGCCTACTGGCTGGGCTCCATGCCATCCACCCAGCCGGACGACGACTTCCTCCACAGGCCGGACCCGACCGCGTGGAATCCGCCCCACCTGTTCCAGCAGCTGGCCGGCTCGCTCCACGACGCGCCCGGCACCGTCGACCTGTACGTGCACTCCCTCCACACCCTGCTCCGCCTCCACCCCTGGCTTCCGCTCGCCGATCCCGCCTCCGCCCGGCACCTGAGGGAGCGCGCCGTCGAACTGCTTGACGCGAGGGCCCTGTCGCCGGTATCGCGCCACGACATCGAATCGGTCCACTACCTTCTCCAGCAGACGAACTGACGCACCGCCAGGAGCCATCACGTGCCCGAGCACACGCCCACCGACGCCGAGACCGCCGCAACAGCCGCCCTTCTTTTCGAGGCCGGGGCCCTGCGCAACCAGCCGCGCACCGGCTGGCCCTACGACGGCGTCCCCCTCTCCGCCACCGAGACCGTCGCCGAGCACAGCCACCGCACCACCGTCATCGGCGTCGCACTGGCCGCGATGGAAGGCGCCGACCCCGCCCGCACCGCCCTGCTGTGCACGCTCCACGACCTTCACGAGACCCGCATCGGCGACCAGACGCCGGTCACCCGCCGCTACGTCACGACCGCCGACCCCCGGAAGGTGACAGCCGACCAAGTGGCCGGGGCCCACCCGGCCTTCGGAGACGCGGTGACAGCGGCCGTCGAGGAGTTCGAAGCCGGAGAGACCCTCGAAGCCAGGTGCGCCCGTGACGCCGACAAACTGGACTGCCTCTATCGCGCCTTGGAGTACCGGGCGACCGGCTACCGCACCGACGGCAAGATCGAAAGGTGTCACGCCGCGTTGAAGACCGACTCCGCCCGCAGCCTCGCGGACGCCGCCACCGCGATGGAACCAGCCCAGTGGCAGCACGCGCTGCCCGGTGCACCAGCCGTTCACTGAGCTTCGCTGAACGGCTGCAATACCCCCGGCACCCTTTCCCGGCAGACACCGGGCGAGCGCGCGCCACAGCATCCCCGGGGGCGGCAAGAGGACAAGCACGCCGATGGCCATCACGGTGCGGCGGGTCACGCCCGGCCCTCCGGTCCAGGGACATGAGGAGGCGCTGCTGAAAGCAGTCCCGCCGTGGCCAGGACCATCTCGGCCTGGTAGCCGGCCGTACGCGGCAGCGGCACGGGCCGGGGCCGGAGGGTCTTTTCCGCCCGGTGGCACCAGGAGAGAAGGACGGCCTCGGTCTTCGCGCGCAGGGCCTGGAGCTGTTCGCACTCCGGGGCGGCGGCGAGGAGCTGGTCAGCGTGCCGCAGGAGCATGCCCGCGGCGCGTGCCGGGACGAGGAGGACGAGGTCCTGGTCCCGGCCGGCCTCGGGGTTCTCCTGGATCTGCCGGATCATCAGGAGGGTGATCGAGCGGATCTCCTTCGAGGAGGCCAGGAACACGGTGTCCTCTTCCGAGACCGCCGCGTACTCGGTGATGAGGTCGCCGAGCACGCAGCGGGCGTCTTCGAGGACGCCGACGGCCTCCTGGGGGGAGAGCCTGATGGGGGCGGAAGCCCACATCGGGACCTCCGGGAAGAGGCCGAGGCCGCCGTGCCGGGCGGTGTAGTGGGCGCTGCTGGATCCGGCCGGGTCCCACTCGCGGTCGTCGCTCCCGCCGGGGGGACCGTCCGTCTCGGCGGGGGCAGGAGGTGCCAGGAGGTATGCGCCTGCTCCGAAGGAGGGCAGGCCGATGCAGTCCGACGGGGTCTCCTCGACACGCAGGCCGTACCGGGCCGCCAGAACTGCCATGATCTGGGGGAGGGCGGGTTCGGCGCGGGAGGCCATCGCCCACACGCCGCCGGTGTCGCTTCCGTGCAGCGAGACGGTCAGTGCCGGCCGCACGTCGTCGATCACCCTCATGAGGGCGAGTGTCTCGGGCAGGGTCGCGTCGAAGGCGGGGGTGGGGAAGGTCCACTCGGGCTGAGCGGCGGCCACGGGCCGGTACATGCCGCGGTGGTACGGCTCCAGCGTCGGCGGCCAGGTCGTCGACCACCAGTCCTGGTTGGCGGCGACGCCGTCGGGGTCGGCGCATCCCACGAGGTGCCAGGAGACCTTCTCCCGGGCCTGGGGGTGCTCGGCGAGGTACCGGGCGAGCGCCGGGATCACCGCGAGCCCGATCGGCTCGTTCGGGTGCGGGGCGCCGATGACGAGGACCTGCTTGGGGCCGCCGGGCAGGGTCAGCAGGGTCATGGGGCGGCCGGCGCGGGAGCGGCCGATCTCGCGGAGGGTGCAGACGGCCGGGTGTTCGGCGGCGGTCTTCGCCAGCTCCCGGTCCAGCTCCTCCAGCGTGGGCGGCCGGTCGCCGATGTAGGGGGCGAACGGATCGGGGGTCACGATCAGCCCTTCCCGCGGAGGGTGCCGCCGGTCAGCGGAACGTCCTGGGGGGCGGGCCGCGGCGCGTCGGGCTCGTAGCGGTAGGTGCGGGTGCTGGTGCCTGCCGTGGCGTTGGCCGCGTCGTGCTGCGGCTGCTCTTCGGCGTGCGGCTCCAGGTCCGGCACGGACGCGGCGGCGAGCCCGCGAGGGCTGCCGATCTCGTCGGCGACCAGGCTTCCGGTCAGGGCGAGACCGGCGGCGTTCATCCCGAGGAGCATGAGGCCGGGCACGGTTTCGAGGAGATCGAGGGCGGACCACCCGCCTCTGAGGGCGGGAACGGGTAAGCGTGCCTTGCGGATCATGGCAGTTGCTCCTTTCCGGGAGCGGGGTGGATGCCGGGAAGGAGTTCCCAGAAGGCGGCCAGGGCGATGAGGTGCGGGTCGCTGCGGGCGCCGCACCGCTCACGCAGCTCGTCGACGCGGTCGAGGAACGGGCCGGCGGGCCGCAGTTCGTCGGGAAGGCCGTCGTCCGTGGCGAGGCCGGCGAGGACGCGCAGGACGGCGAGGTCGGTCTCGGCGAGGTCCGGGGCGAGCATCGACACCGGAGGCGGAGAGACGTGGCCGCCCGCGAGCAGGGCGGCGGCCCTGCGGGCGGCGGTCGGGGCGCCGAAGCGGCGGCCGATCCAGGTCAGGTGCCGGCGGACGATCCCGACCGGCAGGCCCAGCTCCTCGGCGATCTGCGCGTCCGACGCCCCGGTGAGCAGCAGCCGTCCGACGTCCCGCTGGGCCGGGGTGAGCGGGCGCGGCGTGGACGGGGCGGCTGCGCGGACCGGCGCCGCCGCGGTGCCCGGCGGTTCGGCCGGCCCGGGAGCACCGCCGGCGGTCAGGAGCCGGGGGTCGCGCAGCACGCGGTGCAGGTCGGCGGGCGAGGTGGAGCCCAGGCCGGGGGGAACGGCCCAGTGGACGTCCAGGCCGCCGGTCGTGGTCAGCGGGGGGATGCCTATGGACCGGCCCTTCGGCATGACCCGCACGCCGGGGGGCCAGTCGGCCGGGAGGACGGAGTGGGACGGCAGGAGGAAGTGCCAGGTCTTCGTGGTTTTGTTGGCGAGGACGGGGCCGGTGCGCAGCCCCAGCGCGGTCAGCGCCGGACGGGCGAGGTCGGCCGGGACGCGGATCGCGGTGAAGTCCTCGCCGCAGCGGACGGGCAGGGTCTGGCTGCTGTCCGGCATCCAGTGCGGCAGGTCCCAGCGGCTCAGCACCGGACGCGGTCGGGTCCTGGTCGTCACGACTCCGCTCCCGCCGGCTCGGGGATGCCGCAGGCGTCGAGGGCCGTGATTTCGGCGGTCGCGTCGAGGTGGGCGATGTGGCTGAACGCCTGCGGGAAGTTGCCGAGCTGGCGGCCGGTGGCGGGGTCGTACTCCTCGGCGAGCAGGCCGAGCCCGTTGCGGACGGCGAGCAGGCTGGCCAGGGCGGTGCGGGCGTCGTCGGGCCGGCCGATCGCGGCGAGGGCCTCGGACAGCCACCCGGTGCAGATCAGGAACCGGCCCTCTTCACCGGCGAATCCGTCGGGTCCGACCTCGCCGGCGTGGGTCCGGTAGCGCAGGAGGAACCCGTCGTCGGTGCCCAGCTCGCGCTGGACCGCCTCGACGGTGCCGATGAAGCGCTTGTCGTCGGCGGGCAGGAAGCCGGAGAGCAGGCCGTGCAGGAGCGAGGCGTCCACCTTGCGCGACCCGTAGGACTGGGTGAAGGAGCCGAGGTCGGAGTCGTAGCCGTGCTTGTACACCTCGGCGTGTATCTTGTCGCGCAGCGCCCGGAACCGGTCCAGCGGGCCGTCGGCGTGGCCGGCCTCGATGGTGCGGACGGCCCGGTCGACGGTCGCCCAGGCCATCATCTTGGAGTGGGTGAAGTGCTGTTCGGGCCCCCGCATCTCCCAGATGCCCGAATCCGGCCGGTGCCAGACCTGCTCCAGCTCGGTGGCGAGGGCGACGACGAGGGCACCGAGACGCCGGGCCCAGCTGCCGTCCGCCAGGGCGAGCTCGTGGAGCTCCATGGCGAGGTCGCCGTAGACGTCGACCTGGAGCTGGTCCGCGGCGGCGTTGCCGATACGGACCGGCTTCGATCCCTCGTACCCCGGCAGCCAGTCCAGTTCCCGCTCGGGAAGCTCCGTCTCGCCGCCGACACCGAACATGATCTGCAGGCGGCCGGCGCGGGCGGCGGCCTGCCCCGCCCACATTGCCCAGGAGACCGCCTCGCGCAGGTATCCGTACCGGCGGAGGGTGCCGGCGGCGAAGGCGCCGTCGCGCAGCCAGCCGAAGCGGTAGTCGAAGTTGCGGGTGCCGCCGATCTCCTCCGGCAGGGAGGTGGTCGGGGCGGCCACGATCGCGCCCGTCGGGGCGTAGATCAGGGCGCCCAGGGTGAGCAGGGAGCGGACGACCGCCTCGCGGTCCGGGCCGGTGTAGGTGCAGCGGGCCGCCCACGCTTCCCAGAAGTCGAGGGTGAAGGCCAGCAGGGCGTCGTCGACGGGGACGGGCGGCGGGCTGTCCACGCCCTCCCGCCAGGAGAGCCCGAAGGCGACCGTCTCGCCCGCGGTGACGGTGAAGTCCGCGACGAGATCGGCGCCTTCGGCGCGTACGTGGGCGTCGGCGTCGAGCCACAGCCGGGCGTCTTCGCCCTGGGGGAGGTCGATGGCGTGCCGGCGGTCGAAGGCGGCGATCCGGGGCACGGTGCGTCCGTAGTCCGGGCGGGCCCGCAGCAGCGACCGCATGGCCACCGCCCCGGTCACGCCGGTCACGATCCGCACCAGGCGCGGGGACCCGCCGCCGGGCACCATGAAGTCGCGGACGGTGGCCGTGCCGCTGTCGCAGGCCCACGTGGTCTCCAGGACGAGGGTGTTGCCCACGTACCGGCGGCCCGAGCCCGGGATAGTGGTGCCGTCCATGAGGCAGGCGGGTGCGATCTGCCAGAAGCCGTGTTCCTCGGTGCCCAGGAGGCTCGCGAAGACGGCGGGGGAGTCGAAGCGCGGCATGCACAGCCAGACGACGGTGCCGTCCCGGCGGACCAGGGCGCTGCCCTTCTGGTCGCCCAGCAGTCCGTGGTCCTCGATCCGCGGGCCGGCGGCGAGCGCGGGGGCAGCGGTGTGCTGGCGGGGGATGTAGGGCAGGGCGGTCACGCGGCCACCGCCGTCGTGGGGCGGTGCGGGGCGATGATCCGGCCGTCGGGCAGCAGCTCGCCGGTGTCCTCGAAGAGCAGGACACCGTTGCACAGCAGGGTCCAGCCCTGCTCGGGGTGGCTCGCGACGGACACGGCCGCCTCCCGGTCGGCGGAGTCGGCGGTGGGGCAGGCGGGTTGGTGCTGGCACATGAGGCAGTCCTTGAACGAGAAGGAGCAGGGAAGGGGACGGAGGCGAGCGAGGCCGGACGCGGCCGGGGTCAGGCGGACCGGAGGCGATCGGGGCTGAGGACCGGGTCGGCGGCAAAGCCGTGCCGCGGCTGGGCCGCCGCGTCCCGCCGGCCCCAGCTCACGCGGTACGGCAGGCCGGGCCGCGAGGGCTTCACGATCCACAGGGGGGCGTAGCCCTCGCGGTCGGCGAGGAAGCGGGCGGCGACGAGCGCTTCCTCGCCGTCGGCGATGTCGAGGTGCCGGGTGGGGGAGCGCCCGGTGGCCGGTGCCGCCAGGCGGTAGCCGCTGAGCAGGGGCACGATCAGCCCCCGCCCGGTCTCCGGCAGGCGCGGGCGCTGGGCGTGCAGGGCGGCGAGGTCGGCGGCGAACGGGCTGGGGCCGAGGATCTGCCGCTGCCAGGCGTGCCGGATCAGCGAAGGCCGCGTCGTGGCCGTGAGCCTGGCGGAGGTCCTCTCCATCAGGTAGGTCGCCTGGTAGGAGGTCATTGCCCGCCGGCGTGCGTAGGCGGTGAGGGTCTTGCCTGCGGCGAGCGCCCGGATCAGGTCGAACGCGTCCGCGTCTAGGAGGAGCGGGTGGAGCAGCGGGGGCGGTGGCACAGCGCCGCAGGCGTAGCCGTGGTGGACGAGCTGCGGCCGGACCACGGCCTCCAGACCGAAGCGCCGGGCGATCTGGTTGAGGCGGTACCGCACGCGCGCGACGGTTCCCAGCCCGAGCCGGGCCACCACTTCCGGGTCCCTGTGGCCGTCGGCGATCAGCTCCAGGACCTGCCGTTCCAGGGGCGGCAGAGAAGCCGTGACGAGCGAGGGCGTGAGGGCGGTCATGCCGCTCCCGCCGAGGTCTCGTCTATGGCGGGGCTCTGCTGGAGACCGGGAGCACTCGCGCGGGCGCCGGCGTCCAGGACGACGGCGCTCCCGCTGGCGCGGATCTCCACCAGCTTCCTTTCGGCCAGGTCCGCGAGCGCCAGGTCGACGTACACGGCCGGCACCCGCAGGCGCCTGGCCAGCGATCTGCGGGGAACCCGTGCGGCGGGCTTCAGAGCCCCTGCCTGGATGAGCCGGTCGATCTCCTTGGCGACCGACCCGACCGAGGGGCAGGGGGCGAGCGTCTCGCGCAGCGCCCGCAGCATCTCCCGGCCCTGGGCGACGAGGACGCATGCCTGGGCGTAGGTGCCCCGGATGGAGTGCTCGGGAGGGGTGAGCGCCGCGATCCACACGTCCCACCGGGCCCGGTCGGCCGGCGAGTCCGTCGTGTCGCGCCGGGTCCGGGCCAGGCTGAGCCACGGCTGCGTCGAGGTGTAGACGCGGCGGAAGGCACCCTCGATGGCCTCCGCCGGCCAGTCGGTGCGCCGGCCGGTCACCGGCCGCAGCGCGTCGATGTCGGCTGTCAGCATGGTCGCCGTCCGTACGACGGACGGGTCCGCCGGTCGGCGGAGAGAGAGAAGAGGCACGGTCACTCCGAAGTCGAGAACGGGGAGGCGGCGCGGTAGACGAGGACGTCGGCGGTCTCGTCGGGGTCCGGCCGCCGCGGGCTTCTTCTGCCTGAGCCGGACGCTCAACCCGGCCAGGCCGAGCGTCAGCAGGGCGACGATCACGGTGAAGACGTCGGTCACGGCTCACCCCCCGCTCGTGCGGCGGAGCCGACGAGAACGTGGAGCGTGCGCTCGACGACGTCGGGGTACTCCGCCCGCGTCCACCCGCCCCGGCGCATCGCCACCCGCAGGTCGGCCAGGAGAAGAGCCTCCCGGGCTTCCCGCGACGGATCGAGGACGTACGTCCCGGGCGTCTCGGACGTCTGGTTCGGGCGCAGCAGGCCCTCCAGCCTCAGCTGGACCAAGGCCAGCTGGACCGTCGTGCGTGACGTGTCGAGTTCCACGGCGAGAGCCTGCTGGGACGGCATCCGCTCGCCGGGCTGGTAGGTGTGGTCGGTGAGCCGCTGCCGGATCGCCTCCACGACCAGGTCGGTCGCGGTGCCGGCGCGGTGCGGCGGCTGGCCTGCGGGCCCGAGGGCCCGCACACCGGGAAACCCGTCGAGCGCGACCAGGCCCTCGTCACGCAGGACACGGGTCACGGCCGTGGCCATGAGCTGGGTCTCGCCGAAGCGGGTCCGCAGGCCGGCCTGGGTGCGTACCGTCCCGGGCCGCCAGACGCCCGAGCGCAGCTCCTCGCGGAGGGTGAGGAGCATCGGCAGGTCGGGACCCGCACCTGCTCCGCGGGCGCGGGAGAGCTGCGGCGCGCCGACCCCTGCCTGGTCGGGACCGGGCAGGCCGGGGGCCGCTGCGGGGAGCGCCGGGGCGGCGCTCCGGCGGATCGTCGAAGAGGCCCTCATGGGCTGGCTCCCTTCTGGTCGTCTTGGGCGTGCTCGTCGTCGTGGGGCAGTGGCGCTGCTCCTGTGTTGCCGGGGCGCCGGCCCGGCAGGCGGGGCACGATCTCCACGAGGAAGAGAGCCGCGCCGCAGAACGTGGCGACGAACGCCGCCCCCCACCAGGTCATCGGTTTCCTCCGCGTCTGCCGGCCGCTGCCGCACCAAGCGGTCGGCCAGGGCACCGCCCCACTCCCGGGGGGCATATCTGGATGAAAGGGGTGCTCTTGGGGTGCGAGATGCCGTACGCCCAGGCCCCTCGGCGTTGCTGAGGGGGAGGGCCGGCCGCGAACTCCCCCACGGAAGTGCGGCCGGGGCGCGGACGGGTGCGCCACCCCCCTCGGATGAGGAAGGCCCCGGTTCAGGTCCGCGCTGTCAGGACGGCGCGGGACGTCCCCTCGGCGTCAGGCGGCAACGGGCTGGTTCTCGCGCCCGGCCCGTCCGGCTTCGTCCGCGGCCCTGTCCAGGGTGTCGTGGAGGCGTTCGGCTCGCGGGTCTCCTGTCGCCTCCTCGGCGCGCAGGTGCCCGAACTTCTCCCAGTACCGCCGGGCCATCTCGTTGCCCATGATCATCGAGGCGTAGAGGCGGAGCTGGTGCTTGCTCACGAGGCCGAGCCGGTCGCGCAGGCTGAGGGTGCAGAGCATGTGGTTGGCGGACATCAGCCCCATGTACTCCTCGGGCTCCATGCCGGCGGGCGCCCACTTCGCCGCCACGCCGGGGTCCGTGAAGACCTTCTCCAGCCAGTCCAGCTGGTTGCGCGTGAGGGCGATGTCGACCCGTTCCCGCTGGTGCTTCGCCTCCTGGCGCAGACGGGCCACGCCGACGCCGGCCACAGCCGCGCCCGCGAGCAGTACCGCAGTACCGATCCTCATCGGACAGTCCTTTCGATCAGAGGGTGTGGGTGATGTCGCCCGGGGCGGCAGCGGTGGTCATGCCGCGCCCACGAGAACAGAGGGCGTCGCCGCGCCGAAGCACGGGGCCGCAGTCAGGCGGTCGCGCAGCCTCCCCAGTGCGAGGCCGGCGGGCGGGAGTCCCACCGCGGCCCGGCGCGCGTCGAGGTCGACGGCCGGTTCGGACACCGTCTGCCGCTCGGGCCCGTCGGGGCCGAGGCGGTACTGGGTGCCGTAGAGCTGCGGCAGGTCGGCGTTGACGAGACACCGGTCGTAGAGGTGAGCCCACTGCCGCAGAGAGGCGGCGCCCCGGCCCACGGCCTCGTGCATCAGCCGGGAGGCGAGCCGCTGGATGTCGGCCCGGGTGTCGGCGCGAAGGGCAAGTCGCCACGCGGCCCGCGCGCCTTCCTCGCCGACGAGCGGCACGCCAGGCCATCCGTAGTCCGCCACGGCCCGTGCCAGGAACGCAGAGTTGACGTGATCCATGTGGCGGCCGGCGCCGACCAGCTGGTCGGCCGGCTGCATCCGGGCCAGCCGGGCCCAGTGCTCGTCAGCCCTCTCCGCCCGGGCGATCAGCTCGCGCGCGAGGTAGGGGTGCATCGGGGCGGTACTCATCGCGCTCCGGGGCTGGGGCAGGCGGTCGGTGCTCACGCGGCATCCCCCGCGAGGTCGAGGACGTCCAGGACGGCGGTGGCCACGCACGCCAGACGCCAGACCTCGATCTCCCGCTCCGCCGGCCAGTCGTGCAGCGCGGCGGTGACGGTGTACCCGAGGACGGCGTGTGCGTCCGGGTCGCCCGGGTGCCGGCGGGCGGCGAGCGGGAGCAGGTCCGCAGCGGCGGCGACCAGGCTCTGGCGCACCTCCCGCAGCGATTCGGCGTCGGGGGCCGAGCGGCGGTGCTGCCAGGTCTTGGCCCGGCGGCAGCTCTTGCGGAGGCCGGCACGATCGAGATTCGTACCGGACGGCGCCGCACTGCGCAGCCGCCCGACCAAGTCCTCCAGCGTGGGCGGCCCGCTCACCGGGACCGGCGGCACCGGGCGGACCACCGCTCGCCTGCTGGTCTGGACGGAGAGGTACCCCTCCTCGTGCAGCCGGTGCAAGGCCCGGCTGACGATCGACCTCTCGGCGGCGAGGAGCCGGGACAGATCCTGCTGGCCGGGCAGGGACGACATCAGGGGATAGACGCCGGTGGACACCAGTGCGCGCAGCAGGTCGGCCGCGATGGTGACCTGGTCACACGCCTTCCTGCCCGCCACCAGGACTTGGTCCGAGTGCCGGACCATGACCAGGCCGTCGGCCGCGAGGTCCTGGAGAGCGAGGTCCACACGCGTTCCGGAGGCCGAAGTCAGTCCGGCGTCCGCCAGGATCCGAAGACGCGACAGCAGGGTTCCGGGAGGAAGGACGCCGTCGGCAATGCCTCTGCGCACGCGGTCCGCGATCTCGCGCACGCTCGGCCCCGGCAAGAACGCCTCCACCAGCTCCCGCAACAGGCGCCTCGCAGCCAAGTTCGCCGTCACGAAGTCGGCTTCGGAGCTGGCGCTCACCTCGTCGATGAGGCTCCGCCAGCGGGCCTGATCGGCAGGCGAGCCCTCCGCGGCCTGCAGACGCCCCTCGGCGACCGGCAGCCAGGGCGCCGCCAGCCGCAGCACGCCCTCCGTGTCGCCTCCGGACACCGTGTCGTACTGCTTCCCGAGCCGCCCCAGCGCCGCCAGATCCGACCGGAGCCGGATGAGCGTCGGATCGCCGACCGGCTCGGCGCTCTGCGGGTCGGGGGCGGCTTCGAAGTCGGCGGTCATGATGCTCCGGCAACGGGACGAGAGGAAGGAACGGGCTGTGTGGACGACCACGGGGAGAGGAGGCGTCATGAGGTGTCACTCCTCACCAGGTCCAAGAGGTCCAGGAGCACCTGGGCGTAACGGCGCAGGTAGCCGACCGCGTCATCGCCCTCGGGCATGCCCTGGTGGAGCGCACGCGCCTGCGCGATCAGCCGGGTCGGAACAGGCCGGACCCTGACCGTCGCTCGGTTGATGGCCGGCTCGGTCGCACGCCTGAGCTGGAAGCCGATCCAGGCCACGTCCTCCTCGGAGAGCGCGCCCGCCTTCAGCACGACCTCCTCGCGGCGCCGGGGCCGGAAGGGGAGACGGTCCAGCAGGGCACCGGTCACGGACGGCGCTGCCAGGGGCGCCGGCGCGTGGCAGGGATCCATGACCGCGTCGATGGCGGCGAGCAGGTCCTCCTCGTCGTCCGGCGGGTCGTCCGCCACGGACCGCGCGAGCGAGGTCCGGAGCCACTGCAGAGTGGTCTCGTCCTTGCGCGCGATCAGCATGCCCGCTCCTGGGGGCGAGTCGTAAGGCGAGCCCAAGTGGTGCGGTTCTTGTCGCTGACACCCCAGTCTTTGGCCAGCCTCGTCACCAGGAGAAGACCTCGGCTCCCCGTCTCCGCTGCCCCTGCGGTCTTGAGACGGGCCGGCTTCGAGGCCCCGTCGGTGACCTCGACCACCAGCTCGTCGCCGCAGTGCTCGATGTGCAGCCCGACGACCTCCTCGGCGCTGCCCTCACCGCCGTGCAGGACCGCGTTCGTCACCAGCTCGGACACGACGACGAGCGCGTCAGCCGCCACCGCCGCAGGGATGCCACCCCACCGTGCCATCGCTTCCGCCGCGACCTGCCGCGACGTTCGGACGCACGCCGGCGAGCTGGGCAGGGAGACGGCGACGGCGTTCCGGAGCGGTGCCAGGCGAGAGGAAGGACGTTCAGGGGTCCGGAGGGTGTGCTCATGTGCCATGGGGGGCTCCTCAGGCGTACGAGGCGACGGACTGCTCGGGGAACGTGCATGTGCGGGAAGGGCGCCGCATCACAGCGTCAGCAGGGGTGCGAACGGCCGGTTACTTGGTGGCGCGACTGGAGTATGTCGCCGCCCGGCATGCCGTGAAACTCTCACGGTGAGAGTGTCCGCATGAGCGGATCATGCATATGCCGCTGCCGAAACCGTGCCGTGTACCTTGCCTTGTGGCCGCCCCGTACGAGCGGGAAGGATGGCGGCACTCGCGTAAGGGGAGTACGCCATGCTGACACCGACAGGGCCAGCCGCCTCGGCTGATGTCCCCGGGTGGGAAGGTCCGACCACCCGCCTTCGCCTGCTCGGCATCCGTCTGGCAGCCCTCCGGAAGCAGTCTGGACTGTCCGGGGAAGAAGCCGGGGCCGGAGTAGGGATCTCCAAGGCCACGCTGAGCCGGTACGAGCGCGCGAAGACCAAGGTGCGGTGGCCGCTCGTAGATCAGCTCTGCAGGCTCTACGGGGCATCGGACGAGGAGCGCCTGGAGCTGGTCGACCTGGCCAAGAACAGCCAGGACACCGGCGGATGGTGGATGGACCGCGGTGATCTACCGGAGCACATGCGGCTTCTGCTGGCCCTGGAAGATGAGGCGACCCACATCCGCCAGCTCGCCGGCGGAGTGATCCCCGGCCTGCTGCAGACGATGGACTACGCCAAGTCCATCAAGACGACTCCAGGTTGGTCCTTGCCGGAGGACGACCTGGGGGACCGCCTGAGCCTGCGGATGCGGCGGCAGCAGATCCTTGACCGAGACGTGCCGCCCCGGTACGAGGTGTTCCTCGACGAGGCCGTGCTATGGCGCAATGTCGGCAGCCACGAGGTGATGGCGGCCCAGATGTCGCAGCTCCTGAAGCGCGGCAGCCAGGACACCATCGCGATCCAGGTCCTCCCCTTCGAAGGCGGGGTCTACAGCGCGGGACTCGGCAGCCACGTGATCTACGGTGGATTCGGTGGGCCCGCCCTCGATGTCGTCTTTCTGGAGCACCAGACCGGCGGCGTCTTCCTGGAACACACCGAAGCGCTTGAGGAGTACGCAGGCGGCCATGCCTACCTGCGCCAGGAGGCGCTTGACCCATCCGCATCGGCGGCCCTCATCGCCGAGGCGCGTGATCGATTCCTGCATCTCGCAAGTAAGTAGAGGACACGTGGAAGACCAGCTCGAATACTTCACCAGCTCCTACAGCGGCTCGCCTAACAATGAGTGCGTGGAGTGCGCGTTCGCGGGGGACGGCCTCCGAGTGCGTGACTCCAAGCGGCCCAACAGCGGCACGCTCAGCCTGGGCCACGACGCATGGGCGGCCTTCACCGCTGCGGTGGACCAGGGCACGATCTGACCCCTGCCCGCCTGTGCCGGCCCGGCGCCTCCCTGGGAGGAGCCGGGCTTCGTCGTACCCACGGCCTTCCTGCCCGGGTGAGTGGAGTCTGGCGGTTTCGCCGAACTCGAAGCCCAGAGTGGGGTATTCAAAGAATCTGTCCATGCGGACAAGCCTCTTGTCCGCATGGAGAAGCTGAAAGGGGGAGCCATGGCACAGAAGCCGGTACTGCTGGACGAGAACCAATCGGCGCGAGCCTGGTGGGGCAAGGAACTTCGGAACTGGCGCCGAGTGCGGCACCTCTCCTCCAAGGCCCTAGGCGAGCTGGTGCAGCTCAGCGCCACGTACGTAGAGCGAATTGAGAAGAACCAGAGGCGGTGCACCGCACAGTTGGCGGCCAAGTTCGATGTCGCGCTCGACGCCGGCGGCGCCTTAACACGACTGTGGCGGTACGTCGAACAAGAGGAGCGACAAGAGGACTCCCATGCGGACAAGGACGTGACCCTCCCCGCCATGGGCGGCATGGAAGACTGGCTCTCGGGCAGGGTGGGAGGGATCCCGGTCGCCTACCTAGAGAGGATGTCTGCAGTGGACCGCCGCAAGCTGATGACCTTACTCGGGGGCCTCGGCGTTGCAGCCACAGCCCTGCCCACTGGGCCGCCCCGTCCGCGACAGGTTCGCGCGGAGGACATCCAACAGGTCCGGGCCGCCTCCACCACCCTGTCCCGGTGGGACGCTCGGTTCGGTGGAGACGGACTCGTCCAGAGTGCCGCCGAAGGGGAGATGGCCAGAGCGCGCGCTCTTCTGGAGCTGAGTTGCCCCCCATCGCTTAGGCAGGACCTGTTCACGGACGTCGGCCGGCTGGCGATTGTGCTCGGCGCTGCGGCGTTTGACCGGCTCCAGTACGACGAGGCTGCCGCGCTCCTGGAGCTGGGGCGCCAGTGCGCCGAGGAAGCTGACGCCTGGAGCCTGCGGGCCAGCGCTCTCAACTGGCACGCGAGGCAGGAGATCTGGCGCGGTCGACCGGAGAAGGGCCTCACGCTCGCGGAAGTGGGCCTGGTGCGGTCCGATCGACTTACTCCGCGCGAGCAAGCAATGCTCCACAACGCCAGGGCGCGGGCTTTGGCCAAGATGAAGCAAGCCAAGGAGGCCCGTGCGGCAATCGGCCTGTCCGATGACATCTTGGCCCGGGCTAAGAGCCTCAGGGAGGAGGCTCCCTGGATGCTCTTCTACGACCACGCCCAGCACCTGGGCGACACGGGGCACGCACTTTTCGATGTGGCAATGCTCGCGGGAGACAGGACCGCCGTCGAACTGGCGAGGCACCGGTTGGAGGGCGCAGTCGAAGGCCACACCCCGGAATTCGCTCGGTCCCGCGCACTCTCCGGGACCAAGCTTGCGACGTTGCTGATGTCGACTGGCGAGCCGGATCGCGCTGTGGCGGTAGCCACCAAAGCCCTCGACGAGGTCGGGCGCCTGCGCTCCCATCGTGCCGCTGCCGACGTCGCCTCCCTCGCGCAGGCCGCCGCCCCCTTCAGCCGGAGGCCGGAGCTCGCCGAGCTCCGAGCCAGGATCGGTACCGTACTGGCATGACCACAGCCGACATCGAGCTGTCTCGGACGGTACTCGCGGAGGCCGTGGCGGCGAGAGGTTTCTCTGCCCGGGGCGCCACGCTCATCCGGTTGGGCGAGAACGCACTGTGGAGGCTCGCCTCCGATGTCGTCGTCAGGATCGCCAGGCCCGGTCAGGACGAGGCCGCTGCTCGCGAAGTCGCCGTGGCGCGATGGTTGGCTTCGGCCGGCGTGCCCACGGTCGAACCTCTCGCGATAGACCAGCCGGTGATCGTGAGCGGTCGAGCGGCCACCTTCTGGGAACTCCTTCCTCCGCATGAGGCTGGCACGGAGGCAGACCTCGCCAGCCTCTTGGCCCAGCTTCACTGCCTTCCCCTCCCCAGCTTCGCGATCGGCCGGCTCAACCCGTTCGTCCGGATCGAGGAGCGGCTCGCCGCCTCCCGCGCCGTGGCTGAGGAAGATCGTGCCTGGCTGCTGAATCGTCTCCGCGAGCTCGAAGGCCAATGGCGGAACCTGCCCGACGGCCGAGGGGACTGCGTGGTCCACGGCGACGCCTGGACGGGGAACTGCGCGGTGATCGAGACGCCGACGCCACGGGCTGTCCTCCTCGACTACGAACGCACATCCATCGGCCCCCCGGAATGGGACCTCACGTCGACCGCCATCGAGGCCGACACCTTCGGGAGCCTATCCATCGACCGATACCGGGCGTACTGCGATCAGTACGGGTACGACGTCATGGACTGGCCCGGCTACCCGACCCTCCGCGGAATCCGTGAGCTCCGGCTCGTGACCTTCGCCCTGCAGATCGCGGACCTCGATCCGTCGGCGAGGGCCGAAGCGCAGGTCAGGGTTGATTGCCTACGAGGGCGAAAGGGACCGCGGCCCTGGGGCTGGCGCGCTGTTGGATGAGCAAGCCCTTACGGCCGGGGCGCGTCCGTCTGTGACATGACCCTCGAAGTCGGTGCGCTCCTCCTGAGGCCGGGCTCCCTGAAGGACGAGATCGTCCGCGAGGACG
Organism: Streptomyces sp. NPDC088915; assembly: GCF_044749825.1. Taxonomy (NCBI): domain Bacteria; kingdom Bacillati; phylum Actinomycetota; class Actinomycetes; order Kitasatosporales; family Streptomycetaceae; genus Streptomyces; species Streptomyces sp. NPDC088915. Next base: position 199,434 of record NZ_JBIVIR010000005.1, read on the forward strand.
CCCGTCGCATGCTGGCCGCCGCGCGCGTTCGCGGAGCTGGAGGGCCGCTCGATCGCCGCTCTCGCCCGCGACCACGGCGTCAGCCGCGACGCCATCCCCATCCGCAGCACAGTCCCCCGCGGGCAGCGTCGGCCAGGGCCGCGCACGCCTCGGTCAGGGGCCCTGCTGGAGACCGGGAGTGCTTCGGGTTGTGGAGGATGAGCCAAGGGCGTCTTTGTGTGTAATTAGGGAATCTCCGATTCGATCTGACTGGTCATTCGCTCACGGCAGACAGGAGTCCCGGCGGAAGGACTGGAGTAAAACGCATCCGCATGTCAACCTACACACCTACCGATTTATCCGCGACTAACTCGCGGCCTCATCTTTTAGGAGCTTCCCTGTCTCGATCCCTTCGATATGCATCTCCAGTCCTCTTTGCTGTGGGGGCAATGAATGCTGCTACGGCATCGCTGCAAGGTGACCTTGTCGGCGTCTCAACCGCCCTATGTCTTTGCCTCTGTGCCGCTGGGATTTTCGTGGCTGCCCAGAAGCAGCAGGATCTTTTGCTCGGCCAGAAGGTCCTCGCATGGGTGGCAAATCACCCCGAAGTGACGGCTGGCCAGGTGGCGAGAGCTGTTGGCTGCTCGACGCGGGCAGCCCAGATCAGCCTTGAGTGGTTGGCGAAGGAAAGCTACTTGTCCCGTCGTCAACTTCACGATGGTGTTCGGCGATACAGCCTCGCGACCTGATGGGGTGCTGAGTGCGGGGCGCAATATAGCGGACGATCCCCGGTTTCCGAAACCGGGGATCCTGCGGATCATTAATGTGTTCGCAGGTGGCTGCACTTGGCGGTGGAGCATCGCGAACGTATCCCCGTCCAGTAAAGGCAGTGGAGAAAACTTGCCGGCATGTCCGCGAGGAGCCTCATGAAGGTACCCCAACCCTCCCCTCACGCTTCGCCAGGAGAGGCATTTCTGCGAGTCGACGAGGCTGCAGAGTATCTGGGGCTGTCGCCCCATACCCTCTACGTTTGGCGCCACCGCAGAAAGGGGCCGCCGAGCTTCCGAATGGGGCCCCGCGGCCGGGTCATGTATCGGCGGACAGCCCTCGACGCCTGGATCCATGAGCAGGAACGTGCAGATTCCCGTTCCAATCTTGCTTTGAGCCCACTGGCTGCATCTCCGCAGCGACGTAACCCCGATGCATGACGTCTTGAATATCATCACGCTTTTGCGTCATTTCGAAAGGAAACTAAGCTGGCCGGCTACATCGAGGACCGTTGGATCAAGAAGAAGAAGGACCCAACCACCGGGAGGAGGGAGAAGACCCCGCGCTACGGGAAGGGGAAGCGGTATAAGGTCGCCGGCATCCCGGGCGTCCGGGATCGTTCCTTCGAGACCTTGGAGGACGCCAAGGCATGGCTTCGCCGGGCAGCGACGGACGAAGAGCGAGGTGAGTTCGTGGACCCGCGCGACGGGTCCATCACGCTGGCCGAGTACATCGAGACGCACTGGGCGCCAGGGCGCGGAGGTGCTCCGAAGACCCAGGACAGTCAGGAGCGCAGATGGCGTCTCCACATTGTCCCGCACCTGGGCCGGCTTCCGCTGAGAAGTATTGTCGCAACGGATCTGCGGGCGTTCATATCCAAGTTGGAGTCTACGGTCTCGTCGGTCGACTATCAGCGTGGCATCCTCTCCGAACTCTCCTCCATCCTGGAAGCGGCCGTCGACGACAGGCGCCTCGCGCGCAATCCCATGCACGCGAAATCTGTGCGGTGGCCCAAGTCGCCCCGAGAGCGGCGCGACGCGTGGCCGATGGACACCGCACTGCGAGTCCGGGATGCCATCAGCGAGCGGAACAGGATCGCTGTCGTGGTCGGTCTGGGGTGCGGGCTTCGCCAGGGCGAGGTGTTCGGGCTGAGCCCGGAGGACATTGACTATGAACGCGGCATGCTTCACGTTCGGCGCCAGGTGCAGGCAATTCACGGAAAGCTCTACTTCGCCCTGCCAAAGGGGAAGAAGATCCGAACGGTGGATCTGCCTCCTTCGGTAGCGGAAGAGTTGAGGCGTCACATTGCAGGTTTTCCGCCAGTAGAGGTGGAGCTGCCGTGGGGGAAGCCTGAAGGGGAGAGGAAGAAGTTCTCCCTGCTGCTCACCACACGCTTCGGTAACGCTGTGGCGGTGAACACGTGGAACACCTACACCTGGAAGCCCGCCTTGGCCAAGGCGGGCGTCATCCCGCCACGTGCCGAGGGGTCGAAGCCCTGGCAGTGGGCGGCGGCCCCGAAGGACGGATTCCACGTGCTTCGGCACACCTACGCCTCGATCATGTTGGAAGCCGGAGAGTCCGTCGTGACCCTGGCTCGGTGGCTCGGACACTCCTCGCCTGCGATCACTCTCGGTTACTATGCTCACTTCATGCCGGAGGCCGGCAGCAAGGGACGCGGCACCATCGACGGTCTGCTTGGGGAGCGCGGGGGAGCAGCTTGCTAGCCGAAACTCCCCAGATTCTCCCCAGCGCTGTTGCGCCGTGATCCCTGCCTCTGCGCTCCGGAGAAGTCTTCCGTGGATTGCAAGGTTGAAGAGATGGGTGGCCTGGGAAAGTGTTGCAAGAGGTCGTAGCGACCCGCTATGTCACGCCCTTGCGTGAGGGCGGCTCGCTCCCCGGGATCGTCGAGGCCGACGATCTCGGCACGTACGTCATGAAGTTCACCGGCGCGGGGCAGGGGCGCAAGACCCTGGTCGCCGAGGTGATCTGCGGGCAGCTCGCCCGCCGGCTCGGGCTGCGGGTGCCCGAGCTCGTCACCCTCCAGCTCGATCCCGTCATCGGGCTCTCCGAACCCGACCAGGAGGTGCAGGAGCTGCTCAAGGCGAGCGGGGGGCTCAACCTGGGCATGGACTTCCTGCCGGGGTCGCTGGGCTTCGACCCGCTGGCGTACGAGGTGGACCCGGCCGAGGCGGGAAGGGTCGTCTGGTTCGACGCGGTCGTCAACAACGTCGACCGGTCCTGGCGCAACCCGAACATGCTCGTCTGGCACGGCGACCTGTGGCTCATCGACCACGGCGCCACCATGATCTGGCACCACAACTGGCCGGGGGCCGCCGCCTCCGCCGCCAAGCCGTACGACGCCTCCGACCACGCGCTCGCCCCCTTCGCGCCCGACGTCGCCGCCGCGGCCGCCGAGCTCGCGCCGCTCGTCACCCGCGAGCTCCTCGACGAGGTCGCCGCCGACGTGCCCGACGAGTGGCTCCTCGACGAGCCCGGCTTCACGGGCGCGGACGAGGTGCGCGCCGCCTACGTCGAGGCGCTGCTGCCCCGCGCCGCCACCATCCACGAGCGGATCACGCTCGGACCGCGCACCGAGAACCGGACCCAGCGGCCGCCCGGCTGGCTCGCCGAACGCCTCGCGCCCCGGCCCCGCCCCGCCGACGAGACCGCAGAGAAGCCCACCGACAAGCCCGCCGAGAAGGACAGCACCACGTGAGCGACCGCGACGTCTTCGAGTACGCGCTGCTGCGCGTGGTGCCGCGGATCGAGCGCGGCGAGTGCTTCAACGCGGGCGTGGTCGTCTACTGCCGCGCCCGCTCCTTCGTGGCCGCCCGCACGCACCTGGACGAGGCCAGGCTGGCGGCGCTCGACCCGGCGGCCGACGTGACCGGGGTGCGGGCGGCCCTCCGTGCCGTCGAGGGGGTCTGCCTCGGCGGGGACGCGGCCGGGCAGGCCGCGCGCGACGACGCGGGGCGCCGCTTCCGCTGGCTGATCGCGCCGCGCTCCACGGTCGTGCAGCCGGGACCCGTGCACACGGGCCTCACCGCCGACCCCGAGGCCGAGGTGGAACGCCTGCTCGATCTCCTCGTGCGCTGAGCGTCCGTCCCCGGACGGAGGGTGACCAGGTGCACCCGGTGGGCCGTTGACACCGGGTGCCAGGGCTTCTAGCGTCTCGTCTGCGGACGATACTAAGCGGTCGCTCATGTGCGGGACGCAGGAGCGGACGACGGTCCGGCCGCCACCAGGGACGATCCAAGGGCGAGGAGAACCAAGCATGTCCACCACCGAGCAGCGCGTAGCCGTCGTCACGGGTGCCGCACGGGGCATCGGCGCGGCCACCGCGATCCGCCTCGCGGCCGAGGGCCGCGCCGTCGCCGTACTCGACCTCGACGAGGCGGCCTGCAAGGACACCGTCGAGAAGATCACGGCCGCGGGCGGCACCGCCCTCGCGGTCGGCTGCGACGTCTCCGACGGCGCCCAGGTGGAGGCCGCCGTGGCGCGCGTCGCCGCCGAGCTCGGAGCGCCGACGATCCTCGTCAACAACGCGGGCGTGCTCCGCGACAACCTGCTCTTCAAGATGTCCGAGTCGGACTGGGACCTCGTCATGAACGTGCACCTCAAGGGTGCCTTCCTGATGGCGAAGGCCTGTCAGAAGCACATGGTGGACGCGGGCTTCGGCCGGATCGTCTCCCTCTCCTCCTCCTCGGCCCTCGGCAACCGCGGCCAGGCCAACTACTCGGCCGTCAAGGCCGGCCTGCAGGGCTTCACCAAGACCCTCGCCAAGGAGCTGGGCAAGTTCGGCGTCACCGCCAACGCCGTCGCCCCGGGCTTCATCGTCACCGAGATGACCGCGCAGACCGCCGAGCGCGTCGGCATGGGCTTCGAGGAGTTCCAGGCCGCCGCCGCCTCCATGATCCCGGTGCAGCGGGTCGGCCGCCCCGAGGACGTCGCGAACGCGATCGCGTTCTTCACGGGCGACGACGCCGGCTTCGTCTCCGGCCAGGTCATGTACGTGGCCGGCGGCCCCCTCAACTGACGACCGGCAGCGACACGAGCAGGAGGAGACGGACATGAGCACGCAGGAACCGCCGGAGCCGTCCGGCAAGGTCGCCCTGGTCACCGGGGCGAGCCGCGGCATCGGCTACGGCATCGCCGAGGCGCTGGTCGCCCGCGGCGACCGGGTCGTCATCACCGGGCGCGGCGAGGAGGCCCTCAAGGAGGCCGTGGAGCGCCTCGGCGCGGACCGGGCGATCGGCGTCCCCGGCAAGGCCCACGACGAGGCCCACCAGGCCGCCGCCGTCGAGGCGGCGATGGACGGCTTCGGCCGGGTGGACTTCCTGATCAACAACGCCGGCACGAATCCGGTCTTCGGCCCCATCGCGGACCTGGACCTCAATGTGGCCCGCAAGGTCTTCGAGACGAATGTGGTCTCCGCGCTCGGTTTCGCCCAGCGGACCTGGCACGCCTGGCAGAAGCACAACGGCGGCGCGATCGTGAACATCGCCTCGATCGCCGGCGTATCCGCCTCGCCCTTCATCGGGGCGTACGGAATGAGCAAGGCCGCGATGGTCAATCTGACCCTTCAGCTCGCGCACGAATTCGCGCCGGTCGTCCGGGTCAACGCAATCGCCCCGGCCGTTGTCAAGACGAAATTCGCGCAGGCGCTCTACGAGGGCCGCGAGGCGGAGGCCGCCGCCTCCTATCCGCTCGGCCGGCTCGGCGAGCCGGCCGACATCGGCGGCGCGGCGGCCTTCCTCACCTCCTCCCAGTCGGAGTGGATCACCGGCCAGACGCTCGTCGTCGACGGCGGGATTTTCCTGAACGCCGGAGTCGGGTGACCGATAACCGGACACTTTCCGGAATTCGTGTCCGGATTGACCCCGGTTCTGCCTCGAATGACTCAAGTGCCCCGTCGGGCTCGAACATTGACCTGACGGGGTGCTGCGGTATCGTCGGCCGACCCATGGCTGAACGAGGAGCGTGCACGTGTTCAACCGGACCAGTCTGCAGGCGGCTGCAGCCCTTGTGTCCATATCCCTGGTAACCGGATGCGGTGTCTTTTCGGACAGCGAATCCGCCGGGGATCAGAGGCTCGTGGTCGGCACGACGAGTTCTCCCTCCACGCTTGATCCAGCCGCGTCCTGGGACAATGCCTGGGAGCTCTTCCGGAACGTCTTCCAGACCCTGGTGAGTTTCCCGACGGGCAGCACGACGCCGCAGTCGGACGCCGCCGACTGCAAGTTCACGGACACCGCCAGCCGGGTCTTCGAGTGCAAGCTCATCGACGGCCTCACGTTCTCCAACGGGCACAAGCTGGACGCCAAGGCCGTGCAGTACTCGATCGAGCGCATCCGCACGATCGACCACAAGGGCGGCCCCAACGGCATGCTCGGCTCCCTCGACAAGATCGAGACCGTCGGCGACCGCACGATCGTCTTCCGACTCAACAAGCCGGACGCCACCTTCCCGTTCGTCCTCGCCACCCCCGCCATGTCCATCGTGGACCCGGCCGACTACCCGGCCGACCGGCTCCGCTCGAAGGACGGCAAGGTCAGCGGCTCGGGCCCGTACGTCCTCGACTCCTACACCGAGGGCAAGTCGGCGGAGCTGACGAAGAACCCCACGTACAAGGGGTTCGCGCACCTCAAGAACGGGGGGGTGACCATCACGTACTTCAAGGAGTCCGAGGCGATGGTCGCGGCGCTCCGGAAGAAGGAGATCGACGCCACCTACCGCGGCCTCACCGCCGAGGAGGTCGTCTCCCTCCAGGACGACAAGCCCGAGAACCAGGGCCTCCAGCTCGTCGAGTCGACCGGCACCGACATCCGCTACCTCGTCTTCAACGCCCAGGACCCCTCGGTCGCCAAGCTCCCCGTCCGCAAGGCCATCGCCCAGCTCGTCGACCGCGACGAACTGGTCAACCGGGTCTACCAGGGCACCGCCGAGCCCCTGTACTCCATGGTGCCCAAGGGCATCGCGGCCCACGGCACCCAGTTCTTCGACCGCTTCGGCACGCCGAGCGTCGAGAAGGCCGAGAAGATCCTCCGCGAGGCCGGCATCGACGAGCCCGTCAAGCTGACCTTCTGGTACACCACGGACCGCTACGGCTCCTCGACGGCCGCCGAGTTCAAGGAGCTCAAGCGGCAGCTGGAGGAGTCCGGGCTCTTCGAGGTCACCTTGCAGGGCAAGCCCTGGACGGAGTACCAGGCGGCCTACCAGAAGGGCGAGTACCCGGTCTTCGGCCGCGGCTGGTTCCCCGACTTCCCGGACCCGGACAACTTCGTCGCGCCCTTCGTGGGCAAGGAGAACGTCCTCGGCACGCCCTACCTGAGCCCCCGGATCACCGACCAGATCCTCCCGAAGTCCCGCCGCCAGAGCGACCGCGGGACCGTCACGGACGAGTTCGTGGAGGCCCAGGAGATCATGGTCAAGGACGTCCGGCTGCTGCCCCTGTGGCAGGGCAAGCTCTACATCGCGGCCCGCGAGGACATCGGCGGCGGCGAGCGCGCCCTCGACCCGCAGACGGTCATGCAGATGTGGGAGCTGCACCGCCGGGCCAGCTGGTAGCGGACACGGGAAGACCTGCGGGGGCCGCTGTCAGTGGCCCCCGGTAGGTTCTGGGACGTAGACAGGAACGTCCACCGGAGGTTGTTGACCGTGACCGACACCAGCATGCTGCCCGAGTCCTGGCGGGGTGTTCTCGGCGAGGAGCTGCAGAAGCCGTACTTCGAGCAGCTCACCGAGTTCGTCGAGGAGGAGCGCGCCAAGGGACCGGTCTTCCCCCCGAAGGACGAGGTGTTCGCCGCCCTCGACGCCACCCCGTACGACAAGGTGAAGGTCCTGATCCTCGGTCAGGACCCCTATCACGGCGAGGGCCAGGGCCACGGCCTCTGCTTCTCGGTCCGCCCCGGCGTGAAGACCCCGCCCTCCCTGCGGAACATCTACAAGGAGATGAACGCCGAGCTCGGCCTCCCGATCCCGGACAACGGCTATCTGATGCCGTGGGCCGAGCAGGGCGTCCTCCTGCTCAACGCCGTGCTGACCGTCCGCGCCGGCGAGGCGAACTCGCACAAGGGCAAGGGCTGGGAGAAGTTCACGGACGCGGTGATCACCGCGGTCGCCTCGCGCCCCGACCCGGCCGTCTTCGTCCTGTGGGGCAACTACGCGCAGAAGAAGCTGCCGCTCATCGACGAGGAGCGGCACGTGGTGGTGAAGGGCGCCCACCCCTCGCCCCTGTCGGCGAAGAAGTTCTTCGGATCGCACCCCTTCACGCAGATCGACGAGGCCGTGGCAGCCCAGGGCCACGAGCCGATCGACTGGCGCATCCCCGACCTCGGCTGAGCCTCGGCCCGATCCGGGCCGGCGACGGCTAGCGTCGGCCCTCCCAGTGGTGATCTTGTGGAGGTCGCGGTGACCGAGCAGCAGCAGGTGTCGGACGACGGGGTCATGACCAGGATCGGGCAGACCCTGATGCTGCTCCACGGCGGCGACCGCGAGGAGGCCCGCAACCGCTTCGGGCTGCTCTGGCAGCAGATCGGCCCGGACGGGGACCCCCTGCACCGCTGCACCCTCGCGCACTACATGGCGGACACCCAGGACGACCCCGAGACCGAGCTGGCCTGGGACCTGCGGGCGCTGAGCGCGGCCGAGGACCTCACGGACGAGCGGCTCGCCGCGCACGACGCGTCGGCCGCGGTCCGGGCGCTGTACCCCTCGCTCCACCTCAACCTGGCCGCCGACTACGTCGAACTGCACCGGCCCGACGCCGCGCGCGCCCATCTGGACCTGGCCCGCGCGGCGTCGGCCCACCTCGACGACGACGGCTACGGGAACGGGGTACGGGCCGCGATCGAGCGCCTGGAGTGGCGACTGCAGGGGGAGTGACGGGCCGCCGACCGCTCACGGGCGGCGCCCCCGGGGGCGTACCGCCGGCTCATCGTCCGGAGGGGGAGGCCGAAGCGCGCGGGCGTTCCCGTTGCCCCGGTACGACGTCGGGGCGGGGCTCCTCCGGAAGCCGCGGGGCCGCCGCGGGCGGCGGGGGAGCGGGGAGGGCCGCTTCGAGGGCCTCGCGGGCCGGGCCGTCGACGAGCTGCGGCGCGACGCCCTTCCCGGGCCGTACGGGCTCCGCCGCCGGGGCGGGGGCGGGGGCGGGCGTCGGCGGCGGCGCGTCGACCGAGACGCAGCCGGTCAGGGCGGCCATCGCCGCCCCTAACAGGATCTTCGCTGTGGTTCGGGTTCCATGCACCCGCGCCACTCTGCTGCTCCGGCGGCGATCTTCGCGCCCCTACCGGCGGGGAATGCCCCGCACGGGTGAGCCGGCGCGCGTCCGCCCTTGACCCGCCGGGCGGCCCGGCGGTCCGGTCGCCTCAGTCGCCGGTCGCGCCGTCGATCCGCTCCCGGAGCAGGTCCGCGTGGCCGTTGTGACGGGCGTACTCCTCGATCATGTGGAGGTAGATCCAGCGGAGGTTGTACTCCTCCCCGCTGTGGCGCTTGCCGACGCCCAGGTCGTCGAGGCCGCGGGTCGCCGCCAGGGTGCGGGCGTGGGCGATCTCGGCCTGCCAGGTGGCGTGGGCCTCCTCGTAGGTGTCCTCCTCCCCGGTGTGGATGTCCCGGTCGAGGTCCTCCTCCGTCGAGTAGATCCAGGGAGCCTCCTCGCCGGCCAGGGTGTGGCGGAACCAGCCTCGCTCTACCTCGGCCATGTGCCGGACGAGACCGAGCAGGTTGAGGTCCGACGGCGGGGCGGAGGGGGTGCGCAGCTGGGCGTCGTCCAGCCCCTCGCACTTCCTCGCGAGGGTCGCGCGGTGGAAGTCGAGCCACTGCTCCAGTGCTTCGCGCTCGCCCGAGGTGGTGGACGGGGAGACGCGCGGGGTGGTGTCGCTCTGTTCGGTGATCATGCCCGGCATCGTCCCCCATGACCGGGAGACGGCGCCAGGGGATTCACGCCGGTGCGGACCGGGGCGGGCCCCCGAGCATGCCGCGCAACAGCTCGTCGACCCCGGTGCGCAGCTCCGCGCGGCTCGGCACGGACGCGTGGAAGGAGCCCGCCGCGCAGGAGAACATCAGCCCCTCGGACCAGGCGATCAGGGACAGGGCGTGCCGTTCGGGGGCCACCGAGCCGGCCGCCGCCATCATCGCGGTCAGCGGGCCGTGGAAGACCGCGCCCGCCCGGTCGAAGAAGCTCCGCAGCTCGGGGCGGCGGGTGGCCTCCAGGGCCAGTTCGTAGCGGGAGACGAGCAGCGGGCGGTGGTCGGTGAGGTACCGGTGCAGGGCGAGCGCGAGCGCGTCCACGAGCGCGTCCCCGCCGCTGTCGGGACCCGGCATCTCGTGCGGGGTGAGGACCCGGGACTCCAGCTCGACCTGGCGCCGCACGGCCGTCTCCAGGAGGGCCTGGCGGGTGCGGGCGTGGTTGGACGTCGACCCCTGCGGCAGCCCGGCCCGCTCGTCCACGGCCCGGTGGGTGAGGCCCCGCATCCCCCGTTCGACGAGCAGGTCGAGGGCGGCGTCGCCGATCCGTTCGGCACGCGGGGCGGGGGAGTCCGGGGCTGCGGTCACGGAGGACAACCTACTACCGGCCCCTACCCGCGGCACTACACCTGTAGTACGGTCGCGGTGCCGAGGTCACTACACCTGTAGTTTCCGGTTCGACGGTCGCCCGCCCCGAGGGGACAGCCATGGAACAGCACCACGCCGACACGAGCCGCTCCGACGCGAACGGCGCCGGACCGAACGCCCCCGGCACGAATGGCGCGAATGGCACGAACGGCGCCGGAGCGAACGCCTCCGGTGCGAATGGCGCGAATGGCATGACCGGCGCGAACGGCGCCGACGCGCACCGCGCCCTCGTCGTCGGAGCCGGCGTCGGGGGACTCACCGCCGCCGTCGCCCTGCACCGGCGGGGCTGGCGGGTCACCGTCCTGGAACGGGCCGCCGACCTCACCCCCGTCGGCGCCGGCATCGGCCTCGCCCCCAACGCCCAACGGGCCCTGGACGTCGTCGGCCTCGGCGACCGGGTCCGCGCCCTCTCCGCCTGGCAGGGGGACGGCGGCATGCGGACCCCCGGCGGCCGCTGGCTCGTCCGTACCGACGCGGAGGCCGCCGCTGCGCGCTTCGGCGGCCCCCTCGTCCTCCTCCACCGCGCCACCCTCGTCGAGATCCTCACCTCCGCCCTCCCGGACGGGACCGTCCGGACCGGCACGACCGCCACGGTGACGGACCCGGGGGACGACCGGCGTCCGGCCCGCGTCACGGCCGTGACCGGGGGAGACGGGACGGAGTGGGAGGCCGAGCTCGTCCTCGCCGCCGACGGCATCCACTCCGCGACCCGGCGGGCGCTCTTCCCCGGCCACCCCGGCCCCCGCTACTCCGGCCGCACCAGCTGGCGCATGGTCGTCCCCGCCCCCGGACGGCCCTTCGCACCGCACGAGACCTGGGGTGCCGGACGGCTGTGGGGCACCCAGCCGCTCAAGGACGGCCGGGTCTACGCGTACGCCATGGCCAACGCCCCCGAGGGCGCCCGCGCGCCCGACGACGAGAGGGCCGAACTCCTGCGCCTCTTCGAGGGCTGGCACCACCCGGTGCCCGAACTCCTCGCCGCCGTCGAACCCGACCGGATCCTGCGGCACGACGTGCACCACCTCATCACCCCGCTCCCCGCCCACCACCGGGGCAGGGTGGCCCTCCTCGGGGACGCCGCGCACGCGATGATGCCGTCCCTCGGACAGGGTGGGAACCAGGCCGTCGAGGACGCCGTCGTCCTCGCCCACCACGCGGGCTCCGGAGACGCGTTCGTGCCGAGCCGCGCGCTCGCCGCCTACACCGCGGACCGGCTGCCGCGCACCACCGCCGTCGTCCGCAAGGCCGCCCGCACCGGAGCGCTCACGATGCTCTCCGCCCGTCCGGCCGTCGCCCTGCGCTCCGCCCTCGTCGTCGCCGCCTCCCGCCTCGGACCCGGGTTCCTCCTGCGGGGCTTCGACGGCATCGCCGACTGGCGGCCGCCCGGCGACCCGGCCCGTCCCGCGTAAGCTGACCGGCGCGAACGGCCCGTACGAGCGGGCCCGGTGAACGACGACAAGGGAGACACCCGTGAAGGTTGGCTGCATCGGACTCGGCGACATCGCGCAGAAGGCCTACCTCCCCGTCCTCGCCACCCTCCCCGGGGTCGAACTGCACCTGCAGACCCGCACCCCCGCCACCGTGGAGCGGGTCGCCGACACCCTGCACCTGCCCGCCGGCCGGCGCCACACCACCCTCGACGGGCTGCTCTCCGCCGGACTCGACGCGGCCTTCGTGCACGCCTCGACCGCCGCGCACGCCGAGATCGCCGAACGGCTCGTCGAGGCCGGCGTCCCCACGTACGTCGACAAGCCCCTCGCCTACGAGTACGCCGACTCCGAGCGGATCGTGGAGCTCGCGGAGAAGCGCGCGGTCTCCCTCGCCGTCGGCTTCAACCGGCGCTTCGCCCCCGGCTACGCCCAGTGCCTCGACCACCCGCGCGACCTGATCCTGCTCCAGAAGAACCGGATCGGCCTGCCCGAGGACCCCCGCACGCTGGTCCTCGACGACTTCATCCACGTCGTCGACACCCTGCGCTTCCTGCTGCCCGGCGAGATCGAGCACGTCGACGTGCGGGCCCGGGTCCGCGACGGGCTCCTGCACCACGTGGTGCTCCAGCTCTCCGGCGACGGGTTCACCGCCCTCGGCATGATGAACCGGATGAACGGCTCCACCGAGGAGGTCCTGGAGGTCTCGGGCCGGGACACCAAGCGCCAGGTCCTCAACCTCTCCGACGTCGTCGACCACAAGGGCCAGCCGACCGTCCGCCGGCGCGGCGACTGGGTGCCCGTGGCCCGCCAGCGCGGCATCGAGCAGGCCGTGCTCGCCTTCCTCGACGCGGTGCGCGAGGGCCGGGTGCTCAGCGCCCGCGACGCCCTGCTGACCCACGAACTGTGCGAGCGCGTCGTACGGGAGTCCCTGACCCAGGCCTCCTGACCCACGGGGCCGCCGGATCTCCGGTCATACTGTCCGACATGCGCGTGAACGTGGATCCCGGATCGACCGACAGCACCTCCTTCTACCGGCTGCTCACCGCCACCGTGGTGCCCCGGCCGATCGCCTGGGTGTCCACGAGGTCGGCCGACGGGACGGACAACCTCGCCCCGCACTCGTTCTTCACGATCTCCGCGGTCACGCCGCCGGTCGTGCAGTTCACCTCGGTCGGGCACAAGGACACGCTGCGGAACGTGGAGGAGACGGGGGAGTTCGTGGTGAGCCTCGCCCCCGAGGCCCTCTTCGAGCGGATCAACGCGACCGCGACGGACTTCCCGCGCGGGGTGAGCGAGTTCGACGCGTGCGGGATCGAGCGGGAGCCGAGCCTGCGGGTGAAGCCGCCGCGGGTGGCGCAGTCGCCCGTGGCGCTCGAGTGCGAACTGCACAGCACCCTGCGGATCGGCGACTCGACGGTGGTCTTCGGCCGGGTCGTCCACGCGGCCGTCGACGAGTCGGTCCTCGTGGACGGCCACCCCGAGATGACGCTGATGCGCCCGCTGTCCCGGCTCGGCAGGAACGAGTGGGGCACCCTGGGCGGCATCGAGGAGATGGCCCGGGTGCCGTACCGGCCCTGAGCCGTCGGCCCCGAGGAGCCGGACCTGCCCGGTTCGGACGGGCCGGGGACGGGGAGCCTACGCCGCGAGCTCCTGCTCGGCGCGCACCGCCGCCTCCCACTCCAGCAGCAGCCGGCCGTACTCCTCGCGGTCCGCCCCGGTGAGCTCGCCGCGGCCGAGGAGGGCGCGGATCCGGCAGTTGATGACGGCGGGATCGGCGACCTGGGCTGCGGGCTCGGGAGTCTCGGACATGAGGACAAGCCTACGGGGCGGGACTGACAGGACCGGCCTCCGGACGACGTGACTCGTGTCTCCGACGGGAGGGGGCGGGAGACGATCAGCCCGCCGACTCGCCCGCGTGCGGGCTCAGGGTGTCCGTGCCGACCAGGACGAACAGCAGGATGCCCAGAAGGATCCGGTAGATCACGAACGGCATGAAGCTCTTCGTGGTGATGAACTTCATGAACCAGGCGATGACGGCGTAACCGACGGCGAAGGCGATGATCGTCGCGAAGATCGTCGGGCCCCAGGAGACGTGCCCCTCGCCCGCGTCCTTCAGTTCGTACGCGCCCGAGGCGAGGACCGCCGGGATCGCGAGGAGGAAGGAGTAGCGGGCCGCCGCCTCGCGGGTGTAGCCCATGAGCAGGCCGCCGGAGATCGTCGCGCCCGAGCGGGAGACGCCGGGGATCAGGGCCATCGCCTGGCAGACGCCGTAGATCAGGCCGTCCCGCACGCCGAGGTCCTTGAGCGTCTTGCGCTCGCGGATCGCCCGGTGGCGGCCGCCGATCTCGTCCCGGGCGGCCAGCCGGTCCGCGACGCCGAGGACGACGCCCATGACGATCAGGGTGGTGGCGATGAGCCGCAGGTCCCGGAAGGGGCCCTCGATCTGGTCCTTGAGCGTGATGCCGAGGACGCCGATCGGGATCGAACCGACGATCACCAGCCAGCCCATCTGGGCGTCGTGGTCGGACCGCATCGACTTGTCGGTGAGGGAACGGAACCAGGCCGAGACGATCCGGACGATGTCCTTGCGGAAGTAGATCAGGACCGCCGTCTCCGTGCCGATCTGGGTGATCGCGGTGAACGCCGCCCCCGGATCGTGCCAGCCGGCGAACGCCGCCGTGAGGCGCAGGTGCGCGCTGGAGGAGATGGGGAGGAACTCCGTCAGCCCCTGGACGAGTCCCAGGATGAACGATTCGAACCAACTCATGGGGCCAGGGCCGTCCCGTTATGTACGTGTGTGGTCAGAAGGTCGTGCGCAGCGTACCGCCCAGAGGTGAAGAATCCCCCGACGGAGCATGTACACGAGGTAGCGCCCGCCGTATCTCCCGGAACGGCGTCGGCAAACCTCAGCGGACGCCGACCGCCGGCTCCGGTTCCGGCGCGTCGTGCCGCACGGGAGCCGCCGCCCGCAGGCCGTGGCGCTTGCGCCAGGCCACCACCGCGGCGCCGAGCCCCGACAGGACGATGAAGCCCGCGGAGAAGAGGAAGGCCGGCGAACCCGGCGAACCGGCCTGGGCGCCCGCCACCACGTACGCCGCCGTGTTCGGGACCGAACCGATCCCCGTCGCCAGGAGGAACGGCGCGTACTTCATCCGGGAGACCGCCGCGCAGTAGTTGGCCGCGGCGAACGGCACCCCCGGGAACAGCCGGATCGCCAGCATCGAACGGAACCCGTGCCGGCTCAGCTGCCCGTCCGCCGCCGTCAGCCAGCGGCCCCGCACCAGCGGCCGCAGCGCGTCCTGGCCCAGGTACCGGCCGAGGGTGAACGAGATCCCGGCGCCGAGCACCGTCCCCGCGACCGCCCCCGTCAGACCGGCGGCCGAGCCGAAGAGCGCGCCCGCCGCCAGGTTCAGGACCGGGCGCGGCACGAAGGCCGCCGTGCACACCCCGTACGCCAGGGCGAAGAGCAGCACCGCGTCCGCGCCGCTCGTCCGCAGCGGCCGGCCCGAGGCCAGCAGGCGCTGCGGCTCGTAGAGCACCACGAGGGTGGCCGCCGTGAGCAGCAGCAGCGCGAGCAGCGCGAGGCGCGAGCGGGGGGCGAGGAGGGCCCGGGAGCAGCGGGCGGCGGGGGAGCCCGGCGGCCGGGGCACGGGAGCGAGCATTCGGGGAGAGTAACGGACGTGTGTGGAAGGGCGCCGTAATGTGCGTCATGTCCGTCCGGACCGGGTTCCGGAACGCACCGCGACCGAGAGGCCCGTCCCATGACCGATTCCGTGTCCGGAGGGACCTCGTGGCGATCGGCCCCGTGTCCGGAGGGACCCCGTGACGACCGGCCCCGTGTCCGGAGGGACCCCGTGACGATCGATCCCGTCTCCGGAGGGACCTCGTGACGATCGGCCCCGTGTCCGGAGGGACCCCGTGACGGCCCGCCCCGCACCCGCGGGACCTCCCGCCAGTGCCCTCGCCGACACCGTCCTCGAACGGCTCACCACCCTCTACCCCGCCGCCGGGAACCCCTTCCGCGCGCAGGAGATGGTCGCGTACATGAAGGGCGTCGCGCCCTTCCTCGGGGTGCGGACGCCCGAGCGCCGGGCCCTGTCCCGCACCGTCCTCGACGGCACCTCCCGCCCCGACGAGGACGACTGCGCCGCGATCGCCCTGCGCTGCTTCGCGCTGCCCGAGCGCGAGTACCACTACTTCGCCGTCGACTACCTCCACCGCCACGTGCGGCGCTGCTCCTCCGGCTTCCTGCCCGTCGCCCGCCGCCTCGTCACCACCGTCTCCTGGTGGGACACGGTCGACCACCTCGCCGCCCACGTCGTCGGCGGCCTGGTCGCGGCCGACCCCGCCCTCGCCGCCGAGATGGACGCGTGGATCGACGACGAGGACCCGTGGGTCGCGCGCACCGCCCTCCTTCACCAGCTCCGCTTCAAGGGGGCCACCGACGCGGACCGCCTCTTCGACCACTGCCTGCGCCGCGCCGGCCACCCCGACTTCTTCGTCCGCAAGGCGATCGGCTGGAGCCTGCGCGAGTACGCCAAGACGGCCCCCGCCGAGGTCCGCGCCTTCGTCGCCGCCCACGGGTCCCGGCTCTCCCCCCTCTCCGTCCGCGAGGCCCTCAAGAACCTCACCCCGCCCACCGAACTCCCCAACCACCCGGCCAGAATGGGGACATGACGCAGAAGACGGAGAAGCGGACGGCACTCGTACTGGGCGCGGGCGGCATGGTCGGGGCCGCCTGGGAGACCGGCGTGCTGCGGGGACTCCTCGACGCCGGCACCGACCTGACCGGGGCGGACCTCGTCGTCGGCAGCTCCGCCGGCGCGGTCGTCGGGGCGCGGCTCGGCGCGATCGGCCTCCCCGAACTGTACGAGCGGGAGCTCGGGGACGAGGACGGGGAACCCGCCGCGCGCCTCGGAGTCCCCACGCTCCTCCGGTACGCCGTCGCCGTCCTGCGGTCCCGCACCCCGGAGGAGTACGGACGCAGGATCGGCCGCCTCGCCCTCGGAGCCGACACCGTGGACGGGGCGACCCGCCGGGAGACCGTGGTCCGGCGGCTCGGACCGGCCACGGAGTGGCCCGCCCGCCCGCTGCTGGTCACCGCCGTCGACGCCGCCACCGGCGAGCTCGTCGCGTACGGCGCGGCCGACGGCGTCCCGCTGGTCGACGCCGTCACCGCGAGCTGCGCCGTCCCCGGCCTCTGGCCCCCGGCCGCCGTCGGCGGGCGCCGCCTGATCGACGGCGGCATCCACTCCACGGCCAACGCCCACCTCGCCGCCGGGTACGAGGGGGTCGTCGTCCTCGCCCCCGACGGACGCGGCAGCAGGGTGATCCCCTCGCCGGAGCGGCAGGGCGCCGACCTCGCCGCCGCGGGGGCCCGCGTCGAGGTGATCACCCCCGACGCCGACTCCCGCGCGGCCTTCGGACGCAACGCGCTCGACCCCGCCCACCGGGCCGCCGCGGCCCGCGCCGGACGCGCCCAGGCCGCCCGCCACGCGGCGGCCGTCGCCGCCGTCCGGAACGGCTGACCCCCGCGATCGGCGGGCGCCCGCCCCCGTCCCGTACCGCCCCGTCCGGTCCCGTCACAATGGAGGCGTGAACGAGCACATCCCCGTCGTCCGCGAGGTCGACCAGGGCACCGCGCGCCTGATGCCCGACGTGGACCGGGAGCGGGCCTGGCTCCTGACGGTCGACGGCGCACCCCAGTCGTACGTCGACCTCGACGACCCGGCGTACCTGGAGTTCGAGTACGCGCGCCGGCTCGCCCACGTCGTCGACGGCGCGGCCGGCGAGGGCGAGCCGCTGGACGTCCTGCACCTGGGCGGCGGGGCGCTCTCCCTGCCCCGGTACGTCGCCGCCACCCGGCCCGGCTCGCGCCAGGACGTCGTCGAGGCCGACCGCGGCCTGCTCGCCCTGGTCGCGGAGCACCTGCCGCTCCCCGCGGACTCCGGGATCACCGTGCACGGCGCGGACGCCCGGCGCTGGCTGGAGGCGGCGCCCGCCGCCTCGGCCGACCTGATCGTCGGCGACGTCTTCGGCGGCTCGCGCGTGCCCGCCCACCTCACCTCCGTCGAGTACGCGCGCGAGGTCGGACGCGTCCTGCGGCCCGGCGGCGTCTACGCCGCCAACCTGGCCGACGGCGCCCCCTTCGCCTTCCTCCGCTCCCAGCTCGCCACCTTCGCCGCCGTCCTCCCCGAGCTCGCGCTCGTCGCCGAACCGGGGGTCCTGCGCGGCCGCCGCTTCGGCAACGCCGTCCTGGTCGCCTCCCCGCGCGCCCTCGACACCGCCCGCCTCGCGCGCCGGGCCGCGGCGGACGCGTTCCCCGCGCGCGTGGAGCACGGGGACGCGCTCGCCCGGTTCATCGGGGGCGCGGAACCGGTCGGGGACGCGGGGGCCGTGCCGTCACCCGTTCCCCCGGACGGCGCCTTCGGCATCGGCTGAGCGCACCTGCGGCGGCACGGCTCCCGGCTCCTTCCCGACGGGGACGTGCGGACGCCGGGTCAGATGCCGCACGTCCGGCACCAGCAGGACGAGGGCGGTGACGAGCACCATCAGCGCCGCCGCGCCCCACAGCGCCCCGCTCCGGCCGAACGCGCCCTCCGCCGGGCCCGCGAGCGCCGTCGTCAGCGGCAGCAGGGCCGTCGAACCGAACCAGTCGTAGGCGGAGACCCGGGACAGCTTCTCCTCGGGGATCTCCTGGTGCATCGTCGTCATCCACGAGACGCCGAAGACCTCGATCGCCACGCCGCTCACGAACATCGCGGCCGTCAGGCCGATCGCGGGCAGCGGCACCGCGAGCGCCGCCGAGGGCAGTGCGATCGGGAAGACGCCCAGCGTCCCGACGAACAGCATCCGGCGCGGCTTCCACCGGGTCATCAGGACCGCGCCGGCGACCGTCCCCACTCCGTACGCGGCGAGCGCGAAGCCCCAGGGGCGCGCGCCGCCCAGCTCCTCCCGGGCGACCAGCGGCCCGTACACCGCCTCGACCGCCCCGATCAGTCCCACCACCACGGAGAACTGGGCGACGATCGACCACAGCCAGGGACGGCCGACGAACTCCTGCCAGCCCTCCCGCAGGTCGGCGAGGAGACCGCCGCCGGGGGCGCGCTCGGGGACGCCCTTCACGTCGAGGAAGGCGCGCAGCCCGCCCGCGACGGCGAAGGCGACGGCGTCCACCACGAGGACCCAGCCGGGCCCGACGAAGGCGACGAGCGCGCCGCCGAGCGCGGCGCCGCCGATGGAGGCGCCGTGCATCGCCATCCGGAAGACGGCGAACGCCCGGCTCGCCTGCTCCCCGCTGACGGTGGCCAGGAGCATGCCCTCGGCCGCCGGGTTGAAGAAGGCCTGGCCGGTGCCGCAGAGCGCGGTGAGCACCATCATCTGCCAGATCCGGGCCTCGCCGGAGAGGACGAGGGCGGCGAAGACGGCCTGCGACACGCAGTTGAGGGCGTTGGCGGCGACCATCACCCGGTGCCGGGGCAGCCGGTCGGCGACGGCGCCGCCGACGAGCAGGAAGAGGACGAGGGGCAGGAAGCGCGCCGTCGCCACGAGGCCGACGTCCCCCGCGTCGCCGCCGGAGTCGAAGACCGCCCAGGTGGTGGCGATCAGGGCGCCGTGCGTGCCGAGGTTGGTCACGACCGTGGCGGCGGTCAGCAGGAGGTAGTTGCGTCCGGCCCACTCGGGCCGCCGGGAGCGGGACGGGGCGGGGGAGCCGGGGGGAGCGGGAGGGGCGGGGGAGTCGGCGGGTGAGGTCACCCCGGGACTATCCCCGCCACCCGCCCGAACCGCCAAACCGGTGTGCGGACGGGCCGTGACTCCCCGCGGCGACGGCCGGCCGCCGCCCCGGGAATCACCGGTCTCCGGCCGTCACGAGTCCTCGGCGAGCCGGACCGTGGAGAGGATCTGCCGGATCGTGGCGTCCGGCAGTTCGCCGGAGACGCCGTCGGCCGCGTTGAGGACCCAGGTCGAGAAGTCGTTCTTCGCGTTCTTGAAGGTGAAGGCGATCGCCTTGCCGTCCGACTCGCACTTGTTGCGCTTCTTGACGCCCGGGGCCGTGGCCGTCGACAGGCTGCCGGCCAGGCCCGACTTCGTCGTGTACGGCACGGCCTTGGTGATCTTGACCGTGTTGCGCGGCATGTGCTGCGCGTAGCCGCCCCACACCCACGTGCCGGCCTCGTTGTACGCGGCCTCCGCGGTGCTCTTGGCGCCCTGGCCGCCCTTGGTGCCGGCCGACGCCAGGCTCCAGGACTCCTCGCTGCCGTCCTTGTTGGTGTCGTAGGTGCACCACTCGCTCTTGAGGTGCGTGGGCCCGGACATCGTGACGAGCGGGGTGCCGTCGCCCTTCTTCTCGTCCTCCAGGAAGCTGATCGTCCCGGGCTTCGCCACGTCCCACTCCGGCGGCACGTCGAAGAGGGTGCCGTACTTCGGGTTGTAGACGACCTTCCAGCCGGGGATCGTCGGCTGCCGCGCGGCGTCGTCGCGCGGGTTGTCGAGATCGGACGACTGGCTCGGCTCGGGGGCCGTCGACGGGTCCACGGAGGCGGTGGCCGTCGCGGACGGCTTCGGGTCGGCGACGGCCGGCTTCTCGTCGTCCTCGCCGAGCACCAGGAAGGCCGTGACGCCGGCCGCGACGACCACGGCGGTCGCGGCGACGATCGCCACGACGGTCGTCTTCCTCTTCCCGCCGGGACCGCCCGGGCCGCCGGGCTGCCCCGGGCCCGGGGCCGCGTACTGCTGCGGCACGGTCGGCTGCTGGTACGGGTTCACCTGTCCCGGCTGCGGGCCGTACCCCTGCTGCGGGTACCCCGGCGGGGCCGGCGGCTGCCCGCCGTACCCCGGCTGCTGCTGCGGATGGCCCGGCTGCGCCGGCGGCTGCTGCGGGTATCCGGGCTGGGCCGGCGGCTGCTGGTACGGGTTCGGCTGCTGGTACCCCGGCTGCTGGTAGGGGTTCTGACTCTGGTCCTGCGGGTTCTGCTCGCCCCCGGGCGGCTGCTGTCCTGGCCACATGGCCAGTAACCATAGAGGTGCGGGGGCCGTCCGACCACGCCCGCCCCCGGTCCCGGGAGTCCGCGAAGGGCCCGAGGGGGATGGCCAAGAGTTCTACCCGCGAGTAACATCACGCTCCATGAGCGCAGACCAGATGACCGTCGGCGAGATGCTCGCCGCGACGGTTCCCATGGCCGGGACCCTGAACCTGGAGTTCCTGGAGACCACCGCCGAGCGCGCCGTCGTGCGCCTGCCGGACCAGCCCGCCTACCACAACCACGTCGGCGGCCCGCACGCCGGAGCGATGTTCACCCTGGCCGAGTCCGCCAGCGGCGCCATCGTGCTCGCCGCCTTCGGCGACCAGCTGACCCGTGCGGTCCCGCTCGCCGTCAAGGCCGAGATCGGCTACAAGAAGCTGGCCATGGGCGTCGTCACCGCCACCGCCACCCTGGGCCGCCCCGCCGCCGAGGTCGTCGCCGAGCTCGACGCCGGACAGCGCCCGGAGTTCCCGGTGCGGATCGACATCACGCGCGAGGACGGCGCCGTGACCGGCGAGATGACCGTCGTGTGGACCCTGCGCCCGAACGCCTGACCCGGCCGGACCGCCGCTCCTCCGCCCCCGCACCCCTTCCGGTGCGGGGGCGGACGCGTTCCGGCCGCCCGGCCCGGCCCGGTCCGGCGCTCGGCGTCGAGGCCCGGCCGCCCGGTCCGGCACTCGGCGTCGAGGCCCGTCCGCCCCGACCGGGTAGGCTTCCCCGGCGTGCCCGCCGCGGTGCACGCCGGCGCCGCGTCCCCCGACCAGGACGGGGCGCACACAGGGGAGTCCACACGGGAGGAAGCCGCGTTGCACGTCCAGGAGTGGCTGGAGACCATCCCCCCGATCGCCGTCTACGTCCTCGTGGGAGTGGTGATCGGGCTGGAGAGCCTGGGCATCCCGCTGCCCGGCGAGATCGTCCTCGTCAGCTCGGCGCTGCTCGCCTCGCAGCACGGCGAGATCAATCCGTACGTGCTCGGCGCCTGCGCCACCGCCGGCGCGATCGTCGGGGACTCGATCGGCTACGCCATCGGCCGCAAGGGCGGCAGACCCCTGCTCGCATGGCTGGGGAGGAAGTTCCCCAAGCACTTCAGCGAGGCCAACGTCGGACTCGCGGAGAGCTCCTTCCAGAAGTGGGGCATGTGGGCGGTCTTCTTCGGCCGCTTCGTCGCCCTCCTGCGCATCTTCGCCGGGCCGCTCGCGGGCGTGCTGCACATGCCGTACTGGAAGTTCCTCGTCGCCAACGTCTTCGGCGGCATCCTGTGGGCCGGCGGCACCACGGCCGTCATCTACTCGGTCGGCGTCGTCGCCGAGGCGTGGCTGAAGCGCTTCTCCTGGCTCGGTCTCGTCCTGGCCGTCCTGATCGGCCTCACCTCGATGCTGGTCATCAAGAACCGCGCCAAGAAGGCGGCCGCCGAGCGCGCCGCCGCGTCCGCCGCCGAGGCGGAGCCGGTCCCGGTCGCGGACTGAGCACCTCCCGTACGGCACGGAGGGCGGCACCCGGCCGGGTGCCGCCCTCCTCCGCGTGCTCGCGCACGGGCGCGCTCAGTCCTCGAAGGCCTCCGCGTGGCCCTTGGCGAGGTGGAGGTACATCTCGGCGTTGAGCCGGATGCCCGCCTGCTCCTCCTCGGTCAGCGGGCGGCGCACCTTCGCCGGGACGCCCGCGACCAGCGAGCCCGGCGGGACCTCCATGCCCTGCGGGACGAGCGCCTGGGCGGCGACGAGCGAGCCGGCGCCGATCCGGGCCCCGTTGAGGACCGTGGCGCCCATGCCGACGAGCACGTCGTCCTCGATGACGCAGCCGTGCACGGTCGCGTTGTGCCCGACGGTCACCCGGGCCCCGATCGAGACGGGGAAGCCGGGGTCGACGTGGACCGTGCAGTTGTCCTGGACGTTGGAGTCCTCGCCGATCTCGATCGGGCCGCAGTCCGCCCGCAGCACCGTGTGGTACCAGATGTTCGCGCGGGCGCCGAGGGTGACCTCGCCGAGGACCACCGAGGTGGGGGCGGTGAAGGCCGTCGGGTCGATCCGCGGCTCCTTGCCGCCCACGCCCTTGATCAACGCCTCTGTCATGGTTCTTCGCTCCTGGTCGTCAGCGGTCGTGTCGCGCCCGGGGATGCCCCCGCGCCGCAGCCTATGCCGTGCTCATGACGGACATCACAGCGCACGGCGGTCATGGGGTGCGGCGCCGCCGACTACCGTGGCCGGGTGCCCAGGAACAGAAACACGTTCTCATCCCTCGCCGCCTGGCGGCGCCGGGTCGTCGCGCACGCCCTCCAGGGCGGCTGGCGCTGGGCGCAGCAGGCCGGTGCCGTCACCGCCGAGCACCAGGGGAGGCTGCGCTTCCGCCGGCTCGGCGAGGGCACCCGGCTCGCCTTCCCGCAGGGCACGGTCTTCGGCGAGCGGTGGATCGAGATCGGCGCGTGCTGCATCATCGCCGAGCAGGTCACGCTGACCGCCGGGATGCT
Organism: Streptomyces sp. NPDC088915; assembly: GCF_044749825.1. Taxonomy (NCBI): domain Bacteria; kingdom Bacillati; phylum Actinomycetota; class Actinomycetes; order Kitasatosporales; family Streptomycetaceae; genus Streptomyces; species Streptomyces sp. NPDC088915. The sequence continues at coordinate 222,710 of NZ_JBIVIR010000005.1, forward strand.
GCCGGACCTCGACCTCGGGACCGAGACGGTCCTGACCCTCGGCGACGGGGTCGTCCTCGGCCGGGGCAGCCACGTCATCGCCGACGCGAAGGTGACGATCGGCTCGGACACGTACTGCGGCCCGTACGTCTACGTCACCTCGACGAACCACAGCTACGACGACCCGGACGAGCCGGTCGGCCGCCAGTGGCCCCGCTCGGCACCGGTCTCCATAGGCCCCGGCTGCTGGCTCGGCACGGGCGCGGTGGTCCTCCCCGGCGCGCGTCTCGGCCGGAACGTGGTCGTCGCGGCGGGCGCGGTCGTGCGCGGCGAGGTCCCCGACCACGCGGTCGTGGCCGGCGCCCCGGCGAAGGTGGTCCGCAGCTGGGACCCGGAGAACGGCTGGCAGCCCCCGCTCCGCACCCCCGCGCCCGTCCCGATCCCGCGGGACGTCACCCCCGAGCAGCTCGCGGCGCTCGCGGCCTGGCAGGTCGAACAGGCGGGCACGGCGGCGTCCTGACGGGCCTGTTCGGGTCTGTTCGCACGCCCCCGCCCGTACTTCGGGACGCCGCCCCGCCCGCCCGGCGCCGGTTGCTAGCGTGGCGGGCATGCGCGCACCCATCGGAGACTTCACCGACGCCCGGCCCGCCCCCGACCGCCTCGACCTCCTGACCGGACCCGTCGCCGCCGCCGTCCGCTCCTGGGCGGGACCCGTCCCCGCCGAGCAGGTGCTCTACGTCGACACCGACCCGGCCGTCGCGGACACCGCCGTCTTCGTCGAGCACCACGGCGCCGACCTCCTCGACACCTCCGCGAACTGCGTGGTCGTGGCGGCCAAGCGAGGCGGCGGGACGACCCTCGCCGCCTGCGTCGTCGGCTCCGCCACCCGCGTCGACGTCAACGGAGTGGTGCGCCGTCACCTCGGCGCCCGCAAGGCCTCGTTCGCCCCCATGGACACCGCCACCGGCGAGAGCGGCATGGAGTACGGCGGCATCACCCCCGTCGGCCTCCCCGCCGACTGGCCGCTCCTCGTGGACGCCGCCGTCGTCGACATGCCCTGGGTCCTCGTCGGCAGCGGCCGCCGCCGGGGCAAGCTCATCCTGCCGGGCAAGGCCCTCGGCCAACTCCCCGGCGCGGTCGTCCTGGAGGGCCTCGGCGTCCCCGTGATCCGGGAGGACCAGGGTCTGTCCGGCCCGTCCGACCCTGATCCGCCGGACGGGCCCTAACCCAGGCGCGGGATCTCGATCGCGGGACAGCGGTCCATCACCATGTCCAGGCCCGCCTCCCGCGTACGGGCGAAGGCGGCCTCGTCGATCACGTCGAGCTGGAACCAGACCGCCTTGGCGCCGATCGCCACGGCCTCGTCGGCGACCCCGCCCGCCAGGTCGCCGTTGACGAAGACGTCGACGACGTCGACCGGGAACGGGATCTCGGCGAGGGAGGCGTAGCCCCGCTCGCCGTGGACCGTCTCCGCCTTCGGGTGGACCGGGACGATCCGCTTCCCGAAGCGCTGGAGGACGGCCGCGACCCCGTAGGCCGCCCGCGCCCGGTTGTTCGAGAGGCCCACCACCGCCCAGGTGTCGCCCGTGGACGTCAGGATCCGCCGTACCGCCTCCGACGCGGAGTACTCGGCGGGACCGGTGGTCGTGCTGTCGGCGCTCATCGTCTCTGCTGCCTCTCCTCGGTGCGGTCGGTCTCTCGGGGGAACGAGCCGCGCCGCCCCCTGATTCCCGCCGCGCCCCGCCCGACCGATCGCGGCCCCCACCGGCCGCCGGGGAGCGCCGGCCCGGCGGAACGTAGGCTGGCCGGATGCAGGAGCAGTACCGCACCCTGGCCCGCGAGGGCGTGCACGAGACCGAGATCAACCGTTCGCGCTTCCTCTGCGCGCTCGCGCCCGTCGCCGACGAGCGGGAGGCGCAGGAGTTCGTCGCGCGCGTCCGCGCGGAGCACCCGACGGCCACCCACAACTGCTTCGCCTACGTCCTCGGCGCCGACGCCTCCGTACAGCGGGCCAGCGACGACGGCGAACCGGGCGGCACGGCGGGCGTCCCCATGCTCCAGATGCTGCTGCGCCGCGAGATGCGGTACGTCGCCGCCGTCGTCACCCGCTACTACGGCGGCGTGAAGCTCGGCGCGGGCGGTCTGATCCGCGCGTACGGGGGAGTGGTCGGCGAGGCCCTCGACGCGCTCGGCACCGTGACCCGGCAGCGCTTCCGGCTCGCCACCGTCACCGTCGACCACCAGCGGGCGGGCAAACTGGAGAACGACCTGCGGGCGACGGGCCGCGCCGTCCGGGACGTGCGGTACGCCGACGCCGTCACGATCGGGATCGGCCTCCCCGACGCCGACGTGGAGGCCTTCCGCGCCTGGCTCGCCGACGCCACGGCGGGCACGGCCGCGTTCGAACTCGGCGGCGAGGCGTACGGCGACGTGTGACGCACGACCCCGGTGCCCCGTCACCGGGACGGCCACCCCCACGCCCCCGCTCGGGATAGCGTGGTGGGCGCACACGAACGGCAACCGGTGCGGGACCGGTGGGGGAGGGACGGCACACATGCGGGGCGGGACGGCGACGTGAGGCTTCTGCACACCTCGGACTGGCACCTCGGCCGGTCCTTCCACCGCGTCGGACTCCTCGGCGCCCAGGCCGCCTTCCTCGACCACCTCGTGGCCGCCGTCCACGAGCACGGGGTCGACGCCGTCCTCGTCGCCGGCGACGTCTACGACCGGGCCGTGCCCCCGCTGTCCGCCGTCGAGCTCTTCGACACCGCCCTGCACCGGCTCGCCGAGGCCGGGGTCCCCACCCTCATGATCTCCGGCAACCACGACTCGGCCCGCCGCCTCGGCGTCGGCGCCGGACTCATCGAACGGGCCGGCATCCACCTCCGTACGGACCCCGACGGCATCGGCACCCCCGTCGTCCTCGCCGACGCCCACGGCGACGTCGCCCTCTACGGCCTGCCCTACCTCGAACCCGTCCTCGTCCGCGAACGGCTCGGCGCCGGGAAGGCCGGCCACGAGGCCGTGCTCACCGCCGCCATGGACCGGGTCCGCGCCGACCTCGCGGCCCGGCCCGCCGGCACCCGCTCCGTCGTCGTCGCCCACGCCTTCGTCGCCGGCGGCGCGCCCAGCGACAGCGAGCGGGACATCACCGTCGGCGGCGTCGCGGCCGTCCCCGCCGGGATCTTCGAAGGCGTCGACTACGTCGCCCTCGGCCACCTCCACGGCAGCCAGACCCTCACCCCCCGCGTGCGCTACTCCGGCTCCCCCCTCGCGTACTCCTTCTCCGAGGCCGACCACCGCAAGACCATGTGGCTCGTCGACCTCGGCCCGGCGGGCCCCGACGGCGCGGACCTCGACGCCGAACGCCTCGACTGCCCCGTCCCGCGCCCCCTCGCCCGGCTCCGGGGCCGGCTCGACGACCTCCTCGCCGACCCCGCGCACGCCCGCCACGAAGGCTCCTGGGTCGAGGCCACCCTCACCGACCCCGTACGGCCCGCCGACCCCATGAACCGGCTCGCCGAACGCTTCCCGCACACCCTCAACCTGGTCTTCGACCCCGAACGGACCGACGGCGACACCGGCGCCTCCTACGCCCGGCGGCTCCGGGACCGCAGCGACCAGCAGATCGCGGAGGACTTCGTGGCCCACGTCCGCGGCGGCGCGGCGCTCGACGCACCCGAACGGGCCGTCCTGTACGGCGCCTTCGACGACGTACGGGTCGACACGGCCGAGCGCGAGGTGGGCCGGTGAGGCTGCACCGCCTGGAGATCACCGCGTTCGGCCCCTTCGGCACCCCGCAGACCGTCGACTTCGACGCCCTGTCCTCCGCCGGCCTCTTCCTGCTCCACGGACCGACCGGCGCGGGCAAGACCTCCGTCCTCGACGCCGTCTGCTTCGCCCTGTACGGAAGCGTGCCCGGCGTCCGCCAGACCCCCGGCGCCTCCCTGCGCAGCGACCACGCCCCCGCCGGCACGTACACCGAGGTCCTCCTCGAACTGACCGTGGGCGACCGCCGGTTGGAGATCACCCGCCGCCCGGCCCAGCAGCGGCCCAAGCGGCGCGGCACCGGCTTCACCACCGAGAAGGCGCAGACCTGGCTGCGCGAGTACGACCCGGCCACCGGCGCCTGGAACGGCCTCAGCCGCTCCCACCAGGAGATCGGCGAGGAGATCACCCAGCTCCTCGGCATGAGCCGCGAGCAGTTCTGCCAGGTCGTCCTCCTCCCGCAGGGCGACTTCGCCCGCTTCCTGCGCGCCGACGCCGAGGCCAGGGGACGGCTCCTCGGCCGCCTCTTCGACACCCGCCGCTTCGCCGCCGTCGAGGAACGCCTGGCCGACCTGCGGCGCGTGGCCGAACAGCGGGTGCGGGAGGGGGACGAGCGGCTGCTCGCCCTCGCCCACCGGATGGCCCAGGCCGCCGGGGGACTCGACGCGGCCCGCACCCCGGTCGACGGCCGGCCCGGCGAACCCGGGCTCGCCGCCTCCGTCCTCACCTGGGCCGCCGTCGCCCGCACCGAGGCGCACGAGACCCTGGACGTCGCGGACGCGCGGCTCGCCGCCGCCGAGCACCGGCGGACCGGGGCGCGCGCCGCCCTCGACGCCGAGCGCGACCTCGCCGCCCGCCAGGCCCGCCACGCCGACGCCCTCCTGCGCCGCGAGCGGATCGCCGAGCGGGCCCCCGAGCGCGACCGCCTCCGGGCCGCCCTGGACCGAAGCCTCAGGGCCGACCGGGTCGCTCCTGCCCTGGGCCTGCGCCGGGACGCCGAGCGCGAGCACGCCGCCGCCCTGTCCGCCCTCGCCCGCTCCCGCGACCGGTTGCCGCCCGACCTCGCCGACGCCGGGACCGAGCAGCTCTCCGCCCTGGGGAACCGGCTGCGCGGGGAGCTCGGCGGCCTCGAAGCGGCCCGCCGCGCCGAACACCGCGCCGCCGCCGTCGCCGAGGAGCGGTCCGTACTGGCACGGGAGGCGCGTGCCGACGAGGACGTCCTGCGCGACGCGGCCGACTGGCTCGCCGGCTGGGAGCCGCGCCGCGCCCGGCTCGCCGAGCGCGTCGAGGCCGCCCGGGACGCCGCCGCCCGCGCCGAACACCTCGCGGGCCGCCTGGAACCCGCCCGCCGCAGGCTCGCCGCGGCCCGCCGCCGCGACGCCCTCGCCCGGGGCGCCGAAGCGGCCGGACACCGCCTCGCGGAGGCCCGCGAGCGGCGCAACGACGCCCACGAGACCTGGCTCGACGTCAAGTCCCGCCGCCTGGAGGGCATCGCCGCCGAACTCGCGGCCGGCCTCGCCCCCGGCGACCCCTGCCAGGTCTGCGGCTCCACCGCCCACCCGGCCCCCGCCCGCACCACCGCCGACCACGTCGACCGCGCCGCCGAGGAGGCCGCCTACGCGGCCTACACCGCCGCGGAGGAGGCCCGCACGGCCGTCGAGCGCGAACTGGCCGTCACCCGCGAGTCCTGGGCCGCGGCCCGCGCGGAGGTCCGGTCCGGACCGGACGGCGAACCGGCCGCCGACGATTCCGCTGCCGGTTCCACCGTCGATCTCGCCGTCGATCTCGCCGTCGATCCCAGTGCCGATCCCAGCGCCGAGGAACTCGCCGCCGAGGTGCACGAGTTGGCCCGGCTCCACGCCGAGGCCCACGCGCTCGCCGGACAGGCGCACACCGCGCGCGAGGCGCTCGCGCGGGCCGAACGGGAGCACGAGGAGCGGGTGGCGGCGCAGCGGGAGGCCGAGCGGCGGGTCGCCGCCCGGACCTCGCGCCGCGAGACGCTGGACCGGCAACTGGCCGAACTCGACGAGGAGATCGCCCGGGGACGCGGCGCGTTCGCCACCGTGGCCGAACACGCCGCCCGCCTGGAGCGGCGCATCGAGCTCCTCGCCGACGCCGCCGGCACCGTGAGCGCCGCCGAACTCGCCGACCGGCGCCTCAAGGAGGCCGACGACCGGCTCGCCGACGCCGCCTACAAGGAGGGCTTCACCACCCCGGACGAGGCCGCCGCCGCGCTCCTGGCCGAGCGGGAGCGCCGCGAGCTCCAACGGCGCCTCGACGCCTGGCAGGCCGAGGAGGCCGTCGTCGCGGACCGGCTCGCAGAACCGGGCACCGCGGCCGCCGCCGCGCTCCCGCCCGCCGATCCGGTCGCCGCCGAGACCGCCCACACGGCGGCCGAACGCGCCCTGCGCGAGGCCGACTCCGCCCTCGCCGCCGCCCGCGAACGGGTCGCGGACCTCGCCGGACTCTCCCGGCAGGCCACCGCCGAGGTCCGCCGCCTGGGACCGCTCCGCGAGGAGTACGAGCGGGTGGCCCGCCTGGCCGCCCTCACCGCCGGCACCTCCGCCGAGAACGAGCGCCGGATGCGCCTGGAGTCGTACGTCCTGGCCGCCCGGCTCGAACAGGTCGCCGCCGCCGCGACCGCCCGCCTCCTGCGCATGTCCTCGGGCCGCTACACGCTCGTCCACTCCGACGCCCGCTCCGGCTCCAGGCGGGCCGGCCTCGGGCTGCACGTCGTCGACGCCTGGACCGGCAACGAGCGCGACACGGCCACGCTCTCCGGCGGCGAGACCTTCTTCGCCTCCCTCGCCCTCGCCCTCGGCCTCGCCGACGTGGTCACGGACGAGGCGGGCGGCGTCCGGCTCGACACCCTCTTCATCGACGAGGGCTTCGGCAGCCTCGACGAACAGACCCTCGACGAGGTCCTCGACGTCCTCGACTCGCTGCGCGAACGGGACCGCAGCGTCGGCATCGTCAGCCACGTCGGCGACCTGCGCCGCCGGATCCCGGCCCAGCTGGAGGTCGTCAAGGCGCGGCACGGCTCGGCGGTGCGGCTGCGCACCGGCGGGGACGCGCTCAGCGGCTGAGGGGACGCCGGGGCAGCGGCGAGGAGTAGACGACGCTGGTCGTCACCGAGCCGAGCCCGGAGATCTTCCCGGTGATCGTCTCCAGGTCCCGCATGGAGCGCGCCGCGACCTTCAGGACGAAGCAGTCGTCGCCGGTGACGTGGTGCGCCTCCAGGACCTCCGGCGTGGTGTCGAGCAGGTCGTGGAACGGCTTGTAGTTGCCGTGCGGGTAGCGCAGCCGCACGAAGGCGAGGATGGGCAGCCCGAGCCGATCCTGGTCGACGAGGGCCGTGTACCCGGTGATCACCCCGGCCTCCTCCAGGCGCCGCACCCGGTCGGTCACCGCGGACGGCGACATCGACACGGCGCGCGCGAGTTCGGCGAAGCTGGCGCGGCCCTCGGACTGGAGGGCCGCGAGGATGCGCCAGTCGGTGGCGTCCGGCGTGTAGGCGGTGGTCATGGGGGAGGAATAGCAGGGGAATCCCGCACCGATCAAACGAGATCCCCCGCCGATCAGGGGAGATCCCCGGCTGTTCAGAGGAGATCCCCGGCTGTTCAGGGGAGATCCCCGGCCGATCGCGCGGACGGCCGGGGAACCGCCGCCCCACCCCCGCTCAGAGCCGGGAGATCTCGTCCACCAGGTCGTCCAGGCCGAGGGGCCCCTGCGAGAGGGCCGCCATGTGCCAGGCCTTCGCGTCGAACGCCTCGCCGTGCGCCGCCCGGGCGTTGGCGCGGCCGAGCAGCCAGGCGCGCTCGCCCAGCTTGTAGCCGATCGCCTGGCCCGGCACCGAGAGGTAGCGGGTCATCTCGCTCTCCACGAAGGCCGGCGGGCGGCTGCTGTGCCGCTGGAAGAACTCCTGGGCCAGCTCCGGGGTCCACCGCTCGCCCGGACGGAAGGGGGAGTCCGCCGGGATCTCCAGGCCCAGGTGCATGCCGATGTCCACGACGACCCGACAGGCGCGCATCATCTGGGCGTCGAGGTAGCCCAGGCGCCGCTCGGCGTCCGGCAGGAAGCCGAGCTCGTCCATCAGGCGCTCCGCGTACAGCGCCCAGCCCTCCATGTTGGCGCTGACCTTGCCGATGGTCGCCTGGTAGCGCGAGAGCCGGTCGGCGACGTGCACCCACTGCGCGCTCTGGAGGTGGTGGCCCGGCACGCCCTCGTGGTACCAGGTCGACACCAGGTCGTACACCGGGAAGCGGGTCGTGCCGTCCACGGGCAGCCAGGTGCGGCCCGGGCGCGAGAAGTCCTCGGACGGGCCGGTGTAGTACGGCGCGGCGGCGCCGCCCGGCGGGGCGATGCGGGACTCCACCCGCCGCACCCGCTCGGCGAGTTCGAAGTGGGTGCCGTCGAGCGCCTCGATGGCCTCGTCCATGAGCCGCTGGAGCCAGGCGCGCACCTCGTCGACGCCCTCGATGTGGGCGCCGTGCTCGTCCAGGTGGGCGAGCGCCTCCCAGGGGTCCGCGCCGGGCAGGATCCGCTCGGCCTCGGTCCGCATCTCGCCGAGGAGCCGGTGGTACTCGGACCAGCCGTACGCGTAGGCCTGGTCGAGGTCCAGGTCGGTGCCGTTGAAGAAGCGGGACCAGCGCCGGTAGCGCTCGCGGCCCACCGTGTCCGGGGCGCCGGCGACGGCCGGGGCGTACACGTCCCGCATCCAGTCCCGCAGCGCCCCGACGGCCGCGGTGGCGTCCTTCCCCGCCGTCGCGAGTTCGGCGCGGAGTCCCGCGGCGAGCGCGTCGGGCCCGGTGGCGGCGAACTCCTCGAACCAGCCCGGCCGTCCGTCCGCCCCGCCCGCCCACTCGGTGAGCTGTCCGACGAAGGTGGCGGTGGCGCGGGGGCCGCCGAACAGCCCGCGCTCCAGGCCGAGGGCGAGCGAGGAGCGGTAGCCCTCCAGGGCGGCCGGCACCGCGCGCAGCCGGGACGCCACCGCCGTCCAGTCCTCCTCGGTCTCCGTCGGCATCACGGTGAAGGAGATGCGGACGCTGTGCGCGGGCGAGCGCATGTTGCTGACGGTACGGAGGCCCTCCTCGGCCTCGTGCACGGCCAGTTCGGCCGTCAGCCGCTCCCGCAGCAGCCGGGCGCACCGCCGCTCGGCGTCGCCGTCCGCGCCCGGCGCCCGCTCGGCCCCGTCGAGCCGGGCGAGCGTGCGGCGGGCGAGATCGGCCACGGCCCGCTGGCCGGCGGGCGAGAAGTCGGGCAGCAGTCCGGCGCTCTCCCTGACGCCCAAGTACGTGCCCACGATGGGGTCGAGGACGATGAGTGCGTCGACGTGGTCGTCGGCGACCTGGCGGGGCAGCGGGCTGCTGGAGATCTCTGGCATGGGGGCCATCCTGGCCTCTCCGGCGGGCCTCCGTCACCCTCGTCGGGCTTCAGACGGCTGACATGGAGGGGCCCGCGGAAGGCGGCAGGAGCGGCCCGCACTCCCACTGCTGGAAGATCAGCCGGGTCTCGACCCGGGCCACCTCGCGGCGGGAGGTGAACTCGTCCAGGACGAGTCGTTGCAGGTCGGTGGGGTCCGCCACGGCCACGTGCACCAGGTAGTCGTCGGGCCCGGTGAGGTGGAACAGCGCCCGGGACTCCGGCAGGGCCCGGATCCGGTCGACGAACGGACCGATCAGTTCCCTTCGGTGCGGGCGGACCTGGACGAGGAGGAGCGCTTCGAGCCCCCGGCCGAGTTTGGCCGGATCCAGACGTAGTTGGTGACCGAGGATCACGCCCGTGCGCCGCAGCCGGGCCACCCGGTCCAGACAGGTGGAGGGAGCGACGCCGACTTCGGCGGCGAGCTCGCGGTAGGTGGTCCGGGCGTCGTTCTGCAGGAGGCGAAGAATGTGCAGATCGACCGGGTCCAGTACGACGGAATCGGTCATCGCCCGAACGTAGCACGGTGTTTTCCTGCTACTTGCCGGTATCCGTTCACAGTGCCGCCATGGACGCCATGGATCTCGGCCCCTCGGTCACCCCGAGGGCCCTTGCCACCGAAGCCGTGCACGCGGGCCGCGAGGATCTCGCCGACCTCGGGCTGCACGCCCCGCCGATCGACCTGTCCACCACCTACCCCTCGTACGACGCCCGGGCCGAGGCCGCCCGGATCGACGAGTTCGCCACCACCGGCGCCCGGCTCGACGGCCCGCCCGTCTACGCCCGGCTCGACAACCCGACCGTCGCCCGCTTCGAGGATGCCCTCGCCCGCCTGGAGGGCACCGACGCGGCCGTCGCCTTCGCCAGCGGCATGGCGGCCCTGACCGCCGTCCTGCTCGCCCGGGCGAGCCAGGGCCTGCGCCACGTCGTCGCGGTCCGCCCGCTGTACGGCTGCAGCGACCACCTCCTGGACGCCGGTCTGCTCGGCACCGAGGTCACCTGGACCGACCCGGCCGGCATCGCGGAGGCGATCCGGCCCGACACCGGCCTGGTCATGGTCGAGTCGCCCGCCAACCCGACCCTCGCCGAGGCCGACGTCCGGGCCCTCGCCCACTCCTGCGGCTCCGTGCCGCTCCTGGTCGACAACACCTTCGCCACTCCCGTCCTCCAGCGTCCGGTCGAGCAGGGCGCCCGGATCGTGCTGCACAGCGCCACCAAGTACCTCGGCGGCCACGGTGACGTCATGGGCGGGGTCGTCGCCTGCGACGAGGAGTTCGCGCGGATCCTCCGGCAGGTCCGCTTCGCCACCGGCGGGGTGCTCCACCCGCTCGCCGGCTACCTGCTGCTCCGGGGCCTCTCCACCCTGCCGGTACGGGTGCGGGCGGCCTCCACGACGGCCGCCGAACTCGTCCGGCGGCTCGCCACCGACCCCCGGATCGCCCGCGTCCACTACCCGCGGATCGGCGGCGCGATGATCGCCTTCGAGGTGTACGGGGAGCCGCACGACGTGATCGCCGGAGTACGGCTGATCACCCCGGCGGTCAGTCTCGGCAGCGTCGACACCCTCATCCAGCACCCGGCCTCCATCAGCCACCGGATCGTGGCCGAGGGCGACCGGCGCTCGGCGGGCGTCAGCGACCGCCTGCTGCGGATGTCGGTCGGTCTGGAGGACGTCGAGGACCTCTGGCGGGACCTGACGCGGGCGCTCAGCGCTCCGCCGGCCGGGTCCCTCCGTGCTGCTGCGTCCGGGCGCCCGGGCGCGGTGCCGGGGCCAGCCGGGCGGTGATCACCAGGGTGCCCTCCTCGATCTGGTAGTCGAGGGGCAGGTTGAGCGCCCGCATCGCGGCCACCATCCCCGTGTTGGACGACTGGGTCACGGCGTACACGCTGTCGCAGCCGGCCTCCTCGGCCATCGCCACGAGCCGGCCGAGGAGCTCGGAGCCGATGCCGCGCCGCTGCCAGTCGTCCTCGACCATCAGCGCGACCTCCGTCTCGTCCCCGTCCCACAGCAGGTGGCCCAGGGCGACGAGGCGGCCGGACGCGGTCTGCACGGCGAGGGTGCGCCCGAAGCGGGGGCTGAGCAGGTGGTCGAGGTAGCGGTCGGCGTCGCCGACCGGACCGTGGTAGCGCAGGCCCAGGGTGCGGGCCGAGCAGCGGTCGTGCATGGCCCGCGCGGCGGCCAGGTCGCGCTGGTCGGCGCGGCGGACGGAGATCGCGTTGCCCTCGGGCAGGGTCAGCACGTCCCGGCCGCGCGGGAGGCGCGGGCCCAGCCGGGCGTCGAGCTCGACCAGGGCGCGCGCCCGGGCGAACTCGGTCGGGGTGAAGGGGAGGTAGGGGCGCTCGACGACGAGCGTGCCGCCGTTCGGGTCGCGCAGCCGCATCACGGTCTCCTCCAGGACCCCTTCGACCGGGGCCTGTTCGCCGGTGGGACGCCCGGTGAGGGAGACGGCCGGCACGGAGTGGAGGGTGCAGCGGCCGAGGAGCTGGCGCAGCGCGAGCGGCAGTTCGGCCGCGTCGAGCGCCGTACGGGTGGCGAGCCCGAGGACCCGGGTGGGCGTGTCCACCAGGTCGTGGGCGTCGGCCCGCTCGGTCCAGGTGTCCCGGCCGCCGGCCGCCGCGATCTCCCGGGCCAGGGCCCGGGAGGAGAGGTCGGCGGGGGCGCGCAGCAGGAACTCGTCGACCGTGCCGTCCGCCAGCGGGTGGGTCTGGAGGGTGAGGATGTCCACGTCCAGGCGGGCGAGGACCGTGCACAGGGCGGCGAGGCTGCCCGGGGTGTCCGCGACGGTGGTGCGCATCCGCCACAGCGAGGTCCCGGCCGCCCGGCCGGACTCCCCGTCCGGACCGGGCCCCTGCGCCGTCGCGGGCTCCGGCCGCGCGGCGGGGACGACGGCCGGACGTCCGCCGGGACCGCCGGCGGGCGGGGCATGGCTGGCATGACTGCGCCTCCGCGCCCACCAGGTGTGGAAGGTGGCGGTGGCGACCAGCGCGACCGCCGAGAACACCAGCAGGTAGGGGCCCTCCGGGCCCTTGGCGATGGTCTTGGCGATCGTGTCGGCCACCACCACGGCGGTGAACAGCGCGGCCAGCTCGATCAGGTCGTGCCGCCAGTGGTGCGGATGGCGGGCGCTCTTCGAGGACGTCACATCGGTCATGACTTCACTGTGACCCAGTGGTGTTGCGTGATCACGAACGCTTTGTGACTGACGGGTTAAGCGCCCATCTGGCGGCTTAACGGCCGATTCAGGCCGTTTCTGCCAGAGGCTGATCGGCCCCCTGACGGAGTGCGTTCAGCAGCCGCTTGGCCTGGACCACCAGCTGTGAGGAACCCCGCGCCGAGGCCATCGCGTCGAGTCCGGCGACCTCCCCCCGGGCCCCGCACCGCTCCACGCAGTCGGCCGCGACCGCGAGCAGCTCGCCGAGCCCCCGCACCGGCTTCTCCGCGCCGAGCAGCTCCGGCAGCATCGCCTCCAGGACCGCCCAGACCGTCCCGTACGCCCCCGTGGCGGACGCCGTACGGACCGCGTCCGTCAGCCGGTTCGGCTTGAGCGACCCCTCCGCCACCAGCCACGCCAGCTCCGCTCCGAGCGCCCGGGCGTTCAGCTCGCCCCGCGAGGCCAGGACGAGCAGCGCGTCCACCGCGCGCAGCCGGTCGTCGGAGTCGAGGCAGCCGAGACCGAACGCCAGGGCCAGGTGCACCGCACGGCCGACCGGCCCCCCGGCCTCGGCCAGCGCGGTCAGCGGCTCGGTCGTCCCGCGCTGGTCCCCGTCGACGGAGGGCGCCATGGCCGGAAGCAGACAGGCCGCCAGGACCTCGCGGTCCGCCGGGAGCACCGACGCCCACTGCGCCCGGTCCCCGATCCAGTGGTGGCAGCGGTGGGGAGTCGCCCGCACGGCGCCGCCCAGCCAGTGGAAGGCGGGCGGGAACTCCTCCCGCACCACGGCGCGCTCGCCGAACTCGACCACGGTCCGGTCGACCAGCCACCACTTCCCCGAGAACTGCTTGGCACCCCGGGGGAAGAACCGCACCGTCGCCCCCAACGCGTCCTCGTCCCGCAGCCAGGCGGCGAGCCGCAGACCGGCCGGAGTGCCGAGCGCCGCCGCCTCCCCGGCCGCCCGCCCCGCCGACGGGTCGTCCCGCAGGACCCGGACCAGGGCCTGGGCGAGATCCACCGGGGCGGGCTCCACGCCCGCGTCCCGGTAGGCCCGCAGCCGCTCCACGAGGACCGCCGGATCGATCCCGCCGGTGCGCAGGGTCGGCGCGGCGAGCAGGAACGGCAGCCCGTCCGTGCCCATCAGGGCGGCGGCCTCCCACAGTCGCGCTTCGAGGACGCCCGCCAGGCCCTCGTGGGAACAGGAGTCCCGGCCGGGCACCTTCGCCCGGTGGACGTCGATCACCGACCGCCTCACGAAACCGAGCAGCGCCGCGAGCACCACGTGGATGCCGTGGGGGTGGTGCGTGAAGTGGTGGGGCGTCTCCCAGGTCCCCCTCGGGAACGCCTCCCGCACGGCCTCCACCACCGCCGCCCGGTCCTGGTGCGCGTGCCGCACCAGACCGTCGAGCGCCCGCTCGAACGCCACGGGGTCCTCCATGAGCCCCTTCGCCACCAGCTCCTCCACCAGCGCCCCGACCGTGGCCGCCGCGGGCGCCACCGGCTCCGGCCCCGGCACCGGTGGCAGGATCTCCTCGTACGGCCCGGCGTCGGCCGCCACCAGGGCGTCCCCGAACAGCTCCACGGCCGCCCGCCGGTGCGCCGGGCCGAGCAACCCGGCCGCCTCGGCCAGCTCCGCCCGCACCTCCGCGTCCACGACCGACACGTACCTGCCCACCAGCTTGAGCGCCCGCTCCTGGACGCCGGTGTCCTCGTGCCCGAACGCCTCCGCGACGGCGGGCAGCAGCTCGCCGGCCGCGCCCCGCTCCCGCGCGAGCACCTTGCCGACCAGGGTGAGCTGGGCCCGCACCAGCTTCTTCTCGGTGCGGAAGAGCACCGCGCCCGTCATCTCGGCCAGCGCCCCGGCCGGCAGCGCCCCCTCCAGGGCGAGCCCCGCCAGGACCTCCTGCGCGTACCCGGCGACCGGCGACGGGGCGTCGGCCGCCATCCCGATCCAGTCCGGGACCCGCTCCCGCAGCTCCTCCCCGGTCGGGGCGAGGAGCCGCAGCACCTCCAGCGGGAACCGCAGGTCCCGCGCCCGCCCGCCGCGCAGCAGCCGGGACGCGCACAGGTCCACCACCCCGGCCCGGTCGAGCACCCCCTCCGCGACGAGCGTCGTGACCGCCGTGGGCCAGTGCGTCGGCGCCTCCGGACCGACCGACCAGGTCATCCGGTCGGGGGTCTCGCCCATCGACAGCGCGTGCGCCACCAGGACCGGGGTCTGCGGGTCCGCGCGCAGCCGCTCCAGGAGCCGCCCGTCGGTGACCTTCCGCGTCCAGCCCAGGACGTAGCCGTCGGTCGCCGGGACCGGACAGCCGGAGCGCACCACGAGCCCGCGGACCAGTTCGTAGGCGCTCTCCGCGACGTTCCGCCGCCTGGCGAGCCGGCCCGCCACGTCCGCCAGCCAGGCCGGGTCCCGGTCGGCGAGCACCGCCAGGACCGGGGTCGCGTCCTTGAGGTCCCAGCCCAGCATGTCGCTGCCGGCGAGCCAGGTCGCGGCCGCCGCCGCGCCCGTGTGGCACCCGGCCCCCGCCACGTACAGGCCGCGCCGGATCCGGGCCGCCTCGTCCCCCCGTTTCCAGTCCCAGGACCGGACCTCGGCGCGCAGCGCCTTCAGCCTCCCGAGGGCCTCCTTGCGCGCGGCGGCGTCCAGCGGCTCCAGGAGCTTCGGCACCTGCCGGGCCTGCCCGGCGCGCACCGCGTCGAGCAGCCGCCCGACCGCCGCGCCGCGTCCGGTCGCACCCCGCGCACCGCCCTCCGCCGACACCGCCGCACCGCTCTCCGTGTCGTTCTCCGTACCGATTCCCACGCCTGCCCCCATTGTCTTCCGTCCCGCCCCTTCGACCCGTGCCCTGATCCCGGCCACCGCTCCGGTCGCCCACTCCCCGATGCCGGTCACGGCGCGGCCCCGGCCGCGACCACCGCGCCCCGCCGGGCCATCCGCACCGCGAGCGCGTGCTTGCACGGCCCCCGGCGCCCCCGGTGGTCCGCCCACCACCGGCAGGTGCAGCTCAGGATCCCGTCCGACTCCCGCACCCGGTAGCGCCGGTCGCCCGAGGCCACCGCCGCCGACTCCCCGTCGAGCTCCACGGCTCCCTCCGCGACCAGCCGGCGCGCGCTCACCAGCCGCGGGTTGTGGCGCTCGGCGCGGTCCGCGTCGTACGGCAGCTCCCGGTGGAAGTAGGCCGCGTCCGCCACGTCGTACCCCACCCGCCCGGCCGTGCCGAGCCGGGTCAGCGCCGCCCGCACCCGGTCGGCCGTCAGGCCCGCCTGCGCCGCGAGGTCGGCCGGGTCGATGCGCGGCTCCCAGGCGAGCAGCACCGCGACCAGCTCGGCGTCCTGCGCCGCCTCCTCCGTCGCGAGCGCCTCCAGGACCCCGCCCTCGCCGGAGAAGCCCCGCGCCGGGTCGGGCGACAGCGTGAGCGTCAGCCGCATGCCCGGCAGGGTCACCTCCCAGGCGCTCGCCGCGGCCGTGCCGTCCGGCACCGGCCCGTACACCCGCAGCCCCGTCGCGTACCGCAGCACCCGCTCCAGGGCGACCAGCCGGTCCGGCCCCGGCAGGCAGACCGCGCCCGCCCCCGGCCGGGTCGTCGGCCGCAGGGTCCGGCCCGACTGCGTGATCCACAGCGGACCGCGCCCCCGGGCCTGCGCGCGCGGCAGGGACCGGAGGAACCGCACGGCCTCCGCCCCCGTCAGCTCCGCCCGCAGGTCGAACCGCGCCGAGGCGACCTGGGCCTCGGCGAACCCCCGCAACCAGCGGTCCGGCAGCGGCACCTTCTTCTCCACGACCGCGCCCGCGAGGGTGCTCACCGCCATCTCGTCGGGGCCGACCCGCAGGTGCAGCGGATCGTCCCCCGTCATCCGCGACAGCGCCTCGCGCAGCGGATCGTTGACGTCGACGTTGGTGGTGCCGTGCCCCGTCTCCGCGCCGCCCAGGCCCTCGTCGAGCACGTCCAGGCGCGCGTACACCCCGCCGCAGCCGGAGAAGGACTCGAACCGCAGCCGGTCCCCGTTCCCCGTCACCACCGGATCCAGCGAACCCGGACGCATCCGCTGGTGGTAGCGGGCCGCGGCCACGTCGGCGACCGCGAGCAGACCGCGGGCGGCGACCTGCGGCGAGGCCAGGAATCCGGAGAAGAAGCGGGGACGGGCCTCGGCCCCGCGGGGCGTGAGGCCCCCCGCCGTCTCCAGACCGAGCAGCCGGCCGGAGCCCGTGGACTCCAGCGCGGACGGGCGTGCGTAGGCGAGTGCCTGTACGGATCGCGTCATGGAAAAACCGTAGGACCCACCACTGACAACGCCCCTCCGGAAACCCCCTCCGGAAACCCCCTCCGGAACTCCCTCAGGCCGGAAGCCTCTCGGGGCCCGGCGTCACTGCCCGACGCGTCCCGGCCGCAGCACCTTGCTGAACAGCACCTTCCCGCCCTCCGCCCGCAGGCGCACGGTCAGGTCCCCGCTGTGGCCGTCGATGTCGACCTCGCCGAAGTACGAGGGGCTCTCCATCGGCGACAGGTTCCCCCGCTCCGGAGCCCGCACGAACACCCGGTCGGGCCCGAAGGTCCCGTCCAGCGCGCTCGCCGGGAACGCCCCCGCCGCCAGCGGCCCCGTCACGAACTCCCAGAAGGGCGCGAAGTCCCCGAAGGCCGCCCGCTCCGGCGCGTAGTGCTGCGCCGAGGTGTGGTGCACGTCCGCCGTCAGCCACAGCGTGCCGGTGATCCGCCGGTGCTTGACGAACCGCAGCAGCTCCGCGATCTGGAGCTCCCGGCCCAGCGGCGCGCCCGGGTCGCCCTGCGCGATCGCCTCGAAGTCCGCGGCCCCGTCCGGCACCACCAGACCGATCGGCATGTCGGCCGCGAGCACCTTCCACACGGCCGTGGACGCGGCCAGCTCCCGCTTCAGCCAGGCCAGTTGCTCCGCGCCCAGGATGCCGGTGGTGTCGTCGGCCTGCCGGTTGGGCGAGTTGGGGTTCCGGTACGAGCGCATGTCGAGCACGAACACGTCGAGCAGCGGCCCGTACCGCACCACCCGGTGCACCCGCCCCCCGTGCCCGCCCGGCACGTGGAGGGTGGAGACCGGCGTGTACTCGCCGAAGGCGCGCGCCGCCCGGGCGGCGAGGACGTCCACGTCCTTCTCCGCGTACCGGGGGTCGTCCAGGATCTGCCCCGGGTACCAGTTGTTCCGCACCTCGTGGTCGTCCCACTGCACGATCGACGGCACCCGCGCGTTGAACGCCCGGATGTTGTGGTCGAGGAGGTTGTACCGGAAGTTGCCCCGGTACTCGGCGAGGGTCTCGGCGACCTTCGCCTTCTCCGGCGTCGTGACGTTCCGCCAGACCCGCCCGTCCGGCAGGGTCACGCTCGGTTCGATCACCCCGTCCGCGTAGATCGCGTCCCCGCTGCACAGGAAGAAGTCCGGGTCGAGCCGGCGCATCTCGTCGTACGCGCGGAAGCCGCCGACGTCCGGGTTGATGCCCCAGCCCTGCCCCGCGACGTCCCCGGACCACAGGAAGCGGACGCCGTCGCGGCGCCGGTCCGGGGCCGTGCGGAACGTGCCGGTGACCGGCTCACCCGTACGGCGCGGGTCGTCCGGGTCCGCCAGGGTGACCCGGTAGTGGATCTGCTCGCCCGCCGGAAGGCCGCGCAGGGCCGTGGTGCCGGTGAAGTCCGTGCCCGCCCCGAGCAGCGGCCCGTGGTGGCGGCGCGCCCGCCGGAAGGACTCGGTCGCGGAGGTCTCGACGATCATGCGCGCCGGGCGGTCGGAGCGCACCCACACCAGGCCGGAGGAGGCCGTGACGTCGCCCGTCTGCACGCCCCACGCGGCCCGGGGCCGGCCGGAGAGCGCGAACGCGGGGGCCGCGAGGCCGGCGCCGCCGAGGGCGAGCGCGGCCGACGCGGCCAGCGAGCCGCGCAGGACGCTGCGCCGCGCGGGCGCGGATGCGGGGGAGGAGCCGGGCACGGGGTGGGACATGGAAGGGCCTCCGGGAGGTGGTCGATTCCGGTCGTGGTCGGTACGCCGCCCCATGCCTAACGGCCGGGAACGGCGCCCGCGCGAACCCCGCGTGAACAGATCACCCCACCGGTCCCGTTCGAACCCCGCGTGAACAGATCACCCCACCAGTTCCGTTCGGACCCCGCGTGAACAGATCACCCCGCCGTTCCCGTTCGGGCCCCGCGTGAGCGGATCACCCCACCGCCCCCGCCAGCAGCCCGATCCCCTCCGCGATCGCCGACGGCGCCAGGTGCGCGTAGCCGATGACGAGCCGTACGTCCCCGTCCGCCGGGCGGGCCGTGCCGTACTCCTCCAGGGACCGCAGCGCCACCCCCGCCCCCGCCGCCCGCGCCAGGAACCGATCCGGCGGTCCGAAGCGCGCCGGTACGCGCGCGATGACGTGCAGCCCGGCCGCGATGCCGCTCACCCCGGTGCCGGGAAGGTGCTCGGCGAGGGCGGCGAGCAGCGCGTCCCGCCGCTCCCGGTAGGCGCGCTGGCAGCGGCGCAGCTGCCGGTCGTACCCGCCCCGCGTCACGAACTCCGCGAGGACGGCCTGGTCGAGCACCGGATTGCCGAGGTCCATCGTCCGCTTCCGCTCCACGATCTCGCCGAGCAGCTCCCCGGGGACGAGCGTCCAGCCGAGCCGCAGCCCGGGCGCCAGCGACTTGCTGACCGAGCCCGCGTAGACGACCCGCTCCGGATCGAGGCCCTGGAGCGCGCCGACCGGCGCCCGGTCGTACCGGAAGTCCCCGTCGTAGTCGTCCTCCAGGACGTAGCCGTCGACCGTCCGCGCCCAGTCGAGGAGCGCGGCGCGCCGCCCGGCCGACCAGCCGATCCCAGACGGGAACTGGTGCGAGGGCGTCACGACCACGGCCCGCACCCCCGAGGCGGCGAGCGGCTCCGGACGCAGGCCCTCCCCGTCCAGCGGCAGCCACACCGTCTCCATGCCGGTGGAGGCGAAGAGCCGTCCGTGCTCGGGGCTGCCGGGATCCTCGACGCCGACCTCGCGCAGTCCCCGGGCCCGCAGCACGAACCCCAGGAGCGTCGACGCCTGCGCCACGCCCGAACAGACCACGAGCCGCTCCGGATCGGCCACCACGCCCCGGCGCCGCGCCAGCATCCCGGCCAGCACCTCGCGCAGCTCGGGAAGGCCGCGCGGGTCCGGGTAGCCGAGCGCCCGGTGGGGCAGCCGCGCCAGGACGGACCGCTGCGCCGCCGCCCACGCGCTCCTCGGGAACAGCGACAGGTCCGGGGTCCCCGGCCGGAAGTCCACCCGGACGCCCGGCTCCGGCCCCGACACCCCGGCGACCGGACCGCGGACCCCGCGCCCGTCCGCCCCGCGCCCGTCCGCCCCGGCCGTACCGCCCGCCCCGCCCCCGCTCCCGCCGGGCGCCCTCACCGCGCCGCCCACCCAGGTCCCCGCGCCCCGTTCGCCGCGCAGGTACCCCTCGGCGGTGAGCTGCTCGTAGGCCTCGGTGACCAGGCCCCGCGAGACGCCGAGGTCGGCCGCGAGCTCACGGGTGGACGGCAGCCGCGTCCCGGCCGCGAGCCGCCCCGAGCGGACCGCCTCGCGCAGCGCCTCCTGGAGCGCCCGGCCCCGCCGCCGCGCCGGCGCCCCGGCGGCCGGGAGCAGCAGCTCCCACGCGGGCTGTCCGGCGGGATCCGTCGCCCCGCCCGAAGTGGTCCCCGATGGCGTCATGGAAGTGGACCTTAACCGGGGCCGCGCGGATTCCTAGCGTCGGGACCATGAACGCGAACTCCTTGCGCGGGGTCCTGATCGTGACCCTCGCCTACGCCCTCGTCGGTGCCTCCTTCACCGCGAACAGCCTCCTCGGCGCCTATCCGTACGCGGGCGGACAGGCGCTCCGCTACGGGGCCGCCTGTCTGCTCCTGCTCCCGCTGCTCGGCCGCGGCGGGTTCGCCCCGCTCCGGCTCCTGACCGCCCGGCACGGGCTGCGGCTCGCCGCCCTCGCGGCCGTCGGAATGGTCGGCTTCAACCTCGCGGTGCTGGCCGCCGAGCGGACCGCCGAACCGGCCGTCCCCGGCGTCCTGGTGGGCTGCGCCCCGGTCGTCGTCGCCGTCCTCGTCCCGCTGGCCGAGGGCCGCAGGCCGGCCCGCGCCGTGCTGTACGGGGCGCTGCTCGTCACCGCCGGCGCGTTCACCGTGCAGGGCTGGGGGCGTACGGACGCGGCCGGGATCGGCTGGTCGCTGGCGGCGCTCGCGGGCGAGGTGGGGTTCACGGTCCTCGCCGTCCCGGTGCTGCGGATCCTCGGCCCGAAGCTGCTCACCGCCGCCGTCTGCGGGATCGGTGCGGCCGAGGCGGCGCTCCTCGGCCTGCTCGTGGACGGCACCGGCTTCGTCCGGATGCCGACGGGCGTCGAGGCGGGGGCGCTCGCGTGGCAGGCGGTCCTGGCCACGGTCGTCGGCTTCGTCCTCTTCTACATGGGCGTCCAGCGGATCGGCGTGGAACGGGCCACCCTCTTCACCGGGGCGATCCCGGTCGCCGCCGCCCTGAGCGCCGCCCTGGTCGCGGGCGCCGCCTTCGGCCTCCCGCAGGCGGTCGGCAGCCTGCTCGTGGGGGCCGGCGCCGCCCTGGGCACCGGCCTGTTCACCCGTACGAAGACGGCCTCAGCGGCTGCCGTCCAGGATCACGCGCGCGACGAGGGCCGGATCGTCGTTCATGGGCACGTGGCCGCAGCCGGGCAGCCGGACGAGGCGCGCGGCGGGCAGGGCCCGCTTGGCGCGGACGCCCTGGCGGCGCAGGAGCAGCCGGTCGCGGGTGCCCCAGGCGACGGTGACGGGGACCGCGGGGACGTCGTCGCGGAAGAGCACGGTCCGGCCCGCCGCCAGGGTCTGGTGGAAGCCGGTCGCGCCGCGCAGCGCGAGCGTCTCGGCGACGACCGCCTCGGGTGAACGCCGCGCGGGCCGGGCGTAGATGGTGCTGGTGAGGGCGGTGCGCCCGGCGGGCGTGCGGGAGAGCCGCTCGATCACCGGAACGGGCAGCGACAGGGCCGTGCCGCGCATGGCCCGCAGCGTCCCGAAGGCGTACCGCCGCTCGGCCTCCGTCCAGAAGCCGGCGGGGGAGAGGGCGGTGACCGAACGCACCAGCTCCTTCCGGCCGAGTTCCAGCGCGAGCAGCCCGCCGAGCGAGTTCCCGGCCACGTGCGGACGCTCCACGCCGAGGGCCTCGCAGAAGGCGCCGAGGACGGGGACGACGCCGGACAGGTCGTACGGGGAGCCGTCCGGCAGCCCGTCGGAGGCGCCGAAGCCGGGCAGGTCGACGGCGATCACGTCCCGCTCGGCGGCCAGGACGTCGAGGACGGGCTCCCAGGCCTGCCAGTGGTGCCCGATGCCGTGGAGGAGCAGCAGCGGCTCGCCCGAGCCCCTCCTCTCGTACGTCAGGGACGCCGTGCGGGGACCCGTGGGGGTCTCGATCGTGAACGTGCTCCGTGCGGGCATGCGGACTCCCTGTCGAGGCGCTTCTTGGACGTCCCGTCAGTAAGAATTACCGGTCGGTAGCCGGGAGTTCAAGGGCCCGCCCCGAACTGGACAGGCCGCGGGAGGTGGGCTGGGATGGACGGGTGCCCACCGACATCCCCACCGACGCCCCGACCGGCACCACCGGCCCCGCTTCCGACGGCACCACCGGTGGTATCACCGGCCCCGCCTCCGACGGCACCACCGGTGGCCCCACCGGCCCCGCCTCCGGCGGCGTTCCGGCCGACACCCTGACCGCACTCTTCGAGGAGCACCGCCCCATGCTCCTCGGCGTCGCCTACCGGATGCTCGGGCGCGCCGCCGACGCCGAGGACGTCGTCCAGGAGGCCTGGCTGCGCTGGACCGCCGAGGACCGGGCCGCCGTCCGCGAACCGCGCGCCTTCCTCGTACGGATCACCACCCGCCTCGCCATCGACCGGCTCCGGCTCGCCCACACGCGCCGCGAGACCTACGTCGGCCCCTGGCTGCCCGAGCCCGTCGTCACCGACTTCGGCCCGGCCGCCCCCGACACCGCCGAGCGCGCCCTGCTCGCCGACTCCGTCTCACTCGCCGTCCTCGTCGTCCTCGAATCCCTCTCGCCCCTGGAGCGGGCCGTCTTCGTGCTGCGCGAGGCCTTCGGCTTCCCGTACGGGGAGATCGCCACCGCCCTGGACCGCTCCGAGGCGGCCGTGCGCCAGCTCGCCGGACGCGCCCGGCGCCACGTCGACGAGGGCAGGCCGCGCTACGACGTCGACCCGGCCGAGCGCCGCGACCTCACCGAACGCTTCCTCGCGGCGGCCTCCGGCGGCGACCTCGGCGAACTCCTCGCCCTGCTCGCCCCGGACGTGCGCCTCGTCGGCGACAGCGGCGGCAAGTCCAAGGCGCCGCTGCGGGTCATCGAGACCGCGGCCAAGGTCGGCCGCTTCCTCAACGCCGTGGCCCGGGAGGCGGACTTCCTGTACGAGCACCGCCTCGTCGAGGTCAACGGCGCCCCGGCCCTGGTCTCGTTCGCCGGCGGGCGCGTCGACACGGTGATCCAGATCGAGGTCAGGGACGGACGCGTCCGGACCGTCCACATCATCCGGAACCCCGACAAGTTCCACGGTTTGAAAGGCATCTGACTTTACGTCGGAAAACGAAAGACGAGGGGTCTCCCACCGCACCGCGGCGGGAGGCCCCTCGCCCGTCAGGGGCGGGAGCGCGTCACACGCCCGCGATCGACTTGATCCAGGAGCGGTACGCCGTCACGTTGGTGTACGCCGTGGTGGTCTGGCGGTCGCTGGTGGAGGCGACGCCGACCTGGGCCCCGGCGGCCAGCATCGGGCCGCCGGAGTCGCCGCCGGCGGTGATGCCGTCGCCCCGGCGGGCGCAGATCGCGGAGCCGCCGTAGGCGTCGGTGCAGCCGCCGGTGACGGTGACGTTGGCGACCTTCAGGTAGCGGGACTGGCAGGTGGCCTCCGAGCCGCACTGGGACGTGGCGCCCCAGCCGTACACCTGGACGTTCTGGCCGACGCGCACGGTGCCCGGCTGGCCGAGCGTCGCGTAGGTCGCCGAGACGGAGCGGTCGAGGCGGACGAGGGCCAGGTCCGCGCTGTGCGTGTACGTCTGGACGCCGTTGGCCACGGTGCCGCCGCTGTACTGGTCGAGGCTGCCGATGCGGAACGAGAGCCCGCCACCGGTGACGCAGTGCTTGGCGGTGAGGATCCAGGTCGGGGCGATGATCGTGGCCGAACAGGTCTCCCGGCCGTTCGAGAGCAGCCGGGCCGCCCACGGGGCGTTCGAGGCGTAGCCGCCGCCGATGATCGGCTGCACGACCTGGACCGCCGGGGCCGCGGGCGCCGGCGCCGCCGAGGCGGTGGGGGAGAGGAGGGCGAGGACGGAGACCGCCGCGGCCGCGAGGGCGGGCACGAGCCGTGAGATGCGCAAGGTTCCTCGATTCGGTGGGCGCGCCCGGCGGGCGCGCGTGTGGGGGGCGGGCGGCCCGGAGGGGGCCGCGCGCATGCCGGAGCACCGCCGGCGGGGCGGTGATTCGGCATGGACATGACCCATGATTCCGAAGGGGAGGGCTCGCGGGGTAATAACACTTGGCCATAACACGGCGCTCTCTCCCGCGGGAGCGCGCTTCTCGGCCGCCCGGCGCCGCCGGCGCCGCACGAACCCCTGCCTCCGCCGCCCCGGAGCGGGGGTTTTCCGCTACCGGAGCCTCACAGGGGTGCGAACGTCCTGTGAACGATCTAGGTCAGAGGGCCACATTCCGGGGTTTTCGGCGGAGGATTGGTCTTGACCAAGGGGGTGGCTCGCCTTATGGTCGCAGAGTTAGTGCAGGAACCTTTAATAAACAAGGGCGCGGAAAAACGCCGCGGGACACGGCGAATTGCGGAGGATCAGGGTGGGGACCACGCAGCTGGCATCGGTGCCGGAACCGAAGTACCAGCACCTCAAGACAGTGATCGGCGAAGCGCTCGACTCGGACTTCGCCGTCGGGGAGATCCTCCCCAACGAGCGCGAGCTCGCCGCGCGCTTCGGCGTCGCCCGGGCCACGCTCCGGCAGGCCCTGGAGCAGCTGGAGCTGGAAGGGCGCCTCCAGCGGCGCCGCGGCGTCGGCACCACGGTCGCCCCGCCGCGCGTCGGCGTGGACGTCTCCACCACCCAGCACGCCTGGCCGGGCGTCGGCGACGAGGCCTGGCAGTCCCTGGACTCCGCCTCCGACGTCCCCCCGGCCGCCGTCGCGCGCGTCCTGGAGACCGGCGCCGAGGACCGGGTGCACGTCGTCCGCCGCCTCCGCATCAGCCAGGGCCAGCCGGTCGCCGCCGAACTGCTCTACGTGCCGGCCGGCTCCGTCCCCGGCCTCAGCGGCATCGACGCCCCCGCGGGCCCCGCCCGCGCCCGCGCCGTGCTCCGCGAACTCCAGCACCTCGCCCTGGACGGCCAGGACCGCTCCGTCGAACTCGGCTCCGCCCGCGCCGACGACGCCAAGGAGCTCGACCGGCTGCCGGGCGCGCCCGTCCTCGTCGTGACGACCCGCTACCTCTCCGGGGGCCGCACCGCCGCCGTCTCCGTCGCCACCTACCGCGCCGACACCTGCCGCCTCACCTTCGGCGACTCGGGCGACCTGGTCATGGCCTCGTAGCCGTACCCCGCACGCCCCTGCGGGTACCGGCCCGTCCCGGGACCGCCCCTCCGGCGGTTCAGCGGCGGGCCGTCACCGTTCCGTCGACCGCGAACAGCTGCTCCTCGACGTGGTCGAGGGCCAGGCGCAGCGCCCCCGTGCCCACCGCGGCCTCGCCCAGCAGGGACAGCACCACCCGGGGCGGTCGCAGGCAGAACCGGGCCAGCTCCTCGCGGAGCGGCTGGAGCACCCCGTCGAGACCGGCCGCCCAGCCGCCCACCACGACCAGCTCGGGGTCGATGGCCAGGACGAGGGCCGCCACGTCGTGCACGAGCCGCTGGATGAACCGCTCCACCGCCGCCTCCGCCCGCGCGTCGCCCTTCCTGGCCAGCGCGAAGACCTCCGCGACCGCCTGCTCGTCCAGCGGGTGCAGCGGCTCGTCCGTCGTCGAGAGCAGGTGCTCCGGGGTGACGCCCCGGCCGAGCAGGTGCAGGGCGCCGATCTCCCCGGCCGCCCCGCCGAAACCGCGGTGCAGCCGGCCGCCGATCAGCGAACCGGCCCCCGGGCTCAGCCCGGCCAGGACGAACACGATGTCGTCGGAGTCGGTCGCGGCACCCTTCCAGTGCTCGGCGACGGCCGCCGCGTTGGCGTCGTTCTCCACGATCACCGGGCAGCGGAAGGAGCGCCGCAGCCGCTCGCCGAGCGCGAGGCCCGTCCAGCCGGGCAGCGCCGTACCCAGGCGCACGGTCCCGTCGGCCTCCACGATGCCGGGCGTGCCCACGCCCACGGCCCGCAGATTGGACCGGGCGACCCCGGCCCTGCGCAGCACGTCCGCGACGACCGTGCGCACCCGGTCGAGCCGCTCGTCCTCGGGGGCCGTCTCCGACACCTCGCGGGACCCCGCGCCGATGATCCGTCCGTCGAGGCCGGAGAGCAGGGCGGCCACCCGGTGCGGGCCGATCTCGATGCCGAGCAGATGGCCGGCCTCCGCGCGGAAGCGGAACCTCCGCGCCGGCCGCCCCTGCCGCCTGGCCTCGCCCTCCTCGGGCGCCGACTCGACGACGAGCCCGCCTTCCATGAGGCCCTCGACGACGCCCTCGACCGTGGGCCGCGACAGACCGGTGATCCGGGTCAGATCGGTGAGCGTGGGCGCGTCGGCGCCCCGCAGCGCATGGAGTACCACCGCGGAGTTGATCCGCCGCAGCAGAGACGGATCCCCGCCGGTCAGCCGCCCCACCGTGTGTCCTCCCAGCTCGTGGCCCTTCAGCCGGATGGTACTCAATGGGCCCCGATGCGGCGAGTGCCGCCCCCGTCACGCTTGGGTGACGGCCCGTGTACGCGGTCCCGGCGGCGGTCCGGGCCTCCGGCCGCCGGAACCGGCGACGGGCGGGCGCTTCCGGGGCGGGCGGCGGCCCGCGCCACGGGGAGGATCCCGGAGGCGCGGGAAGCGGAACGGCACGTGCCGGACGGGTCGTTCGCCGTCCGGCGGAACCCGCGAGCCCCGACCGCGTACGGGACCGGCCGAGTCCCGGCCCCGTACGGCGGATCACGGCCGGACGGGCCCTACGCCTCCGTGCGCCGCTCGACGCCCGCCGCCTCGCGGAGCCGGGCGAACTCCTCGGCCATCGCCGCCGTCGACCAGTGGGCGTTGAGGCCGCTCGGGCTGGGCAGGGCCCAGATCCGGGTGGCGCCGATCGTCCGCTCCTGCGGCCCGATCACCGCCTTCGGCTCGTCGAACGCCGCGCGGTACGCCGTGACGCCGGCGATCGCGAGCCAGCGCGGGGCCAGCCGCTCCACCCGCTCGGAGAGCAGCCGCCCGCCCTCCAGGTACTCCTCGCGGGTCAGCTCGTCGGCCCGCGCGGACGGCCGCGCCACCACGTTGGTGATCCCGAGGCCGTACGTCAGGAGCTCCTCCTGCTCGTCCGGCCGCAGCTGCCGCGGCGTGAACCCCGACAGGTGCAGCACCGGCCAGAACCGGTTGCCCGGCCGGGCGAAGTGGTGGCCGGACGCCGCCGTCATCAGACCCGGGTTGATCCCGCAGAAGAGCACCGAGAGGCCGCTCGCGACCACGTCCGGAACGACGCGGTCGCGGGCGGCCTCCAGCTCCTGCCGGGTGAACCGGGGAGAGGGGGTCAGAGGATCGCCCCGGGGGTGTAGGCGGCGGCCTCCGGGTGCTGCTTCACGATCGCGTCGACGCGCGAGACCACGGCGGCGACCTGGTCGGCGGCGGCGCCCGTGAAGGACAGCTTGTCCGCCATCAGCTCGTCGAGCTGCGCCCGGTCCAGCGGGATGCGCTCGTCGGCGGCCAGCTTGTCGAGGAGCTCGTTGCGCTCGGCGCCCCGCTCGCGCATGGCGAGGGCGGAGGCCACGGCGTTCTCCTTGATGGCCTCGTGGGCGACCTCGCGGCCGACCCCGGCGCGCACCGCGCCCATGAGGACCTTGGTGGTCGCCAGGAAGGGCAGGTAGCGGTCGAGCTCGCGGGCGACGACGGCCGGGAAGGCACCGAACTCGTCGAGCACGGTGAGGAAGGTCTCCAGGAGGCCGTCCAGGGCGAAGAAGGCGTCCGGCAGCGCGACCCGGCGGACCACGGAGCAGGACACGTCGCCCTCGTTCCACTGGTCGCCGGCCAGCTCGCCGGTCATCGAGGCGTAGCCGCGCAGGATGACCATGAGGCCGTTGACGCGCTCGCAGGAGCGGGTGTTCATCTTGTGCGGCATCGCCGAGGAGCCGACCTGGCCGGGCTTGAAGCCCTCGGTGACCAGCTCGTGGCCCGCCATCAGCCGGATCGTCCTGGCGGTCGAGGACGGCGCGGCGGCGAGCTGGACGAGGGCGGTGACCACCTCGTAGTCGAGCGAGCGCGGGTAGACCTGGCCGACCGAGGTGAAGGCGTGCGCGAAGCCGAGGTGACCGGCGATCCGCTGCTCCAGGTCGGCCAGCTTGCCGGCGTCGCCGCCGAGCAGGTCCAGCATGTCCTGCGCGGTGCCGACCGGGCCCTTGATGCCGCGCAGCGGATAGCGGCCGAGCAGCTCCTCCAGGCGCGCGTACGCCACGAGCAGCTCGTCCGTCGCCGTCGCGAACCGCTTGCCGAGGGTGGTCGCCTGCGCGGCGACGTTGTGCGAGCGGCCGGCCATGACCAGCTCGGCGTACTCGGCGGAGAGCTTGCCGAGCCGGGCGAG
Organism: Streptomyces sp. NPDC088915; assembly: GCF_044749825.1. Classification (NCBI taxonomy): domain Bacteria; kingdom Bacillati; phylum Actinomycetota; class Actinomycetes; order Kitasatosporales; family Streptomycetaceae; genus Streptomyces; species Streptomyces sp. NPDC088915. The sequence continues at coordinate 250,777 of NZ_JBIVIR010000005.1, forward strand.
GACGGCGACCGTGCGGTCCCGCATCAGCTCCAGGGAGAGCCGGATCTGCAGCTGCTCGACGTTCTCGGTGAGGTCGCGCGAGGTCATGCCCTTGTGGACGTGCTCGTGGCCGGCGAGGGCGTTGAACTCCTCGATGCGGGCCTTCACGTCGTGCCGGGTGACCTTCTCGCGCTCGGCGATGGAACCGAGGTCGACCTGGTCGAGGACGCGCTCGTAGTCGGCGAGGGCCTCCTCCGGAACCTCGATCCCGAGGTCCTTCTGCGCACGCAGCACGGCGAGCCACAGCTGCCGCTCCAGCTTCACCTTCTGCTCGGGGGACCAGAGGACGGCGAGCTCCGCGGAGGCGTAGCGGCCGGCCAGAACGTTGGGGATGCGGGGCTTCGCAGTCACAGCAGTCACGTGGGCAGAGTTTACCTGGCGGTTTCTGCAGGTCGGCGCCGCCGTCCGATGTGGAGCTTGCTACGAGACGCGGGTCACGGCCGCTCCGACCGGACGCTCACCGAGGGCGCGTACGGAAGCAGCTCCGGGCGCTTGGGCGCGCGGCCGTCGCCGGAGGAGCGCCCGGTCAGGCGCCGCCCGATCCAGGGACCCAGGTGCTCCTTGGCGAAGCGGGCGTCCGCGAGCCGCCGGCTCGCCCAGCGGGGGCGCGCGGTCGGCGGCATCGGGGTGCGCCAGTCCTCCTCGGGCTCCAGGCCGAGGGTCTGCCACACGGCCTCGGCGACCCGCCGGTGCCCCTCGGCCGTCAGGTGGAGCCGGTCCACGTCCCAGAGGCGGGGGTCGCCGAGCGACGGCGCCCCGTACAGGTCGACGACCAGGGCGCCGTGCCGGGCGGCGAGCGCGTCGATGTGGGCGAAGAGCTCCTCCATCCGGGGCCGGAAGCGCTCCATGACGGGGCCGTTCCGGCCGGGGCTGCGCATCAGGACGAGCTGCCCGCAGGCGGGTGTGAGGCGTTCCACTGCCTCGGTGAGGAGGTCCCTCACCCGGACCATGTCGACCTTGGGGCGGAGGGTGTCGTTGAGGCCGCCGACGAGGGTGACCACATCGGCCTCCATCGTTGCGGCCGGGCCGACTTGCTCCTCGACGATCTGTCCGATGAGCTTCCCGCGCACGGCGAGGTTCGCGTAGCGGAAGCCGGGGGAGCGGGCGGCGAGACGGCCCGCGAGGGCGTCGGCCCAGCCTCCGTAGGAGCCGTCGGGCCTCAGGTCCGACATACCCTCGGTGAAGCTGTCGCCGAGGGCGACGAAACTGTTGTACGTGGCATTGATCTCCATGGCGGAGCGATCATACCGTGCGGTATGCGAGGCGTGCCGTGGAGAACCCGGGAGGGGAAATCCGATGAGCGAAGCGCTCCTGAGCGCCCTGGCCGAGGCCCTGGCCGGACTGGTGACCGAGGTCGAGGACTCCGACGAGGACGTCCTCGACCCCGACACGGCGGTGAGATGGCTGGAGTCCACCGGCCACACCCTTCTCTCCGGGCTCACGGCGGCCGACCGGCGGACCCTCGACGGGCTGCTGCGCGCGGCCGCCCTGCGCGCGCCCGAGGGCCCCCGGCGGGACGGACTGCTCGGGGTCTCCGAGGGCTTCGGGCTCACCGGGGACCCCCACGCCGCCGCCTGCGACGCCGTCCTGGACCGCACCCGCCGCCTCGCCGCCGTCGTCCGCGACGCCGACCCCGCGGCCCCCGTCCCCGGCTGCCCCGACTGGACCCTCGCGGACCTCGCCCGGCACGTCGGCACCGTCCACCGCTGGGCCGAGCACCTCGTACGGACCCGTGCCGCCACCCGCGTCCTCGCGGAGGACGTCCCCCTGGACCCGCCGGCCGGCCCCGCCGCGTACGCCGACTGGCTCGTCGCCGGCGCCGAGCGGTTCGCCGCCACCGCGCGCGACGCCGACCCGGACGCCCCCGTCTGGTCCCCGGGCGCCGACCCGCACGTCCGCCACTACCCCCGCCACGTGCTCTTCGAGACCCTGGTCCACCTCGCCGACGCCGAACTCGCCGTCGACGGGAAGACCGGCCCCCTCGACCCCGCCACGGCCGCGGACGCCGTCGACCACTTCCTGACCGACGCCCCCTACATCGCCCGGATCGCGGAGCCGCTCTCCCGGCTCGGCCGGGACGGGACGGTCCTGCGCCTCACCGCCCGTGACGCCGGCGCCGTCTGGACCCTCGTCCTCGGCGGGGGCGGCTTCACCTGGACCCGGGGGAGCGGCGGCGCGGAGCCGACCGCCGTCGTCGAGGCGGACGCCGGGGAGCTGCTGCTCCTCCTGCACCGCCGGTACGGCGCCGACGACCCGTGTTTCACCCACACCGGCGACCGGGGCCTCCTGGACGACTGGCTGGCCGCCACCGCGCTCTGACCGAAGCCCGAAGGGCCCCGGGACGATTCCCGGGACCCTTCGTCTTCCTCTCGCGCGGCCGTTACGGCGCCGCCGGGCGTCCCACCAGTTCGCGCAGCACGTCCTCCATCGCCACGAGACCGGCCGGCCGGTCGTTCTCGTCGAGCACCGCCGCCAGGTGCGTCCGGCTGCGACGCATCGCGGTCAGGACGTCGTCCAGCGGCGTGTCCGCCCGCACCCGGGCGATCGGCCGCAGCGACGACACCGGGAACGGCAGGTCGCGCGGGACGATGTCCAGGGCGTCCTTGACGTGCAGATAGCCCAGGATGTGCCGCTCGAGGTCGACCACGGGGAAGCGGGAGAACCCGGTCCGCGCCGACAGCGCCTCCAGCTCCTCGGGGGTGGTGCCGACCGGGGTGGACACCACCTTGTCCGCCGGCATCACCACGTCCCGCACGGGACGGCGGCCCAGCTCCAGGGCGTCGTGCAGCCGCTCGGCGGCCCGGTCGTCCAGGAGTCCGGCGTCACCGGCGTCGGTGACCATGCGGGCCAGCTCGTCGTCCGAGAAGGTCGCGGACACCTCGTCCTTGACCTCCACCCGCAACAGCTTGAGCAGGGCGTTCGCGAAGGCGTTGATCGCGAAGATCACCGGCCGCAGCGTCCGGGCGAGCGCCACCAGGGGCGGCCCGAGCAGCAGCGCGGAGCGCGTCGGCTCGGCGAGCGCGATGTTCTTCGGCACCATCTCGCCGAGCAGCATGTGCAGGTACGTCGCGACCGACAGGGCGATCACGAACGAGATCGGGTGCACCAGGCCGTGCGGGACGCCGACCGCGTCGAAGACCGGTTCGAGCAGGTGCGCGATGGCCGGCTCGGCGACGATGCCCAGGACCAGGGTGCAGAGCGTGATGCCGAGCTGGGCCGCCGCGAGCATCGCGGAGACGTGCTCCAGGCCCCAGACCACACTGCGCGCCCGCTTGTCCCCGGCCTCGGCCAGGGGCTCGATCTGGCTGCGGCGGACCGAGATCAGGGCGAACTCGGCGCCGACGAAGAAGGCGTTGACGACCAGGGTGAGCAGGCCGATCAGCAACTGGATCGCGATCATCGGCCGGCCTCCCCGGTCTCGTCCCCGGTGTCGTGCGCGGGCGCGTGCAGCAGCACGCGGGCCGCGCGCCGGCCCGAGGCGTCCACGACGTCGAGCCGCCAGCCGGCGAGCTCCACGCCGTCGCCGACGGCCGGGATGCGGCCCAGCTCGTGGGCGACGAAGCCCGCGAGCGTCTCGTACGGGCCGTCCGGCACCCGCAGGCCGATCGTGCCGACCTGGTCGGTGCGGGCCGCCCCGTCGGCGGACCACAGCGCGCGCCCGTCCGCGTCCTCGCCGGCCCGTGCCAGGTCCGGCGTCTCGTGCGGGTCGTGCTCGTCGCGGACCTCGCCGACGACCTCCTCGACGATGTCCTCCAGGGTGACGACCCCGGCCGTACCGCCGTACTCGTCGATGACGACCGCCATCGTCTGCTTCCCGGACAGCCGGTCGAGCAGCCTGTCCACGGTCAGCGTCTCGGGGACGAGCAGCGGTTCGCGCATCATCTCCCCGATCGGGCGGCGGTACCGCTCGGCGGCCGGTATGGCGAGGACGTCCTTGATGTGGGCGATGCCGACGACTGCGTCCAGGCTGCTCCGGTAGACGGGGAAGCGGGACAGGCCGGTCGCGCGGGTCGCGTTCGCCACGTCCTCGGCGGTGGCCTGCACCTCCAGGGCGGTGACCTGCACGCGGGGCGTCATCACGTTCTCGGCGGTCAGCTCCGCCAGGTTCAGGGTGCGGACGAACAGCTCGGCCGTGTCCGCCTCCAGGGCCCCCTCCTTCGCGGAGTGCCGGGCGAGGGCCACCAGCTCCTGTGGGGAGCGCGCGGAGGCCAGCTCCTCGGTCGGCTCCATGCCGAGCCGGCGCAGGATCCGGTTCGCGGTGTTGTTGAGGTGGCTGATCAGCGGCTTGAAGGCGGCCGTGAACACGCGCTGCGGGGTGGCCACCACCTTCGCCACGGCGAGCGGCGAGGAGATGGCCCAGTTCTTGGGGACCAGCTCGCCGACCACCATCAGGACCACGGTCGACAGGGCGGTGCCCAGGACCAGGGCCACCGAGGAGGCGACCGGGGAGGAGAGGCCGAGGGCCTCGACCGGGCCCTTGATCAGCGCGGCGATCGACGGCTCGGCCAGCATGCCGACCACCAGGTTGGTGACGGTGATGCCGAGCTGGGCGCCGGAGAGCTGGAACGTCAGCGACCTGACGGCCTTGAGCGCGCCCGCCGCGCCGCGCTCGCCGCGCTTCGCGGCGGCTTCGAGCTGGCCGCGCTCGACCGTGGTCAGCGAGAACTCGGCCGCGACGAAGGCGCCGCACGCGAGGGAGAGCAGGAGCGCGAGGAGGAGCAGGAGCACTTCGGTCATCGGTTCACCTCCGTCCCATGATCACGCGGCGGGAGGAGGACCGCTCGGCGTCGGCGGCGGGAGCCGCGGCTTTCGAGTCTTTCGGAACCAGTGCTACTGGGGGGCTCGCCCATGGGCGGACGCTCACACCTTTCGGTCGTCGGGATGAGAGACCATGGTAAAGGACAGGCAAAGTGTGCGTGTCGATCACCCCTTGTGCTCTTTATCGCGCGAGCGGCTTCACCCAGCGGCGCCAGTGGTCCTCGCGCTGATACCCGGCAGCCGCCCAGAGCATCCGTCCCGTCTCGTTCGCCTCCAGGACCATGGCGTCCGCACGCCGCCCGCCGAGCGCGGCGAACCGCTCCTCGGCCGCCCGCAGGAGCGCGGTGGAGATCCCCCGGCGCCGGTACGGGGGCAGGACGGCGAGCCGGTAGAGCGAGGCGCGCCAGCCGTCCCAGCCGGCGATCACGGACCCCACGATCCGGCCGTCGGCCACCGCGAGGAGCAGGGCCTCCGGGTCGCGCTCGACGAGCCGGGCGACCCCCGGCACGTCGTCCGAGACGGACGTCCCCTTGGCGGACTCCCGCCAGAAGGCCAGGACGGCCTCGGCCTCGTCGACGGTGGCGGCACGTATCTGCAGATCGATCACGGCCGGATCCCATCACGGGGGCCGCCGGCCGTGCCAGGAGGTTCCGGAGAGCGGGACGGCGGCGCCTCACCGCCTCGCCGTGCCCAGGACACAGGGGGAGGACGGCAGCCGCGGCCCGCCTTCCGGGACGTCGAAGGAGCGGTACGGGCCGAGGACGAACCCGGCCTCCTCGATCTCCGCCAGCGGGGCGCGGGAGGTGTGGCAGCCGCCGAAGAGCAGCGGCCACACCGTGCGGTCGAGACCCCGCTGCACCCGCGCGAGCCCGGGCGTGTCCGCCGCCCCGTGCTCGAAGAAGCGCAGCTCGCCGCCGGGACGCAGGACGCGGCGCAGCTCCGCGAGGGCCGCCGGCACGTCCCGTACCGTGCACAGGACCAGGGAGACCACCGCCGCGTCGAAGGCGCCGTCCGGCACGGGCAGCGCCTCGGCCGTCCCCGGCACCACGGTCGCCGGAACGACGGCCCGCCGCGCGGCCTTTCCGGCCAGTTCGCGCAGCCGGCCCTCCGGCTCGACGGCCACGACCCGCGTGACCCCGACCGGGTAGTGCGGGAAGTTCAGCCCGTTCCCGGCCCCGACCTCGACGACCCGGCCGCCGAGCCCGGCGAGCAGCTCGGCCCGGAGCGCCCCGATCCCGCCCCGCGTCTCGGCGGAGACGCTGAACCGGGCGTAGAAGCGGGCGAAGAGGGGGTGGTGCACCCGGGGCGGACCTCCGGGCTCCGGCCGCGAAGACGTCATCGGAGACTCCTTGCACAGAGGCGCGTACCTCCAGCCTACGGAGCCGCCCCACCCGGTGCCGCACGACGGGGCCACGCCCCGGCCGCACGGGCCCCCGGCCCCCGTACGCCCGGCCGGCGGTCAGCCCCCGTACGGCTCCGCGTGCGTCTCCGTGAACGCGTCCGCGTCCCACGTCCCGCCCAGGACCGGGGCCAGCCAGGTCCCCGCCGCTGCCCGGAAGTCCGCCGGGGGAAGGGACCCCGAGCCCTCCGGTACGGCTCCGAGCAGCGGCGCGCCCGCCGCCTCCGGAAGGTCGGCCAGGTTGCAGCGGGCCGCCAGGTCCGGGGCGGCCGGCCAGCTGCCGACCACCACGCCCAGCTGCCCGATCCCGCGCGCCCGCAGCGCCTCGCCCGTCAGCGTCGCCGAGTTGAGCGTCCCGAGCCCGGCCGGGGCCACCACCAGGACCGGCGCGCCGAGCAGCGCCGCCGCGTCCGCGAGCGTGCCGCCCTCCTCGTCGAAGCGGACGAGCAGCCCGCCCGCCCCCTCCACGAGGACCAGGTCGTGCTCGGCGGCCAGCTTCCGGGCGGCCTCGGCGACCTCCCGGGGCCCGACCGGCGCGAGCCCGGCCCGCCGGGCGGCCGTACCGGGGGCCAGCGGCTCCGGGAAGCGGCCCAGTTCGGCCGAGGCGGCGGCGCCCGAGAGCCGTACGACCTCGTCCGCGTCACCCCGCTCGTCCGGCCCGACGCCCGTCTGCGCCGGCTTCAGGACGGCGACCGACCGCCCGGCGGCGGTCGCGACGGCGGCGACGGCCGCGGTCACGACCGTCTTGCCGATCTCGGTCCCGGTGCCGCTGACGACGACGATTCCCACGGTCCGTTCACCCTTCCGTTCAGCCCGCCGCCGCGGCGGCCCGTACCGCCGCGCAGATCCGGGCCACGTCCTCGTCGCCGGTCACGTACGGCGGCATCGTGTAGATCAGGTCCCGGAACGGGCGCAGCCACACGCCCTCCCGGACCGCCGCGCGCGTCGCCGCCGCCATGTCGACCTCGTGGTCGAGCTGGACGACCCCGATCGCGCCGAGCACCCGCACGTCCCGGACGCCCGGCAGGGCGGCCGCCGGGGCGAGCCCCTCGCGCAGCCCGGCCTCGATCCGCTTGACCTCGACCTGCCAGTCCCGCGAGAGCAGCAGGTCGATCGAGGCCAGGGCCACCGCCGAGGCCAGCGGGTTCCCCATGAACGTCGGCCCGTGCGCCAGGACCGGCACCTCGCCCCGCGAGATCCCGTCGGCCACCCGGCCCGTGCAGAGCGTCGCGGCCATCGACAGGTAACCGCCCGTCAGCGCCTTGCCCATGCACATCACGTCGGGGGAGACCCCGGCCGCGTCGGCCGCGAACAGTGTGCCCGTGCGCCCGAACCCGGTCGCGATCTCGTCGAACACCAGCAGCACGCCGTGCTCGTCGCAGGCCTCCCGCAGCACCCGCAGATAGCCCGGGTCGTGGAAGCGCATCCCGCCCGCGCCCTGCACCACCGGCTCCACGACCACCGCGGCCAGCTCGTGCGCGTGCCGCCCGATCGAGGCCCGCAGCAGCTCGGCGTACGACTCCTCGTAGGCGGCCGGCGGGGCGTCCGTGAAGACCTGCGGCTGGAGGACCCCGGTCCACAGCTCGTGCATCCCGCCCTCGGGGTCGCACACCGACATCGGCTGCCAGGTGTCCCCGTGGTAGCCGCCGCGCCAGGTGAAGAGCCGCCGCTTCTCGGGGCGCCCGAGCGAACGCCAGTACTGCAGGCACATCTTGACCGCCACCTCGACGGAGACCGAGCCCGAGTCGCTGAGGAAGACGTGCCGCAGCGGCTCGGGGGTGATCTCCACGAGCCGGCTCGCGAGGCGGACGGCCGGCTCGTGGGTGAGCCCGCCGAACATGACGTGGCTCATCCGGTCGAGCTGGCCGCGCACCGCCTCGTTGAGGACGGGGTGGTTGTAGCCGTGGACCGCCGACCACCACGAGGACATGCCGTCGATCAACTCGGCCCGCCCCTCGGCGGGTTCGGCGAGCCGGAGGCGCACCCCGGACGCGGACGCGACGACCAGCGGCTCCGCGCGGCCCGGCATGGGGCCGTACGGGTGCCAGACGTGCGCCCGGTCCAGGGCGAGGAGCTCGTCGTTACGCATTCGGCGCGAGGTCCGTCCCGGCTCCCCGGCGGCGCACCGCCACCAGATCGGTCCGGGCCCCGCCCGGCGCGGCCTCGGCGGCCGGGGCCTCGGCGGGCTCCGGGACCGGGGCGTGTCCGCCGCAGGGACCGCAGCCGCCACCGGAGTGCGAGCCGCAGCCCGCACCGCCCCCGGCCGCACCGCCCTCGGCCGACGCGTGCGAACCGCAGCCCGCGCCGCCCTCCGCCGCGCCGCTCTCCGCCGGGGCGTGCGAACCGCAACCGCCGCCGGTCTGCGCGCCCGCGCCCGAACCGCAACCGCCGCCGGCCGCCGCGAGCGCGTCCGCGCGGTGCGCGGGCAGGGTGGGCGTGCCCGTGCCCTCCACCTCGAAGCCCGCGTCCGCGATCATGTCCAGGTCGGCCTGGCCGGCCTGGCCCTCACTGGTGAGGTAGTCGCCCAGGAAGATCGAGTTCGCGATGTGCAGCGCGAGCGGCTGCATCGAGCGCAGGTGCACCTCGCGGCCGCCGGCGATCCGCACCTCGACGTCGGGGCAGACGAAGCGGACCATCGCCAGGATCCGCAGACAGCGCTGCGGGGTCAGGTTCCACTCCTTGGCGAGCGGGGTGCCCTCGAACGGGATGAGGAAGTTGACCGGCACCGAGTCCGAGCCCAGCTCCCGCAGCGCGTACACGACGTCGACCAGGTCCTCGTCGGCCTCGCCCATGCCCGCGATCAGGCCCGAACAGGCCGACAGGCCCGCCGCGTGCGCCTTCTGCACGGTGTCCACCCGGTCGGCGTACGTGTGGGTCTTGGTGATCCCCCCGTACGTCGCCTCGGAGGTGTTCAGGTTGTGGTTGTACGCGTCGGCGCCGGCCTCCCGCAGCCGCTCCGCCTGGCCGTCCGAGAGCAGACCGAGGCAGGCGCACACCTCGACGCCCTCGTTCTCCTCCTTGATGGCCTCGATGGTCCTGCCGACCCGCTCCACGTCCCGGTCCGTCGGACCGCGCCCGCTCGCCACCAGGCACACCCGCTTGGCGCCGCCCGCGACGCCCGCCGCGGCGGCCCGGGACGCCTCGTCCGGCTTCAGCCAGGTGTACTTGAGGATCTCCGCCTTGGAGCCGAGCCGCTGCGAACAGTACGAGCAGTCCTCGGGGCACAGGCCGGACTTGAGGTTGACCAGGTAGTTGAGCTTCACCCGCCGCCCGAACCACTGACGGCGCACCTTGCCGGCCGCGGCCACCACATCGAGCAGTTCGTCGTCGGAGGTCGCCAGGACGGCGAGCGCTTCTTCACGGGTCGGCGGCTCGCGCCGCAGCCCCTTCTCCACCAGCGTGTTCAGCAGGTCCATAACCGCTGATCCTGGCCTACCGCCCGCCCCCGGGCCAAGGAGGATCCGAACAAACGGCGCCGTTCGGGGTGTGTGGATGACCACACCACGATCCCGTTCTCCTGCGGTTAGGGTCTGTGCGCTGCCTACAAAAGCCGCCGACCGGCCGACCGGCCGGCGAGGGCGCCGACGGAGGATCCCGCATGCCACAGGCCGACGACGCACAGGCCGCCGACGGACGGGCGGACGACACGCGGGCCGCCGACACGCGGGCCGACGACGCGCGGGCGGCCGCGGCTCCGCGCCGCACCGCCTTCGACTGGACCGACGCCGAGGCGCGCCGCCGGGCCGACGCCGGCCTCGTCCGCACGCTGCGGCCCCGGGCGGCCGAGTCGGACCTCCTCGACCTGGCGGGCAACGACTACCTGGGCCTCACCCGCAGGCCCGAGGTCACCGGGGCGGCGGCCGAGGCGGCCCGGCGCTGGGGGGCCGGCGCCACCGGCTCCCGGCTCGTCACCGGCACCACCCTGCTCCACACCGACCTGGAGCGCGAACTCGCCGCCTTCTGCGGCTTCGAGGCGGCCCTCGTCTTCTCCTCCGGCTACGCCGCCAACCTCGCCGTGCTCACCGCGCTCGGCGGCCGGGACTCCCTGATCGTCTCGGACGCCGCCAACCACGCCTCCCTGGTGGACGGCTGCCGCCTGGCGCGCGCCGAGACCGCCGTCGTCCCGCACGCCGACCCCGGGGCCGTACGGAAGACCCTGGAGGCGCACCCCGGGCGCCGGGCCCTCGTCGTCAGCGACTCCGTCTTCTCCGTCGACGGCGACCGGGCCCCGCTCGCGGAACTCGCCGCCGCCTGCCGCGCGCACGGCGCCGGGCTCGTCGTGGACGACGCCCACGGCTTCGGCGTCCTCGGCGACGGCGGCCGGGGCGCGTCGCACGGCGCCGGGCTCGCGGGCGACGAGGACGTGATCGCCACCCTGACCCTCTCCAAGTCCCTGGGCAGCCAGGGCGGTGCGGTCCTCGGCCCGGCCCGGGTGATCGAGCACCTGGTGAACGCCGCCCGCACCTTCATCTTCGACACCGGCCTCGCCCCGGCCGCCGTCGGCGGCGCCCTCGCGAGCCTGCGCCTGATCGCGGCCGAACCGGGGCTCGCCGGGCGGGTCCGCACCGTCGCCACCGGCCTGTACGAGCGGCTGACCGCGGCCGGTCTGACGGCGGCCCGGCCCGACGCGGCCGTGGTCTCGGTCCGCGCCCCCTCCCCGGAGGCGGCGCTGCGCTGGGCGGCGGACTGCCGGGAACAGGGCCTGGCGGTCGGCTGCTTCCGGCCCCCGTCCGTCCCCGACGGCGTCTCGCGCCTGCGCCTCACGGCACGCGCCGACCTGACGGACGCGCAGATCGACCGGGCCGTGGAGACGGTCCTGCGGACCGCGCCCGCCGTCTGACGTACGGGCCGGGGGCGTTCACACGTCGTACGGTTCACCGCTTCGGGCGACAGACGGGCCCTTCCCTGGTGGAACCCCGTACGGCGCGGCACCATCGGTGGGACTCTGACGCGCAGTGCGAGATCCGGGGCAGCGGCCCCGGCGGGAAAGGGACAGAGTTCGCCATGGCAGACCATCAGGAAGCATCCGTCACCCTGCCGAGCGAGCCCGCCTCGGTCCCCACCGCCCGGCGGTACGTCGCGGAGGTCCTCACCGACTGGGGCCTCGACGAGTTCTCCGACCAGGCGGACGCGGTCCGTCTGATCGTCTCGGAACTGGCCACCAACGCCGTCCTGCACACCTTCGGCCAGTCGCCCACCTTCACGGTGGACGTCCGCCTGGAGCGCGGCGAGCAGCTCCACGTCGGCGTCACGGACAGCCATCCGCGCCGCCCCCGCCGCCTCCCGGCGGCGGTCCAGCAGGACAACGGGCGCGGCATGGTCATCGTCCGCTCCCTGGCGGCGGAGTCCGGCGGCCGCCTCTCGGTGACCCCGACCGCGGACGGCGGCAAGACGGTCGGCATCGTCCTGCCGTGGAAGGCGGTCGCACCGGTGGGCTGTTAGGACCTGTCCGGCCGGGCTGCCGGGGGGCCTGTCCGGCGACCGGCATTCTTCAGGGCGGCGGTTCGGGTGCGGCGGCGCCACCGCACCCCCCCGGCGTCCTCCAGGGCGCCCGGTCAGCGCCCGGGCGGGGTCACCGGACGCGTCCGTAGTAGACCTTCGAGGACCAGATCTTGTCGAGCTTCACCCAGGAGCCCGTCTTGGGCGAGTGCCAGATCTTGCCGCTCCCGGCGTAGATGCCCACGTGGTAGACCTTCCCGCCGGAGTGGAAGAAGACCAGGTCCCCCTTCTGCCGGCTGCCGGCCGAGACGTGCCGGGTCTTGTTGTACTGCTGCTGCGCGGTGCGGGGCAGCGACTTGCCCGCCTTCTTGTACGCGTAGAGCGTCAGGCCCGAGCAGTCGAACCGGGAGGGGCCCGTGGCCCCGTAGCGGTACGGCGCCCCCTTCTTGGAGGCGGCGACGCTCAGCGCCTTGTTCGCGTGCGAGGTCACCGCCTGGGCCTCCGGTGCCGCGCCCGGCGCGAGCAGCGTGCCGCCGACGGCGGCGAGGGTGAGAGCCGAGACGGCTCCGGCCCGGGACAGCAGGGACGGGACGTGCATCTGCGCAGTCATGCGCAACCCTTCGTCAGCCGCCTGTGAAGGATGACCTGTCGGGTTCGGGCAGGCGAAGATGCCCGGCCGCGGCTGCGGCTTCACCCCAAGGGCCGACCCCGCTGCGGAAACAGCGCGTACGGCCCGTACTGCTCGGGTCCTCCACTCCTGCCGATCCAATCCTGTCGACCAGACGTCCGGGACGGCGGCAGGACTCGGCGTCCGCCCGGACCGCCCCGCCTCGGATGGCGGGGGCTTGTCGTCGGCAGGGATCTTGCCCCACAGCTTGGTCGAAATCCGAGTGGAAACAGCGATATGTGAGAGTCCTCACGACTGATCCATTCGGGTGGACAGGATGCTTTCGTGATCGTCGGAGGTTTCGCCGACGGGCCCCGCACCAGCAAAGGAACGCCCGATTCGGCCAGATGTGTGCACCCGGTGCGCAACTCGCCCGAGCCATAAGTCGACTCGTCGACTCAACCGAACGGACGAGTGCTTCCGGCGCGGCTGTCGGCCGTCCGGCCCTCGACACGACATGCCGGAATGTCAACTCCGTCAGGTCCGGGGGAGCGTGACCCGGTCGGCCCGCCGCTCCCCGTCCAACACCCGCAGGGCGCGCGTCAGGGTGTCCGCGTGGACCTCGCTCTCGCCCCGCGCGTGCATGAGCGCCAGGGCCTCGCGCAGCTCCTCCGCGCGCCCCACCAGGGCCTGAGCCGCCCTCAGGGCCCCATAGGTATGCGTACTTCTGGATGGATTGATCTTCCCCAGGAGGTCGACGGCCGCGAGGTACGCGTCGATCAGCTCGCCCTCGGCCCGCGTCAGGGCCGGCAGCGGCGGCAGTTCGGGAACCACGGCCCGCTCACCGCGCCGCGCCGCCGGCCGCGGCGCGCCGGCTCGTGATCACGTGGTCCACCAGCCCGTACTCGACCGCGGCCGGGGCGTCCAGGACCGTGAGGCGGTCGAGGTCGGCTTCGACCCGCTCGCCGCTCCGTCCGGTGTGCTCGGCGAGCAGTCCGGTCACCAGGGCGCGCCGGCGGAGCAGTTCGCGGGCCTGGATGTCCGGGTCGCTCGTCCGGCCCCGCGACGGCTCTTCCGCGGCGGGCCGCCGGAGCGTGACCCGGGCGCCGAGGAGGACGATCCGGGACTCCGGCGGCTTCGCGTACGGATCGAGGGTCCGGGTCCCGAAGCCCGTCCGCTCCGTGGACTCGGGCGGGACGTGTCGAGCGTCCATGACGGGTGCCTCCCTCTGTAAAAAATGTACAGGACGTACAGGCCGTAAGATGAGGAGCATGACCTACGAGATCCCGGTGACGCAAGCGCGAGCCGAGCTCGCGGACCTCATCAACCGCGTCGTGTACGGCGGTGAACGCGTCGTCGTCACCCGCCACGGCAAGCCCCTCGTCGCCCTGGTGTCCGCCGCCGACCTGGAGGAACTCGAAGCGGCGGCGCGGCCGGAGGAGGAGCGGGTGGTCCGATCGGTCTCCGGCTTCCGCTCCGCCGACTCCGTTCCCGGCGAACAGGGGCACTTCGGCCTCGCCGCCCGCCACCGCGAGCCCGGCGCCCCGTAGGGCCTCGCCGGGGCGTCAGCGATCGGATGATCATGAGAACGCAAAGCCGGAGTTAACGAGCCGGAAAAACTTCCGCCCTAACGTGCAATGTCTCGCCGCGGGCCGCATCCAGGCAGTTCAACAGAGTGTTGACGGTCGGTAGGGTCCGCAGCTGTCCGGGTGCCGTCCCGGTCGACGACTGTGAGGTGGAAGAGTGCAACTGAGCCCGCACGAGCAGGAACGCCTGCTCATCCATGTGGCGGCGGACGTGGCCGAGAAGCGCCGGGCCCGGGGCGTACGGCTCAACCACCCCGAGGCCGTCGCCCTCCTGACCTCCCACATCCTGGAGGGCGCCCGCGACGGCCGGACCGTCGCCGAGCTGATGGCCTCCGGCCGCAAGGTGCTCACCCGCGACGACGTCATGGACGGCATCCCCGAGATGATCCACGACGTCCAGGTCGAGGCCACCTTCCCGGACGGCACCAAGCTCGTCACCGTCCACGACCCCATCGTCTGAGCGGGCGCCGCGGATGATCCCCGGAGAGATCTTTTACGCGGACGGTCCCGTCGCCCTCAACGAGGGGCGCCCCGTCACCCGCCTCACCGTGCTCAACGCCGCCGACCGGCCCGTCCAGGTCGGCTCCCACTACCACTTCGCCGAGGTCAACCCCGGCCTGGAGTTCGACCGCGCCGCCGCGCACGGGCGGCGGCTGCACATCGCCGCCGGAACCGCCGTCCGCTTCGAGCCCGGCATCCCCGTCGAGGTCGAACTCGTCCCGATCGCCGGCCGCCGGATCGTGCCCGGACTGCGCGGCGAGACCGCCGGCCCGCTCGACGCGCGGACCGCCGGCCCGCTCGACGCCGAGACCGCCCCGAGCACCGACGCGACCCCCGCCGGGGCGAACGGAGACCCCCGTGCCTGAGCTGCACCGCGCCGTATACGCCGACCTGTTCGGACCCACCACCGGCGACCGGATCCGCCTCGCCGACACCGACCTCCTCGTGGAGATCGAGGAGGACCGCTCCGGCGGCCCCGGACGCGCCGGCGAGGAGGCCGTCTTCGGCGGCGGCAAGGTCGTCCGCGAGTCCATGGGGCAGGCCCGCACCACCCGCGCCGAGGGCGCCCCCGACACCGTGATCACCGGCGCCGTGGTCATCGACCACTGGGGGATCGTCAAGGCCGACATCGGCATCCGGGACGGACGGATCACCGCCCTCGGCAAGGCCGGCAACCCCGACACCATGGACGGCGTCCACCCCGGCCTCGTGATCGGCCCCGAGACCGAGATCGTCGTCGGCAACGGGCGGATCGTCACCGCCGGAGCCGTCGACGCCCACGTCCACTTCATCTCGCCGACCGTCGTCGAACAGGCCCTCGCCACCGGCGTCACCACCCTCGTCGGCGGCGGCACCGGACCCGCCGAGGGCACCAAGGCGACCACCGTCACCCCCGGCCCCTGGCACCTGGCCCGGATGTTCGAGGCGCTCGACACCTTCCCCGTCAACATCGGCCTCCTCGGCAAGGGCAACACCATGTCCCGCGAGGCCATGCACTCCCAACTGCGCGGCGGGGCCCTCGGGTTCAAGATCCACGAGGACTGGGGCGCCACCCCGGCCGTCATCGACGCCTGCCTGACCGTGTGCGAGGAGACGGGCGCCCAGCTCGCCATCCACACCGACACCCTGAACGAGGCCGGCTTCGTCGGCGACACCCTCGCCGCCATCGCCGGCCGCACCGTCCACGCGTACCACACCGAGGGCGCGGGCGGCGGGCACGCCCCCGACATCATCACGGTCGTCTCCGAGCCGTACGTCCTGCCCAGCTCCACCAACCCGACCCGGCCGCACACCGTCAACACCATCGAGGAACACCTCGACATGCTGATGGTCTGCCACCACCTCAACCCGGCCGTCCCCGAGGACCTCGCCTTCGCGGAGTCCCGCATCCGGCCCTCCACCATCGCCGCCGAGGACGTCCTGCACGACCTCGGCGCCCTCTCGATCATCTCCTCCGACTCCCAGGCCATGGGCCGGATCGGCGAGGTCGTCATGCGGACCTGGCAGACCGCCCACGTCATGAAGAAGCGGCGCGGCGCCCTGCCCGGCGACGGCCGCGCCGACAACCACCGGGCGCGCCGCTACGTCGCCAAGTACACGATCAACCCGGCCGTCGCTCAGGGCATGGACCACCTCATCGGCTCCGTCGAGCCCGGGAAGCTCGCCGACCTGGTGCTCTGGGAGCCCGCCTTCTTCGGCGTGAAGCCGCTCCTCGTCATGAAGGGCGGCCAGATCGCCCACGCGCAGATGGGCGACGCCAACGCCTCCATCCCCACGCCCCAGCCGATCCTGCCCCGGCCGATGTTCGGCGCGCTCGGCAAGGCCGCCGCGGCCGGCTCGTTCAACTTCGTCGCGGAGGCGGCGATCGAGGACGACCTTCCGCAACGCCTGGGCGTGCAAAAGGAGTTCACCGCCATCGGGAACACCCGGCGTGTCACCAAGGCCGACATGCGCGAGAACGACGCGCTGCCCCGGGTCGAGGTCGACGCGGACACGTTCACGGTGACCATCGACGGCGAGGCGGTCGAGCCCGCTCCCGCCGCCGAACTGCCCATGGCCCAGCGCTACTTCCTCTTCTGATGGGGACGCGAACGGAGATGCGGGCGGGGACGCGCTCGGCCCTGCTCGTGCTCGCCGACGGGCGGTTCCCCGCCGGCGGACACGCCCACTCCGGAGGCGCCGAGGCCGCGGTCAAGGCCGGCCGGATCAAGGACGCCGACGACCTGGAGGCCTTCTGCCGGGGGCGCCTGCACACCACGGGCCTCACCTCCGCCGGACTCGCCGCCGGAGCCGCGCACGGGCTCGACCCGTACGCGCTCGACGCGGCGGCCGACGCCCGCACCCCCTCGCCCGCCCTGCGCGCCGCCGCCCGCAGGCTCGGCCGCCAGATGATGCGGGCCGCCCGCGCCGCCTGGCCCGACCCCGGACTCGACGCGCTCGCGGCCGCCTTCCCGCGCGGCGCCCACCAGCCCGTCGTCCTCGGCGCCGCCGCCCGGGCCGCCGGACTCGGCCCCGAGGACGCGGCGCACTGCGTGGCGTACGAGACGGTCGGCGGTCCCGCGACCGCGGTGGTGCGCCTCCTCGGCCTCGATCCCTACCGGGCCACCGCCGTCCTCGCCCGCCTCGCCCCCGACATGGACCGGGTCGCCGAGCGGGCGGCGGCCGCCGCCCGGGACGGGGTGGACGCCCTGCCGGCCGCCTCCGCGCCCCTGCTCGACCTCACCGCCGAACAGCACGCGTCCTGGCCGGTCCGCCTCTTCGCGTCCTGACGCCCCGGCACCCCGTCCCTTTCCGTGACACACGACCACCCCGGAGCCGCCCCGTGCACCTCGACCACGCCCACGCCCACCACGGCGCCGTCTCCGCCGACGCCCACCGCCCCGACGGCACCCGCCGCGCCCTGCGCGTCGGGCTCGGCGGGCCGGTCGGCTCCGGCAAGACCGCCACCGTCGCCGCCCTCTGCCGCGCCCTGCGCGACACCCTCTCCCTCGCCGTCGTCACCAACGACATCTACACCCGCGAGGACGCAGAGTTCCTGCTCCGCGAGGCCGTCCTGCCGCCCGAGCGCATCCGCGCCGTGGAGACCGGCGCCTGCCCGCACACCGCCATCCGCGACGACATCTCCGCCAACCTCGAAGCCGTCGAGGAGCTGGAGGACGCCGTCGGGCCGCTCGACCTCATCCTCGTTGAGTCCGGCGGCGACAACCTCACCGCCACCTTCTCCAAGGGCCTCGTCGACGCCCAGGTCTTCGTCATCGACGTCGCCGGCGGCGACGACATCCCCCGCAAGGGCGGCCCCGGCGTCACCACCGCCGACCTCCTCGTCGTCAACAAGACCGACCTCGCCCCGTACGTCGGCTCCGACCTGGAGCGGATGGCCCGCGACGCCGAGGAGCAGCGCGGCGAGCTGCCCGTCCTCTTCACCTCCCTGCGCTCGGCGGAGGGCGTCGGCCCCGTCGCCGACTGGGTCCGGGCGCGGCTCGCGGCGTGGACCGCGTGAGCCTGCGCGCCACCGCCCGGATCGCCGCCGACGCCGACGGAGGGCTGCCGCTCCTGGTGAGCGACGGCCCGCTCGCCCTGCGCCGCACCCGGGCGGCGGAGCCGTACACCCGGGTCACCGTCGTCGGGGCGATGAGCGCCCCGCTCGGCGGCGACCGGCTCGCGATCGAGACGGCGGTACGGGCCGGGGCCCGGCTCCTGGTCGACTCGGCCGCCGCCACCCTCGCCCTGCCGGGCCGGAGCCCCGGGCCCGCCGCGTACGACGTCCGGATCGACGTCGAGGACGACGGCGTGCTCCGCTGGCTGCCCGAGCAGGTGGTCTCCGTCGAGGGCTCGCACCTGCGGATGCGGACCACCGTCGAACTCGCCCCCACCGCCCGGCTCGTGCTGCGCGAGGAGCAGGTCCTCGGGCGGCACGGCGAACCTCCCGGCACCCTCGCCACCCGCCTCACCGTCCGCCGCTCCGGGCGCCCCCTGCTCGACCAGGAGCTGTCCTTCGGCCCCGGCGCCCCCGGCGGCTGGGACGGCGGCGCGGTCCTCGGCGGCCACCGGGCCACCGGGCAACTCCTCGTCGTCGACCCGGCGTTCGAGGAGAAGCCGGTGGAGACCCGGCTGCTCGGGGAGCACGCGGTGATCGCCCCGCTCGCGGGTCCCGCCGCCCTCGTCACCGCCGTGGCCCCGGACGCCCTGGCCCTGCGCCGCCTCCTCGACACCGCCCTGGACGCGCTCGCCCCGTTCTGACCCCTGCCCGGCGGCCGGATCCGCGGTCACCGCTCAGCGGTACACCGCTCTCCGGTTATTGGTTCGGCAAAGAAACACGTGTTCTCCCTTTCCTCCCGGGCCTCCCTGGCGAAAAGATCCCCTGGACCACCAACACCCGGCGCCACCACGGGAAACGGCGCCCCACCGGGGGAGGACACATGAGACGCACGACAGTGCTCGGCTCGGCCGGCACGCTGATAGCGGGCACGCTCGTCGCGGGCGCGCTCGCGGCTCCGGCGGCGAACGCCGAGAGCAACCGGCACCATAAGGACGCCGAGGCGATCGGCGTCGCCGTGGCCGCGGCCCGGGCCGCGGCCACGGGCATCGACTGGCAGGACTGTCCGGCCGACTGGGGCCTGGAGAAGCCGATCCAGTGCGGCTGGGTCACCGTCCCCGTCGACTACGCCAAGCCGAACGGCAAGAAGATCAAGCTCGCCGTGGACCGGATCGACTCCACCGGCACCCCCGCCGAGCGCCAGGGCGCCCTGCTCTACAACCCCGGCGGCCCCGGCGCCTCCGGCCTGCGCTTCCCGCGCCGCGTCACCACCAAGAACGCCATCTGGGCCGGCGCCGCCAAGGCCTACGACCTCGTCGGCTTCGACCCGCGCGGCGTCGGCCACTCGGCCCCCATCTCCTGCGTCGACCCGACCGAGTTCGTCAAGGGCCCCAAGGCCGACCCGGTCCCCGACAGCGAGGCCGACAAGCGCGCCCAGCGCAAGCTCGCCGCCGAGTACGCCGACGGCTGCGCCGAGAAGAGCGGCGCCATGCTGCCCTTCATGACCACGCCCAACAGCGCCCGCGACCTCGACGTCATCCGCGCCGCCCTCGGCGAGAAGAAGCTCAACTTCGTCGGCGTCTCCTACGGCACCTACCTCGGCGCGGTCTACGGGACCCTCTTCCCGACCCACGTCCGCCGCATGGTCCTCGACAGCGTCGTCAACCCCTCCCGGGACAAGATCTGGTACGAGGCCAACCTCGACCAGGACATCGCCTTCGAGGGCCGCCTCAAGGACTGGATGACCTGGGTCGCCCGCAACGACGCCACGTACCACCTCGGCGACAGCTACACCGAGGTCCGCAAGCAGTGGGACGTCCTGCGCGCCGCCGCCAAGAAGAACCCCCTCGGCGGCAAGGTCGGACCGGCCGAACTCATCGGCTTCTTCCAGAACGCGCCCTACTACGACTCCATGTGGGCCCCGGTCGCGGAGGCCTGGAGCGCCTACGCCGCCGGTGACCCGCAGCCGCTGATCGACTCGGCCGCCGCCGACCTCACCGACACGGCCGGCAACATCTCCTCGGAGAACGGCAACGCCGTCTACACCGCCGTCGAGTGCGCCGACGCCCCCTGGCCGACCAGCTGGAAGAAGTGGGACCGGGACAACACCCGCCTCCACCAGAAGTACCCGTTCATGACCTGGTCCAACGCCTGGATGAACCTGCCCTGCGCCACCTGGGCGGCTCCGCGGCAGCGGCCGGTCGAGGTGAAGACCCACCGGGGCCTGCCGCCGGTGCTCATCACCCAGTCCGAGCGCGACGCCGCCACCCCGTACGACGGCGCCGTCGAGCTGCGCAAGCGCTTCAAGGGCTCGCGCCTGATCACGGAGCGGGACGCCGGCTCGCACGGCATCACCAACCTGGTCAACCCGTGCCTCAACACCAAGGTCGAGGCCTACCTGCTGACCGGGAAGCTGGACGCCAGGGACCAGACCTGCGCCCCGCACGCCACCCCGCAGCCGTAACGGCACGGGCACGGCGCTGAGAGGGGGCGGACCGTCCGACGGTCCGCCCCCTCCCGCCTCACTGTCCCGTCGTCACCCGCGCGCCGCGAGCCACGCGTCCTCCGCCGCGTAGTCGAACCAGTCCACCCCGTACTTCGCGAGGTTCGGGAACGCCTCCCGCCACTCCCGTCCCCGCACCCGTCCGGCCAGCCACTCCACCGTCTCCGGCAGCGAGTCGGCGTACGACACCACCGGCCGGTAGCCCAGCTCCCGCTCCGCCGCCGCCATGTCGTAGACGACCGGGTGCTCCGAGGTCCACGGCGTGAGCCCCACCAGCCCCCCGGGGCCCTCCGGCGCCCTCTCGATCAGCACCCGCTCGCTCTCCACCCCCAGGACCGCGTCGACCGCGGCCCCGATCTCCGCCACCGTCGGCGCCTGCGGATCCGCGCCGTTGAGCACCCGGCTCCCCGGCCTCGCCGCCGCGAGCCGGACCAGCTCCGCGAGGTTGTCCACGTGCGCCGGGTGGAACCGCGACCTCCCGCCGTACGCGAGGACCCGCACCGGCCGCCCGTCGAGCGCCCGCTTCACGAACCACAGCTCGCGCGGCCCCGGGCAGTGCGGCCCGTGGATCGCGCCCGCCCGCAGCAGCGTCGTCGGCAGCGCCCCGCCCGCCGCGAGGAGTTCCCGCTCCAGGGCGATCTTCCGCGTCCCGTACGTGGCGTCGCCCGGCGCGACCGTCGGCCACTCCTCCGGGATCGGCACCGGATAGGCCGGGAAGCCGTCCGGCTCGTCCTGGGTGTCGAAGCTGCGCCCCCGGTCGTCCTCGTAGACCGCGCCGCTCGACACCACCACCGCCGAACCGACCCGGTCGGCGAGCCCCGTCAACTGCCGGGCGTGGCCCCGGTCGTACGCGACGATGTCCACGAGCACGTCGCAGCCGTCGCCGATCCCCGCCGCGAGCGCCCCCTCCTCGTTCCGGTCGAGCCGCACCGACCGGACCTCCTCCGGCCACCTGTCGTCCCTGCCGCCGCCCCGCGAGGCGGCCGTCACCTCCCAGCCGTCCGCGGCGAGGGCCCGCACGGCCGCCCGCCCCACCTGTCCCGACGCTCCCAGCACGAACGCGTGTCCCTTGGTCATGCACCGGACGCTACGGCCACCCGGTGCGCGGGCCCAGGGGATTGCGCCGTGCGCGGATCCGCTCTCAGCTTTCCCCGCCGGGGAACTTCCGCGCCTCCCCGTCCGGCGTCCCGCCGGGCTTCCCGTCCCCGGCCTCCGCGGCCTTCACCACCGCCGCGTACTCGTCCACGTACTCCTGTCCCGACAGGCGCAGGATCTCGTACATGATCTCGTCCGTGACCGCGCGGACCACCGCCCTCTCGCCCTCCTGCCCGGCGAACCGGGAGAAGTCCATCGGCTCCCCGAACCGGATGGTGACCCGGCGGATCCGCGGCACGACCCGCCCCGGCGGCTGGATCTCGAAGGTCCCCACCATCGCGCAGGGCACCACCGGCACCCCGGCCCGCAGCGCCATCACCGCCACGCCCACCTTGCCCTTGTAGAGCCGCCCGTCGTGCGAACGGGTCCCCTCGGGATAGATGCCGAGCAACTCGCCCCGGTCGAGGACGCACAGGCCCTCGCGGATCGCCGCCTGCCCGGCCTCCTTGCCCGAGCGGTCCACCGGGATCTGCCCGGCGGCCCGGAAGAAGGCGGCCGTCAGGCGTCCCTTGAGGCCCGGCCCCGTGAAGTACTCCTGCTTCGCCAGGAAGGTGATCCGCCGCTCCAGGACGGCCGGCATCAGGAAGTGGTCGGAGAAGGAGAGGTGGTTGCCCGCCACGATCGCGGCCCCCTCCGCCGGGACGTGTTCGAGGCCCTCGATCCGCGGCCGGAACAGCAGCTTGAGCAGCGGCCCGAGGAGCACGTACTTCATCAACTGGTAGAACACTCGAGACCCCGTTCGCCCGTGCGACAGTCTCTCTGTCATCCGTTCGTCTTCCCGCCACGCCCGTTGTATCCGCACGCGGGCCCGTGGTCCACTGGTGGGGGAGCGTCACCATGACGAACGGGCACGGAACGAACGGAACGAGACGCCCCGGCCGGATCATCACCGCGCTCCTCTGCGCGCTGACGGCGGCCGGGCTCCACGGCTGCTCCGGCACGGCCGCCCCGGACCCGCCCTCCGGCACCACGGCGCCCGCCGGCCGCTCGCCCTTCACGGGCCTCCCCGCCGCACCCGCCCCCGTCCTCGCCGTCAAGATCGACAACGTGGCGGCGGCCCGTCCCCACACCGGGCTCGGCGCGGCCGACCTCGTCTACGTCGAACAGGTCGAGGGTGGCGCCACCCGGCTCCTGGCCGTCTACTCCTCCCGCCTCCCCGAGCGCGTCGGACCCGTCCGCAGCGCCCGCGAGTCCGACATCGCCCTGCTCGCCGCCTTCGGCCGGCCCGCCCTCGCCTACTCCGGGGCGCAGTCCGCCCTGAACCCGCTGCTGCGGGCCGCGCCGCTGTACCCCGTCACCGAGAGCACCGCGCCCGCCGCCTTCCTGCGCTCCCCGGACCGGGCCGCCCCGCACAACCTCTACCTGCGCCCCGCCCGCGCCCTCGCCGCCGCCCCGGACGCCGGGGACGCCCGCGCCATCGGCTTCCGCTTCGGGGCCGCCCCGCCGGACGGCACCCCGACCACCACCTCGACCGTCCGCTACCCGGCGGCCCGCTACGCCTTCACCTGGTCCGCCGCCGACCGCGCCTGGCGGGTCGCCATGGACGGCCGCGAGGCCCGCGCCACCGACACCGGGCCGCTCACCCCGGAGACGGTCGTCGTCCAGCGCGTCACCGTCCGCCCCTCCGACTTCCACGACCGGACCGGCACGGTCTCCCCGTACACCGAGACCGTCGGCGAGGGCACCGCGCTCGTCCTGCGCGACGGACGCGCCCACGAGGCCCGCTGGTCCCGGCCCTCCACCGCGTCCGGCACGTCCTTCACCACCCCGGACGGCGCGCCCCTGGCCTTCGCCCCGGGGCAGGTCTGGATCGTCCTCGCGCCGCGCTGAGGGGGCGTACGAAAAGGGTCAGAGGCCCGTGGGACCCATCGGGCCCATGGGGCCGGGGCGCTCCGGCGGGCGCCGGCGCGGACCGGCGGCGGACGCCCCGCTCTCCGAGGCGGCGACCCCGATCGTCACCACGATCAGCACCATCAGACCGAACCAGAGCCAGCCGCTGCTGCCGAGCGCCACCGTGTACGCCGTCGTGAGCAGCAGCGCGGCGCAGGTGAGCACCGTCATCGTCTTCGTGGGACCGGACATCGGTCCGCCTCCTCCCGACCGGGGCGACCGGGGCCGCGGAAGCCGTCCCGACCATGGTGACCCGCCGGAGGGGGCGCGCGCCACTCCCCGGACGCTCCGGCGTGCGCCGGAAAACGCCTCGGGTCAATTCCCCCGCGCCCGGAGCGAGGCCAGGTACGCGTTGTACGCCTCCAGCTCCTTGTCCCCGTCCCGGTCGGCGGCCCGGTCCTTGCGGACCGCCTGCCGCTGCTCGGAGTGGTACCACTGGTAGACGAGCGCGATGAGGACCAGCACGGACGGGATCTCGCTGAACGCCCAGGCGATGCCGCCCGCCGCGTTCTGGTCGGTGAGCGCGTCGATCCCCAGCGAGGCCGGCGGGTTCTCGTACGCCTTGACCATCGGCTCCGAGGCCATCATCAGCGCGATGCCGAAGAAGGCGTGGAACGGCATGCCCGCGAACAGCTCCAGCATCCGCATCACGTACCCCGGCCGGTGCGGACCCGGGTCCACGCCCATGATCGGCCAGAAGAAGACCACGCCGACCATCAGGAAGTGGACCATCATCCCGATGTGCCCGGGCTTCGACCCCATCAGAAAGTCGAACAGGGGAGTGAAGTACAGCGCGTACAGGCTCGCGATGAACATCGGGATCGTGAAGCCGGGGTGCGTGATCACCTTCATGTACCGGCTGTGCAGCAGCTTCAGGAGCAGCTCGCGCGGCCCGGTCGAGCCCCGGCCCGCCACCGGCAGCGCCCGCAGCGCGAGCGTCACCGGCGCGCCGAGCAGCAGCAGGATCGGCGACAGCATGGAGATCACCATGTGCTGCACCATGTGCACGCTGAACATGACCATGCCGTAGTCGTTGAGCTTGGTGCACATCACGAGCGCGACCGTGAGGACGCCGACCGTGAAGAACACCGTCCGGCTCACCGGCCAGGCGTCCCCGCGCCGACGCAGCCGCGCCACGCCCCACCCGTACAGGCCGAGCGCCGCGAGGCAGCCGATCAGGAAGAACAGGTCGGGAGAGAACTCCAGGCCCCGCCCCAGCGTGAACGGCGGCAGATCCGTGGTCATGCCGTGCCCGCTGTGATCCATCCGTACACTCCTGGAGCCCGATTCGCGCTTGTTGTCCGCACCAGACTAGAACCGCCCCCGGCCGCGATCGCGACCGGGGGCGGGTGTCACGTACGCAAGGGCGTACGGTCACGCACGGGAGCCGTCAGAGCACGCACTCCGCCTCGGCGTAGCGGTCGGCCGGGACGGTCTTGAGGGTCTCCACGGCCCGCCCCAGCGGGACCATCGTGATGTCCGTGCCGCGCAGCGCGGTCAGCATGCCGAACTCGCCGCGGTGCGCCGCCTCCACCGCGTGCCAGCCGAAGCGGGTCGCGAGGACGCGGTCGTACGCGGTCGGGGTCCCGCCGCGCTGGACGTGGCCGAGGATGACCGGACGGGCCTCCTTGCCGAGCCGCCGCTCCAGCTCCACGGAGAGCTGGTTGGCGACGCCCGTGAAGCGCTCGTGCCCGTAGATGTCGGTGCCGGCGGTCTTGAACTCCATCGAGCCCTCGCGCGGCTTCGCGCCCTCCGCGACCACCACGATCGCGAAGCGCTTGCCGTCCGCGAAGCGGGCGCCGACCCGGGAGGTCAGCTCGTCCATGTCGAACGGGCGCTCGGGGACGACGATCGCGTGCGCGCCGGCCGCCATGCCGGAGTGCAGCGCTATCCAGCCGGTGTGGCGGCCCATGACCTCGACGACCAGGACCCGCTGGTGGGACTCGGCGGTGGTCTTCAGCCGGTCGAGGGCCTCGGTCGCCACGGTGACGGCCGTGTCGAAGCCGAAGGTGACGTCGGTGGAGGCGATGTCGTTGTCGATGGTCTTCGGGACGCCGACGATCGGGAGGCCCGCCTCGGAGAGCAGGTTCGCCGCCTTCAGGGTGCCCTCGCCGCCGATCGGGATGATGGCGTCGAGACCGAGGTCGGCGACGTGGCCCCGGGCGCGCTCGACGCCGTCGACCAGATGGGCGGGCTGGACCCGGGAGGAGCCGAGGATGGTGCCGCCGCGGGCGAGGATGCCGCCCACCGCGTCGAGGTCCAGCTTGCGGTAGTCGCACTCCAGGAGGCCCTTCCACCCGTCGTGGAAGCCGATGACCTCGTCGCCGTGGTCCACCACGGCGCGGTGCACGACGGACCGGATGACAGCGTTCAGACCGGGGCAGTCTCCGCCGGAGGTGAGCACGCCAATGCGCATAGCCCGAAAACCTTTGCAACGTGGGCCGACTCCCGGACCACGTCGTCCGGCTGGATCCCCGCCACCCTATCGCCGCGGGGTGGCGGGGCCGAACCGGATGTCCGCACCGTGGACAGCGCACGTGCGTACGAGAGGTGCGGACGGACCGTGCGGGACGGTCAGGCGGGCTGCGTGGCCGCCGCGATGCGCTCGGCGCGCAGCGCCTCGTACCAGCGGTCGTCCGTCGGCGGCAGCGCGTTCACGTCGAGGGCCAGCTTCAGGAGCAGGTCCGCGATCTGCGGGTTGCGGGCCATGACGGGGCCGTGCATGTACGTGCCGAAGACGGTGTCGTTGTACGCGCCCTCGGTGCCGTCGCCGGTGCCGTTGCCCTTGCCGAGGACGGTCCGGGCGAACGGCCGGGCCGTCGGGCCGAGGTGGGTGATGCCCTGGTGGTTCTCGAACCCGGTCAGCTGGGGCAGGCCCAGGCGCGGGTCGATGTCCGCGAGGACGTCGCCGACGCACCGCTCGCCCTCGCCGCGGGTCGAGATCACGTCGATGAGCCCGAGGCCGGCCTCGCGCTCGCCGAGGTCGTTGATGAACTCGTGGCCCAGGATCTGGTAGCCGGCGCAGACCGAGAAGATGATCGCGCCGTTGGAGGCGGCCCGGCTCAGGCCGCCGTCCCGCCGCAGCCGCTCGGCCGCGAGCCGCTGCGGGCGGTCCTCGCCGCCGCCGATCAGGTAGATGTCGCCCGAGGTCGGCACCGGCTGGTCGCTGCGGACGTCGACGCGCTCGACGCTGAGACCGCGCTGCAGGGCGCGGCGCTCGACGACGAGGGCGTTGCCCTGGTCGCCGTAGGTGCTGAGCAGGTCCGGGTAGACCCAGACCAGGCGCAGGCTGCTGTCACTCATGCTGCATGTCCTCTACGGGTCAGTTGCCGACGCGGCGGCGGACGTCCTGGAAGGCGGTGTAGTTGGCGATCAGCTCGATCTGCCCGGGCGGGGCCATCGCGACGGCCTCGTCGAGGGTGTCGCAGACGCGGAAGTCCACGCCCGCGACCTCCAGGCGGACCGCCAGGTCGAGCCGGCGGTCGCCGATCACCATGATCGGGTGGCCGGCGAGCCGGCCGTAGTCGACGTCCCACAGCCAGGAGGTGTCCGTGCCGTCGGCGCCGCGCGCGTTGACGGAGAGGATCACCGGGGCGGGCGGGCCGTCGATGAGCGAGAACGTCTCCAGCCAGCCGGCCGGGTTCTTCGCGAGGAGCAGACGCAGGTCGCGGTTCTGGAAGGAGACCACGTCGTAGCGGCCGGCGACGGCCTGCACCTGGTACATGCGCTCCAGGGCCACCTGCGGCGGCACCCCGAAGACGGCGGCGACGGCGGCCGAGGTGGTGGCGTTCGCCTTGTTGGCGCGGCCGGGGAGCTGGAGGCGGATCGGCCAGGCCGAGCCGTGCGGGTCGAGCACGTGGTCGCCGCTGAGCGCCCAGCTCGGCGCGGGACGCCGGAAGCCGCACTCGCCGCAGAACCAGTCGTCGCCGGGGCGCTGCATGACGCCGCCGCAGGCGGGGCACGACCAGGCGTCGTCCTTCCACTCCTGGCCCGCGGCGACCCACACCACGTTGGGGGAGGAGGAGGCGGCCCACACGATCAGCGGGTCGTCGGCGTTGGCGATGACCACGGCCTTGGTGCCGTTGAGGCCCTCGCGCCACTTCTCGGCGAGCATCCGGGTCTCGGCGGCGCGGTCGAGCTGGTCGCGGGAGAGGTTGAGCAGCGCGATCGCCTTGGGCGTGGTGTCCCGGGCGACGCCCGCGAGGTACTTCTCGTCGACCTCGATCACGCCGTACCTGGACTCCGAGCCGCCGGCGAGCGCCGAGGTGATGCCCGCGGGCATGTTCGCGCCCAGGGCGTTCGAGACGACGGGGCCCGCGGCGCGCAGCGCCTCCGCGATCAGCCGGGTCGTGGTCGTCTTGCCGTTGGTCGCCGACACCAGGACGACGTCCAGGTGCTGGGCGAGGCGCCCGAGGAGGTCGGGGTCGAGCTTCAGCGCCACCCGGCCGCCGATCACCGATCCGCTGCCGCGCCCTGCCGCCCGCGACACCGCGGCCGCGGCCCTGCCCGCCGTCACGGCCAGCTTGGCGCGCGGCGACAGCGGCTCTGGATTACCGGGGTGTCCTGACATCGTTCCTGTTCCTCCTCGCGTCGGTCCGGGCTCAGCCTATCGAGATCCGGCCAGGAGCCCGAACAGCGGCACCGCCGAGCGATCGTACGAAACAGGCAGGTCACGGCGGACCGTACCCTTACCGGCATGCGAAACCGCCCCATCCCCGGCAGTTCCGGCCTGGTCCGAGCGATGACCCTGCTCGGCGATCCCGTGCTGCACGCGCCCTGTGAGCCCGTCACCGACTTCGGCCCCCAACTGGCCCGGCTCGTCGAGGACATGTTCGCCACGATGTACGCGGCGAACGGGGTGGGGCTGGCGGCGAACCAGGTGGGCGTGGGCCTGCGGGTCTTCGTGTACGACTGCCCCGACGACGAGGAGGTCCGCCATCTGGGGCACGTGGTGAACCCGCGCCTGGTGGAGGCGGACGGAGACGTGGTCAGGGGGCCGGAAGGGTGTCTCTCCCTGCCGGGCCTGGAGGCCCCGACGCCCCGGTTCGACCGCGCGGTGGTGGAGGGCGTGGATCTGGACGGGGCGCCGGTGCGGGTCGAGGGCACGGGGTTCTTCGCCCGCTGCCTCCAGCACGAGGCCGACCACCTGACGGGCGGGGTCTACGCGGACCACGTCACGGGGTGGCGCAGATCACGTCTGCTGCGGGCGGTCCGCAAGCAGCCGTGGGGCGGTGGGGTCTCGGCGCTCCGGGGCTGAGACACCCCCTAGAAGCCCGGTCCGTCCGCGCGGTCGTCGGCCTCGGCCAGGCGGCCCCAGAGGAGGTCGGCCAGGCTGCGGACGAGCTCGGCGCGGGAGCAGGGGCGTTCGCCGAGCCACCAGTCGCCGGCCGCGTGCATCATGCCGACGATGCCGTGGCCCCAGATCCGGGCCTGTGCCTCGGCGGCGGGGCCCAGGTCGACGCGTTCGGCGATGACCTGGCCGAGCTCCTCGCCCATGCGGCGGAGGAGCGGGGCCGAGTGGCGGCCGACGTCGAAGCCCTGCTCGTTCTGGTGGGGCTCCTCGGCCGGGTGCATGAGGAAGCGGTAGACCTGCGGCATCGCCTCGATCGAGGCGAGGTAGGTGTCGAGGGTGGCCTCGACCCGGCGGCGGCGGTCGGCGGGGGCGTCGAGCGCGGCCCGCAGCGCGTCGAGGAGCGCGTCGGTGTGCCGGGTGGCGAGGGCGCGGTAGAGACCGCCCTTGTCGCCGAAGTGGCGGTAGAGGATCGGCTTGGTGATGCCGGCCTCGGCCGCGATCGCGTTCATGGAGGCCTTGGGGCCGTCCCGGAGCACCACCCGGTCCGCCGCCTCCAGCAGTTCGCGCCGCCGCTGCTCGGCGGGCGTCTGCTGGTCGGTGGTCCGGTGCGCGATGTCCATGTGCCTGTCTCCCCGGCCGTACGGTCTCGATCCCGCCGTTCCGCGCCCGGCGGTCCGGCGGTGCTGTGTGCTGTGCTTGTCGGGCCGTCGCAACGTAACACCCGGTCCGGTCCCGGTGCCGGTCGGGCCGGGCCGCCTCCGCGCAGGTTGACAGTCCTTACCCGGCGGTAACAGACTGCTGTTACCGCAAGTAACATAATGCTGGGAGGGAAAATGGGCGAGTTCACGTTCGAACTCAACGAGGACCAGAAGCAGGTGCGCGACTGGCTCCACGGCTTCGCGGCCGACGTCATGCGTCCCGCCGCCGCCGAGTGGGACGAGCGTGAGGAGACCCCCTGGCCGATCATCCAGGAGGCGGCCAAGCTCGGAATCTACTCCCTCGACTTCTACGCCCAGCAGTTCTTCGACCCGACCGGCCTCGGCATCCCCATGACGATGGAGGAGCTCTTCTGGGGCGACGCGGGCATCGCCCTCTCCATCGTCGGCACCGGCCTCGCCGCCGTCGGCGTCCTCGCCAACGGCACCGAGGAGCAGATCGGCACCTGGGTCCCGCAGATGTACGGCGACGCGAACGACGTCAAGGTCGCCGCCTTCTGCTCCTCCGAGCCCGACGCCGGCTCGGACGTCGCCTCCATGCGCACCCGGGCCGTCTACGACGGGGCCAAGGACGAGTGGGTCCTCAACGGCACCAAGACCTGGGCGACCAACGGCGGCATCGCCAACGTCCACGTCGTCGTCGCCGTCGTCGACCCGGAGCTCGGCTCCAAGGGCCACGCCTCCTTCATCGTGCCGCCGAACACCCCCGGCCTCTCCCAGGGCCAGAAGTTCCAGAAGCACGGCATCCGGGCCTCCCACACCGCCGAGGTCGTCCTGGAGGACGTCCGGATCCCCGGCCACTGCCTCCTGGGCGGCAAGGACAAGCTCGACGAGCGCCTCGCCCGCGCCCGGGAGAAGGCGAAGGCGGGCGGCGAGCGAGTGAAGAACGCCGCGATGGCCACCTTCGAGGCCTCCCGCCCCGCCGTCGGCGCCATGGCCGTGGGCACCGCCCGCGCCGCGTACGAGGTGGCCCTCGACTACGCGAAGACCCGCGTCCAGTTCGGCCGCCCGATCATCGAGAACCAGGGCGTCGCCTTCCAGCTCGCCGACATGGCCACCCGGATCGACGCGGCCCGCCTCCTGGTCTGGCGCGCCTCCTGGATGGCGACGGCCGGCAAGCCCTTCACCTCGGCCGAGGGCTCCATGTCCAAGCTGTACGCCAGCGAGGTCGCCAAGGAGGTCACCGCCCAGGCCATCCAGATCCTCGGCGGCAACGGCTACACCCGCGAGTACCCGGTGGAGCGCATGCACCGCGACGCCGCCATCTACACCATCTTCGAGGGCACCAGCGAGATCCAGCGCCTGGTCATCAGCCGGACGATCGCCAAGTAAGTCAGGTCGCCGGAGCGCGTGTCCGCCCCGCACCCCTCTCCGGGGCGCGGGGTGGGCGCGTCAGACCGGCCGGAGCACGTCCGCGACCGCGTCGAGGGCGGTCCGCCACGGGTAGGCCACCGGGTCCTCCGGGCCGGGCCCGTACGGCACGAACCCTCCCTCGCCGTACAGGACCCGCACCCCGGCGCCGCGCAGGATGTCCAGGGACAGGTCGAACCGGGGGTGCGCGGCGTACGCGGAGTTCACGCACGGCATCACCGCCGTGGGGATCCGCTTCCCCGTGCCCTCGGTCGCCACCGCGACGAGCCACGTGTCCGTGAGCCCGAGCGCCCACCGGTTGACCGTGTTGAAGGTGGCCGGCGCCACCACGATCGCGTCCGGCTCCGGCCATGCGTCCGGCTGGCCGGGGAACGGGTGGTCCCAGCGCACGGGGTGCCCGGTGAGGGCGGCGAGGCCGTCGAGGGAGCCGGCGAGCCAGCGGGCGGCCGTCGGCGTGAGGCCGAGGCACACGTCCCAGCCGTCGGCCTGCGCCTCCTCGACGACCCGGGCGACGTCGAAGACGGGTGGTGCGGCACTGCTGAACAGGTACAGGGTCCGATCGTTCATGACCTCCATCCGATCACATGGAGGTCGTACGAGAACGATCTCGGTCCGGACTCAGTCCTTCCGCTTTCCGTCGCGGAGGTGCAGCGAGCGCAGGACCGCTTCGAGGGCGAAGCGGTGGTCGGGATCGAGGAGCCGGTCGCCGAAGTGGTTGTCCAGGTTCCGCAGGCGGTAGCGGACCGTCTGGGCGTGCACGCCCAGCATCTCGCCGACCTGCTCGGCCGGGGCCCGGGTGGAGACGTGGACGCGCAGGGTCTCGATCAGCCGGTCGCGCCGGCTGCCGGACAGGCCGTCGAGCGGGGCCAGTTCGCGCGCGGCGAGGTGGTGGACGAGCGCCGGGTCGGAGAGCAGCCACAACGTTGTCAGGTGGTCCTCGCAGCGCACCAGGGGCGCGTCCGGCACGACGCCGTCGTCGATGAGCTGGAGGACGCGCCGCGCCCAGCGGATGGAGTGGGCGGCCTGCGGCGGCGGCACGGTCAGACCGACGACGGCGGGGGTGCCGGCCAGGGCGGCTTCGAGCATCGCGAGGCGCTCGGCGGTGAGCGGGCCGGGGATGAGCAGATGCGGCTGGGGGAGGCTGAGGTCGGCGAGGACGTCCCGGTCGAGGCCGGCCTGGACGAGTTCGGCGACCGGGGCCCGTAACGCGACCATGGTGCACTCGGAGGGCAGTTCCCAGGAGGACTCCCGGCACAGCTCGGCGATGGTCGTCCGGGGCAGCGGCGGACCGGCGAGGACGAGGTGGAGGAGCTGTCTGCGCAGCGCCGCCGTGTCCGACATCGCGCGCCCCTGGACCATGACGTACCCCTCGCGGGAGAGCGCCTCCAGCTCCTCGACGTAGGCGAAGAGGGCGTCCGCGAAGGCCAGGATGAGGGTGGGGGAGAGGTTGTACGTGCGCCCGATGCTCTTGGCCCGGCGCAGCGCGATGCGGGCGCCGAGGCGGTAGGCGCCCTGCAGGGTGTCCAGGTCGCGGCCCTCGTAGGCCTCCACCCGGCCGAACTTGCGCAGCAGTTCGTCGCGGACGGCCGAGTTCGTCCCCGGGTCGGCGACCCGGTCCACGAAGGCCGCCAGGGCCTGCTCCACGCCCTGGCGGATCGCGTCCGAGTGGGGCCCGTTGAAGAGGTGGGCGTACACGGGGTAGGTCCGCTGGACCTCCACCCCGATCTCCTTGATGAGACCGGGGATCTCCGGCCTCATCAGATCGGCGAACTCCCGGGGCAGCGGGTCGAGGGGCTCACCGACGCTCGGCGACTGTGCGATAGCGGGCATGGACCGATCCCTTGCTCTTCTGCGCGACCGGTGGGGGAACGGCGGTGCGGCGCCCCGCCCGGAGTACGGGGCGCCGCCACGGCCGTCAGGTGCGTACCTGCGGGGACTGCTGAAGCTAGGACACCTGCTCGTTGCTGTACACAACTTGCGCAGGAGTTGGCGTCCCCGGGAGGGCGCGCACCGCCGACTAGGCCGGTAATCGCCCCTGGGTGGCCGTTACTTGACGGCGGAGTGCCAGCTCTGGGAGAAGACCTTCCCGGCGTCGGGGGCGACGACCCCGGGCGCGTACAGGCCGGTCAGGTAGGTCTGGGTGTTGTTGAGGACGAGGCTGTTCTTCCCGGCGGGGGAGGGCAGGCCCGTCTTGAGGTTGACCGCGCCGTCGATCAGGCCGAGCAGCCCGAGGCCGCAGCCGCTGGCGCCGGGGACGGCGAAGGTGTTGTCGCCCTGGGTGGAGCCGAGGAGGTTGATGCGGCTGATGTCGCCCTCCTCGTTCGGGGTGCCGTCGGCGCTGAAGCGGTCCAGGCCGAACTCGGGCGCGGTGAAGTTGCGCGGGCGCAGGAGGATCGGCTTCTCCTTCGTCCCGATGTAGCAGTTGCTGCCGAGGAACGGGTTCTCCAGGTGGATCCGGACCGGGAGGGTGACGATCGGCTGGTCGGTGAGGACGCCCGCGATCTGGTCGAAGTCCGAGGGGGTGCCGACCGACTCCAGGGTGGCGGTGATCTTGTTGAGCTTCCCGTCGGTCAGCTGCTTGCAGATGCTGGTGATGAACGGGATGTCGCTCGGACACATCAGGCCGAGCAGGCCGCCGGGGACGGTGGCGGAGTCGGCGATGATCGCGCCGGACGGCGGGGCGACGACCGTGCTGGTGCCGTCGGCGTTCTGGATGGCGCCGATCTGGAGGTTGGTCTTCCCGGTGTTCACCGTCGTCTTACCCAGCTTGATGGAGCCGCTGAGCGAGAAGGAGGCGACGCACTGCGGCGTCCTGTCGAGGCCGTCGGTGGCGAGCATCGCCGGGGCGTCGACGGGGCAGCGGGTGGACGGGGCCCAACCGCCGTTCAGTTCGGGGACGGCGGCGGTCGCCGTGCCCATGGAGGCGAAGGCGCCGAGGGCGGTGAGGGCGGAGACGGTGGCCAGCTTCGTGCGGGTGGGGACGAGGGGCATGGCGGAGGCCTTTCTGGCGGAAGGGGAACGGGACGGGGCGGGGGCGGGTCAGCGCTCGGGCTTGGGGATCACGAGGGGCTGGGAGTCCTCGGTGCACTCGAGCGGGTTCCAGGCGTTGGGGTCGACGGCACAGGTCTGGCCCTGGATCTGCTTCACGTAGTTGCCGGGACCGGAGATGGAGGCGGTGAGGAGCCGGTCGAGGTCCTCTCCGCCGGCACCGCAGCCCTCGAAGGCCGGAATGGTCGTCTCGCCGGTGAGCGGGCCGCCACTGGAGACCAGGTAGCCGACGGCGTCGGTGCCGTTGACGAGTCGTCCCTTCCCCAGGAGCACCAGATGCTTCCCCGGGTGCCGGGCGGGGTCGGGAT
Source organism: Streptomyces sp. NPDC088915 (assembly GCF_044749825.1). Classification (NCBI taxonomy): domain Bacteria; kingdom Bacillati; phylum Actinomycetota; class Actinomycetes; order Kitasatosporales; family Streptomycetaceae; genus Streptomyces; species Streptomyces sp. NPDC088915. Next base: position 284,925 of record NZ_JBIVIR010000005.1, read on the forward strand.
CGGTGGAGGTGAGCGGCTGCGCCGTACGGCAGGAGGGGCCCACGTCCAGTTCGACGCCGTTGACCTTGACGTCGAGGACGCGCAGGACGAGCGGTGCCCGGACCACGGTCTCCGTGAAGTTCGAGAAGTCCGACAGGAAGATGCGCAGGAGCGCTTCGACCGTGATGGGACCGGTCTGTTCCAGGACCATGGTCGCCGTGACCGGCTGGAAGTCGAAGGTCAGGAAGGTGGAGGTGAAGGGCGGGGTCTGTTTGCGCCCCTGGTAGGACAGGTTGGCCGTCGACGGGACGAAGAAGTTGATCTCGCCCGGTGGGGCGGGGTAGGGCGGCTCCCCCGAGAGGCCCTGTTCGATCAGCATGCAGGACAGCGGGAGGAGCGAGGCGCCTTTCAGTTTCCGCACGTTGGTGTAGCCGGTGACGTAGGCGGACAGCGACATGGGCGTCGGATTCTCGGTCAGGCAGGGGGGCGCGGCCGGCCGGGCCGCCGGTGCGGAGGACGCGGTCCCGTCGGCCGCCGTCGCGCTCTCGTCCGCCCGCCGTCCGACCTGCGGACCCTTCGGGGCCCCGCTCGTCCCGTTCGCGGCCTCCGGCTTCGCCGGGGCCGTCCGGTCCGCCGGGAGCGGCGGCGTGGGCGGACCGGACGAGGGGGCGGACGGCGAGGGGACGGCCGATGACGTGGGAGGGGAGGTCGGTTCCGCGGTGGGGGCGTCCGCGCCGACCGGGAGGGTGACGAGCCGCGTGCGCTCCCCGGCGTCCGGGCCGGGGGCGCAGGTGACGGAGAGGGACGCGGGGGTGGTGGCCGCGCCGTCGGCCGTGCTCGGGGCGAGGTCGACGGCGAACGCCCCGGCGACGAGGGCCAGATCGCCGGGGACGTCCGTCGTCAGGAAGGGGACGTCCCCGGTCGTGGTGAGCACGAGGGGCCCTTCGGCGGGCACGGCGACGGGCTGCGACGTACCGCTCCACACGGCTTCCGCGCGCTGCTCCCGCTGGGCCACGCCGACCGTGAGCCGCGTCTCCGCCCGTACGGTGGCGGCCTTGAGCGCGGTGAGGTCGGCCACGGCCCCGGCGGGGAGTTCCACCGTCGTGGTGACGTCGGTGGGATGTATCTCCTCGCCCACGGCCGCCCGTTCGGGGAAGGCCGCCGTGATCCGTACCGTCGCGGGCTGCTGTCCCGAAGGCAGGGTGCAGACGTAGGGCAGCGCGGTGTCGACCTCCAGCGTCCCCACGGCGACGGCCGAGGCCGGGAGCAGGGGGGCGAGCGCCACGAACGCGGCGATCGTCGCGCCGCGCGCGCGGGCGCGGGGGGATCGGGTGGTGGGCCCGGTGCCTCTCATCTGGGTGCTCCGCTCGGGTCGTTGGGTGCCGACGGGAGGAGGGGCCGGCGCGGGGCGCGGCCGGCCCGCGCAGGCGGGAAGCCGCATCCTTACGGGTGGGAGCCGACGATCGTCGGAACGGTGGCGGTGCCCGTCTTCTTGAGCAGGTAGTCGGCCTTGACGATCAGACTGGCGCCGACCGGGGCGGCTTCACCGCAGTTGGTCTGCGAGACGACGGTCAGACCGCCGGTCGTGCCGGCGAGGGCCAGCCTGCCCGTCGCGTTGGTGTAGGTGACGGGTATCGTCCCGCGGACGCGGAAGACGCAGGCGCCCCAGGTGACCCGGGTGTCGACGTCGCCGAGGTGGCCCCTGGTGACGCCGGTGGAGGCGTTGTGGTCCCGGGCGACGAGGGTCCAGGGGGTGGTGGGAGCGAAGCTCATGGTGCCGAGCACGCTGCTGCAGGGCACGCCGGGGGCCCCGAACACGAAGGAGTCGACGGTGCCGACGGTCGCGGGGTTGCCGGTGGCGCTCCGCAGGCCGCCCGAGAAGGACGACCGCGAGCACGTCACGGCGATGCCGTTGTCCTTGACGAGTTCGACGAGCATGACGACGTTCGCGCCGTTCGTCGCGGAGACGCCGACCGGTGACGGACCGACGGTCCAGACGGTCGAGGGGGCCGCCGAGGCCGGGGCCGCCGCGAGGACGAACGCGGCCGCGGCCGCTCCGGCGGCGACGCCGCACTTCCTGATCGGCTTCTTCACGGTACGGGACTCTCCTCGGTGGTCGTCGCCCCCCGCCCGCGGGAGCGGAGGGGAAGGGCGGCGGGGTGCGCGGACAGCCCGCGCCCGCCCGGCCGGGGTCGCCGGCCGGGCGGACGCGGAGGGAACGCCTTACGGGTTGGAGCCGACGATCGTCGGGATGACGGTGGTGCCCGTCTTCTTGACGAGGTAGTCGCCCTTGAAGGTCGGCTTGGCGCCGACCGGGACGGCGCTGCCGCAACCGGTCGACGAGACGACGGTCAGTTCGCCGGCGAGGCTGTTGACGGAGAGCTTGCCCGTCGAGTTGGTGTACGTGCCGGACGCCTTGCCCGTGACGCGGAAGACGCAGGCGCCCACGGTCACCTTGGCGTCGACGTTCCCGACGTAGCCCTTGGTGACCCCGGTCCCGGCGGTGTAGTCCTGCGCCACGATGGTCCAGGGGGTGGTCGCGACGGTGGTCACGTTGCCCAGGACGCTGGTGCAGGGGGCGCCGGAGGCGCCGAAGGCGATGGCGCTGATGGAGGCGACGGTCGCCGGGTTGCCCGTGGCGCTCGACATCGAGGCCGTGGCGGTCGACTTCGTACACGTCATGGCGATGCCGTTGACGCTCAGCACGATGTTCCCGCTGTTCGTCGCGGAGGCGGCGACGGGCGACGGCGCCGGGCTGACGGTCCAGACCGTCGACGGCACGGCCGAGGCCGGGGACACCGCGAGGGCGAACGCGGCGGAGGCGCCACCGGCGACGACGGCGAGCTTTCTGATGGGCTTCTTCATGGCTCTGGGACTCTCCTTGGGGATTGACCAGCAGAGGGTGGCCGCGGTGGAGGGGGACGAGCGGCCGGCGGCACGGGATTCCCGGGCTGCGAAACCTGACGTTACTTGCGGGAAACTTAGCTGAACAATGGCGAAGTCCATGATTCTTTGAAGTTGTCCCATTGCCTGTCAAGTGGGTGAGCGGTAGCGGGAATCGCCTTGGTTCCGGAGTGCGCAATGTCGACAATAATGATCGATCGCCCGAGGGGTGGGATCAAGCCGCTTCGCAGCAGCCCCGGAAGCCCCGGAGGGGCCTGTATTCGCTCTTCCCGGTGACAAGTCGGAGAGCGGCTCTGTTTCCCCGATGACAAATATCAGGCCGTTCTTCCCCGTCTTCCGAAAACTCGGGACCCGGTATTGCCCCGGGAGGTTACTCAGCCGTAACGTTCCCCGGGCGGCGCTCAGTCGCAGGTCGGCGCGGGCTCATGGGCCGGTCCGAGCACCGCACCGGGGTGCGACTCCGCCGACGGAGACCCGCTCGCCGGGCCCTGAGGAGAAGCGACGCCCGTTGTGTCTCGGCGGAGACAAAAACCGATCCGGTCTTTGTCTCCGCGGTGACAAGAACAGCAATGGATCAAGGATCGCGGCGACGCGCCTATTGTCCCGGTGATCCGCACCGACTTAACGTGCGCCCGCGGCGCGCGCCCCGACTCACGCCTGCTGGAGGTGGTATGGGAATCGAAGTAGTCGTTGAGGGTCTGACCATGTCCTTCGGCAAGCAGAACATCTGGCAGGACGTGACGCTGACATTGCCGGCCGGAGAGGTGAGCGTGATGCTCGGCCCTTCCGGAACCGGCAAGACGGTCTTCCTGAAATCGCTCATCGGACTGCTGAAACCCCAGCGGGGCCGTGTCCTCATCAACGGGGTCGACATGGTCAGCAGCCCCGAACGCGACATCTACGAGACCCGCAAGCTCTTCGGCCTCATGTTCCAGGACGGGGCCCTCTTCGGCTCCATGACCCTCTTCGACAACATCGCCTTCCCGCTGCGCGAACACACCCGCAAGCGGGAGTCGGAGATCCGGCGCATCGTCATGGAGCGCATCGAACTCGTCGGCCTCCTCGGCGCCGAGGGGAAACTGCCGGGCGAGATCAGCGGCGGCATGCGCAAGCGCGCCGGCCTCGCCCGCGCCCTCGTCCTCGACCCGCAGATCGTCCTGTGCGACGAACCGGACTCCGGACTCGACCCCGTCCGCACCGCCTACCTGTCCCAGCTCCTCATCGACCTCAACGCGCGGATCGACGCGACGATGCTCATCGTCACCCACAACCTGGACATCGCCGCCACCGTCCCCGACAACATGGGGATGTTCTTCCGGCGCAACCTCGTCACCTTCGGCCCCCGCGAAGTCCTCCTCACCAGCGACGAACCGGTCGTCACCCAGTTCCTCGCCGGCCGCCGCGAAGGCCCCATCGGCATGTCCGAGGAGAAGGACGCCGCCACCCTCGCCGCCGAGGCGGACAGCGCCGGAGGCGCACGGACCCACGCGCCCCGCGTCATCGTCCCGCAGCTGGAGCCCTCGCCCGGCCTGCCGCCCCGCGCCGCCGTCACACGGCGCAGGGAACGCGTCCTCGGCATGCTCGACCGGCTGCCGCCCGCCGCCCGCGCCGCCATCCAGGACACCTACGCGCGAAACGCCGGGGCGCCCACCCTGCGCATGCCGGCCGCCGGGAGCGGCTCGTGATCACCGGCGCGCTGCGGCAGACCGGCCGCCTCTTCGCCCTCGCCGCCGAGGTGAGCAGGGCCGTCTTCCGACGCCCCTTCCAGTTCCGGGAGTTCATCGAGCAGTTCTGGTTCGTCGCGAGCGTCACCATCCTGCCGGCCGCGCTCGTCTCGATCCCGTTCGGCGCCGTGATCGCCCTCCAGGTCGGCTCGCTCACCCAGCAGCTCGGCGCCCAGTCCTTCACCGGCGGCGCCAGCGTCCTCGCCGTCATCCAGCAGGCCAGCCCCCTCATCGTCGCCCTCCTGATCGCCGGCGCCGGCGGCTCCGCCATCTGCGCCGACCTCGGCTCCCGCACGATCCGCGAGGAGCTCGACGCCATGGAGGTCATGGGCGTCTCGCCCGTCCAGCGCCTGGTCGTCCCGCGCGTCCTCGCCACCATGGCGGTCGCCGTGCTCCTCAACGGCATGGTCTCCGTCGTCGGCACCCTGGGCGGCTACTTCTTCAACATCGTCCTCCAGGACGGCACCCCCGGCGCCTACCTCGCCAGCTTCTCCGCCCTCGCCCAGCTGCCCGACCTCTACATCAGCGAACTCAAGGCCCTGATCTTCGGGTTCATCGCGGGCATCGTCGCCGCCTACCGGGGACTCAACCCCCGCGGCGGCCCCAAGGGCGTCGGCGACGCCGTCAACCAGTCCGTCGTCATCACCTTCCTGCTGCTGTTCTTCGTGAACATGGTGCTGACGGGCATCTACCTGCAGATCGTCCCGCCGAAGGGAGGCTGAGGCCGATGGCCTCCCCGTTCGTCTGGCTCGACCGCTCCGGCGACCAACTCCTGTTCTACGTCCGGGCCCTGCTCTGGATCCCGCGGACCCTGCGTCGCTACCTCAAGGAGGTGCAGCGGCTGCTCGCCGAGGTCGCCTTCGGCTCCGGCGGCCTCGGCGTCATCGGAGGCACCATCGGCGTGATGGTCGCGATGACCCTCTTCACCGGCACCGTCGTCGGCCTCCAGGGCCACGCGGCCCTCGAACAGATCGGCACCGCCGCCTTCACCGGCTTCGTCTCCGCCTACTTCAACACCCGGGAGATCGCCCCGCTCGTCGCCGGACTCGCCCTCTCCGCGACCGTCGGCGCCGGGTTCACCGCCCAGCTCGGCGCCATGCGCATCAACGAGGAAGTCGACGCCCTCGAAGGCATGGGCATCCGCTCCATGCCGTACCTGGTCACCACCCGCATCATCGCCGGCGTCGTCGCCATCGTCCCGCTCTACGCGATCGGCCTGCTCTCCTCCTACCTGGCCTCCCGCTACATCACGGTCCTCTTCAACGGGCAGTCGGCGGGGACCTACGACCACTACTTCAACCTCTTCCTGTCACCGACGGACGTCCTCCTGTCGGTGCTCAAGGTGCTGATCTTCAGTGTGATGGTGATCATCGCCCACTGCTACTACGGCTTCCGCGCCTCCGGCGGCCCCGCCGGCGTCGGCATCGCCGTCGGCCGCTCCGTGCGCAACGCCATCGTGCTGATCAGCGTCACCGACTTCTTCCTGTCGCTGGCCCTCTGGGGCGCGACCACGACCGTGAAGGTGGCGGGGTGAGATGAGCGATCCACGAGGCCAGACCCTGCGCCGCCGGTCCGCCGGCGTCGTCTTCCTGCTGGTGCCCGCCCTGCTCGCCTGGCTGGCGGTCGCCGTCTACGAGAAGCGCTTCACCGACTCCGACCCGGTCGTCGTCGAGACCGGCAGCGTCGGCAACGAGATGCACCTCGGCGCCGAGGTGAAGCTGCGCGGCGTCGTCGTCGGCGAGGTCCGCGCCATCGACTCCACCGGCGCCGGGGCCCGGCTCACCCTCGCCATGCGGCCCGGCGCCCTGGACCACGTCCCCTCCGACGTACGCGCCCAGATGCTGCCCACCACGCTCTTCGGCGAGCGGTTCGTGGCCCTCGTACCGCCCGGCAACCCCTCGACGAAGCCGCTGGGCCCCGGTGCCGTCATCCCCGAGGACCGTTCCGGCAACGCCGTCGAACTCCAGCAGGTCCTCGACAACGTCCTGCCGCTGCTGACCGCCGTCCAGCCGCAGAAGCTCTCGGCGACCCTCTCCGCCGTCTCCAGGGCCCTGGAGGGCCGCGGCGACCGGCTCGGCGACACCCTCACCCAACTCGACGCCCACCTGCGCGAGTTCAACCCCCACCTGCCCGCCCTCAACCGCGACCTGAAAGAACTCGTGAAGGTCAGCCACCTCTACGCGGACGCCGCCCCGGACATCGTCACCGCGCTCACCGACTTCACCACCACCAGCGGCACCCTCGCCGAGAAGGAGGCCGAACTGTCCGGCACCCTCGGCGCCACCACCCGCACGGCCCAGGACCTGACCGCCTTCCTGCGCCAGAACAAGGACAACATCATCCGGCTCAGCGCCACGAGCAGGCCCACCCTGGAACTGCTCGCCGAGTACTCCCCGTCCTTCCCCTGCACCCTGCGCACCCTCGCCCAGTTCGTCCCCGCCATGGACAAGGCGCTCGGCAAGGGCACGAACCGGCCCGGACTCCACGTGAACGTCACCGCCGTGCCCGCGCGCGGCGCCTACGTCCCCGGCCGCGACACCCCCTCCTACGGCTCCGGCGGCGGCCCGCGCTGCCACCCCGTGCCCTACCTCGGCGCCCCCGTCGCCCCCGCGGCCCGGGCCGCCGCCTCCGCCGACCAGGACCTCGGGCCCGCCAACTCCCCGCAGGAGAACGACCTCGTCAACGAACTCCTCGCCCCCGCCGCGAAGAAACGGCCCGGCGACCTGCCGGACTGGAGCAGCCTCCTCGCCGGACCCGCCTTCCGCGGAGCGGAGGTGACCCTCCGATGACGACGCCACCCGCCCACACGCGACGGCGCGGCCTGACCGGAACGGTCCTGAAGTCCCTCGTGTTCGTCCTGGTCACGGCGCTCGCCACCACCGTCCTCGGCTTCAGCATCGCCAACACCGGGGTCGGCTCCGCCACCCTCTCGTACAAGGCGCTGTTCACCGACGTCACCGGACTCGTGGAAGGCGACTCCGTCCGCATCGCCGGGGTCGAGGTCGGCGAGGTGACCGACGTGCGCGTCGTCGAACGGCGCACCGCCCAGGTCACCTTCACCGTCCGCGAGGACCGCACCCTGCCCCGCTCCGCGACCGCCGCCGTGAAGTACCTCAACATGGTCGGCCAGCGGTACGTCTCCCTCGACCGGGGCAGCGGCGACCTGTCCGGCACCCTCCAGTCCGGGGAGACCATCCCGCTGGAGCGCACCACGCCCGCACTCGACCTCACCCTGCTGTTCAACGGCTTCAAACCGCTCTTCGAGGGCCTCTCGCCCGCCGACGTCAACGACCTCGCCGGCTCCCTCGTCCAGGTCCTCCAGGGCGAGAGCGGCACCGTCGACAGCCTCCTGCGGCACATCGGCTCCCTCACGAAGACCGTCGCCGCCAAGGACGAGGTCGTCGGCCAGGTCGTCACCCACCTCAACACCGTCCTGACCACCCTCAACAACCGCGAGGCCGGCTTCGAGGACCTCGTCGTCACCCTCCAGAAGCTCGTCACCGGCTTCAACGCCGACCGCGAACCCCTCGGCCAGGCCGTCCGGGCCATCGGCGACCTCACCACCACGACCGCCGGACTGTTCCAGGAAGCGCGCGCCCCCCTCAAGCAGGACATCCGCGAACTGGGCCGGCTCTCCGGGACCCTCGGCGACCACACCCCCCGCATCGAGTCCTTCCTCGCCAACACCCCCGCCAAGCTGACCGCCCTGGCCCGCCTCTCCTCGTACGGGTCGTGGTTCAACCTCTACCTCTGCGAGGCGCGCGTGAGCGGCGTGGGCACCTCCGACGGCTCCGAGCCGCCGACCGGCGTCACCGTGACCGAATCGAGGTGCCGCGGATGAGCCCCCGCCCCCTGCTCAAGCCGGTCAAGGAGCGCAGCCCCGTCGCCGTCGCCGTCGTCGGACTCCTTCTCCTGGCCCTCCTCGCCGCCCTCGCCTACAACGTGGAACGCCTTCCCCTCGTCGGCGGCGACACCGCCTACAGCGCCGACTTCACCGAGGCCGCCGGACTCGACGAGGGCGACGAGGTGCGCGTCGCCGGCGTCAAGGTCGGCGAGGTCACCGGCGTCGCCCTCGACGGACCCAAGGTCAAGGTCACGTTCGAGGTCGGCGACGCCTGGGTCGGCGACCGGTCGACCGCCGCCATCGCCATCAAGACCCTCCTGGGCGAGAAGTACCTGGCGCTCGACCCCCTGGGCTCCGCCCCCCAGGACCCCGCGGCCCGCATCCCGCAGTCCCGCACCACCTCCCCGTACGACGTGACGCAGGCCTTCCAGGACCTCAGCGGCACCGTCGACGCCCTCGACACGAAGAAGCTCGCGGACAGCTTCGCGACGATCTCCGACACCTTCAAGAACTCCCCGCCGCACGTCCGCAACGCCGCCACCGGCCTCTCCGAACTGTCGAGGACCGTCTCCAAGCGCGACGCCGAACTCGCCCGCCTCCTGGAGAACAGCAAGAAGTTCACCAAGACCCTGGAGGACAGGAAGTCCAGCTTCGAGACGCTCATCGAGGACGGCGGCTCGCTGCTCGGGGAGCTCAGGAAGCGCCGCGACGCCATCCGCGCCCTCCTCAAGGGCAGCAGGGAGCTGGGCACCCAGCTCGGCGGCCTCGTCGGCGACAACGACCGGCAGCTCGGCCCGACCCTCAAGTCCCTCGGCCGCGTCACCGAGGTCCTGGAGAAGAACAGCGGCAAGCTCGACCGGACCCTCGCGCTCGTCGGCCCGTACTACCGGCTCGTCGGCAACACCCTCGGCAGCGGCCGCTGGTTCGACAGCTACCTGTGCGGCGTGGTGCCCCGGACCTACCTGCCCGAAGCCTCGCAGCCCACGACCGGATGCCTGCCGCCGAAACAGACGGCGACGGCCAAGGGGAGCGGTGAACGATGACCAAGCCCAGAACGCCCCTCGCCGCCGGACTCGCCCTCGTGGTGCTCGCCGCCTGCGGATTCGTCGCCGTACGCGTCCTCGAACCCGACGGCACCCGCGTCACCGCCTACTTCGACCGGACGGTCGGCGTCTACGCCGGCTCCGACCTGCGCGTCCTCGGCGTCCGGGTCGGAGAGGTCGAGTCCGTCGAACCGCAGGGCACCCGCGTCCGCGTCCGGCTCCACCTCGACGAGGGCGTCCGCGTCCCCGCCGACGCCCGGGCCGTCGTCGTCGCCCCGAGCATCGTCGCCGACCGCTACGTCCAGCTCACCCCCGCCTACAGCACCGGCCCCGCCCTCGCCGAAGGCGCCGAACTGCCGGCCTCCCGCAACCGCGTCCCCGTCGAGATCGACCAGCTCTACGACTCGATCACCGACCTGAGCAAGGCCCTCGGCCCGGACGGCGCCAACTCCGCCGGAGCCCTGTCCGCACTCCTGGACACCGGCGCGAAGAACCTCAAGGGCAACGGCGCCTCCATCGGCACCTCCATCGAGGAGTTCGGCAAGGCCGCCAAGACCCTCGACGGCAGCAGCGAGCAGCTCTTCACCAGCCTGGGACAGCTCCAGACCTTCACCACCATGCTCAAGAAGAAGGACGGCGACGTCCGCACCGCGCAGGAACGCCTGGACGAGGTCGTCGGCTACTTCGCCGAGAACAAGGACGACCTCACCGGCGCCCTCAAGGAGCTCGGCAAGGCCCTCGCCCGGGTCAAGACCTTCATCAAGGACAACCGCGGCGAACTGAAGAAGAACGTCGAACGGCTCGTGCCCCTCACCCAGACCCTCGTCGACCAGCGGGCCTCCCTCGCCGAGGCCCTCGACGTCGCCCCGCTCGCCGCCGGCAACCTCGTCAACGCGTACAACCCGAAGACCCGCACCCTCGACGGCCGCGCCAACCTCAACGAGATCAGCATGGGCGGACCGCTGCTCCCGCTGCCGGTGACCGGCGGCTCCGCGGCGGGCACCGGGAAGGGGGAGCGATGAGCCGCTCCACCGCTTCCTCCGGGAAGCTCCTCGGCGCCGGAGCCGTCGGCACCGTCGCCCTCGGCCTGGGCATCGCCGTCGTCCTCGGCCTGGTCCCCACCCCTTCGCTCCGGTTCGACGGCATCGAGGACCTGCCGCTGCCCGGCGGCGCCGACCTCGGCCCCCACCCCTACACGGTCACCGCCGAACTCGACGACGTCCTGAGCCTCGTGCCGCAGTCCGCGGTCAAGGTCAACGACGTCGCCGTCGGACGCGTCACCGCCATCGAGCTGGTGCCCGGGAGCTGGACCGCCCGCGTCACCCTGAAGATCAACGGCGACGTCCGGCTGCCCGCCGACGCCGGCGCCCGCCTGGAGCAGTCCAGCCTCCTGGGCGAGAAGTACGTCCAGCTCGTCGCCCCGGGCGGGGACGGGAGCGGTACGGGCAAGGCCGGTGTCCAGCAGGCCGCCGCCCGCCGGAACGGCGGCGAACTCGCCGACGGCAGCACCATCCCGCTGGCGCGCACCAGCCGGAACACGGAGGTCGAGGAGGTCTTCGGCGCCCTGTCCCTGCTGCTCAACGGCGGCGGCGTCAACCAGCTCAAGACCATCACCCGGGAGCTCAACGCGGCGCTCGGCGGACGCGAACCCGAGGTCCGTTCGATGCTGAGGCGGGTGAACACCCTGGTCACCGATCTGGACGCGCACCGCGGCGACATCACCCGCGCCCTCGACGGGGTCAACCGGCTCTCCGCCACCCTCGCCGGCCGCAAGAAGGACGTCGACACCGTCCTCACCGGCCTCTCGCCCGGCCTGAAGACGCTGGAGAACCAGCGGGGCTCCCTGCTGACCATGCTGCGCGCCCTGGACACCCTGTCCGGTGTCGCCGTGACCACCGTCAACGCGAGCAAGAAGGACATGGTGGCCGATCTGAAGGCCCTCGCACCGACCCTGAGGGCGCTCGCGGACGCCGGTGCCGACCTGCCCGCGTCGCTCCAGGTCCTGCTGACGTACCCCTTCACCGACGAGGTGATGCGGGGCATCAAGGGCGACTACCTCAACACCTATCTGCACCTCGCCGCCGTCCCCGGCACCGAGGTGATCCCGCCCCTGATCCCGAAGCCCGAGTCCACCCCCGATCCCACCCCGTCGGCCCCGGCGACGACGGAACCGGAGCCCGAGCCGGAACCCGAGCCGGGCGCCCGTCAGGGTCGGGGACAGAGCACCGGGTCGGCCCTGCCGCTGCCCCCGGTCCACACCGGCGGCACCCCGACGGACGGAGGCGAGAACCGGTGATCACCCGCACCGTACGGCTGAAGAACCTCGCGTTCCTCGTCATCGCCGTCCTCGTCCTCGGCTTCGTCGGCATCCGCTACGCCGACCTGGGCCGCCACGTCGGCGTCGCCGACCACTACACCGTCAAGGTCCACCTCGCCCGTACGGGAGGCCTGTTCACCCACTCCGACGTCACCTACCGGGGCGTCTCCGTGGGACGCGTCGGCGACATCGGCCTCACCGCCGAAGGGGTCGTCGCCGAACTGCGCATCAAGAAGTCCGCCCCCCGGATCCCCGCCGACGCGAAGGCCGTGGTCGCCGGACTCTCCGCCGTCGGCGAGCAGTACATCGACCTGCGCCCCGAGAGCGACGGCGGCCCCTACCTCGCCGACGGCGCCCGCATCGAGCAGACCGACACCCAGGTGCCGGCCCCGGTCACCGACGTGCTCGCGAGCATGAACGACCTCACCGCCTCCGTACCGCTCGACTCCCTGCGCACGGTCGTCGACGAGTTCGGCAAGGCCTTCGAGGGGCACGGCGACGACCTCCAGGCCCTCCTCGACAACGGCAGCGCGTTCGTCCGGGCCGCCGACCGGGCCCTGCCCTCCACCACCCGGCTCATCGACGACGGCGAGGTCGTCCTGCGCACCCAGGCCGACGAGAGCCGCGCCATCCGGGGCTTCGCCACCGGAGCGCGCGACCTGGCGGCCGCCCTCAAGGGCTCCGACGCCGACCTGCGGCGCGTCCTGACCGTCACCCCCGACGCGGCCGGCCAGGTCAGCGGCCTCCTGCGCGACCTCGACCCCAGCCTGGGCGTCGTCCTCGCCAACCTCCTGACCACCTCGGAGGTCGCCGTCACCCGGCAGCGCGGCATCGAGGAACTGCTCGTGACGTACCCGGCGGCCGTCTCGGCCGGAGCCACCGCCGTCAACGGCGGAAAGGTGGACTTCGGCATGGCGGTCACCTTCTTCAAGCCCCTGCCCTGCACCTCCGGATACGGCGGTACGCGCTACCGCAACGGCCTCGACCTGGGCACCGCGCCCGCCCTCAACACCGGTGCGGCCTGTACGGGCTCCGCGGCGGCCGGGATCAACGTCCGCGGCTCGGCGCACGCCCCGAGGGGCGGCCCCGTGCCCGCCCCGGCCAAGCCCGGCTCCCTGCCGTCGGGCGGTACGGGCGGGACGACGGGCTCCCCGCGGCAGTCCCTGCCCGGCGCACTCGGGCTGCCCGGCCAGGACGGCGCCCCGACGGACATGGCCGGACTCCTCGGCCTGGGCGGCGGAGGCACGCGATGAGGCGAGGGAGGATCCTCGGCGCCGGTGCCCTCGTCGTCGCCCTCGGCTTCTGCGGCACCGGCGCGTGGACCTACGCGCAGGCCCGCTCCGACGAGGGCCTCTCCTTCGGCCGCGCACGGGACGCCGCGCTCGCCGAGGGCCGGCAGCGCCTCACCGTCCTGAACACGCTGGACGCCTCGACCCGCGAGCGCGCCGCAGCGGGCGTACGGGCCTGGCGCGACGCCTCCACCGGCCCGCTCCGCACCGAGCTGGGCCGCACCGAGCCCGCGGTGGGCGCCTCGGCGCGTGCCACGGTCACCGAGGCCGCCCTCACCGCGCTCGACACGCGCGCCGGTACGGCGAAGCTCATCGCGACCGTACGCGTCGACGTCACCCCGCGCGGGGGCGCCGCCGCGACCAGCGACCGCAAGCGCCTGGAAGCCGTCCTGACGCGCACCGGCGAGGACACGTGGAAGGTCGCGGCCCTGAGCGCGGTCCCCGTCGCCGGCGCGGAGGGAAGCGAGAAGAAGGAGGGCGGGGACGAGTGACACGACTGCTGCGCGGAACGGCCGGGGAGACGGACGAAAGGGCCCCGGAGCCGGAAGAGACGGCGACCGGGGCGGCCCCCGCCGAAGGCGGCTCCGGGGCAGACGCCCCGGACGCCCCGGACGACAACGACAACGACAACGACAACGACAACGACGGCGACGGCGACGGTGACAACGGCGACAGCCGGTTCACTCCCCGGTGGCGCACGGCCGTCCTCGTCGCGGCCGTCGCCGCCCTCCTCCTCGGCGGGAGCGGCTTCTTCTACGGTGCCCACCAGCTCCGGTCGACCCCGTCCGCCCGCAACCACGCGCTCACCGACACCGCCGCCACCACCCGCGTCGGCGGCGACGTCGGCGAGGGCCTCGCCCGGGTCTTCTCGTACGCGCCCGGCCAGGCGGACGCCGCCGAACGCTCCGCCGCGACCGTCCTCTCCGGACGCGCCGCCCGCCAGTACACCGACCTGTTCGCCCAGGTCCGCGCGAGCCTGGTCGAGCAGCGCCTCACCCTCACCACCCAGGCCGTCCGCACCGGGGTGATCGAACTCCACGGGAACACCGCACGCCTGCTCGTGTTCCTCGACCAGACATCGCGGCGCGACACGGCACCCACCACGTCCGCCGCCGCCCAGCTCACTGTCACCGCGGAGTTCCGGGACGACCGGTGGCTGATCGTCGACATCAAGGCCCGCTGACCATGGGCACGAACGTGCGCATGCGCACGAGCGGGAGACGGGAGCACTCCATGACACGCGCGGTCCGCACCCCGGCGGGCATCCGGCCGGCCCTGGCGGTGGCCCTCGTGCTCGCCCTCGTCGCGGGCGCCTTCGCGGCCTGGGCGGGCCGGGACTGGTACGCCGCGGCCCACGACGACTCCGCCGCGTACGCGGTGCAGCGCGACCGCGCGCTGGCGGCGGGGGAGCAGGCCGTGCAGAACCTCAACACGCTCGACCACCGGCGCGTGGACCAGGGTCTCGACCTCTGGGAGTCCTCCACGACCGGCGAACTGCACGAGCAACTCGTGGACGGCCGGACGGAGTTCGCCGGTCAGGTGAAGGCCGCGAAGACGGTGACCACGGCCCGGGTGCTGTCCGGCGCCGTCACGGAGCTCGACGACCGCGCGGGGCGGGCCCGGCTGCTCGTCGCCCTGCGCGTCACCGTCACGACGCCCGACAGCAAGAGCACGGACAAGGACAGCCGCATGCTGGGCGAACTCACCCGGACCGACGGGCAGTGGAAGCTCAGTGCCCTGGGGCAGGCCCCCGTGGGCGGCACGGCGGCCGGCTGACCGGCCCGCGCCCCGAGAGCCGCCCGCACCCGAAAGGACGACGCACGATGCCCACGCCCCGCCACCACCTCAACCGCCAGCGCCGCCGCCGGGCCCTCGCCACCGCCGCGCCCGAGGACACGGCCTCCCGCCCCCGCGCGTCCGTGGGCCTCCTGACCGGCCCCGCCCCCCGGACCGGGCGCCCGACGACGGCGAAGCCCGTACGGGAGAAGGACGGAGAGGCGGCCGAAGAAACAGCCGGAGGGACGGCCGGGAAGCCGGAGCGGAAGGCCGCCGGCAGGAGGACCCGGTCACGCGGGCTCGTCCCCCTCGTGGTCCTCTGCGTCCTCACCCTCCTCCTCGGCGGCTTCGCCGGCTGGGCGCACAGCAGGGCGGCCGGGCTCCGCGACGACCCCGCCCGCGGCAACACGGCCCTCACCGACCTCGCCCGTACCAGCGAGATCAAGGGGCAGACCGCCGCGGCCGTCGCCGCGCTCTTCTCCTACGACCACGCCGACCCGGCCGCCTTCGAGAAGGCCGGGAAGACCCTGCTCACCGGGAAGGCCGTCGCGCAGCACCGGACGCTGCTCGGCGGGGTGCTCGCCCGGGCGGCCGAGGAGAAGACGGTGATCACCACGGCGGTCACCGACAGCGCGGTCGAGCGGATCGACGGCGACCGCGCCCGGGTCCTGGTCTACGCCGACCAGAGCAGCGTGAGCACGGCCGGGACCGCCAAGGGCGGCAAGCAGCAGAAGGCACAGGACCAGGGGGTCTACGCGGGCGCCATGTTCGCCGTGGACGTCGTCCACCGGGGCGGCCGCTGGCTCGTCGAGAACATCGACACCTTCGGCCGCTGAGCCGCCGAGTCACCGAATTGCCGAGCCGCCGAACCACTGAGCTGCCGAACCACTGAATCACCGAACTACTGAACTACTGAACTACTGAACTACCGAACAGCCGAGCCGCCACGACCCTTCCGGGAAAGCCCGGTCACCCCGTCCGCGTGGCGACCAGCACCGTCGCGTACAGCTCCTCGCACGTGACGATCCGCGCCGCCAGGCCGTGCGCGGAGACCGCCTCCACCGCCCGGCCGGCCTGCCGCTCGCTCGTCTCCACCAGCAGGTGTCCGCCCGGTGCCAGCCACTCCGGCGCCCCGGCGGCGACCCGCCGCAGCACGTCGAGGCCGTCCGGGCCGCCGTCGAGCGTGACGAGCGGCTCGTGGTCGCGGGCCTCGGGCGGCAGCAGGCCGATGTCCCCGGTGGGCACGTACGGCACGTTGGCGACCAGGACGTCGACCCGGCCCCGCAGCCCCGGCGGCAGCGGCGCGAACAGGTCCCCCTCGTACACCCGGCCGCCGCGCGGCTCGACGTTCCGCCGGGCGCAGGCCACCGCCGCCGGCTCGACGTCCGAGGCGTGCACCTCCGCGCCCTCGACCCGGTCGAGCAGCACCGCGGCCGCCGCGCCCGAACCGCAGCACAGGTCGACGCAGAGCGCGCCGGGCGCGGCGAGGGACACGGCCCGCCCGACCAGGAACTCGGTCCGCCGCCGGGGCACGAACACCCCCGGGCCGACGGCGATCCGCAGCCCGGCGAACTCCGCCCACCCCACGACGTGCTCCAGGGGCAGGCCGGCGGCCCGCCGCCCGACCATCAGGTCGAGCTCGGCGGGCCCGGGCGCCGCCGCGAGCAGCATCGCGGCCTCCTCCTCGGCGAAGACGCACCCGGCGGCCCGCAGCCGCTCGACCACCCCCGCGCCGTACGCCACGTCAGGCAAGGCACGCCTCGACGGCCGCCACGACCTCGGGGGCGTCCGGCTCGGTGCGCGGACGGAAGCGGGTGACCTGCCCGTCCGGGCCGATCAGGAACTTCTCGAAGTTCCACTGCACGTCACCGGCCTCGCCCTCGGCGTCCGCGACCTCCACCAGCTCCGCGTAGAGCGGGTGGCGGTCCGCGCCGTTGACGTCGGTCTTCTCCAGGAGCGGGAAGGACACCCCGTACGTCGTCGAGCAGAACGTCCGGATCTCCTCCGCGCTGCCCGGCTCCTGGCCCGCGAACTGGTTGCAGGGCACGCCGAGCACGGTGAGGCCGCGCTCCCCGTACTCCTTCTGCAGCCGCTCCAGACCCGCGTACTGCGGGGTCAGACCGCACTTGGAGGCGACGTTCACCACCAGGACCGCGCGGTCGCGGTAGTCGGCCAGGGTGACCGGCTCGCCGGCCAGGGTCTTCAGCGGGATGTCGTACAGGCTCACGGCCGCTCCTCGTGCGCACGGGGGAATGGGGTTTGATCCGCCCCATGGGGTTTGATCTGACCATGGGCGACGAACCACTGGCAATCCCGATCGACTCCACCGCACGACCGGCGCCGCGCCGGATCCTCTGCCGGCTCTGCGGCCGCCCCCTGACGGGCGCGGACTCGCGCCGCACCGGCCTCGGCCCGTCCTGCGACGCCAAGCTCCACCCGGCGGGCCCGGACATCCGCACCCGCCGCCACGAGGTGGAGCAGGACGCGCTGCCGGGCCTGGACCCGCCGGAGGCCTGAGCCGCGCGACGCCACCAGCCGCGAAAACCGGTGGACCAGCGGTTTCCCGGCCCGGCAGGGTGGCCGGGATGAGAACACCACCCGAGCCACCGGAACCGGAGTCCTGAACCGTGTCGACCCTGCGCGTCACCGCCGAAGTCCTGACCGTCCACCCCCATCCCGACGCCGACGCCCTGGAGCTGGCCCAGGTCGGCCTCTACCGGGCCGTCGTCGCCAAGGGCGCCTACGTGACCGGCGACGCCGCCGTCTACATCCCCGAGCAGGCGGTGCTGCCCGCCGCGCTCATCGAGGAGCTGGGGCTGACCGGACGCCTCGCCGGAGGGAACGCGGACCGGGTCAAGGCGGTGCGGTTGCGCGGCGAGCTGTCCCAGGGCCTCGTCTGCCGGCCCGCCGCCCTCGCGGACACCGACCTCGTACGGGCCGCGGCCGAGGGCACCGACTTCGCGGAGCGGCTCGGCATCGTCAAGTGGGTGCCGCCGGTACCGACGCACATGAGCGGGGACGTGGAGGCCGCGCCCGACCTGCTGCCCTGGGTCGACGTCGAGAACCTCCAGCGCTTTCCGGACGTCTTCGAACCCGGCGAGCCCGTCGTCCTGACGGAGAAGCTCCACGGCACGGCCTGCCTGCTGACGTACGGGGCCGGGGACGGGCGCGTCCAGGTCTCCTCCAAGGGCTTCGGGGCCAAGGGCCTCGCGCTCAAGGAGGACCCGCGCAACCTGTACTGGCGCGCCGTCCACGGCCACGGCCTGGCCGCCGTCGCCGAGCGCCTGGCGAAGCGCCTCGGCGCCCGCCGCGTCGGCCTCTTCGGCGAGGTGTACGGCGCCGGGGTCCAGGACCTGGCGTACGGCGCCGACGCCCGGAGCGAGACCGTCGGGTACGCGCTGTTCGACGTGTCCGCCGAGATCGACGGACAGGTCCGCTGGCTGGACCCGGCCGAGGTCCTGGAGCCCGGCGAGGTCCCGCTGGTCCCGCGCCTGTACTCCGGCCCGTACGACCTGGACACCGTCCTCGCCCACGCGAGCGGCCGGGAGACGGTCTCCGGCCGGGAGGCGCACCTGCGGGAGGGCGTCGTCGTCCGGCCCGCGACCGAGCGGTACAGCCCGGTCCTGGGCGGCCGGGCCATCGCCAAGGCGGTCAGCCCGGCCTATCTCACCCGCAAGGGCGGCACCGAGTTCGAGTGAGCCCCAGGGGCTTCAGAGCTTCCGGAACAGGCCCTCCTGGACCACCGACACCAGGAGCCTGCCCTCGCGGTCGTAGATCCGGCCCCGCGCGAGTCCCCGGCCGCCCGTGGCGATCGGGGACTCCTGGTCGTACAGGAACCACTCGTCCGCCCGGAACGGCCGGTGGAACCACATCGCGTGGTCGAGCGACGCCATGTCGAAGCCGCGCGGCCCCCAGAGGGGCTCAACGGGGATCCGGACGGCGTCCAGCAAGGTCATGTCCGAGGCGTACGTCAGGGCGCAGGTGTGGACCAGCGGGTCGTCGCCCAGCGGCCCCACCGCCCGCATCCACACCGCGCTGCGCGGGTCCGCGCCCTCGACCTCCTCCTTCGTCCAGCGCAGCCGGTCCACGTACCGGATGTCGAAGGGCTGCCGGCGGGCCATCCGCTCCAGGGCCTCCGGCAGCGCCCCCAGGTGGTCGCGGATCTCGTCCACCAGCATCGGCAGGCTCTCCGGGTCCGTCATGTGCCGGGGCGGGAGCTGGTGCTCGAAGCCCGCCTCCTCCGGCCGGTGGAAGGAGGCCGTCAGATTGAAGACCGTCCGCCCCTCCTGCACCGCCGTCACCCGGCGGGTCGTGAACGAGCGCCCGTCGCGCACCCGCTCCACCTGGTACACGATCGGCACCCCGGGGCGGCCCGGCCGCAGGAAGTAGGCGTGCAGCGAGTGCACCGGCCGGTCCTCCTCCACGGTCCGGCCGGCCGCCACCAGGGCCTGCCCGGCGACCTGCCCGCCGAAGACCCGCTGGAGCGACTCCTGCGGGCTGCGGCCCCGGAAGATGTCGACCTCGATCCGTTCCAGGTCGAGCAGGTCGACCAGTCTCTCGGCGGGATTGGTCACCACGGAACTCCTCCTACAGCTGTCCGACGGACGTCACGCGGACGACCGCGCGGCCCTCCTCGTCGGAGGCCGCGAGATCCACCTCCGCGCCGATGCCCCAGTCATGGTCGCCGTTCGGGTCGGCGAAGGTCTGCCGGACGCGCCACAGGCCGTGCGCCGCGTCCTCCTCGATGGCCAGCAGCTTCGGGCCGCGCGCGTCCGGACCCGTACCGAGGTCGTCGTACTCGTCCCAGTACGCGTCCATCGCCTCGCCCCACGCGTCCGCGTCCCAGCCGGACTCCGCGTCCAGCTCGCCGAGCGCGTCCACGTTGTCCAGGGCGGCCAGCTCCACCCGGCGGAAGAGGGCGTTGCGCACCAGGACCCGGAAGGCGCGGGCGTTGGCCGTGACCGGCTTGACCTGGTCGGCCTTCTCCTGGGCCTCCTCGGCCGTCTGGACCTCCGGGTTCGCCAGCTGCTCCCACTCGTCGAGCAGCGAGGAGTCCACCTGGCGCACCATCTCGCCCAGCCAGGCGATCAGGTCCTCCAGGTCCTCGGTCTTCAGGTCGTCCGGGATGGTGTGGTCCAGCGCCTTGTACGCGCTCGCCAGGTACCGCAGGACGATGCCCTCGGTCCGCGCCAGCTCGTACCAGGAGGTGAACTCGGTGAAGGACAGGGCCCGTTCGTACATGTCACGGACGACCGACTTCGGCGACACCGGGTGGTCGCCCACCCACGGGTGCGACGTCCGGTAGACGTCGTACGCGTGCCAGAGCAGCTCCTCCAGCGGCTTCGGGTACGAGATCTCCTGGAGCCGCTCCATCCGCTCCTCGTACTCGACGCCGTCCGCCTTCATCCTGCCCACGGCCTCGCCGCGCGCCTTGTTCTGCATGGCGGCGAGGATCTGGCGCGGGTCGTCGAGCGTCGACTCCACGACGGACACCATGTCCAGGGCGTACGAGGGTGATTCGGGGTCGAGGAGGTCGAACGCGGCGAGCGCGAACGTCGACAGCGGCTGGTTGAGCGCGAAGTCCTGCTGGAGGTCGACCGTCAGACGGATCGTGCGCCCCTCGGCGTCCGGCTCGGCCAGCTGCTCCACCACGCCGCCGTCGAGCAGCGAGCGGTAGATCGCGATGGCCCGGCGGATGTGCCGGAGCTGCGCCTTGCGCGGCTCGTGGTTGTCCTCCAGCAGCTTGCGCATGGCCTCGAAGGCGTTGCCCGGCCGGGCGATCACCGAGAGCAGCATGATGTTGGTGACCTTGAAGCGCGAGGTCAGCGGCTCCGGTTCGGCCGCGATCAGCTTCTCGAAGGTGGTGTCGCTCCAGGCGACGAAGCCCTCGGGGGCCTTCTTGCGGACCACCTTGCGGCGCTTCTTCGGGTCGTCACCGGCCTTCGCGAGCGCCTTCTCGTTCTCGATGACGTGCTCGGGGGCCTGCGCCACGACCAGACCGGCCGTGTCGAAGCCGGCCCGGCCCGCCCGGCCCGCGATCTGGTGGAACTCCCGGGCGCGCAGCGTGCGCACCCGGTTGCCGTCGTACTTGGTGAGGGCCGTGAAGAGCACCGTGCGGATCGGCACGTTCACGCCCACGCCGAGCGTGTCCGTCCCGCAGATCACCTTCAGCAGACCGGCCTGCGCCAGCTTCTCCACCAGGCGCCGGTACTTGGGCAGCATGCCGGCGTGGTGCACGCCGATGCCGTGGCGCACGAACCGCGAGAGGTTCTGGCCGAACTTGGTGGTGAAGCGGAAGTTGCCGATCAACTCCGCGATCTTGTCCTTCTCCTCGCGCGTGCACATGTTGATGCTCATCAGCGACTGCGCGCGCTCGACGGCCTGCGCCTGCGTGAAGTGCACGATGTAGACGGGCGCCTGCCTGGTCTCCAGGAGCTCCGTCAGGGTGTCCGTGATGGGGGTGAGCCGGTACTCGTACGAGAGCGGTACCGGCCGGGTCGCGGAGCGGACCACCGAGGTCGGCCGGCCCGTGCGCCGGGTCAGGTCCTTCTCGAACATCGACACGTCGCCGAGCGTCGCCGACATCAGGACGAACTGCGCCTGGGGGAGTTCGAGCAGCGGGATCTGCCAGGCCCAGCCGCGGTCCTGCTCGGCGTAGAAGTGGAACTCGTCCATGACGACCTGGCCGATGTCGGCGTACCTGCCGTCCCGCAGCGCGATCGAGGCGAGGACCTCCGCCGTGCAGCAGATCACCGGCGCGTCCGCGTTCACGGAGGCGTCGCCGGTCAGCATGCCGACGTTCTCGGTGCCGAAGAGCTTGCACAGGTCGAAGAACTTCTCCGACACCAGCGCCTTGATCGGCGCGGTGTAGAAGGTCACCTGGTCGTTCGCGAGCGCGGTGAAGTGCGCGCCCGCCGCCACCAGCGACTTCCCCGATCCGGTGGGGGTGGACAGGATGACGTTCGCCCCGGAGACGACCTCGATCAGCGCCTCTTCCTGGGCCGGGTAGAGCGTGATGCCCCGCTCCTCGGCCCAGGAGGAGAAGGCCTCGAAGAGGGCGTCGGGGTCGGCGGTCGGCGGGAGCTGGTCGATAAGGGTCACGTCCCCATCTTGCCTGGATTCCGCCCGGAGGAGGGAACCGGTCACCGGCGGTGTTGATCACGGGCGGTAGGCTCGTCCGTCGACCGGGCGTCAACCGAGCGCCGGCAGGGGAGAAACGGGGCGGGCCAACCATGATGGGACCGGCGCACTCGCTGTCCGGAGCGGCGGCCTGGCTGGGGGTCGGGGCCCTCGCGGCGGCCTACGACCGCCCGATGCCCTGGCCGGTCCTGGTCGTCGGCGCGCTCATCTGCGCGGGCGCCGCCCTCGCCCCCGACCTCGACCACAAGTCCGCGACCATCTCGCGCTCCTTCGGGCCCCTCTCCAAGATCCTCTGCGGGATCATCGACAAGCTGTCGTACGCCGTCTACAAGGCCACCCGCTCCAAGGCCGACCCCCGCAGGACCGGCGGCCACCGGACCCTCACCCACACCTGGCTCTGGGCGGCCCTGATGGGCGTCGGGGCCTCCGCGGCGGCGGTCGGCGGCGGCCGGTGGGCGGTCCTCGCCCTCCTCTTCGTCCACCTCGTCCTGGCCGTGGAGGGCCTCCTGTGGAAGGCCGCCCGCGCGTCCAGCGACGTCCTGGTCTGGCTGCTCGGCGCGGCCGGCGCCTGGATCATGGCGGACATCCTGGAGGACCCCGGCAACGGCGCGGACTGGTTCTTCACCGGCCCCGGCCAGGAGTACCTGTGGCTCGGCCTGCCGATCGTCCTCGGCGCCCTCGTCCACGACATCGGCGACGCCCTGACGGTCTCGGGCTGCCCGGTCCTCTGGCCCATACCCGTCGGCCGCAAGTTCTGGTACCCGGTCGGCCCGCCCAAGTTCATGCGGTTCCGGGCCGGCAGCTGGGTCGAGCTCAAGGTCCTCACCCCCGCCTTCATGCTCCTGGGCGGCCTCGGCGGAGCCTTCGCGCTCGGCTACGTGTAGCCCCGCACGCGAGAGGGCCCGCACCGGAGATCCGGTGCGGGCCCTCTCGCGTGCGGCCCGGTCACCCGTGCCAGGACCGCCACAGCGCCGCGTACGCCCCGTCCGCCGCGACCAGGTCGTCGTGGCTGCCCAGCTCGCTGATCCGCCCGGACTCGACGACCGCGATCAGGTCGGCGTCGTGCGCGGTGTGCAGCCGGTGCGCGATCGCCACGACCGTGCGCCCGTCGAGGACCCGGCCCAGGGACCGCTCCAGGTGGCGGGCCGCCCGGGGGTCGAGCAGGGAGGTCGCCTCGTCCAGGACCAGGGTGTGCGGGTCCGCCAGGACGAGCCGGGCCAGGGCGATCTGCTGGGCCTGCGCCGGGGTCAGCGCCCGGCCGCCCGAGCCGACCTCCGTGTCCAGGCCCCCGTCGAGGCCCCGGGCCCAGCCCTCCGCGTCCACGGCCGCGAGCGCCGCCCACAGCTCGGCGTCGTCGGCCCCGGCCCGGGCGAGGAGCAGGTTGTCCCGGAGGGAGCCCACGAAGACGTGGTGCTCCTGGTTGACCAGGGCCACGTGCTCGCGGACCCGCTCGGCGGGCATCCGCGCCAGCTCGGCCGCGCCGAGGGTGACCGAGCCGGCCCGCGGGGCGTACACGCCCGCGAGCAGCCGCCCGAGGGTGGACTTGCCCGCGCCGGACGGGCCGACCAGGGCGAGCCGGGTGCCCGGCGCCACCTTCAGGGACACCTCGTGCAGCACGTCGACGCCCTCCCGGTAGCCGAACCGCACCCCGTCCGCCCGCACCGTCCGGCCCTCGGGCCGCACCGTCCCGTCGCCCGCCTCCGGCTCGACGTCCCGGACGCCGACGAGCCGGGCGAGCGACACCTGCGCGACCTGGAGCTCGTCGTACCAGCGCAGCACGATCCCGATCGGGTCCACCAGCATCTGCGCGAGCAGCGCGCCCGTGGTGAGCTGCCCCACGTCGATCCAGCCCCGGAGCGCGAACACCCCGCCGATCAGCAGCACGGCGCACAGCACCGTCGTGTGGGTGAGGTTGACGACGGGGAAGAGCACCGAGCGCAGGAACAACGTGTACCTCTCCCACGCGACCCACTCCTCGATCCGACGGTCCGACAGGGCGATCCGGCGCCCGCCGAGGCGGTGCGCCTCGACCGTGCGGCCCGCGTCGACGGTCTCGGCGAGCGCGGCGGCCACCGCCGCGTACCCGGCGGACTCCGAGCGGTACGCCGAGGGCGCCCGCCGGAAGTACCACCGGCAGCCCACGACCAGGAGCGGGACGGCGAGCAGCGAGGCGAGGGCGAGCGGCGGCGCGGTCACCGCGAGGCCGCCGAGCAGCAGCCCCGCCCACACGACGCCGATGGCGAGCTGGGGCACGGCCTCGCGCATCGCGTTGGCGAGCCGGTCGACGTCCGTGGTGATCCGGGAGAGCAGGTCGCCGGTCCCGGCCCGTTCGAGCACGCCCGGCGGCAGCCCGACCGCGCGCACCAGGAAGTCCTCGCGCAGGTCCGCGAGCATCTCCTCGCCGAGCATCGCCCCGCGCAGCCGGACGAGCCGCACGAAGACGGTCTGGACGAGGAGCGCGCCCGCGAACAGCGCGACCGTGCGCTCCAGGTGCAGGTCCCGGGCCCCGGCCGCCAGGTCGTCCACCACCGAGCCGAGCAGGTAGGGGGCGACCATCGAGGCGATCACGGCGACCGCGTTCACCCCCACGAGCAGGGCGAAGGCCCGGCGGTGGCGGCGGAGCAGGTCGCGGACGTAGGCGCGGACGGTCGCGGTCGCGGCGACCGGCAGCGTCGTCGCCGTCGTCGGAGCCCCCGGGTCGTACTCCGGCGGAGCCAGGCCGATCATGCCGATTCCCCTTCCAGTGCTTCGAGCGCGTTCCCGGGAGCGGGGACGGTGGCGAGCTCCTCGTCCGTCTCGCGGGTGACGACCGCGCGGTAGCGCGGCTCGCGGGCGAGCAGTTCGCGGTGGGTGCCGACGGCGACCGCCTCGCCGTCGTGGACCAGGACCACCCGGTCGGCGCGGTCCAGGAGCAGCGGCGAGGAGGCCAGGACGACGGTGGTCGCGCCCGCGCGCAGCCCGGCGATCCCGGCGGCCACCCGGGCCTCGGTGTGCGCGTCGACCGCCGAGGTCGGCTCGTCCAGGACGAGCACCTCCGGGTCGGCCACCAGGGACCGGGCGAGCGCGAGGCGCTGGCGCTGCCCGCCGGAGAGCGACCGGCCCCGCTCGGTGATCCGGGTCCGCATCGGGTCGCCGCCGGTGTCCACGGAGGCCTGGGCCAGCGCGTCGAGGACGTCCTCGCAGCGGGCGGCGGTCAGCGCGTCCTCGGCCCGCACCGCGCCCGAGGCGGGCACGTCGAGCAGGTCGCGCAGGGTGCCGGAGAGCAGCACCGGGTCCTTGTCCTGGACGAGGACGGCGGTACGGGCGGTCTCCAGGGGCAGTTCGTCGAGCGGGACCCCGCCCAGGAGCACCGAGGTGTGGTCCGCCTCCGGCTCGGCCGGGTGGCCGCCGAGCCGGTCCGCGAGCCGCCCGGCCGCGTCCGGGTCGCCGCAGACGACGGCGGTGAACAGACCGGCCGGGGCGCGCAGCCCGGTCAGCGGGTCGTACAGGTCGCCGCCCGCCTCCGGCTCCCCGTCCCCGGCGGCCGTGGTCACGGTCGTCGTGGTGCGGGTCAGCGCGAGGACCCGCGCGGCCCGCTTCGCGGACGGCCGGGAGAAGGAGAACGCCATCGCGATCTCCTCGAAGTTGCGCAGGGGGTGGTGGGTGAGGGCCACGGCGCTGTAGACGGTGACCAGTTCGCCGACCGAGATCCGCCCGTCGAGCGCGAGCCGCGCCCCGTACGCCACCACCACGATGAGCAGGACGCCGGGCAGCACGACCTGGACCGCGGCGATCAGCGCCCACATGCGCGCGCTGTGCACGGCCGCCCGGCGGACCTCCTGGGAGGCGGCGCGGTAGCGGCCGAGGAACAACTCCTCGCCGCCGATGCCGCGCAGCACGCGCAGCCCCGCGACGGTGTCGGAGGCCAGCTCCGTGGCCCGGCCCGCCTTCTCGCGCTGGACGTCGGCCCGGCGGGTCGCGCGGGGGAGGAGCGGCAGCACGGCGAGGGCGAGGACCGGGATGCCGACGGCCACCACGACGCCCAGGGCCGGCGCGTAGACGACGAGCCCCACGCAGACGGCCACGAGGACGACGGCGCCCGCCGCGAACCGGGACAGGGCCTCGA
Source organism: Streptomyces sp. NPDC088915 (assembly GCF_044749825.1). Taxonomy (NCBI): domain Bacteria; kingdom Bacillati; phylum Actinomycetota; class Actinomycetes; order Kitasatosporales; family Streptomycetaceae; genus Streptomyces; species Streptomyces sp. NPDC088915. The sequence goes on from NZ_JBIVIR010000005.1 coordinate 311,046, forward strand.
CGAACCAGCCGATCTTCTCGACGTCGCCGGTGGAGACGGCGACGACCTCGCCCGCGGCGACCCGCCGGGTCAGGACGGAGCCGAGTGCGGCGGTCTTGCGGGCCAGGAGCTGCTGCACCCGGGCGGCCGCGGTGATCCAGTTGGTGACGGCGGTCCGGTGCAGCATCACGTCGCCGGTCGCGATCGCCGCGCCGAGGAGCACGAGCAGCACCCCGGCGAGCGCGAGCCGGTCGCCGTCGCGGTCCACCACCGCCTGGACGGCGAGACCGACGCCGAACGGCAGTCCGGCGATGCCCAGATGGTGCAGCAGTCCCCAGAGCAGGGACTTCACCTGCCCGCCGAGCTGTCGGCGGCCGAGCCAGACGAGGAACCGGGTGCCCGAGCGGACATCGGGGACCCCGGGATCGGCGTGGGGAAGATCTCGAATCTGCATGGCGTCCCAGGGTCTCCGGGTCTGACGGGGAAAGACGCGCGCCGGGGATGTGCGGCGGCGCCGGAAACCGTGCAAGGTTCGCGTTTCCCTCGGGGGCCGGGCAATCGATTTTCCCCACGAGGGAACAGATCGCGCCACGTCCGATCATCGTCCTCTGGACCGGCCCGGGCCACCGCGCTTCACTTCCGCCCCATGAGACCACCCAGGACCACGAGTGCGATCGGCGCGCTGCTCCTGACCGCCGCCGCACTGTTCACCACCCAGCCGGCCGCCGCCGCGGGCCCGAACGGCCCCACGCCCCCGGCCGAGTTCACCACCGACTGGCACGACCCGGTCACCGCCGCCCCGCCCGTCGACACCCCCGGGACCCCCCGCTGCGAAGTCGTCCTCGCCGCCGCGCGGTTCCGCGACTTCACCCCGTACCAGGGGAGTTACACCCCGCCGAAGGAATGCGGCACCGGCTGGAACAAGGTCGTCCTCCGCCTGGAGGGCAAGGTGAAGGGCCGCCAGTACGACCGGCTCGGACACGTCGCCGTCGGCGGCGTCGAGATCCTCCGCACCTCCACGCCCCAGCCCTCGCCCGACGGCATCACCTGGTCCGTCGAGAAGGACGTCACCCGCTACCGCGACGTCCTCGCCCGGCCGCAGCCCGTCGAGATGCTCATCGGCAATGTCGTGAACGAGACGTACACCGGCGTCCTCGACGTCCGCGTCACCCTCACCTTCCACACCGCCCGGGGCCGCGTGAAGCCCGCCGCCGGCACCCCCGACCGGGTCCTCCCGCTCACCGGCGCCACCCTCACCACCCCGCGCAACACCGAACGCCTCCTCGCCGAGGTGTACGCCACCGGCTCGGGCGGCGGCTGCGAGGAGTACTGGTACCTCTCCGTCCCCGACGCCGCGCCCTACTCCTGCCGGGCGTCCGGCGGACCGCACCGCGAGGTCCGCGTCTCCGTCGACGGACGCCTCGCCGGCATCGCCGCCCCCTTCCCCACGGTCTGGACCGGCGGCTGGTCCAACCCCTTCCTCTGGTACGTCACCCCCGGCCCCCGCGCCTTCGACGTGCGGCCGGTCGTCTACGACCTGACCCCCTTCGCCGGGATCCTCAACGACGGGCGCCCCCACCGCGTGGAGGTCACCGTCGCCGGCGTCCCGGCCGGCCGGGCGGGCTGGTCCGTGCCCACCAACATCCTCCTCTGGCAGGACGAGGGCAGCCGGGTCGTCACCGGGGGCCTCGACCGGCACGAGGAGAGCGCGCCCCGTAACTCCTCGGCGTACACGCCCGGTTCGGCGGACGCCCCGCACCGGCTCGACACCGACGCTGAGCACCGGCTCACCGTCGCCGGCCACCTGAACACCTCGCACGGCCGGATCGCCACCACCGTCACCCGGACCGTCGGCCACACCTCCGTCCACCGCTGGGGCGAGGGGGAGAACCCGGACGCGCTCACCGCCCGCTGGACCGACCGGGAGACCGTGACCGGCGGCCGCACCACCACCCGCACCGACCGCGCGTACACCGTGGACGGCGAGACCACGATCGGCGCGGGCGACCGGCTGCGGACCGTCCTCACGCTCGGGGACCGCGCCGACACCACCGTCCTGCGCGACGGACGGCGCCCGTCCCGGACGCGCCTCGACGACACGTACACCGGCGACGCGACGTACACCACCGGCGTGCCGCGCGAGGAGCGGCACGCCGTCGGCACCACGACCGAGCGCTACCGCCTGTACGGCTCCGAGGGCTGCTACGACCGGACCCTGACGGCCGTCCAGGGCACCGTGACCCGGGACCTGCGCCGCTGCTGAGAGAGGACCGTGCCCGGCCCCGCGCAGGCAGGGGGCCGGGCACGGTCCCTTCTCAGGCCGGTTTCGCCGAGTCCACGCCCGGGCGGGCCCGCTGCCACTCCCCGCGCGTGAAGTCCGGGATCTCCTGCGGCGCCCCGCCCGCCCTGATCGAGGCGTGGCTCAGCGGCAGCGGAGCCGTCCAGACGGCGGCGTCGTACACGTCGAAGTCCGGCACGAGCCCCTTCTGGAGGCACTGCACCAGGCGGTAGACCATGAGGTAGTCCATGCCGCCGTGCGCGCCCGGCGGGTTGGCGTGCTCCTTCCACAGCCAGTGGTCGAACGCGGCGGCGTAGGCCGAGAAGTCGCCCCACTCGTCGTCCTTGTGGTCCGGCTCCAGGTAGATCCGGGGCGGATAGTCCTCGAAGACGCCCCGCGTGCCGCCCAGGCTGTTGACCCTGCTGTACGGGTGCGGGGTGGAGACGTCGTGCTCCAGCCGGATCACCCGCCCCTTCGCCGTCCGGACCAGGCTGACCGTCCGGTCGCTCCCGACGTAGGTCTCCTTCCCGCTCGGGTCGCCGGACGGCACGTGCTCCTTCCGGTACTCGGCCAGTCCGAGCGCCGGGGTGCCGAGGCTGCTGATGCTCACCGCCCGGTCGCCCCGGTTGAGGTCCATGTAGTTCGCGACCGGGCCGAAGCCGTGGTTGGGGTAGAGGTCGCCGCGCAGCCGGGTGTGCCACAGCCGGCGCCAGGGCCCCTCGTAGTACGTCGGCGAGAACAGCAGGGCGCGCAGGTCGTGGAGGTACGCCCCCGCCCCGTGCAGGAGTTCGCCGAACTTCCCCGCGTGCGCCATCCGCAGCACCCGCATCTCGTTCCGGCCGTAGCAGCAGTTCTCCAGCTGCATGCAGTGCCGGCGGGTCCGCTCCGAGAGGTCGACCAGCTCCCACAGCTCGTCGATCGTCATGGCGGCCGGGCACTCCACGCCGACGTGCTTGCCGTTCATCATCGCGGCCCGGGCGATGGCGAAGTGGGTCTCCCAGGGGGTGGCCACGTAGACGAGGTCGAGGTCGGTGCGGGCGCAGAGGTTCGCGTAGTCCTCCTCGCCGTTGGCGTACAGGGCGGGGGCCGGCTGCCCGGCGGCGGTGACCTGCGCGGCGGCCCGCTCGGCCTTCGCGCGCACCGGGTCGCAGACGGCGACGACCCGCACCCAGGAGTGGGCGAGGAAGTGGCCGATCATGGCGGCGCCCCGGTTGCCGAAGCCGACGATCCCCACCCGGACCGTGGAACGGGCCTCGAAGGGGACCCCGGCCATGGTGGCGCCCCGGCGCGCCGGCACGGCCGCGGGGGCCGCTCCGGGAGCCGCGTGGGCGGCCCCGGCGCCGACGGCGGTGAGTCCGAGGCCGGCTCCGGCCGCCCCCGCACTGGTCCTGAGGACCTCGCGGCGGCTCGGGGCGTGCGGCGTCTGCTCGTCCAAGGGACCTCCCGGGGCTGTGGGCACGGCTGCCCGATGCGTCCCGCACGGGCCCCGGCTCCGGTGACCGACGGTGCGCGAGGGCGCCGACAGGCCCCCGTGCCGGACAGTCGGACCCTACTGTTCCGGATCCCGCCCGGAGCCGCACCGGCCGCGGACCGTCACCCGAACGAACGAAGGCACCACCGCGCGGAGGAGGTCAGGGGCGCGTGGCGCGTTCCAGGGCGATCAGCGCCGACCGGTAGGTCCGGCCCGTCGCCCGGTCCATCCCGATCTCGCACGTCCGGTTGGCCGAGAGGTGCGCGTCGAACGGCCGGGCCGTGACCTCGGCCGCCTCCCGGGCCGTCGCCGACGCCGTCAGCTCCGGGTGCAGCATGCCCCGGTCGCCCGCGAAGGCGCAGCAGCCCGCGTCGGCGGGGACGACGACCTCCTCCGCGCAGGCCCCGGCCAGCTCGGTCAGCCGGTCCTCGTCGCCCAGGTGCCGCATCGAGCACGTCGGGTGGACCACGGCGGAGCCGACCCGGCGGCGCACGTCGAGCCGGGGGAGCAGCTCGTCCGCCGCCCACACCAGCGAGTCCACCACCGTGAGCCCGGCGTGCAGCTCCCGGTTCTCCTCCGTCAGGTACGGCACCACCTCGCGCGCGATGCCGAGCGTGCACGAGGAGGCGTCCACCACGAGCGGCAGCGTCCCGCCCGCCGTCCATCCCCAGGCCGCCTCGACGATCCGGTTGGCCATCACCTCGTTGCCCCGCTCGTACCCCTTGGAGTGCCAGATCGTCGCGCAGCAGGTGCCGGTCACGTCGTCCGGGATCCACACCGGTCGCCCGGCCCGCGCCGACACCGCGACGACGGCCTCGGGGAGCGAGGGCCCGGCCTCGCCGTCCGGTTCGCCGAAGATCCGGTTCACACAGGCCGGGTAGTAGACGGCGACCGCCGCCGGGCGGTGCGTGCGGGGCAGCCGCCGCGGGGCGGCGCCGGGGATCTGCGGCAGCCACTCCGGTACGAGGTCGGGGCGGACCGCCCTGCGGGCGAGACCGGTCACCGACCCCACGGCCCGGTCGCCGATCCGGTCGGCGGCGGCGACCGCGAGCCGCGCGGAGGCCTCCACGGCCCGGAAGTTCTTCGCGGTCAGGGCGGCGATCCGCTCCTCGCGCGGCGAGTGCCGCTCGTGCCGGAACTCCTTCATCAGGGCGCCCGTGTCGATGCCGACCGGGCAGGCGAGCGCGCACGTGGAGTCCCCGGCGCAGGTGTCGACGGCGTCGTAGCCGTACTCCTCCAGGAGCCGGGTCTCGACCGGCGAGCCGTCGTTCTGCCGGAGCATCTCCCGGCGCAGCACGATCCGCTGGCGCGGAGTGGTCGTCAGGTCGTGGCTGGGGCAGGTCGGTTCGCAGAAGCCGCACTCGATGCAGGGGTCGGCGATCCGCTCCACGGCCGGGATCGTCTTCAGGCCGCGCAGGTGGGCCTGCGGGTCGCGGTCCAGGACGACCCGCGGGGCCAGCACCCCGGCCGGGTCGAACGCCTCCTTGATCCGCCACATCAGCTCGGTCGCCCGCGTCCCCCACTCCAGCTCCAGGAAGGGCGCGATGTTGCGGCCGGTGGCGTGCTCGGCCTTCAGGGAGCCGTCGAAGCGCTCCACGGTCAGCTTGCAGAACTCGTCCATGAAGGCCGCGTACCGCTCGACGTCGGAGGGGTCGGCCGCGTCGAAGGCGAGCAGGAAGTGCAGGTTGCCGTGGGCCGCGTGGCCGGCCACGGCCGCGTCGAAGCCGTGCCGCTCCTGGAGGTCGAGCAGCGCGGCGCAGGCCTCCGCGAGCCGGGCCGGCGGCACCGCGAAGTCCTCGGTGATCAGGGTCGTGCCGGAGGGGCGCGCGCCGCCGACCGCCGTCACGAACGCCTTGCGGGCCTTCCAGTAGCCGCCGATCCGCTTCGGGTCGCGGGTGAACGCGTTCTCCACGGACGCCACCGGGGCGACCGGGTCGAGACCGGCGAGGACCTCGTCCGCCGCCCGCTCGTACGCCTCCAGGGCGGCCGGGTCCGGGGCCCGGAACTCGACCAGGAGCGCCGTGGTGTCCTTCGGCAGCTCCGCCCAGTCGGCGGGCACGCCCGCCACGCTGACCGAGGCCCGCAGCGTGTTGCCGTCCATCAGCTCGACGGCGACCGCCCCGGCCTCGTTGAACAGCGGCACGGCCGCGGCGGCGGCCGGCAGTGAGGGGAAGAAGAGCAGCGCCGTGGAGACCTCGCGGTCCAGCGGCAGGGTGTCGAAGACGACCTCGGAGAGGAAGCCGAGGGTGCCCTGGGAGCCCACCATGAGGCCCCGCAGGATCTGGACGGGCGTGTCCCCGTCGAGGAGGGCGTCGAGCCGGTAGCCGTTGGTGTTCTTGAGGGTGTACTTGGCCCGGATGCGGGCGGTCAGCTCGGCGTCCGCCTCGATCTCGGCCTTCAGCGCGAGCAGCTCCGCGCAGAGCGCCGGTTCGGCGCGCGCCAGCTCCTCGTCGGCGTCAGGATCGGCGGTGTCGACCACGGTGCCGCTCGGCAGGACGGCGGTGAGCGAGGCGACGGTCCGGTAGGAGTTGCGGGTCGTGCCGGCCGTCATGCCCGAGGCGTTGTTGGCGACGACCCCGCCGATCGTGCAGGCGATCGCGCTGGCGGGGTCGGGGCCGAGGACCCGCCCGTGGGGAACGAGCGCCGCGTTGGCCCGCACGACGGTGGTGCCGGGGCGGATCCGGGCGCGGGCGCCGCCGTCCAGGACCTCGACGCCGGCCCAGTGGCGCCGCACGTCCACGAGGACGTCCTCGCCCTGCGCCTGCCCGTTGAGGCTGGTCCCGGCGGCCCGGAAGACCACCTCGCGGCCCTTGCCGTGGGCGTACGACAGGACGGCGGAGACGTCGTCGATGTCCTCGGCGACCACGACGACCTGCGGCACGAAGCGGTAGGGGCTCGCGTCCGAGGCGTAGCGGACGAGGTCGGAGATCCTCCCGAGCACCTTCCCGGGGCCGAGGATCCCGGTCAGCTCCTCGCGCAGCCGGCGCGACGTCCCCTTGGCGTGCAGATCCGGGACCCGGTCCGGGGCCGGGGTCCGCTCCCGGCCGGGACGGAGGGCCTGCGGGTCCGGTTCCAGCAGCGGCATGTCACGGCTCCCCTTCGGCGCGATCCCGTCCCCTAGGGGTCAGCAGCCGCCCTCCGGGCCGGGGTCGACCAGGGCGGTCAGCAGGCCTCCGAGCACCTCGCGCTGTTCGGCGGTCAATGGGGCAAGGATGTCCTCTGCGGCCGCCCGGCGCGCGCTGCGCAGCTCCCGCAGCGTGGCGCGGCCCGCGTCGGTGAGCTCGATCCGGATCACGCGGCGGTTGTCCGGATCGGGCGCTCTGCGCACCCGGCCGGCCGTCTCCAGGCCGTCGACGAGGCTGGTCACCGCCCTGGGGACGACCTCCAGGCGGGCCGCGAGATCGGCCATCCGGGGCGGCTCCCCGAAGGCCGCGACCGTGCGCAGGAGCCGGGACTGCGCGGGGGTGATGCCGACCGGCTCCAGGTGGCGCTTCTGGATGCGGTGCAGCCGGCGGGTGAGCCGGAGCAGCTGCTCGGCGAGGAGTCCGTCGGCGTCGGAGGCGCCCGGCCCGCCCGCACGGCCGGAGGTGCCCTCCCCGCCCGTACAGCCGGAAGTACCCTCCCCGCCCGTACTGCCGGGGGCGTCCGGATCGCTCGTGCGGTCGGTAGTGCTCATGACGGGAACAATATCAGGACCCCGTTCATTGTGAGTATAGGTAACAGTGACCTATGCTCTGATCGACACCGAGACCTCCGAAGGAGCCCATGCGCCCCCAGGAACAGTCCGAATGGACGCCCCCGCCCCGTGACCCCGGAGAACCGAGGGAGCCCGCCCAGGTGCGGCGCATCCTGCGGCTCTTCCGCCCCTACCGCGCGCGCCTGGCGCTCGTCGGCCTCCTGGTCGGCGCCGCCTCGCTCGTCTCGGTCGCCTCGCCGTTCCTGCTCAGGGAGATCCTGGACGTCGCGATCCCCCAGGGCCGCACCGGGCTGCTCAGCCTGCTCGCCCTCGGCATGATCGTCACCGCCGTCCTGACCAGCGTCTTCGGCGTGCTCCAGACCCTCATCTCGACCACCGTCGGCCAGCGCGTCATGCACGACCTGCGCACCGCGGTCTACGAGCAGCTCCAGCGGATGCCGCTCGCCTTCTTCACGCGCACGCGCACCGGCGAGGTCCAGTCCCGCATCGCCAACGACATCGGCGGCATGCAGGCGACCGTCACCTCCACGGCCACCTCCCTCGTCTCCAACCTCACCGCCGTCGTCGCCACCGTCGTCGCCATGCTCGCCCTCGACTGGCGGCTCACCCTCGTCTCGCTGCTCCTGCTGCCGGTCTTCGTCTGGATCAGCCGCCGCGTCGGCCGCGAGCGCAAGCGGATCACCACCCAGCGCCAGAAGCAGATGGCTGCCATGGCCGCGACCGTCACCGAGTCCCTCTCGGTCAGCGGCATCCTGCTCGGCCGCACCATGGGCCGCGCCGACTCGCTGACCCGGTCCTTCGCCGAGGAGTCCGAGCGCCTGGTCGACCTGGAGGTGCGCTCCTCCATGGCCGGCCGCTGGCGGATGTCCACCATCGGCATCGTCATGGCCGCCATGCCCGCCCTGATCTACTGGGCCGCCGGCCTGGCCGTCGGATCCGGCGGCACCGCGATCTCCCTCGGCACGCTCGTCGCCTTCGTCTCGCTCCAGCAGGGCCTCTTCCGGCCCGCCGTCAGCCTGCTCTCCACCGGCGTGCAGATGCAGACCTCCCTCGCCCTCTTCCAGCGCATCTTCGAGTACCTCGACCTGCCCGTCGACATCACCGAGCCCGCCGAGCCGGTCCGGCTGCCGGTGGTCCGCGGCGAGGTCGCCTTCGAGGAGGTCGGGTTCCGGTACGACCCCGGGGCCCCCGGCCGCCCGACCCTGGACGCCGTCGACCTGACCGTCCCCGCCGGCGGCAGCCTGGCCGTCGTCGGCCCGACCGGCTCCGGCAAGTCCACCCTCAGCTACCTGGTGCCCCGGCTGTACGACGTCACCGAGGGGCGCGTCACCCTCGACGGGGTCGACGTGCGCGACCTGGACTTCGACACCCTCGCCCGCGCGGTCGGCGTCGTCTCGCAGGAGACGTACCTCTTCCACGCCTCCGTCGCCGACAACCTCCGCTTCGCCAAGCCGGACGCCACCGACGAGGAGATCGAGGCCGCCGCCCGCGCCGCCCAGATCCACGACCACATCGCCTCGCTCCCCGACGGCTACGACACCCTGGTCGGCGAACGCGGCTACCGCTTCTCGGGCGGCGAGAAGCAGCGCCTCGCCATCGCGCGCACCATCCTGCGCGACCCGCCCGTGCTGATCCTCGACGAGGCGACCAGCGCCCTGGACACCCGCACCGAGCACGCCGTGCAGCGGGCCATCGACGCCCTGTCGGCCGGCCGCACCACCATCACCATCGCCCACCGGCTCTCCACCGTCCGCGACGCCGACCAGATCGTCGTCCTGGAGGAGGGGCGGATCGCCGAGCGCGGGACCCACGAGGAGCTGCTCGCCCGGGACGGGCGGTACGCCGCCCTGGTCCGCAGGGACGGCACCACGGCCCCGGAGGACGAATCGGTGGGGGCGGCCGTCTCCCGGACCGCGTGAGCGTTCCGGGACCCGCCGCCCGGCCGCCGTACGGGGGCCGTCGCGTGCGGGGTTCCCCGGATTCCCGCGCGGGCCGGGTTAGCGTGCGCCTATGACGTACCGGCCGACACCGTACGCACCCCCGCACCGTTCCCGCCTCCCCCGGCCGCCCCGCCGCCCCCGCCTCACCCGCCGCGGGTGGCTGGTGCTCCTCCTCGGAGGCGTCCTCGCCGTGGCCGCCGCGGTCGCCGTCGCCCTGCTGCTCGCCCGCGACGAGCGACCGGCCGCCGAGCGGCCCCGCCCCCTGCTCGTCCCGGAGGGCTGGCGCTCGGCCCAGGTCTACACGGCCGTCGACCGGGCGCTCGGGCTCCCGGCGGGAGCCGCCCGGAAGGCCGCGACCGCCCCCACCGCCGCCCTCCCGCTGCCCGCCGAGGCCCGCGGCAACCCCGAGGGCTACCTCTTCCCCGCCACCTACCCGGTCCTCTCCACCACCGCGCCGGAGGGCCTGCTGCGCTTCATGGTGGACACGGCCGGGAAGCGGTTCGGCACCCCGGAGATCGCCGAGGGCGCCCGGTCCCACGGAATGAGCGTGTACGAGACGGTGATCGCGGCCAGCATCGTCCAGGCCGAGGCCGACAACCCGGACGACATGGCCAGGGTCGCCCGGGTCGTCCACAACCGGCTCGCCCGGGGCATGGCCCTCCAGATGGACTCGACCCTCAACTACGCCCTGGGCCGCAGCACCGTGGACACCACCCACGAGGACACCCGCTCCACCAGCCCGTACAACACCTACGCGCGCAAGGGCCTGCCGCCGACCCCCATCGGCAACCCGGGGGACCAGGCCCTGGAGGCGGTGGTCCGCCCGGCGGACGGGGACTGGCTCTACTTCGTCACGGTGGCCCCGGGCGACACCCGCTTCACCGCCGACTACGCCTCCCACCGGGCGAACGTGGCCGAGTTCAACGCCCGCCGGAGGGCCGAGAAGCCCTGAGGCGGCGGGGACGGGTCAGCCCGCGGGAACGGAGGCCCGCTCCCGGTCCCGCTCCCGGTCCTCCTCGCGGCGCAGGAGCCGGCGGACACCGGAGACCGCCGCGCGTCCGGCCCGGTTGGCGCCGATCGTCGAGGCCGAGGGGCCGTAGCCCACGAGGTGGACGCGCCCGTCCCGTACCGCGCGCGTGCCCTCCACCCGGATGCCGCCGCCCGGCTCCCGCAGCCGCAGCGGGGCCAGGTGGTCGATCGCCGCCCGGAAGCCGGTCGCCCACAGGATCACGTCCACGTCGACGCTCCGGCCGTCGTCCCAGGCCACCCCGGTCGGGGTGATCCGGTCGAACATCGGGAGCCGGTCCAGGACCCCGGTCGCGCGTGCCTCCCGGATCGCGTCGTTGAGCGGGAGGCCGGTGACCGAGACGACGCTCTGCGGGGGCAGCCCCCGCCGCACCCGCTCCTCGACGAGCGCGACGGCCGCGCGGCCCTCCGCCTCGCCGAAGGGGCCCTCGCGGAAGACGGGCTCGCGCCGGGTCACCCAGAACGTGTCGGCGGCGACCTCGGCGATCTCCATCAGGTGCTGGGTGCCGGAGGCCCCGCCGCCCACCACGAGCACCCGCCGCCCGGCGAACTCCTCCGGGCCCGGGTATCCGGCGGTGTGCAGCTGACGGCCCCGGAAGGTCTCCTGGCCCGGGTGGCGCGGCCAGAAGGGGCGGTCCCAGGTGCCGGTGGCGTTGATCAGGGCCCGGGTCGCGTAAGAGCCCTCCGAGGTCTCGACCCGGAGCCGGCCGCCCTCGCCCTCCCGGACGGCGGTCACGTCCACGGGCCGGTGGACCCGCAGGTCGAAGGTCCGCTCGTACGCGTCGAAGTAGCCGCCGATCACCTCGGAGGAGGGACGCGCGGGGTCCGCGCCGGTCAGCTCCATCCCGGGCAGCGCGTGCATGCCGTGGACCTTGCCGTACGTGAGGGAGGGCCACCGGAACTGCCAGGCGCCGCCCGGGCGCGGGGCGTGGTCGAGGACGACGAAGTCCCGGTCCGGCTCCAGGCCGGCGCGCCGCAGGTGGAAGGCGGCGGAGAGCCCCGCCTGCCCGGCGCCGATCACGACGACGTCCACCGCGCGCGCTTCCCCGGCCGCCTCTTCCCTCACGAAATCGTTCACGCTTCTACCAACCGGGGCGGGGGTGCGGATCTTCCCGCACCCCCGTCCCGCCGGCGGCTCCTGCCGGCCGCCACCGGTTTCTACCGGCCGCCCGGCACGAGCAGCGGGGCGCCGCCCGGGGCCGAGGCCGGGCGCCCGTTCGCCGCCGGGACGCCGAGGAGCGGGGAGGGCGGGGGAGAGGGCAGCAGCCCGCGCGCCGCCAGCTCCGGCGTCACGCCCTCGCCGAACCAGTACGCCTCCTCCAGGTGCGGGTAACCCGACAGCACGAAGTGCTCGACCCCGAGGTCGTGGTACTCCTCGATCCGGTCCGCGACGTCGGCGTGGCTGCCGACGAGCGCGGTCCCGGCCCCGCCGCGCACCAGACCCACGCCCGCCCACAGGTTCGGCGAGATCTCCAGGCGCTCGCGGTCCAGCGAACCGCCCCGGTGCAGCGCCAGCATCCGCTGCTGGCCGACCGACTCGCTGCGGCCGAGGAGCTCCTGCGCGGCGGCGACCGTCTCGGCGTCGAGGTCGGAGAGCAGCCGGTCGGCGGTCGCCCACGCCTCGCGGGCCGAGTCCCGGGAGATGGTGTGCAGCCGGATGCCGAACCGGACCGTCCGGCCGCGCTCCTCCGCGAGCCGCCGGATCCAGTCGATCTTCTCCTTCACCTGCCACGGCGGCTCGCCCCACGTCAGGTACACGTCGGCGTGCTCCGCCGCCACCGGCCCGGCCGCCCCGGACGAGCCGCCGAAGAAGATCTCGGGCAGCGGGTCCGGCGGCAGCGCCGTGAGCCCGCCCTCGACGTGGAAGTGCTCGCCCTCGAAGTCGTACGGCCGCCCGCCCCACACGCCCCGCACCACCGAGAGGAACTCGGCCGTGCGCGCGTACCGCCGGTCGTGGTCCAGGTGGTCGCCGAAGCGGCGCTGCTCGGCCGAGTCGCCGCCGGTCACCACGTTGAGGAGGAGCCGGCCCCGGGTGATCCGCTGGTACGTGGACGCCATCTGGGCCGCGAGCACCGGCGAGATCACCCCCGGCCGGAACGCCACCAGGAACTTCAGGCGCTCGGTGTGCTGGGCGAGGGCGACCGTGGTCAGCCAGGCGTCCTCGCACCACGTGCCGGTCGGGGTCAGCACCGCCTCGAAGCCCAACTGCTCGGCCGCCTTGGCGATCTGGACCAGATAGTCGATGTCGGGCGCGCGCACCCCGGACACGGTCCGGTTCCGGGTGATCCCGCCGTCCGTGTAGGCGTGCCGGTCGACGAGGGTCCGGCCGTCGCCGCCGGTCGGCAGGAACCAGTGCAGATGGACGCTCATCAGGAGGCCTTTCCGTAGCTGCGCGCCGCGGTGGTCGACGGCGGCAGGTCCTTGTTGAAACGGGTGTCCACGTAGTCCGCGAAGCGGAACTTCTTCGGGATCAGCTTGAGTTCGGCGAAGGTGTCGGCGATCTTCTGCTCGGAGGCGATGGCCGCCCCGTCGAGGGCGACCGGGATGCGGGTGCCGTTGCTGCGCTTCACGGCGGCGAGCGCCACCTCGTACGGCAGGCCGGTCTCCTTCGCCCAGGCCTTCGCCCAGTCCTCCGGGTGCTCGAACACCCAGTCCTGGGCGCGGCGCAGCCGCTCGACGAAGTCGCCGATCGCCTTCGCCTTCTCCTTGTCGGCGAGCGCGGAGGGGGAGGCGACCTGGAAGCCGAGGCCGTTGACGACCCCGCGCCCGTCGGTGAGGACCCGGCCCTTCCCGCCGAGCAGGACCTGCGAGGTGTACGGGTCCCAGACGGCCCACGCGTCCACCTTGCCGGTGGTGAACGCGGCCAGCGCGTCGGCCGGCTGGAGCAGGGTGACCTGCACGTCGGACGGCTTCAGACCGGCCTTGGCGAGGGAGGCGACGAGCTGGAAGTGGGCGGAGCTGCCCTGGGCGACGGCGACCTTCTTCCCCTTCAGGTCGCGCGCGGTGCGCAGCGGCGAGCCCTCGGGGACGAGGATCGCCTCGCCCGCCGAGTCGCCGTGGGTCGCGGCGACCACGGTGATCTTCGAGTCGGCGCCGGCGGCGAAGACGGGCGGGGTGTTGCCGACGGAGCCGATGTCGACGGCTTTCGCGTTCACCGCCTCCAGGAGGGGTGGGCCGGAGGTGAACGTCGACCAGGTGACGCGGTACGGCAGGTCGTCGAGTTCACCGGCGGCGCGCAAGAGGGCCTCGGCGCCGCCCTTCTGGTCGCCGACGTTCAGGACGAGGGCGCCCTTGCCGTCGGTGTTCGAGGCCTCGCCGGCCGCGGAGGCGCCGGAGCAGGCGGAGGCGAGGAGCGCCAGCGGCAGGAGCAGGGCGGCGGCGGACGGGCGGAAGGACTTCACGGGGCTCTCTCCTCGGAGGTGCGAAGGGGACACATGCGGAAGTGGGGGAAGCGGACGGGATTCAGGCCGCCTTCTCGGCGGCCCTCCCCTCCTCGACGCCGAGTTCGGCGAGCAGGCGGGTGCGGAGGGCGGCGAGCGCGGGGTCGCCGGGGGAGCGGGGCCGGTCGAGGTCGACGGCGGTGTCGTACGCGATGACCCCGTCCCGCATCACCAGCGCCCGGTCCGCGAGCAGCAGCGCCTCGTCCACGTCGTGCGTGACGAGCAGGACCGTGCAGCCGCGCCGCTGCCACAGCTCGGCCACCAGGCGCTGCGCCTTGATCCGGGTGAGCGCGTCGAGCGCGCCGAACGGCTCGTCGAGCAGCAGCAGGTCCGGATCCCGTACCAACGCCCTGGCGAGGGAGGCGCGCTGGGCCTCGCCGCCGGAGAGGGTCTTCGGCCAGGCGCCCGAGCGCTCGCCGAGACCCACCTCGGCCAGGGCCCTCTCCGCGACCTCCCGGTCCGGCTTGCCCGGCAGGCCGAGCAGCACGTTGCGCCAGACCCTCTTCCAGGGCATGAGGCGCGGCGCCTGGAAGGCGACGGCGCGGCGGCGCGGGACGAGGACGGTGCCGGACACCTCCCGGTCGAGCCCGGCCAGGACGCGCAGCAGCGTGGACTTGCCGCAGCCGCTGTGTCCGAGCAGCGCGGTGAACTGCCCGGCGTGCAGGGTCAGGTCGAGCCCGTCGACCACGGGCCGCCCGTCGAAGGAGCGGGTGAGATCCCGGACGGTCACTGCCCGGTGAAGGTCGGTCGCCATTGCAGCAGCAGCCTTTCGAGAGTGCGGACGAGGGCGTCGGCGAGCAGGCCGAGGAAGGCGTAGACGACCAGGCAGACGACGATCACGTCCGTGCGGAAGAACTCCCGGGCCTGGTTCATGAGGAAGCCGATCCCGGCGTCGGCGTTGATCGACTCGCCGAAGACGAGCGCCAGCCAGGCCGTGGCGAGGGAGTACCGCAGACCGGTCATGGCGCCGGGCAGCGCGCCCGGCAGGACGACGTGCCGGACCAGGCCCCACCGGCCGAGCCCCAGGGACTCGCCGGCCTCGACGAGTTGGGCGTCGACGCCCCGGATCCCGGCGTACACGTTCAGGTAGAGGTGGAAGGCGACGCCCAGGGCGATGAGGGCCACCTTCGGGGCCTCCCCGATCCCCAGCCAGATGATGAACAGCGGGATGAGGCCGACCCAGGGCACCGTCCGCAGCATCTGCACGGGGGCGTCGACGAGGTCCTCCCCGAGCCGCGAGAGCCCGGACACCAGGGCGAGGGCGATCCCCACCGCCCCGCCGAGCAGCAGCCCCACGGCGACGCGCCGCAGCGAGACCCCCATGGCGTGCGGCAGCGTGCCGTCCCCGATCAGTTCGCCGCCCGCCCGGGCGATGGTCCCCGGCGAGGCCAGCACGTCCGCCGGCAGCACCCCCGCCGAGCTCGACAGTTGCCAGAGGAGGAGCAGCAGCACCGGTCCGACGGCCCGGCGCAGCCAGCGGGGGACGGAGAAGCCGCGTCCGGGGCCCCGTGCGGGGGTGAGGGACTCGATGCCCGAACCGGGCAGAACCGATATGTCGGGCGCGGAAGGGGCCGAGAGGGGCGGGGCGTGGTCGACCGTCATGACGGACTCCGGGAGGGAGGGGGCGGCGAGGGTACGCCTCAGCGCCCGTGGGCGCGGAACGGGCGCGCGCACACGGCGATCAGGGCGTCAGGGGAGGAACGGAGAGCGGTGAAAGGGCGTCAGCGGCCGCGGCGACACGCGGCGGAGGCCACCCGCAGCAGGTCGATGTGACCGCGCGTGGTGAGCAGGGCTGTACGCAACATGGCGCGAACGTAGCGGCCGTCACGGGGCGGGTCAACGGTGTCTCGGAACGTGGACGCGCCGTCCCGGGGTCCGAAACGAGGCGGGCCCGTGCCCCGCGCGTGATCCCCGCCCTCTAGTCTCCCTGGGACCGGCGACCGCGCGGGACACCGACAGTCGCGCGGGACACCGACAGTCGCACGGGACAACGACAGTCACACGGGACGGAGTCAGCCGTACGGGACGGAGACGGCCGCACGGAACGCCGACGGCCGCACGGGACACCGGCGACTCCACGAGACGCACCACCGACGGGGGACCACACATGACGTACCGGCGCGCGGCGATACCGGCGCTGATCGGCGGGCTGATCCTCACCGCGCTCCTCTGGTGGGCGGGCGCGAGCACCCAGGCGCTGCACCTGCCCGGCACCGGAGGCACGCTCGGCGGCGGGACGGCCGCCGAACTCGAACGCTGGCTGGCCCCCTGGGCGTACGACCCGCCGTCCGGGGTCCGCCCCGGCGCGGAGACGTCCGGCGGCACCGGAGACACCGCCACGAGCGACAGCGACCGCTACCGCACGCTGTACGAGACCGGGCTCCAGATCCGCTTCGGCGCCCTCTTCGTCCTCTTCGCGCTCGGGGCGCTCCTCCTCGTCCGCAGGCTGCCGCCCGTCCGGGGCCGCACGACGGCCGCGTTCCTCGCGGTGTGGGCCTGGGGCGCGGTGGCCGGGGCCCTGGCGGTCACCGTGTCGGCGCCGTGGCTGATCGCCGCGGCGGGACACGGCAGTTACCGCTTCCTGCCCCAGCTGGCGGGCGCGGCCTCCTCCGGACGGCAGATCGTGCTGATCACCTCGCTGGTCGCGGCGGCGGCGACCGTGTGCACGGCCCGGATCGCCGTCAAGGACACCGAACCGCCGGCCCGCGCGGTCGTCCCGGCCCGCGCCGCGCGCCCGGCCGCCACCGCGGGGACGGCCCTGATCGCCCTGTCCCTGGTCGTCCTCTCGTACGACCGGGTCGCCGCCCTCCTCCAGACGGGCTTCGCGGGCAGCGGCCTCCTCGCCGAACCGGGCGACCTCCTGCGCCAGTGGCTGCTGCTCGGCGGCTGGACCGGCCCGACGGGCACGCCGGTCGGGGAGTGGCTGCTGTACCGCGCGCCCGACGCCCTGGTGCTCGTCGTGGTCTGGTGCGCCCTGCGCTGGCTGCCCGGCCTGCTCACCCGGGCCACCGTCCCCGCGACGGCGGCGGTCACGGTCTGCGCGACCGTCCTCGGCCTGCTGCTCTCCCAGGCGGTACGGATCGCGATGAGCCCGGAGAGCCCGTACGGGGGCTTCGTGTACCGGATCGCCGGACTCGGCCACGGCATCCCCGCCGCCCTCACCTGGGGCCTCCTCGCGGGCACGACCGCCGCCGTCGTCCTGCGGGTGACGGCACGGGGCGGGGAGCGGACCTCCGCCCGACGGCGGCGCGCCGGGACTCCGACATGATCACGGAAGGTGATCACCACTGATCACGCCCGGTCCGCGAACTCGTTTACCGTGTCTCCGCACGCTTCACGGACCGAAAACGGATGGGACGGGACCCTCGCCGTCGTCGTCGCCCCCCCCGGCGCCGACGACGGCAAGGGAACCAGGAGCCCGCGGCCGCCCCCTCGAACGGCCGCCGGCTCCCGGCGCCAACAGCTCCTCACGCGGTGAGCTGTGGAGGATCCCCCCCCGTCCACCCCGCGCAAGGACAGGCATGACGCTAGACCGACTCCCACCCCCGCCCAAGGGCCCCACGCGCCACGGACGAGGCCTGACGTGCCACGACGGCCCGGTGCGCGCCCGTGAGCCGGTGGAGCCGGCCCCCGCGGAGGCCCCGCCGCTTCCCGGCACGACTCCGGCGGCCTTCACCCGCCTGAACGCGGCGGCCGCCACGCGGATCGGAGTCGACCCGGCCGCGTACGCCCATCTGCTCGGCATGGCCCCCGAACACCTGCGGGAGGACCGCTACCGGCCACCGGCGTCCACCAACATCCGCATCTGGGAGCTCATGACCCTCCAAGCCCCGTGGCACGAGGTCTCCCTGAACATGTCCCGCGCGAGCACCCTGGGAACCCTCGGCCTCTGGGACTACCTCCTCACCCAGGCGGCGACACCGCTCGAAAGCCTCCGCGACGCCGCCGACTTCATCGCCACGGTGGCGGACGCCGGCACCGAGGCCCTGCGGATCGACGTGGACGACCGGCACGTCACCATCAGCCACGTCAACGCGGCCGACCTCACCGACGAGGTCGCCTCCGCGATACGGGCCTACTCCCTCGCCCTGTTCCGGCAGAGGTTCGGCGAGAGCACCCGCCGCGACATCACCCCCGTCAAGGTCTCCCTCGCGGCACGCGCCCCCCGGACGCACCGCAGCCTCGCGGAGATGTACGGCACCCGGGCGGTCGAGTTCGCCAGTCCCGTCAACTCCATCACCTTCGAGACCGCCGACCTCACGGCACCCCAGCCCCACGCCCCCGGCCTCTCCGCCCACCTGCGCAGACACGCCCGGCAGTCGCTGGACGAGGCCGTCCCCCTGCGCGACTGGCTCGACGTCTTCCGCGCCACCCTCCGGACCGCCCTGGACGAGGAGACCCCCACCCTGCGGGACGCGGCCCGGCGCATGGCGCTCAGCACCCGCACGCTCCAGCGCCGCCTCGACGAACACCGGACGAGCTGGTCGGAAGAGCTCCAGACCGTACGGCGCGAACACGCCCTCCACCTGCTCGCGACCACCGGCATGACCCTCGACGCCATCGCCCGGCGCACCGGCTACGCCGACCCCCGCGGCCTGCGCCGCGCCGTCCACCGCTGGACCGGACAGCCCGTCGCCGCGCTCCGCGCCCCCGACGGGGACGGACACGCCGCGGAGCCACCGGCCGCGGCGCCCCGCCCCGACCGGGGAGAATCCTGAGTCCCCGCACGACCCCGCCGAAGAGAACGACGTCCGGGCCGCGCACCGCGCGGCCCACGCCCCAGGAGCACGCCCCATGAGCGACCGCGACCGGCAGTACCCCTACCCCGACGCCCTCCGGCCGGACGCGCAGCCCGCGCCCCACGCCCTGCTCGCGCCCGTCCTCGGGCTCCTGGGGACCTGGACCGGTCGGGGGCGCGGCGGATACCCGTCGCTCGACGAGGACTTCGCGTACGAGCAGGAGGTCACGTTCGGCCACGACGGGCGGCCCTTCCTCCACTACGAGGCGCGCGCCTGGCTGATCGACGCGGACGGCACCCCGCTGCGGCCCTCGGCGCGGGAGAGCGGCTGGTGGCGGCTTCAGCCGGAGGGGCGCGTCGAGGCGCTGATCACCCAGCCCACCGGCATCGCGGAGCTCTCCGTCGGCCGCGCGGACGGCACCGCCGTCGACCTCGCCACCCACGAGGTCGCCCTCGCCCCCACCGCCAAGCGCGTCGACGCCACCCGCCGCCGCTACACCCTCGCCGACGCGGACACCCTCGACTTCGTCCACGACCTCGCGGCCGTCGGCCGGCCGCTCCAGCACCACCTGGCCGTACGGCTCCGCCGGACCGCCTGACCCCGGCGGCCCCCTTCGCCCGCGCGCGCCGGTCCCGCACAATACGGGGGTGAGCGATGACGACCCGTACCTGTGGCTGGAAGAAGTCTCCGGCGACGCCGCCCTCGCGTGGGTGGCCGAGCGGAACGCCGAGACGGCGGAGGCCCTGGCCGCCGACCCCGGGTTCGCCCCGCTGAAGGAGCGGCTGCGGGAGGTGCTCGACGCCTCGGACCGCATTCCGTACACCACCCGGCGCGGCGCGCACCTCTACAACTTCTGGCAGGACGCCGAGCACGTGCGCGGCGTGTGGCGGCGCACGACCCTGGAGCAGTACCGCAAGGACGAGCCCGCGTGGGAGGTCCTCCTCGACGTCGACGCGCTCGCCGCCGAGGAGGACGAGAAGTGGGTGTGGGACGGGGCGGTCGCGCGCCGGCCCGCCCACGACCGGGCCCTGGTGCGCCTCTCCCGGGACGGCGCCGACGCCGTGGTGGTCCGCGAGTTCGACCTGGAGGCGAAGGAGTTCGTCGAGGACGGCTTCCGGGTGCCGGAGGCGAAGACCCGGATCGGCTGGATCGACGCCGACACCGTCTTCGTCTGCACGGACACGGGCCCGGACTCGCTGACCGACTCCGGCTACCCCCGCACGGTCCGCCGCTGGCGGCGCGGCACCCCGCTGGAGGCGGCCGGAACGGTCTTCGAGGCCGAGGCGGCGGACGTGTCGGCCTGGGGGTACCACGACACCACACCCGGCTTCGAGCGGGACTTCGTGGGCCGCTCGCTGGACTTCTTCCGCGGCGAGACCCACCTCCTGGAACCCGGCGGGAGGCTCGTGCGGATCGACGTGCCCGAGGACGCCGAGGCCTACGCGCACCGCCGGCACCTGATCGTCACCCTCAAGTCCGCGTGGCTGGGGCGGCCGAGCGGCTCGCTCCTCGCGTTCGACTTCGACGCCTTCCTCGCGGGCGACCGCGCCCACGAGGTGCTGTTCACCCCGGACGGGCGGACCGCCCTCGCCGGGCACACCTGGACCCGCCACCACCTGATCCTGCAGACGATGCGCGACGTCAGCACCCGCATCGAGGTCCTCACCCCCACCGACGCGGGCCCCTGGGACCGCTCGCCCCTCGTCGGGGTCCCGCCCCTCTCCGAGGTCGGCGTCGCCGGCACGGACCCGGACCGCTCCGACGAGTACTTCCTCGACGTGTCCGGCTTCCTCCAGCCCTCCACCCTCCACCGGGGCGAGATCGGCGGCGACACCGAGGTCCTCAAGCAGGCCCCGGCCCGCTTCGACACGACCGGCCTGACCGTCGCCCAGCACTTCGCGACCTCCCGGGACGGCACCCGCGTGCCGTACTTCGTCATCGGCCCCGACCACGCCGCCACCGGCCCCGGACCCACCCTGCTCTACGGCTACGGCGGCTTCGAGGTCTCCCTCACCCCCTCCTACGGCGCCGTACGGGGCCGGGCCTGGCTGGAGCGCGGCGGCACCCACGTCGTCGCCAACATCCGGGGCGGCGGCGAGTACGGCCCCGACTGGCACCAGGCCGCGCTCGGCGCCGCACGGCCGCGCGCCTTCGAGGACTTCGCGGCCGTCGCCGAGGACCTCGTCGCCCGGGGCGTCACCACCCCGGACCGGCTCGGCGCGGTGGGCGGCAGCAACGGCGGCCTGCTCATGGGCGCGATGCTCACCCGGTACCCCGAGCTGTTCGGCGCGATCGTCGCGCAGGTGCCGCTCCTCGACATGACCCGCTTCCACCGGCTCCTCGCGGGCGCGTCCTGGATCGCCGAGTACGGCGACCCGGACGACGAGGCCGACCTGCCGCACCTGCGGGACCTCTCCCCGTACCACCGCCTGGAGGCGGACCGGCCCTACCCGCCCGTCCTCCTGACGACCTCGACCCGCGACGACCGCGTCCACCCCGGCCACGCCCGCAAGACGGCGGCGCGGCTCCGGGAGCTCGGCCACCGCGTCCTGTTCCACGAGAACACCGGCGGCGGCCACGCGGGCGCGGGGGACAACGAGCAGGCCGCCCACAACAGCGCCCTCCTGCACACCTTCCTGTGGCAGAACCTCACGAAGACGGAAGACCGGGTGACGGCCGGCCTCACAGCCACCCCGAACGCTGCGCCTGGAGCGCCATCTGGAACCGGCTCGTAGCACCGAGCCGGGCCATCAGGACCTGGATCCGGCGGAAGAGCGTACGGCGGCTGACCCCGAGCTCCCGGGCGACGACGTCGTCGCCCGCCCCGGCCGCGAGCAGCCGGAGCAGCCGGCGGTCGGCGGGCAGCAGCCCCGCCGGCCGCACCGAACGACCGTGCAGGGGCAGCGCGCCGCGCCAGGCCTGCTCGAAGAGCGCCACGAGCGCCGAGAGCAGACCGCACGGCTGCACCACGAGCATGCTGTTGTGGACGTCGGCCTCCCTGATGGAGAGCGAGACCAGCGCGTACGCCTCGTCGATGATCAGCAGCTTCACCGGCACCGACGGCAGCACCCGCGCCTGCTCGCCCGCCTCCACGCACGGCTCGATCGACTCCTCCAGCTGCCCCGGGTGCTCCAGGGACGCCTGCGAGTAGACGACCCGCTGCGTCACCCCGCGCGCCAGGGTCGCCAGGGCGTCGTCGGTGGCGCCCGGCAGCGGGAAGTACGGCGGCGAGTCGAGCTGCCGGATCTGCTCCCGCGCGCTGGCCCACGCCTGCCGCATCCGGGGCCCGACCGCCTCCCCGGTCACCACCTCGACCAGATCGTCGTGGTACGCCGCCAGCCGCTGCCGCCGGAACGCCTCGAACGCCCCGCCGACCGCGATCCGGGACTCGTCCAGCTCGGCCGCCCGGTGCCGGCCGAGGATCTCCAGACCCGCCGCCGGAGGCACGGGCGCCACCGGGTCCCCGCCGTCCGCGGCGGCGCTCGCAAGCCCCGCGTCGACCAGCTCGCCGTACGCCGCCGCCAGCCCGTCGCCCGCCAGACCGGCCGCCGCGCCGATCACGTCCAGCGGCGCGGGCCCGCGCTCCAGGAGGTGCGGATAGAGCCGCCGGGCCCCCTCCCCGATCCCCAGGAGCCGGAGCGCCTCACCGAGCTTCACGTTCGCCATGGCCGCATTATCGGGGCCCGCCGCGACCCGCCGTGTCCGATCCGTGCCACTGGCGGAACCCGGCCACCGGCGGGCGCCTGGCGCAGTACCGTCCGGGAGCCGCCGACGCCCGGCGGCCGCGGGAACCCATCCGGAAGAAGGAGCAGGACGTGGCGAAGGGTCGCAAGAACGGTCTCTACGAAGGCGTCTCCGAGGAACTCTCCGCCCTCATGAGGACGGGGTGGGCCGACACCGAGCGGCACGGGCTCGCACCCGACGAGCAGGCCCCGTACGCGGCCCGCCGCCGTGCCGCGCTCTCCGCGCTCTTCCCGGGCGAGCGCCTGGTCGTCCCCTCGGGGAACCTCAAGCAGCGCTCCAACGACGACACCTATCCGTTCCGCCCGTACTCGGGCTACGTGCACCTGACCGGCGACCGGGCCCGCGACGGCGCCCTCGTCCTCGAACCCCGCGCCGACGGCGGCCACGACGCGTACTGCTACCAGCTGCCCCGCGACAGCCGGGAGGACGACGAGTTCTGGATCGGGTACACGGCCGAGCTGTGGACCGGGCGCCGCCACTCCCTCGCCGAGTCCGGGGCCGTCCTCGGACTGCCCTGCCGCGACGTCCGCACCGCCGCCGAGGACCTGGCCGCCGGCTCCGGCGTCCCGACCCGGATCGTCCGGGGCGTCGACCCGGCGCTCGAAGCGGCCGTCACCACCGACGAGGGGCGCGACGAGGAGCTGGAGGAGGCGCTGAGCGGCCTCCGGCTCGTCAAGGACGCCTGGGAGGTCGGAGAGCTGCGCAAGGCGGTCGACTCGACCGTGCGCGGCTTCACCGACTGCGTCGCGGAGCTCTCCCGCGCGGTCGCCTCCTCCGAGCGCTGGATCGAGGGCACCTTCTTCCGCCGGGCCCGCCTGGAGGGCAACGCCGTCGGCTACGGCTCGATCTGCGCCGCCGGCGAGCACGCCACGATCATGCACTGGACGGACAACGACGGACCGGTGCGCCCCGGCGACCTGCTCCTCCTCGACGCCGGCGTGGAGACCCGCACCCTCTACACCGCCGACGTCACGCGCACCCTTCCGATCAGCGGCACCTTCACCCCCGTCCAGCGCCGGGTGTACGACGCCGTGTACGAGGCGCAGGAGGCCGGGATGGCGGCGGTGCGGCCGGGCGCCCCCTACCGCGCCTTCCACGAGGCGGCGCAGCGCAGCCTGACGGCCCGGCTCGTGGAGTGGGGGTTCGTCGAGGGCCCGGTGGACCGCGCGTACGCCCTCGGCCTCCAGCGCCGCTTCACCATGGCCGGCACCGGCCACATGCTGGGCCTGGACGTCCACGACTGCGCGCGGGCGCGCACGGAGGAGTACGTCGACGGCGTCCTCGCGCCGGGCATGGTCCTGACCGTCGAGCCGGGCCTGTACTTCCAGCCCGACGACCTGACGGTGCCCGAGGAGTGGCGCGGCATCGGCGTCCGCATCGAGGACGACCTGCTCGTCACCGACGACGGCCACGAGAACCTGTCGGCGGGCCTGCCGCGCTCGGCGGACGAGGTCGAGGCGTGGATGGCGAGGACGGCGGGCTGACCGGGGTGACGTGCTGACGCCACGACGGGCCGGACGGGCCGGTTCCGCCGTACGGGTCCGGCGCGCCGACCCGCCCGGCGGGGCGCCCCGGCCCGAGACTGTCCGGGAAGACCGCCGGGCGGCGGTCCGGGGGCGGCACGACGGCAGGGAGAGTCCGCATGACGGTCGTCCGGACCTGGGGAGCGCTCCTGCTGACCGTGGCGGGCGCGACCCCGGCCCTGGCCCCGGCCCCGGACGCGACCCCGCCCCCGGCGCCGTGCGTGGCGTCCGTCCCGTACGCCGCAGGGACCGGCGGCTACGCGCGCTACCGCATCCCGGCCGCCGTGCGGACCCGGGAGGGCGCCGTCCTCGCCTTCGCCGAGGGGCGGGTCGCCGGCGGCGGGGACAGCGGGCACATCGACGTCGTGGTGCGGCGCTCGGAGGACGGCGGGTGCACCTGGGGGCCGCTCCGGGTCGTCGCCGACGGGGACGGCGACACGCGCGGCAACCCCGCGCCGGTCGTCGACCCGCGCTCCGGCGACGTGGTCCTGCTCAGCTCGTACAACGGCGGGGAGGCGACGGAGGAGCTGATCCTGCGCGGCGAGGTGCCGGCGGACCGGGGCCGCCGGGTCTTCGTCCAGCGCAGCACCGACGACGGAAGGACGTTCTCCGCGCCGCGCGAGATCACCGCGCGCGTGAAGCGCCCCGGATGGCGCTGGTACGCCACCGGGCCGGGCCACGCCCTCGCCCTGACCCGGGGGCCGCACGCGGGACGGCTCGTCGTCCCCGCCGACCACTCGGCGGCGCCGCCCGCCGGGACCTCCGACACCGGACGGGAGCCCCGGTACTACGGGGCGCACGCGCTCCTCAGCGACGACGGCGGGCGCTCCTGGCGCCTCGGGTTCGTGGACGCCGCTCACGACGGCCACGTCAACGCCAACGAGACGACCGCCGCCGAACTCCCGGACGGCCGGGTCTACCTCAACACCCGCGACCAGCTCGGTACGGCGCCGGGGAACCGCGCGGACGCCGTCTCGGGCGACGGCGGCGCCACCCTCGAACGGCCCTTCGCGCCCCAGCCCGCCCTGGACCGCGTGCCCGTCGTGCAGGGCAGCCTCCTGCACGCGGGCGGGGTCCTGCTGTTCTCGGCCCCCTCGGTGCCGGACGCCCGCGCCGAACCCGCCGTCTGGCGCCTCGCGGACGACGGCGGGACCGCCGTGAAGGCGCTGGCCGTCTCCCGGAGCAAGGCCGGCTACTCGGACCTGGTGCCCCTGGACTCCGGGACGGTCGGCCTGCTCCACGAGACCGGGACCGCAAGCCCGTACGAGACTCTGGAGTTCCGCCGCCTCCCCCTGGCGGAACTGACGGGCCGGCCGGTCCGTCCCCGGGGGTGACCCCTGGACGGAACGCGGACCATACGGTTAGCTGCCTCTGCATCTATTCAACTAGTTGCCTATGGAGTCGTGCCGTGCACCCGTTCCGTACCGCCGTGGAGAATCGCGACCTCGACGCCGTCGAGGCCCTGCTCGCCGAGGACGTCGTCTTCACCAGCCCCGTCGCCTTCAAGCCGTACCCCGGCAAGGCGCTCACCGCCGCGATCCTGCGCGGGGTCCTCCGCGTCTTCTCCGACTTCCGGTACGTCCGCGAGATCGAGGGCGCGGACGGACGCGACCACGCGCTCGTCTTCACCGCGAAGGTCGGGGACAAGGAGATCAACGGCTGCGACTTCCTCCACTTCGACGAGGAGGGGAGGATCGACGAGTTCACCGTCATGGTCCGTCCCCTCTCCGCCGCCCGGGCGCTCGCCGCCGCCATGGGCGCCGAGTTCGACCGCGTCACGGAGGAGGCCGCAGGCCCGCGACCTGGGGGAACGGTCCCGATATTCGCCGGTTCGAGTGATTGTGGGAAAGGTTGAACATCATCTCCGGGTAGGAGGAGGCCACGCTCGACGTGACGCGCGGAGCCACCCCCTGGAGAGGTCGATGCAACTGATCCCCCGTCAAGGCCGCCACCTGGAAGCGAGTTCGTCCGGAGGCCGCACCGTCGTCGCCCTCCGGGGCGAGCTCGACCTCGTCTTGGTGCGGCGCCTGCGACCCGGACTCGACGCCCTGGTCCGGGAGGCCGACGCCCTGACCCTCGACATCCGGGGACTCACCTTCTGCGACGCCAGCGGACTCGGCCTCCTCGTCCGCTGCGCCCGGCGCACGCGCGAACGGGGCGCGCGCTGGCGCCTCCTCTGCGACCAGCCGCGGATCCTCCGGCTCATCCGCCTGACCGCGCTCTGCGACGTCCTCCGCCCGGAGCCCGCACCGCCCGGCGGACCCGGCTCTCCGGGCCGTCCGCCCTCCGGTCGTTCCCCTTCGGGACGCGCCGTGCCGTAGCGCCGGCCGGCGTGCCGCTCCGCGCGGCCCGGGCGGAAGGGGACCGGGGTACGGTCGCCGCATGTCTGAAGTCCGGTTGACCACGCCCTCGTACCTCGTGCTCGGCATCATCGACAAGCTGGGCGAGGCCAGCCCGTACGACGTGAAGGTCGAGGCGGCGCGGACCGTGGCGCCGTTCTGGTCCGTGCCGCACGCGCAGGTCTACGCCCAGTGCGACCGGCTCCTGGAGGCGGGACTCCTCTCGGAGGTGCGGCAGCCCGGGGGCCGGAACCGGCGGCTGATGAGCCTCACCGGGGCGGGCGCGGCGGCCCTGCGCGACTGGCTGGCCGACCCGGCCTTCGTCCCCGTCGAGGCGCGTGAACGCGGCATCCTCAAGCTGTGGTTCGGGGCCAGCCCGCGCGTCCACGCCCCCGTCCAGGTCGAGGAGCACCGGAAGACCCTCGACGGGTACGAGGAACTGGCCCGTGACGTGGGCGAGCTGCTCACGCGCGGGCAGCGCGAGGCGCTGGAGTTCGGCATCCGCTACGAGCGGATGATGGTCGACTTCTGGCAGTGGGTCGAGAGCCGGGAGCCGTGATTCCCGCCGCGGATTCTTGTTACCGACCGGTTGACCCCGCCACCGCGCCCCCCTACCTTCCTCCGTAGTCCCTCCATGGTCCAGACAGGACTATCGCGGCCGCGAGCGTGCGGGCACGCGGGGACGCCGAAGGGGGAACCGCCGTGGAACGTCGACGACCGGCAGGCACGAGGTGGGGACGGGCGTCCGCCCTGGCGGTGACGGCGGTCTGCCTGGCGTACGCGCCGATCGCCGTGACCGAACTCTGGCCGTACGCCCGGCCGGGCGCGCCCGCCCTCGGCGAGTGGGTCCTCGGCCGGACCGTCTCGCCGGAGTTCGTGGCCGAGGCCGTCCGCGACCGGACGGCACCGTACGCGCGCAGCCTGGTCCCGCTGATCGTGCACTCGGTCCTCGGCGGACTGCTGATGCTGCTCGGACCCGTGCAGCTCCTCTCGGCCGTCCGGCGCCGCGTCCGGCTGCACCGGACCGCCGGGACCGTCTTCGCCGTCACCGTGTACGCGTCGATGGCGGGCGCCGCCCTGTACCTGGTGCGCACCCCGCCGGCGGAGGCGTTCAGCGGGGCCGCGTTCTGGATCGTCCTCGCCACCATCCTGGCCGGCACCGTCGGCAGCGTGACCTTCGGCGTCCTCGCCGCCGTCCGGGGCTTCCCGGACCTGCACCAGCGCTGGATGCTCCTCTGCTACGGCTTCCTGATGACCGCTCCGCTGCTGCGGCTCGAATGGGGCGCGCTGCCCCGGCTCTACCCGGGGCTCGACATCCTCGACGTCAACCGCGTCGCGATCATGCACCTCGGCGCGCTCGTCGCCTTCGGCGCCCTGCTCGCCTCCCGCGCCCTCGACCGGCGCGTCGCCGTCCCCGGCCTGACCGGCACCTGGTGCCCCGCGCCGGTCCGGGCCGCCGCCCACCTCGCGGGCGCCGCCGGCCTGGTGTGGCTCACGCCCGCGTTCCTCGACGGGGGCACGGCGGGGCGGCGGCTCCTGCTCGCGTACCTCGTCCCGTACGGGGTGATGTACGCCGTCATCGCCGTGCGGGCGGTACGCGCCCGGGCCCGGGGAGCCCTCTGGGCCGCCGAGGAGTGGGGACTGCACCTCACCGCCCTGTGCCTGGCCCCCGCGTTCTCGGCGGCGACGGTCCCGGTCCTGGAGCGCGCCTTCGGCCTCGACCGGCCGACGGCCCTGATCGCGGGCGTCGGCATCGGCTGCGGCGTCCTCGCGTACGCGGCCGTCACGGTGGTGAGCCTGCGGGTCCTGCACGCCCGCGAAGTCCTCAAGAGGCGGGGGGAACCGGCGGACGGACCGGCTCCCGCGCACACCGGGCCCGCGACGGTCGCCGTCGGGGAAGGGGAACGGACATGAACACCACCGGACAGCGGCCGACCGCGGAGGGCGGGACGCCCGGCGGCGAGACGCCCGGCGGCCGGGAACTCTCGCCCGGCATCGTGGTCCTGAGCAGCGTGGTCGGCGGCATCGGCCTCGCCGTCGGCGCCCTGCTCGCCGTCACGAGCCTGGCCGGGTACGCGGCGGGGGCCTGGGTGTCCCCGGAGGCGCTCAGCCCCGGACTCCTCGGCGCGGCGATGGCCGGCGTCGCGCCCGCCCTCCTCACGGTCGGCCGGGCCCGCGTCTGGGAGGAGGTGCGGAGCCTCGTCCTGCCACTCGTGACCGTCCTCGTCGGCCTCTTCGCGGTGAGCCTCCTGAACGGCGGCAGCCTCCAGGCGGCCGAGGGGAGGCCGCTGTTCCTCGCCCTGTTCAGCCTCGGCTGGGTCGCCGTCCTCGGCGCCCTCGCGCTCGGCGCCGTGGGCTGCCTCGTCGCGCAGTACCGGGGACGGGCACGGCCGGTGGCGGCGGGCCGGCGGGAGCCCGCCGCCCCGCTGCCCGCCTGGTCGAAACCGCCGCTCGCCGTGCTCGGCTCCGGCTGGCTCGGCATCGGGGCCGGCCTCCTCGCCTTCCCCGCCTTCTGGGGCCCGCTCGTGCCGTGGACGGTGAACCGCGCCGACGCGCAGGGCCTGGGGGTGTGGGCGCTCGCCCTCGGCATCGGCGTCCTCGCCTCCCTGGCCGAGGACGACCTGGCCCGCCTCCGCCCGGCCCTCGGCGCGGTCCCGGCCGTGGCCCTCGCCGCCGCCGTCGTCCTCGCCGTCCACGCCCGGGACGTCGACTGGGCGTCGGGCCCCGGCGCCTCCCTCGTCGCCCTGCTCACCGGCCTCCTGGCCACGGGCGTCTCCGGCCGGTGGCTCCTGAACAGGGCGTCCCGTGCTCCGGAGACCGAAATCCCGTGGCGACGTGACCGGGTGGGGGACAGGATGCCGGAATGACCGACAGCGCACAGCCCGTGAACGCCCCGACCCCGAACGCCCGCACCGCGCACGCTCCGGCCACGGACCTCCCACCCGTCGACGCCCTGATCGTCGTGGACGTGCAGACGGCGTTCGTCACCGGTGACGGGGCCGTGCCCGGGGCGGACCGGCTCGTCGACCGCACGACGGACCTGATCGCCCGGGCCCGGCGGGACGGGGCGCTCGTCGTCCACCTCCAGAACGACGGCCCGCCCGGGGCCGAGGACGAACCCCACACCCCCGGCTGGGAGTTGCACCACCGCGTGGAGCCGGGCCCCCTGGAGCTGGTGATCCGCAAGCCCGAGGACGACGGCTTCCGGCGCACGCCCCTGGGCGGCGTCCTCACCGGCGCGGGGGCGCGGGCGGTCGCCGTCTGCGGGGTCATGTCGGAGATGTGCGTGCAGGCGACGGCCCGCACGGCCCTGGCCCGCGGCTACCGGGTCGTCGTGCCCCACGACGCGCACGCCACCCAGGACGTCCCGGCGGTCCCCGGGATCGCCGAGGCGATCCCGGCCGCGACGGTCTCACGGGTGGCGGCCTACGCCCTCGGAAGCGACGCGGAGGTCACCGCCCCGGCCGCCGCCGTCACGTTCACGGCACCCGGGAGGGCCTGACCGCCCGGCCCCGAACGAGCGGAACGCGCCACGAACTCGTCCCGGAACGACGGCGAGCGGGCTGTTCAAAGGCTTGTCGATCTCTCTACGGTGGAGCCGGAGCGCCTCGTCGGCGCTCCGCGCGACACGATGGGGGAGCGGTGGAAGAGCTGACGGTGCTCGCCATGTCGGGAGCGACGACCGTGCTCGGTCTCGTCGTCTCGGACCTCTGGGAGCAGGCGAAGGAGCGGAACTGGCGCCTGTTCCGCCGACGGGGCTCCGATGCGCCGACCGACGGGGAGACCGGGGAGGACACCGGCCGGGACGGCGGCCAGGACGCGGAACGGGTCGTCGCGGAAGTGGAGACGGCCGGACGCGAGGTCGCGACCGCGCGGGCCGCCGGCGACGAGACGACCGCCGCCGCGATCGAGGAGCACTGGCGGCAGCGACTCCTCCGGGCGCTCCTGGACGACCCGGCCGCCGTGACCGAACTGCAGGAGATCGTCGCCGCCTTCGGGACGCCGGGCACGGCCACGTACGTCAACGACGGGACGCACCACGGCCCGGTCTTCCAGGGATCGCGGATCCAGGGCGATATCAACGTCTACGTGCCGCAACCTCCCGCTCCCCGGCCGCGCCCCGACCAGGTGCCCGCGCTCACCGCCGCCTTCGTCAACCGCACCGCCGACCTCTCCGAGCTCGACCGCTGGTTCGACCCGCCGACGCCGACCGCCCCGGGGACCCCGCCCCGGGCCGCGGCGCCCCCGGTCGGCATCGGCGTCCTCCACGGACTGCCCGGCGTGGGCAAGACCGCGACCGCCTGGCACTGGGCCGCCGGCGCCCGGGAGCGCTATCCCGACGGCCAGCTGTACGTGGACTTCGCCGCCCTGCGCGGACAGTCCGGCGGTGACGTCTCCGAGGCCGTGGCCATGTGCCTGCGCGGACTCGGCGTCGTCGACGCCTACATGCCCGACTCGCTCCAGGAGCGGGCCGCGCTCTTCCGCACCCGCACCGCCGACCGGCGCCTGCTCGTCGTCCTGGACGACGTGGGCGACCCGGCCCAGGTCCGGCCCCTCGTACCCAAGGGCCCCGGCAGCACCGTCCTCGTCACCAGCACGTCGGGACTCGGCGAACTGGCCCTGGACGGAGCGAGGATCCTCGCGCTCAAGCCGCTCGACCCGGACGGCGCCCTGCGGCTGCTCGCCGAGCACGGCGGGGAGCGGATCGCCGCCGACCGGGACGCCGCCGAGCGCCTCGCCGACCTGTGCGGCGGCCTGCCCGTCGCCCTGCGGATCGTGGCGGGCCGCCTCGCCACCGACCCCACGCTCACGGCGGCGGCCCTGGCCGCGGAACTCGCAGACGAGAACCGCCGACTCGACGCCCTGTCCCTGGGAGGGGAGCACTCGATGTCCGCCGTGCTGAACCCGACGTACCGCCTGCTTCCGCCCGACGCCGCCCGCCTCTACCGGTACCTCGGCCGGTACCCGTGCGCCACCCACGACGTCGAAGCGGCCGCCGCCGCCCTCGACGCCACGCCCGCCGAGACCGCCCCGCTCCTGCGCCGACTCGCCGACGACGGCCTGATCGAACGGACCGCGGACGGCCGCTTCCGCATGCACGACCTCGTCCGGCTGCACGCCCGCGAGCGCGCCCGGGCGGAGGAGCCGCCCGGCGCGGAGGCCGCGCTCGTCGCCCGGGTCCTCACCCACCACCTCGTCCTCACCGCGCTCGCCGACCGGGCCGTCCGGGAGGACCGGCTGCGCGTCGCCGACCTCGGAGAGCTCCTGGACGGGGCCCGGAACCCCTTCGCCGCGCCCACCGGATCCGACCCCGCCACCGACCCGCTCGCCTGGCTGGAGAGCCGGAGCGCCGACGTCCTCGCCGTCCTGCGCGCCGGCGCCGCCCGGGGCGGCCTCGACACCCCCGTGTGGCAGTTGGCGGAGGCGTACAGCGTGCTCTTCCTCCATCGGCGGGCCCTGGGCCCGTGGCGGGAGTCCCTCGAACTGGGCGCCGCCGCCGCGGCCGCGGCCGTCGCCCCCGCGGCCGAGGCCCGCCTGCGGAGCCTGCTCTCCCGGCCCCTGCTCGACCTGGGCGAGGACGAGCGGGCCCGGACCGAGCTCGACACGGCCCTCGTCTGCGCGGAGGTCGCCGGGGACACCGTCGTCAGCGCGTCCGTGCGCGAGTTCGACGGACGGTACTGGGACCGGCACGACCCCGTCCGCGCCGTCGCCTCCTACCGGGCCTCCCTGGAGCTCAACGCCCGGGCGGGCGAGGCGCGCGGCGCGGCCATCGCGACGTACTTCCTCGGTTGCGCCCAGGACGCCGCCGGTGAGCACACGACCGCCCTGGCCACCCTGAACGACGCCCACCGGATGCTGACGGAGTGTCGGGACCCGCGCATGGCGGCCCGCGCCACGGCCGCCCTCGGCGTCGTGCACGACCACCTCGGCGACCCCGAGGAGGCGATGCGCGTCCTGGAGGACGCCGCCACCACCCTCCGGACGGAGCGGGCCACGCACTACGAGGCCCAGGCCCTCGTCGCCCTCGCGGACATCGCCGAACGCACCGGCCTGCGCCGCGCCGACGTCCCCGCCTGGCTGGAGCGCGCCGCCGGCATCCACGAGGAGGGCGGCAGCCCCCTCGCCCCGGCCCTGCGGGCACGCCTGCGCGCGTGGAGGGACGAGTAGGGGGACCGGAGGAGGAGGGGCCTCCCGCTCAGCCGCGCCCCGTCGTCCCCTCCGCGGCGCGGACGCGCAGGACGAGGTCCCCGCCGGGCCGGGCGTCGACGCGCAGGGACGCCGTCCCCGCCAGGGGGAGACCGGCGCGCAGATACGCGTACACGACCGCCGCCGCGCGCTCGGGACCGTGCGCGTCGTGCGTGCCGTGCGGCGCGTCGGGCGCGGTCGCCTCGACGACCCGGCCGTCCCGCAGGCCCACCAGATGGCCGCCCGTGCCGACCGGGACCGCGGCCGCGAGGCAGCCCGGCCGGGCCGCCAGCGTCCCGTCGATCCAGCGCAGCGCGGCCGCCCCGGAGGCCGCCGGTTCGGCGCGCAGGACGACCGACGCGCTCTCGGCGGTCCGCAGGTCGCGCTCCCCGTCCGTGCAGACGAGGTGGTCGAAGAGGCCGGATGCCTCCGGCTCCGGCCGGTGGCCGGACGCCACCGCGGCCGGGATCCGCTCCACCTCGACGAGCGCGCCGGACCCGTCGTCCCGGGCCGCCACGCGCGTGCGTACCCGCCACGACGTGACCGGCTCGGCCGGGACCTCCACCGGGGCGAGGGCGCGGACCGGCGGCGGCCCCGACGACGGCTCGGGCAGCCGGAGGAGCTCGTACAGGACCGCCCGCAGCCGTACGAGGGACCGGCCCGGTTCGCTGAACGCCCGCTCCGCCACCCCCGCGTACCCGGCGCGCACGCCGGGCTCGAACGCGTCCTCCACCTGGCGGCGCGCGTCCCGCGCCGGGTCGAGGCGCGGCGCGTGCCGGCCGAGGACCTCGGCCGCCGTCCCCGGCACCGAGTCGCTCCCGAAGGCCCCGAGCAGCACCGGCCGGCCGAGCGCCGCGCCGTACAGGGTCACCGACCCGTGGTCCCCGACGACCAGGTCCGAGGCGAGCAGCACCGAGCGCCACGCGTGCGCCGGCGGAACGAGCAGCAGGCCCGCGTCGAGCGCGGCGGCGAGGTTCCGCCGGAGCTGCCAGGAACCGTGCGCCGCCCACACGTTGGGGTGCACGATCGCCGCCACGCGGTACGTGTCGTACGGCAGCGCGGCAAGCAGCCGCGCCGGGAGGTCCGGCCGCTCGCCCAGCAGAGAGGTCGGCCCCCAGGTCGAGCTGACCACGACGAGCCGCTGGTCGTCCCCTACGTCCAGCGCCGCACGGTGGGCGGGGCGCAGGGAGGCGCTCGCCGCGAGCTCGTCGAAGCACGGGTCGCCCACGAGCAGCGTCCGGCCGGCGGCCTTGGGGTGCGCGGCGAGCAGCTGCTCGTCCTGGTCCGGGTGGGAGGTGGCCAGCCAGGCCCGGCCCGCCTCCAGGAGCGCGTCGGGCACCAGGCCCGAGAGCCGCACGCGGTCGGCGCGCGAGTCCGGCACGTACTTCTGGAATCCGATCCCGTGCGGGAGGACGAGGACGGGGCACGTGCCCTCGGGGACGTCGACGTTCTCGCTCGCCGTGAGGACGAGGTCGGGGGAGATGTCACCGAGCTGCGACCAGGGCATCACGCGGCAGCCGGAGTCGTGCAGCAGGTCGAGGACGCCGTCGTTGAAGGCGGAGGTGGGGTCGTACGCGAAGACGACGTTCACCCGGCTGTCGTCGCGCAGGACGGCGGGCAGGCACTCCAGGACCCGGGTGGTGGAGACGACGGTCCGCGCGGCGACGACGAGCGTCCGCTCCCCGGGAAAGGTCCGCCACCGTTCGGCGTCCTGCCCGACGGGAACGCGGAGAGGCCGTTCAGTGTGCATGGCCACCTCGCCGACGTACGTCCGACTCACCCGCTACGCGGCTCGCGGCTCGCGGCTCGCGGCTCGCGGCTCGCGGCTCGCGGCTCGCGGCTCGCGGCTCGCGGCTCGCGGCTCGCGGCTCGCGGCTCGCGGCTCGCGG
>NZ_JBIVIR010000005.1:345393-425146 GCF_044749825.1 Streptomyces sp. NPDC088915
CGGCCATGGTCCGGCTACCTCAATTCCTCGCAGAAGACAATGGTTCCGGGCCCGGATCCGGGCCCGACCGCCACCTTATCCGCATCCCCCGCCGGCCCTCTCCGGACGTCGTCAGCACGCCCCGAACGACCGGAAGACGCCCGCCGCGGCGAAGTCCGGTGCCGGATCGGTGGCGGCGGCCGTCAGTCCTCGAGGGGGTAGGTGGCGGTCACCCGCCCCTTCGCGTCGGCCGCCAGATAGGCCGACCCGTACGCGTCGGACAGGTAGACGCTCATCCCGGCGTCGGTGTTCGTCAGCGTCGAGGCCGGGCTGACGACCAGGTAGCGGCTGGTCGGATCCTTCACCCCCAGCTCCCTCTCGGCGCGCTTCAGGAGCGTCGGCAGGGCGTCCCACGCGAAGGTGTCCAGGTCCACCGGGACCGAGCCGGGGAAGACGGTGCCGCCGGGACCCTGCCGGACGGCCACGTCCCCGCCCCGGTACATGTACTGGTCGTAGCGCTTCGTGCTGCCCTTGACCATCGCCTCGGCGATCGCGTACTCCGGGTACACGACGAACCTGCTGACCTTGGCGCCGCCCGAGGCCTCCTCGACGGCGGCGACGGCGGCCCTGACCCCGGCGGGCGTCAGCAGGTCGAGCTTCCCGGCGGTCTCCTCCGCCGTGGGCTCCTGCGCGGGTGCCGTCGTGGGCGCCGCCGACCCCACGGGCCGCTGGGAGCCCGGACCCTGCTGCGAGGGGGCGGCGACGGTCGGCCCGTCACTCGGCTCGTGTGCTCCCCGGTCCCAGTTCACGACGGCGACGGGTATCCCCACCGCCAGGACCGCCACCGCAGCGGCCGCCACGACGATCCGGCGCCCGCGCCGCCGCCCGGGAGCGCCCGCCGCCACCGGGGCGGTCGCGGGGGACGCGCCGGGGAAGCCCGCCGGGGCGCCTGCCCCCGGGACCCCCGTCGGACCCGCCGCCGGTGGTGCGAGGTGGAACGAGGTCGCCCCCTCGGGACCGACTCCGGGGCCTCCGTGACCGGACATTCCGGCGCCCGGCGCTCCGAAACCCGGCCCCCCGGCGCCCGGTGCTCCGAAGCCGGGCGCCCCCGACCCCGGCGCCCCGAAGCCCGGCACCCGGTCCCGTACCGCCCCGCCGTCCCCCGGCGCCCCCGTCGTGACGGCCGCCAGCGCCCGGTCCACCTCCTCCGCGTCCGGGCGCGCCGCCGGGTCCCGTACGAGGAGCCGGGTCAGCACGCCGGTCAGCGCGCCGGCCCGGACCGGGGGCGGCACGTCGTCGGAGATGACCGCCGCGAGGGTCGCCAGGGTGTTCTCCCTGCGCAGCGGGTGGCGGCCCTCCACCGCCACGTACAGCAGCATGGCCAGCGACCACAGGTCGGCCGCCGGGCCGCTCGCGCCGCCCCGGATCCGCTCGGGCGCCATGTAGTCCGGCGAGCCGATGATCGAGCCGGAGGCGGTCAGGGAAGTGGACTCCTGGATCGCCGCGATGCCGAAGTCGGTGAGGACCGGCCGCCCGTCGGGCCGCAGCAGGACGTTGGCGGGCTTCACGTCGCGGTGCTCGATGCCCAGGCCGTGGGCGGCGCGCAGCGCCGAGAGCAGCTCGCGGCCGAGCGCGGCGGCCTCGGCGGGGGCCAGCGTGCCCCGGTCGAGCCGGTCCTGGAGCGAGCCGCCGGTGACCAGCTCCATCACGAGCCACGGATACGTGCCCTCGCCCGCGTCCACGATGTGGTGGATCGTCACCACGCCGGGGTGGTCGATCCGGGCCAGGGCGCGGGCCTCCCGCAGCACCCGCTCGCGCAGGGTCCGCGCGCCCTCGGTGTCGTACTCGGCCATCGCGGGGTCCGGCGGGCGCACCTCCTTGAGCGCCACGTCCCGGTGGAGGGCCAGGTCGCGGGCGCGCCACACCGTCCCCATGCCGCCCCCGCCCAGCCGCTCCACCAGCTCGAAACGGCCGTCGATCACTCTGCTCACGCGCGCACCCCTGTACTCGGGTCGTTCCCCGGTCCTCTGAGCGGTACCGGCCCCCGGCCGGCCCGCCGTCCCCTTCGCCGTACACGTCCACGTCCACCCGCCCGCGCCCCGTACGGGGCCGAGCCGGCCGTACGGGTCCACGTCCCGTACGGGTCCGCCCGGGCGTCCGCCCAGATCTTCGCCGTTACCGGCCCGTACTGTCACCTTCCGCCCCCGCACGCCCGGGAACACCGAACGGCCGCACGCGCAGCGCCCGCCGACGGTGTCTCGGATAGGGTGATTCGGTAGGAATCGCGCCCCTTGGGGCCGGCCGAGGCGTGGGGCGATGCGTTGGAGACTCACCAGTCGTCGAGCAGGGTTCCGCAGCCGCCCCGGGCGGCCGTGGGGGACGCCGGCGTGCTCCGCGAGCTGCTGCCGATCGCCCTCTGGAGGGAGGACGCCGACGGCCGCATCGTCGAATGGTCCCTCGCCGCCCAGGACCTCCTCGGCCACCGCCCCGAGCACGTGCTCGGACGGCTCGCCACCCCGCTCCTCGTCCCCGACGCCAACCGGGAGCTCGCCGACCGGCTCACCGTCCGCGTCCAGGCGGGCGAGACCATCATGGGCACGCTGCCCGTCCGCCACCGCGACGGCCACACGGTCGCCATGGAGATGTGGATCGTGCCGGCCGCCGATCCGGAGGGGCGGACGGGGGCGATGCTCATCGCCGTGGAGACCTCCGAGGTCCTGCGGATGCGCGAGAACCTGGCGGCGATGGAGAGCCTCTTCACCCAGTCGCCCATCGGCCTGGCACTCCTCGGCCCCGACCTGCGCTTCCTGCGCGTCAACGACGCCCTGGCCCTGATGAACGGCGTCCCGGCCGCCGAGCACGTCGGCCGCCACCTCGCCGAGGTCGTGCCGGACGTCAACGCCGACTCGCTCGAAGCCCTCATGCGCCGGGTCCTCCACAGCGGCACCGCCGTCGTCGACGCCCGCCGGGTCGGCCGCACCCCCGCCGACCCCGGCCGCGACCGCGTCTGGTCCTGCTCCTACGCCCCGCTCCTCGACCGAGGCGACCGCCGGCCGCTCGGGCTCATCGCCTCCCTCGTCGACATCACCGAGAGCCAGGAGGCGCACGGCGAGGTCGAGCGGGCCCGGCACCGCTTCGCCCTGCTCGCGGAGGCCGGCACCAGGATCGGCACCACCCTGGACCTCGCGCGGACGGCCGAGGAGGCCGTCCGCTTCCTCGTCCCCCAGCTCGCCGACTCCGCCGACGTGCAGATGCTGGAGTCGGTCCTCGCGCCGGACGAGTCGGCCGCCTCCACCCGGGGCGTCCTGCGGCGGCTCGCGGCCCGCTTCCCCGAACCGACCGCCCCCACGGCCCAGCTCGTACCGGGGCAGACCTTCCAGATCCCGCTCGACTCCGCGTACGAGCGGGCCGTCGCCCAGGGGCGGCCCACCAACCTCTACGCGTCCGACCTCCCGGCCCTCTTCGGCGGCCCGCGCGCCGAGCCGCTGCGCACCTACTTCGCCGCCCGCATCGGCTCGGCGCGGCTCGTCCCCCTCGTGGCCCGGGGCAAGGTCCTCGGCACGATCACGGTGACCCGGCTGCGCGACCGCGAGCCCTTCGACGCCCAGGACCGGGTCCTCATCGACGAGGTCGTGGCCCGCGCCGCCCTCAACATCGACAACGCCCGCCTCTACACCACCCAGCGGGAGGCCGCCCTCACCCTCCGGCGCTCCCTCGTCAACAACGCGCTCCCCACCGTCGCCGGCCTCGAACTCACCGGCCGCTACCTGCCCGCGAGCGCCCATGACGTCGGCGGCGACTGGTACGACGCCATCGCCCTGCCGGGCGGCAGGACCGGGCTCGTCATCGGCGACGTCATGGGCCACGGCATCCACGCGGCGGCCGTCATGGGCCAGTTGCGCACCGCCGTGCGGACCCTGGCCCGTCACGACATCCCGCCGGCCCGGATGCTCAGCTCCCTCGACGCGGTCGTGGCCGACCTGGGCGAGGACGAGATGGCGACCTGCGTGTACGCGGTCCACGACCCGGCCACCGGCCGCTGGACGATCGCCCGCGCGGGGCATCCGCCGCCGGCCGTCGCCACCCCGGACGGGGCGGTCGGCTTCCTCGAAGGGCCGCCGGGCACCCCGCTGGGCACGGGCGCCCACGACTTCGGCACGGAGGAGGTCGTCCTGCCCCGGGGCGGGCTCCTCGTCCTCTACACGGACGGTCTCGTCGAGGCCCGCGACCGGGACCTCGACCAGGGCATGGGCCAGCTCGCCCGGGCGCTCCGGCCCCTCGACCGGCCCCTGGACGTGCTGTGCGACGAGGTCCTCGTGCGGCTCCTCGGGGGGTCGGCCCAGGACGACGTGGCGGTCCTGGTCGCCCGGAGCCTCCGCTGAGCCGCCCGTTCCCGGCCCGTACGCGGTCGGGTCGGGTCGCGTAAGGCCGGGTCAGGTCACGTCGATGTGCACGCTGGTCGACTTCACGCGCGCGGTGGCCCGCATGCCGACCTCGAGGCCCAGCTCCTCCACGGCCTCCCGGGTGAGGAGCGAGACGAGCCGGTGCGGACCGGCCTGGATCTCGACCTGGGCCGCGACGTCCCCGAGCTTGACGGCGGTCACGATCCCGGGGAACGCGTTGCGCGCCGAGGTGTACGCCTCCTCGCCCTCCCCGGCGGCGCCCTGCCCGACCTCGACGGAGAAGGCGGCGA
This sequence comes from Streptomyces sp. NPDC088915, assembly GCF_044749825.1. Lineage (NCBI taxonomy): Bacteria > Bacillati > Actinomycetota > Actinomycetes > Kitasatosporales > Streptomycetaceae > Streptomyces > Streptomyces sp. NPDC088915. The sequence continues at coordinate 350,066 of NZ_JBIVIR010000005.1, forward strand.
GGTCGCGGCCGTCGATGAGCCGCCGGCCGTTCTCGTCGCGGTGGGTGGTGACCCGGCCCGCGTCTGCCCAGCGGCGTGCGGTGTCGGGGCTGACGCCCAGCAGACGTGCCGCCTGCCCGATGGTGTAGGACTGCATGAGGGTAAGATTAGGCAGCCTGTTGCCGCATATGCAACGCATATGCGAGTAATTCAGCCGCATGTGCGACCCGGAATGGGGGTCAGGGAGCCCCCGGCCCCCGCCCGATCGCCTCGACCAGGGGCAGCAGCCGGTGGGGCACCCGCTCGCGCAGCGCGATCTCGGTCCGGGTGCGGACCACCCCGGGCAGTCGGATGAGGCGCTGGATGACGTCCTCCAGGTGCCCGGCGTCCCGCGCCACCACCCGGGTCAGCAGGTCGCCGCCCCCGGTGATGGAGAAGGCCTCCACGATCTCCGGCACGGACGCGAGGGCGTCCCCGACCTCGTCCAGGTGCCCCTGGGTCACCTCCACGTGCACGAAGGCGAGCACCGGGTGGCCGAGGGCGGCGGGGGAGAGGACCGGCCCGGTCGCGGTGATCACCCCGTCCCGTTCGAGCCGGTCGATCCGGGCCTGTACGGTGCCCCGCGCCACGCCCAGGATCCGCGCGTACTCGCGCACGCTCGTCCTCGGCTGCTCGATCAGCAGCCGCAGGATCCGGGTGTCGAGCTCGTCCACCGCCATGCCTCGCCGGCCTCCTTCGGTCCCGCCTGCCCGGGGGCGACTCTACGCTCCCCGGGCCTCCGCGCCGCTCAGTCCTCGGCGCGGGCCGCGTGCCTGGCCCAGAGGACCAGGGGGAGCTGGAGGGGGAGGCGGCCGTAGGCGACGGCCTTGGCCGCCGCCGGGCGGTGGCGCCAGTCGTACGCCATCTTCACGTTGGCCGGGAAGACGGCCGCGAAGAAGAGGGCGCTCGCGCGGGCGCTCGCCCGGCGCGTCCCCGGCACCGCGAGACCGGCGGCGAGCGCCAGCTCGGCGACCCCGCTGACCCGCGTCCAGGTCCTCGGGCTGCCCGGCAGGGCGCGCGGCACGATCGAGTCGAACGGCTTCGGGGCGAGGAAGTGGGTTGCGCCCGCGGCGGCCAGCAGGCCGGCGAGAGCGAGGGCGGAATGTGCGGGCCGGGGCATGGGGGTCCTCCGAGGCGACGGTGCGGAGCCGTTACTGACGGGTAAGTAAGAAGCGAGGATAGGCGGGAGCTGGACGAGCCGTCGAGGTCTGGAGCGACTCCTTCCGCGATCCGGACCGCCGCCGCTGCCCGTCGCGACGGCGCCGATCCGGCGAAGGTGGTCCGTTGGCCCACCAGTGGAACATCGAGCGCTCCGTTCACCGGGCCAATGGATCAGCATAACGGCGATGAGTTGAGCCAATGGGGCCTTCGATGTTTTCCTGTGTCGTATCCACGTACTTTCGGCGCCGCGCAGCGCCGGGGCGGCGACGAGGCCGGTCCGGACCGCGGCGCCTTCGTCGTGTCCGTGCGACCCCACCACCCCGGGACGCCGCGCGGCCGGCGGAAGGCAAGACAAGGGGGCGGCCCTAGCCGTGAAGAAGATGTTCGTGGCCCCGGATCCGGGCCTCGTCCGACTGCGCGTCTCCCTGCGGGCGGTCCTCGGCATCGGCCTCGCGGTCGCGCTCGCCGAGCTCGCGGGGTTCTCCCTCACCGCCTCCATCACGGCCGGCCTCGCCGCGCTGCTCGCCCTCTTCACCGTGGGCGACCCGACCGTGCGCCGCCAGGCCGTCACCACCGCCCTGCTGCCCGCCGCCGGCTTCCCCGTCCTCGCCCTGGCGACCCTCCTCCACGGCCTCCCCCTCCTGCGCGACGCCGCCTGGCTCCTCGTCGTCTTCGCCGGGGTCTACGCCCGCCGCTGGGGACCGCGCGGACACGCCCTCGGCATCTTCGCCTTCATGCAGTTCTTCGTGACGCAGTTCCTGCACGCGCTCCCCGCGCAGCTGCCGGAGCTGTACGCGGCCGTGGCCCTCGCCCTGCTCGCCTCCGGCGCCGTCCGCTTCGGCGCCTGGTGCGTCGAGCGGCGCGTCCCGCCGCCCGCCGCGCCCGCCCCGCTGCCGGGCGCCGGCCTCGCCCGTCCCACCACCCGCCAGGCCTTCCAGGCCGCCGCCGCCTGCGCCGTCGCCCTCGCCGCCGGCCAGCTGATCTCCCACGAGCGGTGGTACTGGGCCGTCGGCACCGCCTGGTGGATCTTCGTCAACACCGCCTCGCGCGGCGAGACCCTCGTCCGGGGCTTCCGCCGGGTCCTCGGCACCGTCACCGGCATCGCCGCCGGGCTCCTGATCGCCGTCCCCCTGGGCGGTGCGCCCGCCCCGACCGCCCTCCTCGTCGCCGTGTGCGTCTTCGGGATCTTCTACACCGCCCCGCTCTCGTACAGCTGGATGATGTTCTTCGTGACCGTCATGGCCGGTCTCCTCTACGGGCTGCTCGGCGTCCTGCACCCCGGGCTGCTGCTCCTGCGCTTCCAGGAGACCGCCGTCGGCGCGATCGGTGCCGCGATCGGCGTGGCCCTGCTGCCCGTGACCACGCACGCCGCCACCAACGCCTGGATCGAGCGCGCCGTGACCTGCGTGCACACCTGCACCACGGCCGCCGCCCGCCGGCTCGCCGGCGACCCGGACGCCGACCCGGCGCCGCACGCCGCCGAGCTGGAACTCCTGCTCGGCCGGGTCCGGCTCTCCCTCGCGCCGCTCGTGCACCCGCTGAGCCCGCTGCGCGCCCGCAAGGCCCGCGCCCGCCGGGTGCTCGCCCTCCTGGACGACTGCGCCCGCGAGATCAGGGGCCTCGCCGTCGTCGCCGCCGACCCGGACGCCTCGCACGACGCCCGGCTCGCGGCCGCCGCCTGGCGCGTCGAGGCCGCCGTCCACGCCCTCGTACCCCCGGCGCGGCCCGTACGGTCCTCGGTCGACGAGGCGGCCGGGGTGCCGCACCACCACCCCGGAGCCGAGGCCGCCCTCGGCCATCTGCACGGCCTGGAGCAGGCGCTCGTCGACCTCGCGGCGCCCCTGCGCACCTCCCCGCGCGCGCCCCTGGTCCCGGCCGCCTGAGCCGCCCGCCCGTACAAGGGGCCGGAACCGGTCCCCGGTTCCGGCCCCTTGGTCTAGACCCCTGCTACCGTCGGCCGCGGGACGGCCGGCCGGACGAAGCCGGCGCCGGGACAGGGGAGACGCCGTGGGCGACGCAGGAACGGTCCGGAACGGGGAGCACGAGGGCGCGGTACGGGCCTGGATCGGCTCCTTCACCTCGGCGGGCGGACGCGGGGTCCTCGCCGCCGACGTGGACGCCGGGACGGGCGCGCTGACCGTCACCGGCGCGAGCGACGCCGTCGCCGACCCGTCCTTCCTCGCCCTCGCGGGACCCCTGCTGTACGCCGTGTCCGAGACCGACGCGGGCGCCGTGGCCGCCTTCGACGTCACCGGGCCCGCGCCCCGGCCGCTCGGCGCGCCCGTCCCCGTCGACGGCTCCGGCCCCACCCACCTCTCCCTGGCCGGGGGACACGTCCTGACCGCCAACTACACCTCCGGCGGCGTCACCGTCCTGCCCCTCGCCGTCGACGGCACCGTCCGCCCCGCCACGGCGGTCCTGCGCCACGAGGGGAGCGGGCCCGTCGCGGACCGCCAGAGCGGCCCGCACGCCCACCAGGTGCTCCCCGACCCCAGCGGCCGCTGGGTCCTGAGCGTGGACCTCGGCACCGACTCCGTGTGGATCCACGCCCTCGACCCCGCGACCGAGGAGCCCTCCTTCCACGCCGAGACCGCGCTGCGCCCCGGCACGGGACCGCGCCACCTCGCCTTCCACCCGGCCGGCACGCACGCGTACGTCCTGCACGAGCTGGAGCCCGTCCTCACCGTCTGCCGCTGGGACGCGGAGACCGGCACCCTCGAACCGCTCGGCGAGACCCGCGTGGTCCCCGAGGGCGCCCCCGGCCCCAGCCACCCCTCCGAGGTGGTCGTCGCCCCCGACGGCCGCTTCCTCTGGGCCGCCGTCCGCGGCGACGACACCCTCGCCGTCCTCGCCCTCGACCCGGACGGGTCGAAGGCCGAGCTGACCGCCACCGTGCCCTGCGGCGGCACCTGGCCCCGGGACCTGGCCCTCGCCCCCTCGGGACGGCACCTGTACGCGGCGAACGAGCGCTCCGGCGACGTCACCTGGTTCTCCCTCGACCCCGAGACCGGCGTCCCGTCCCGCGCGGGCGCGATCGAGGCCCCGGCGGCCTCCTGCGTCGTCCTGGGCTGATTCCCGCGCCTCCTTGCCCCCGGGCACGCCGAAGGGCCCGCACCGTCCGGTGCGGGCCCTTCCGTGGGAGCGGCGAACGGCGTCGCGGCCCTCAGAGCGCGGGCGCGCCCTGCGGCTGCTGCGGCGGGATGCCGAGCGCGGCCGAGTACTGCGAGAGGACCAGCTTGCCGATCGCCGGGTAGGCGCCCAGCGGCTCGGCGGCGGCGCACCCGGCCTCCTTCGAGGCCTCGTCGAGGAGCCCCTCGGCCAGCTCGGGACCGATCAGGTACGGCGCGAGGGCCAGCTGCTCCGAGCCCGCGGCGCGCAGCTGCTCGGCGACGGAGGCGATCGAGCCCTCCTGGTCGAGCGCGGCGGCGATCACCGGCACGGCGAGGCGCGCGGCGAGCAGCATGCCGGTGATCCCGGCGGCCTGCACGGCCTCCTCGCCGCCGACCGTGGCCAGGATGATGCCGTCGGCGGCCGTCGTGACCGTGAACAGGCGGGCGCGGTCGGCGCGGGCCAGGCCCGCCTCCGACAGGCGCACGTGCAGCGCCTCGGCGAGCAGCGGGTGCGGACCGAGGACGTCGGTCAGCTCGGCGGTGTTGCCGCCGTCCATCACGGCCTGGCGGACCCGGCGCGTCTGGGCGCTGTCCGGACCGGCGAGCAGCGGGACGACGACCGAGGCCGGGCCCGTCGGGGCGGCGACCTCGCGGCCGGCGGCCACGGCCAGCTCGTACCGCTGGGTGCGCAGTGCCTCGACGGCCGTCAGCACGTTCGCCAGGGACGGGAACTCGACGTCGTCGCCCTCCAGGAACCCGATCACGGCCTCCAGGCCGGGCAGCTCGGAACGGGCGATGCTCACGACCTCTTCGGCCAGCGAGCGTATGGCGGCGGACGGCACGCCGGGCACGGCGAGAACCAGTGCGGGAGCGCCCTCGGGCGCCGCCGCGGGTTCGGGGCGACGGTGCCGCCCGGACTGGCGGGGTCGAGGCATTCGTACAGGCAGGCCGGAAGCAGGCCCAGTGGGGGAGCTCATGGCGCCGCATGCTACTGGTTTCGCCCCCGCCACCGTTCGCTGAGGTGCGGTCACGCGCCTTCTGTCCCCGTATGTCCAGTCCCCTGCGCCACTGCCGTGCCTTTCCGGCCGGCCTCCGCCCGCGTCCGGTCGTCCCCCGGCCCGCCGCACCGGCCCCCACCTGGGCGGACGCCCCGCTACGAACCCCCCTCGCCGAACAGCCGGAGCAGGGAAGGGTCCTCCGGCAACCGCAGCGTCCCGGTGGCGAGCGCCGAGGCGAGGGAGACCGCCCCGGCCAGCGGATCCCCCGCGGCCTCCACCGTCCGGGCGTGCGGGAGCAGCTCCCCGAGCGCCGCCCGCACGGGTACGAGCAGCGGGTCGCCCATCCGGAACAGGCCCCCGGTCAGGGCCACCACGGCCCCGGCCCCCGCCGGGCACGCGGCCCCGGCCGCCTCCGCGATGTGCGTACCGGCCCGCGCGAGGATGTCCACCGCCACCGGGTCCTCCGGGGCGCAGTGCCCCACCTCGGGCGCGAAGGAGGCGAGCACCGCGGGCCGGTCCGTCCGCGGATAGAGCACGCCCGGAAGGCCCGCCATCGGTCCGAACAGCTTCTCGGCCCGGTCCAGGAGCGCCGCCGAACCGCCGCGCCGCCCGTCGTACGCGCGCATGGCCGCCTCCAGGCCCGCCCGGCCGATCCAGGCGCCGCTGCCGCAGTCGCCCAGGAGGTGCCCCCAGCCGTCGGCCCGCCGCCAGGTCGCCAGGTCCGTGCCGAGCCCGATCATCCCCGTGCCGCCCGCGACGACCGCGCCCGGCCGCTGCCCGAGCGCCCCCGCGTACGCGGTGACCGCGTCGGCCGCGAGCGCGAGCCGGCGCACCCCCCACGCCGCCGCCAGCGCGCCCGGCAGCCCGGCCCGCAGCTCGTCCCCGAGGGTCGCCATGCCGGCGGCGCCCACGGCCGCGGCGAGCACCGGACGCCCGCCGAAGGGCTCCGTCAGGGCGCGGACGGCCGGCAGGACCTGCTCCAGGAAGTGGGCGGCGGAGATCCCGCCCGGCCCGGTCCGCACCGGCTCGCGCGAGGCGCGGCCGTCGAGGACCGTGCCGGTCGCGGCGTCGGCCAGGGCGATCCGCAGCCCCGAACCGCCGGAGTCGACGCCGACGACCAGACCGGCCGGGCCGCCCGTACCGTTCGGGCCGTCGGAGGGTTCGTTCACGGAAGCCAAGGTGCACCGTCCTCGCGAGAGTGGGCGGAGTGGGCGGAGTGGAGCGGGCCCGGGGCCCGGCGGGCGTCCCGGCCCGTTGTCACTGTAGGCCGGTAGAGTGACGGACCGTGACAGCGCGACCTTTGAGTGAACTGGTGGAGTCCGGCTGGGCGGAGGCCCTGAGCCCCGTCGCGGGACGTGTGGCGGCCATGGGCGACTTCCTGCGGGCGGAGCTCGCCGCGGGCCGGACCTATCTGCCCTCCGGGCCGAACGTCCTGCGGGCCTTCCAACAGCCCTTCGACGACGTACGGGTCCTGATCGTGGGTCAGGACCCCTACCCCACGCCGGGGATGGCGATCGGGCTGAGCTTCGCGGTCGCGCCCGAGGTCCGTTCCCTGCCCGGCAGCCTGGAGAACATCTTCCGGGAGCTGCACACCGACCTGGGCCTGCCCCGGCCGTCCAACGGCGACCTGACCCCCTGGACCCGCCAGGGCGTCCTGCTCCTCAACAGGGCGCTGACCACCGCCCCGCGCAAGCCGGGCGCCCACCGGGACAAGGGCTGGGAGGAGGTCACCGAGCAGGCGATCCGCGCCCTCGCGGCCCGGGGCAAGCCCCTGGTGTCGATCCTGTGGGGCCGCGACGCCCGCAACACCCGCCCGTTCCTGAACGGCCTCCCGGCGGTCGAGTCCGCGCACCCCTCCCCGATGTCGGCGGACCGGGGCTTCTTCGGCTCCCGGCCCTTCAGCCGCGCCAACGAACTCCTGCTCGGCCTGGGCGCGCAGCCGGTGGACTGGCGCCTGCCCTGACCCGGGGTGCGGGCGACGCCCCTCAGACCACCGCCGCCCGCACGCACAGCACGTCCGGCAGGTGCTCGGCGAGGAGGTGCCAGGTGTCCCCGTCGTCGGCGCTCGCGTACACCTCGCCGTTCCGGTTGCCGAAGTAGACGCCGGCCGGGTCCGCGTCGTCCGTGCACAGCGCGTCCCGCAGCACCGTGCCGTAGTGGTCGCCCCCGGGCAGCCCGGCCGACAGCGGCTCCCACGTGTCCCCGGCGTCGGTCGTGCGGTAGACCCGGCACCGGCGGCCCGCGGGCACCCGGTCGGAGTCCGCCGTGATGGGGAAGAGGTAGGCGGTGCCGGGGCGGTGGGGGTGCGCGGCGACCGCGAACCCGAAGTCGGAGGGGAGCCCCGCGCCGATGTCGGACCAGACGGCGCCCGCGTCGTCGCTGCGGAAGACCCCCCAGTGGTTCTGGAGGTAGAGCCGGTCCGGATCGCCCGCGTCCTGGGCGATCTTGTGGACGCACTGCCCGAACTCGGGGTGCGGGTCGGGCAGGAACACCGCGGACACGCCCTCGTTGGAGGGCTCCCACGCGGCCCCGCCGTCTCTCGACCGGAAGACCCCGGCGGTCGACACCGCGACCGTGAGCGCGTCGGGGTCGCGGGGGTCGGTGACCACGGTGTGCACGGCCTCGCCGCCCCCGCCGGGCACCCACTGCGACCGGGTCGGGTGCTCCCATAGCGGGCGGACCAGCTCGAAGGACTCGCCGCCGTCCGCCGACCGGAAGAGCGCGGCCGGCTCCGTCCCCGCGTACACCACGCCGGGGGAGTGCTCCGGCGCCGGGTGCAGCTGCCAGACGCGCTCCAGGGAGGCGCCGGTGTCCTCGGGGAACCGCACGGCCGGCCGGGCCGGCTCCGTCCAGCTCCGGCCGAGGTCGTCGGAGTGGAAGACGGACGGCCCCCAGTGGGCGCTGTCCCCGCCGACGAGCAGCCGCGGGGTCGGCCCCCGGGTGTCGACGGCGACCGAGTACACCGCCTGCGCGGGGAACGCCGGTTCCCCGAACTCCCATCGTCCGTCGTGCCTTCGGCCGATGAAGAGGCCCTTGCGGGTTCCCACGGTGAGGAGTACGTCGGGCATGGCTGCCACCTCCAGGACGCCTTTGTCACGGATACGGCCAGTCTGCACCCGCTCACTGACAACGCCTCCGGGACGCGCCCCCGGGCCTCCGGGGGACCCCGTCAGATCGCCCAGGCGTACTGCGACGGCGCGTGGGTCTCCCCGCCCAGCTCACGGGCGGCGCGGCGGGGCCAGGAGGCGTCGCGCAGCAGCTCGCGGCCCAGGAGGACCGCGTCGGCCTCGCCGTTGGCGACGATCTTCTCGGCCTGTCCGCTCTCGGTGATGAGGCCGACGGCGGCCACGGGCAGCCCGGTCTCGGCCTTGACGCGGGCGGCGAAGGGCACCTGGTAGCCGGGGCCGACCGGGATCCGGGCCGGCCCGCCGTTGCCGCCGCTGGAGACGTCGAGGAGGTCCACGCCGTGCTCGCGCAGCAGCGCGGCGAACCGCACGGTCTCGTCGGCCGTCCAGCCCTGTTCCTCCAGCCAGTCGGTGGCCGAGATCCGGAAGAAGACGGGCAGGTCCTCGGGCCACACGGCCCGCACCGCGTCGACGACCTCCAGGGCGAAGCGGGTCCGGTTCTCGAAGGAGCCGCCGTACGCGTCCGTGCGGTGGTTGCTGTGCGGGGAGAGGAACTCGCCGATGAGGTAGCCGTGGGCGCCGTGCACCTCGACGACCTCGAACCCGGCCGCCAGGGCGCGGCGGGCCGCGTCCGCGAACTGCCCGGTGATCTCCCGGATCCGCTCCCCGGTCAGCTCGGTCGGCACCGGGTGGTCCTCGGCGAACGGGACCGGGCTGGGGCCGGAGGGCTGCCAGCCGTCGCCGCCGGGCGCGACGGGCCCGCGGCCCTCCCAGGGACGGTTGGTCGAGGCCTTGCGGCCGGCGTGGCCGATCTGGATGCCGGGCACGGTGCCGTGCTCCTTGAGGAAGCCGGCGATCCGCCGCAGCCCCTCGGTCTGGGCGTCGTTCCAGAGGCCGAGGTCCGCCGGGCTGATGCGGCCCTCGGGGGCCACGGCGGTCGCCTCGACCAGGATCAGTCCGGCGCCGCCGGTGGCGCGGGCGGCGTAGTGGGCGAAGTGCCAGTCGCGGGCGACGCCCGCCTCCGGTCCGGTCGTCTCCGCCGAGTACTGGCACATGGGCGCCATCCAGACCCGGTTGGGGAAGGTCAGGGACCGCAGGGTGAAGGGCTCGAACAGGGCGACGCTCATGACGGACTCCGTTTCGGGTGGCTCGGTTTCGGGATGCCGCGAAGATGCTCGTACGATACTCACCGTACTACGGCGACTGTCAAACTACGAGGTTCCTCGTACAATGGATCCTTCCCGGAGAAGTGGAGCCGCCGCCATGACGACCACCACCAGCTCGCGCGTCCTCGAACACCCCGCGCGCGACCAGATCCGCCTCGAAGACGTGCTGCACGCGTTCGCGGACGCCGTGCGCCTGCGGATCGTGCGGGACATGGCGCGTGAGGACACCGAGCTGAGCTGCTCGTACTTCGACCTGCCGGTGACCAAGTCCACGACGACGCACCACTTCCGGGTGCTGCGCGAGAGCGGGGTCGTCCGGCAGGTGTACCGGGGGACGGCGAAGCTCAACGCCCTGCGCAGGGAGGACCTCGACGCCCTCTTCCCCGGCCTCCTCGACACCGTCCTCGCGGCGGCGGAGGCCCAGGCCGGCCGCGACGGAGGCGGGGGCGAGGGGGCGACGGCCTGACGGCCGCCGCCGGGAAGCGCCCGTCCCTACAGCGCGCGCATCCGGTTGATCTCCGACGTCTGCTGGGCGATCACGTCGTTCGCCATCTCCTCCACGAGGCCGTTGTTGCCCGCGCCCAGCAGCTCCGCCGCCATCGTCACGGCCCCCTGGTGGTGCGTGATCATGAGCTTCAGGAAGAGCTCGTCGAAGGCCTTCCCCCGGGCCTTCCGCAACTCGGCCAGCCGGGCCTCCGTCGCCATCCCCGGCATCGCGTGGTGGTCGTGCGCCCCTTGCTCGCGCGGCCCGCCGTTGTTCTCCAGCCACCCCTCCATCGCGCCGATCTCCGGCTTCTGCGCGGCCGAGATGCGTTCGGCGACCTTCCTGACCCCGTCGGACCCCGCCCGCCCCGGCACCAGTTCCGTCATCGTCAGGGCCTGGCGGTGGTGCGCGATCATCATCTGGACGTACCGGAAGTCCGCGCCGTTCGGGCTCTCGTCGGGCAGCAGCCGGGCGGCCTCCTCGGGGGACACCCGCCGGGCCGGTTCGCCCGGCTTCCCCGGCGCGATCACCGTCCCCCCGGTCGGGGCGGCCCGCGGCGCGTCCTCCTCCGGCCCCGAGTCGCAGGCGCCCAGGGCGAGTACGGCGGCGACGGACAGGGCCGCGACGGCGACGGCACGCTGACGGCGGATCAACAACGCGACCTCCAGGTGTTCCTGCGGGACCGAGTCCGTTCCTAGCACTTTTCTCCGGGGGACCGATCGGAATCCTTCATTACGTCTGTGTTGCCATCTGTTGAGATGTGCACGGCAAGGAAGATACTGCCGGGGTCCAACACCCGTTCACGACTGAACGGACACCAGGGAGGACGGAGTGACTTCGTTGCGTACCCCGCGTACCACGACCGCCGCGCGCGACCCGCGTCGACGGACCAGACGCCTGGGCGTGGCATCCGCCGCGGCCGGACTGCTGGCCACACTGCTCGCCGCCGGGCCCGTGGCCGCCACCCCCGACCCGGGAGACGCCCCCGCGCGGACCGCGGTCTCCTCGGAACGGGCCGCCGACGCGCGCTCCGCGATCCGGAGCGGCGAGATACCCGGCGTGGACGAGATCGTCCACACCCGGAACATCGAGCACCTCGCGAACATCCCCAAGGACGCCCTGCCGGGCCTCAACACGGACCTCGCCTTCCAGGGCGAGTACGCCTTCGCCGGCAACTACGACGGCTTCCGGATCTTCGACATCAGCAGGCCGAAGTCCCCGAAGACCGTCGCCCAGGTCCTCTGCCCCGGCTCCCAGAACGACATCTCGGTCTCCGGGGACCTGCTCTTCCTCTCCACCGACTCCTCCCGGAGCGACGACTCCTGCGCGAGCACCACGCAGCCCGCCACGGTCAAGGAGTCCTGGGAGGGCATGAAGATCTTCGACATCAGCGACATCGGGAACCCGAAGTACGTCGCCTCCGTCGAGACCGCCTGCGGCTCCCACACCCACACGATCGTGCCGCAGCGCAAGGACGTGTACATCTACGTCTCGTCGTACGGCCCCAGCGACTCCTTCCCCGACTGCCGGCGCCCGCACGACGGCATCTCGGTCATCAAGGTGCCCCGCAAGGCGCCCCAGAAGGCGAAGCTCGTCGGCTTCCCCGTCCTCTTCCCGGGCGAGGGCCCGGACGGCGGCGGCAACCCCGGCGCCCCCACCAACCCGGGCGTCTCCAAGACCACCGGCTGCCACGACATCACCGTGCTGCCCGAGGAGGACCTCGCGGCCGGCGCCTGCATGGGCGACGGCATCCTCTTCGACATCTCGGACCCCGAGCACCCGCGGGTGATCGACCGCGTCCAGGACAACGTCAACTTCGCGTTCTGGCACTCCGCGACCTTCAACCAGGACGCCGACAAGGTCGTCTTCACCGACGAGCTCGGCGGCGGCGGCGCGGCCACCTGCAACGCCGAGGTCGGCCCGAACCGGGGCGCCGACGGCATCTACGACATCGTCGGCAAGGGCAAGAAGCGCAAGCTCGTCTTCCGCAGCTACTTCAAGATCCCGCGCCACCAGGCCGCCACCGAGAACTGCGTCGCCCACAACGGCTCCCTGATCCCGGTCGAGGGCAAGGACCTCATGGTCCAGGCCTGGTACCAGGGCGGCGTCTCCGTCTGGGACTTCACGAACTCGGCCGAGCCGAAGGAGATCGCCTACTTCGAGCGCGGCCCGCTCTCCGACACCACCCTGTCGGTCGGCGGCTCGTGGTCCGCGTACTACTACAACGGCCACATCTACTCGAACGACATCGCCAAGGGCTTCGACGTCCTCAAGATCTCCGACCGCCGCACCGACCCCGCGAAGCGGGTCCGCCTGGACGAGCTCAACGTCCAGACGCAGCCGTACTACTTCGACTGATCCGGCCCGCCGCGCACCTCGCGGCCCGTCGGTGACCTGAGCGACGGCGCGCCGTCGGGCGGACCCCCGTCCGGCGGCGCGCCCCGCTCCCAGTCGAGGCCGTACCGCGTGAACAGCTCCGACCGCAGCCGCGTCCACGGCATCGGGGCCCCCGGCAGCAGCACCGCCACCACCGCGCCCATCAGCAGGGCCCGCAGCAGCGGATAGTCCGTGTCCACGTCCTCGGAGCCGTACCGCTCGACCGTGTCGCGCAGCAGGAAGGCGAGGCGCTGCTGCTCCTCGCACCGCACGAAGCCCTCGGCCTGCAGGATGCCCGCCATGTGGGTCCGCATCAGGGTCGGGCGCTCCACCGCGAGCCCCAGGATCGCGTCGATCGCGCGGGCCAGCCGCTCCCGGCCGTCCTCCGTGCGCGGCTCGCGCTCCAGCGCCGCCTCCAGCGTGAGGTGCATCAGGCGGTGCACCGCCGACTGGAGCAGCTGCCGCTTGCCCGGGAAGTAGTACGAGATCAGTCCCCGCGCCGTGCCCGCCCGCTCCGCGATGTCGCCGAGCGTGGTCGACTCGTAGCCCTTGGTGCCGACGAGCTCCACGGTGGCCTGCAGAATGCGCTCCCGCGACCGGCGCCGGAGCTCTTCATTGACCGATGGGCTACGCGGGGACATGCTGGACTCCTGCGTTGACTGGCTGCCGGCCAATATACTCGGCGCATCCCGTCGGCCTGCCCCCGTGGCGGACCGCCGGGGACGCCGTCTGTTCTGGGCGACACGGGGGATCGTCCAGAACAGGCGGCTTCACCGTTCCCCAGCCCTTCCGCTCCCGCCGTCCGCGTCGCCGGCCCCGGGGGAGGTCCGCGGGCCACGCCGCTCGCTCCTGCGGTACGCGAGGATCGCCACGGCCACGCAGAACCAGCCGAGGAGCCAGCCCCCGACGACGTCCGAGGGCCAGTGGACGCCCAGGTAGGCCCGGGTCCACCCCACCCCGAGCACCGACACGGCCGCGGCGCCCGCCAGCGCGCCCCAGCCGCGCCACTCGTCCCGCCAGTGCAGCGCGAGGACCCAGAGCAGCAGTCCGCAGGTGACCGTCGCCGTCATCGCGTGCCCGGACGGGAAGGCCGTGTAGCGCGCCCAGTCCACCGGATCGGGCCACTGGGGCCGCTCCCGCCCGACCAGCGCCTTCAGGCCCTGCTGGAGCAGCACGGCGAGGACGCTCGTCCCGACCACCCACAGGGCGAGCCGCCGCTCCCTCCGCCACCACAGCAGCGCCGCGGTGCCGGCGGCCAGGGCGCGCATCGTCAACGGGTCCCAGACCCAGTCGCTCAGGACGCGGTTGACGCGGGTGAGGCCGGGGTGGGCGACGGCGCCGCGGTGCAGCTCCTCGGCGACCGACCGGTCGAAGGAGAGCAGCGGCGACCAGCCGACGGCGACGAGCGCGAGCAGCAGGGCGGACAGGACTCCGGAGACCACGGCGGAGGAGCGCATGCGCCGATCCTGCCCCAGGACCGTCGCCGCACGGCCCCTCACACGCCCCGGGCGGTCCTCCGCGTGCTTCGCGCGCCTTCCGGGGCGCCCTGCGGGTCAGGGGGCTAGGGCCTGTCCGGCGGATCATGGCCGGGGCCGCGACGCCTGGCACGGTACCTCGCCGCGTTGCCGAAACGTCCCGATAGCTCCGCTATCGAGCCGCTCCGGCGCCTTGCGATGCTTCCCCTAGGCCCTTGAGGGCCTGGGGAGACCCCATGCACCAGACGCCGCGGCCCACCCGACCCTGATCCGCCGGACAGGCCCTAACCCAGCGCGCGCAGGGCCGGGACGAAGGCCACGAGCACCGGGACCACGGGCACCAGGGCCGCGGCCGCCGTCAGGCGCAGCCGGCGCCCGGCGGTGAGCCGGGGCGCCGCGGTCAGGAGGCGGTTCACCCGCTGGGGCAGGCCCGCGCCCGGGGCCGGCCCGGGTCCGAACACCCCCCGGTCCTCGTTCAGTTCGACCAGTGCGAGCGCGATCGTCAGACGGCCGAACCGGCGCGAGGCCACGTCGTCGGCGGCCAGCTCCACCAGGCGGTGCATCTCCTCGCGGAAGGCCGTGAAGACGGGGATCCCCGGGAAACCGGCGGCCAGCGCCGCCGAGCAGTGCAGCAGCCAGTCGTGCCGGGCGCGGGCGTGTCCCTGCTCGTGCGCCAGAACCGCGTCCAGCTGACGTCCCTTCAACCGGCGCAGCGCCGCCGTGGTGATGACGAGCCGGGGCGTGGGCCCCGCCAGCCACCAGGCGTCCGCCCGCTCGCCCTCCAGGACCACCAGGCGCTCGCCGCCCGGCTCCTCCCCGGGCATCAGGGGCGCCCGGACGAGCAGGTCGCAGCGGCGCTGCCGACGCCGGGCGCGGGCCCGGCCGATCTCCCGGCCCAGCATCGCCCCGGACCACACCCCGCCGGCCGCGAGGGCCACCGCGAGCACCGCGGACCAGGGGCCGCTCGTGCCGAGCTCGTACGCCTCGACCACGGCGCTCGGCGCGGGCGCGAAGACCTGCCCCCGCACGGCCTGCCAGGCGGCGGACGCGCTGAACGTCATGGAGAGCGCGAAGCTCAGCAGGACGGCGGCCACCACGCACTGCCACACCCACAGGGCCACCACGGGTTCTCGCTCGACCCAGTCCGCCCGGGACAGCAGCCGGGGGGCCGCGAGGGCGGTCAGGAGACCGAGCAGGAACAGCACGAGGGAGACCCACATGGCGCCAGCCTATGAGCGCGGTACCGGCCGGGGGTACGGGCGCGGAGAGCAAGTGACGTACGCCACGGTTTCGTTGCCCGCCCGTCGGAGGGACGGGCACCCGCCCCTCCGACGGGCGGGCGACCCGCCGCCACGGCCCCGCCCCCGACGTGTTCAGAGCGTCACGAGCATCGCCACCATGCCCAGCGCCATCGACAGACGGCAGGCCAGCGTCATCTCCGGGCCGCCCGTCCGGCCCGCCCCACCTGTCGGCGCGGAGCCGTCCGCCGGGCCGCCCGCGGGCGCCGTCACCGGGACGAGCCGCGCCCCCGCGCGCAGCACGTACGCCGCGTAGTAGAGGAGGAGCCCGCCCGTGAGCACGGGTATGCCCCCCGCGCCCGTCGCCGTGTGCCCCGCGTGCGCCCCCGGCCCGCCCGGGACCGCCATCGCCACCGCCATGTAGACCATGGCGAGCGAGCCCACCAGGTGGTGCAGGTGGTGGCCGCCGTGCCGGACGGCGAGCAGGCCGTGCAGCGCCGTCGCGCCGAACACCGCCGCGTACACCGCCCAGCTCCACTCCGGCGGCGTCAGGACCGCCGCGGGCAGCGCCATGAACGCCATCCCGAACCCCATCACCGCCTCGCCGCCCGCGGCCCGCCGCTCCTCCCCGGCGCACGCGCGCATCCGCAGCAGGCAGTACACGCCCGTCACCGCGCACAGGGCGACCAGCAGCCACCCGGACAGAGCCGGTCCGTGCACGGCACACCTCCCCCTCGTCACCGTCCCCTCCGGAGGAAAATGCCCGCCTCCGCGGAGGGGTACGCGGGCGCACGGTTGCGCACAGGCGTACGAGGGGGAGCGAAAGGTGCGCGCGTTAGGCTCGGGACGATCGCGCACGCCGATCGTCGACGCCCGAGGGGAGCCCCGTACATGGACACCGCCACGTCCCAGGAGACCGGCCGGATCAGCTATCGCGAAGCGGTCCTGGAGGACGTCCCCGTCCTCGTCCCGCTCGTGGAGTCGGCCTACCGGGGCGACGCCAGCCGGGGCGGCTGGACCACGGAGGCGGACATCCTCCAGGGACAGCGCACCGACCCCGAGGGCGTGGCCGCCGTCATCACCGCCCCCGGCAGCCGCCTCCTGGTCGTCGAGCGGGACGGCGAGACCGTCGCCTGCTGCCAGTTGGAGCACCGCGGCGAGGCCGCCTACTTCGGGATGTTCGCCGTCCGCCCCGAGCTCCAGGGCGCGGGCCTCGGCAAGCGGATCATCGCGGAGGCCGAGCGCCGGGTGCGCGCGCTGTGGGACGTGCGCGAGATGCACATGACGGTGATCTCCGTGCGCGAGGAGCTGATCGCCTGGTACGAGCGGCGCGGCTACCGGCGGACGGGCCGGACGACGCCGTTCCCCTACGGCGACGAGCGCTTCGGCGTGCCCCAGCGCGACGACCTGGAGTTCGAGCTGCTGGTCAAGCCGCTGGTGTGAGCCGGGGCCCGGCGGACCCGCGGGTCCCGAAAGGACCCGAAGGGCGGAAGCGTGGCCTCACCCCCTGACGACAGGAAAAACTTCTGTCGACAGGGGGGTCGCACAGGATAATTTCTCTTGCTCCTCTTGTGGGGGAGAAGCGTCGATGTATACGGTGTCTTGACGCGAGGTTCTCCTGTGGAGGAAGAGGCATGACGGAAATTCTTGTGCAGGACGTGACCGGTGAGGGGATATCCACCGACGCCCGGGTGATCGACCACCCGGCCTGGCCCGAGCTCAAGAACGCCGTGGAGGAGATCCGCGCCTGGCAGCGCGCGGACGGCTCCATCGACTTCGAGGCCGAGGACGCCCCCGCCCGCTCCCTCGTCGAGCTGACCCTCGACCGGGTCGTCGGCGCGGTCGAGCACCTCGCCCCCCTCCTCCCGCACGACGCCGCCTACCACCGCGCCCTCGTCTCCGACCTGCGCAAGTGGGCCGCGAGCGGCTTCGCGGTGCCGGACTTCCTGGACGCGCTGCTCGCCTTCCAGCCGGCCGCCGACCGCGCCGACGGGCTCCAGCACCTCGTGCTCTTCCCGATGTACACGCAGAACGGCAACCCGGACCGCAACCTCGAGGCCGTCGTGCTCCGCATGGTCTGGCCCGAGTGGCTCGCCGAGCTGGAGCGCACCCGCTACGACAACCCGCTCTTCTGCGGCATCACCTTCGAGGACTTCACCGCCGGGTACGACACGAACTCGGCCGTCCTCTTCCCGGAGACCGTCGCCGTCCGCGAGGCTCCCGAGCGCTTCACCTGGGGCGGCATCTTCTGCGACCGCGAGGCCGCCCGCTTCCGCAAGGTCACCGAGGCCGCCGTCGACACCCTGGGCATCGAGCTGCCCGCCGACATCGCCGCCATGATCGACGACCAGGAGCGCTGCGAGAAGGCCTTCGTCCTCTGGGACATGGTCCACGACCGCACCCACAGCCACGGCGACCTGCCCTTCGACCCCTTCATGATCAAGCAGCGCCAGCCCTTCTGGATGTACGGCCTGGAGGAGCTCCGCTGCGACCTCACCGCCTTCAAGGAGGCCGTGAAGCTGGAGGCCGAGGGCAACACGCACGGCCGTGACGTGCAGTACGCCGTCCTCTTCGACCGCATGTTCCGCTTCCCGCTCTCCGGCGACCGGAACCGCAACTACGACGGCCTCGGCGGCCAGCTCCTCTTCGCGTACCTCCACAAGCACGACGTGGTGCGCTGGACGGACAACACGCTCAAGATCGACTGGCAGCGGGCCCCCGAGGTCACCAACCAGCTCTGCGCCGAGATCGAGAAGCTCTACCGCGACGGCATCGACCGCCCCAAGCTCGTCCACTGGTTCAAGGCGTACGAGCTGGTCTCCACCTACCTCGCCCCGCACCCGGGCTCGAAGTGGGCCAAGGGTCCCGACGCCCTCGACCTCTCCCTGCCGCCGCGCAAGCTCGTCGACGACGTGCTTCCGGACGAGTTTCCGCTCAGCATGTTCTTCGAGGCCCTCGCCAAGAAGCTGAAGGGCGTGATCGCCGACACCAAGGGGATCACCGCCGCCGACGCCCCGCGCACCGAGCGGGCCGCCGCGTGAGCGCTCCTGCCGGGAAATCGAGGAACGCCGAGCGCACGGAGGAGACGGTGTCCATGAACGCCGACGGAAACGGCGGGCCGCTCGACGGCGCCGTCATCGCGGTCGCCGGCGCGGCCGGTCCCGCGGGCCGCGCCGCGCTGCTGCGGCTCGCCGAGGCGGGCGCGACCGTGATCGCGTCCGACGCCGACCCGGCCCGCCTCGCGGAGGCCGTCGACGCGGCCCGCTACGCGCACGGCGGCGCCACGGTCGTCGGCGACACCGTCGACCTGCTCGACCTCGCCGCCACCCGCGACTGGGCCGCCAAGACCGAGAAGGAGTTCGGCCGGATCGACGGCCTGGTCCACCTCGTCGGCGGCTGGCGCGGCAGCGCCTCCTTCACGGAGACCGAGCTCAAGGACTGGGACTTCCTGGAAAAGCTCCTGGTCCGCACGGTCCAGCACACCTCGCTCGCCTTCCACGACCCGCTGCTCCGCGCGGGCGGCCGCGGCCGCTACGCCCTGATCAGCCAGGTCGGCGCCCACAAGCCGGTCGCCGGGAACGCCGCGTACAACGCGGGCAAGGCGGCGGCCGAGGCCTGGACCCTGGCCATGGCGGACTCCTTCCGCAAGCTGGGGGGCGACGACGGCCCGCAGGCGGCGGCTGCGATCCTGGTGATCAAGGCGTTGGTGCACGAGGCGATGCGCGCCGAGCGCCCCAGCGCGAAGTTCGCGGGCTTCACCGACGTCGACGACCTGGCCGCGGAGATCGCCGGCCTGTGGGACAAGCCCGCCCAGGAAGTGAATGGACAGCGTCTGTGGCTGACCCCCAAGCCGTGACCGCGGCCCTCGGCCCCAGGACCGACGCGCGTCGTCACCACGACCCGTCGGTCCGGGGCTTCGCCAGCGACAACTACGCCGGCGCCCATCCCGAGGTCCTCGCGGCCCTCGCCCTCGCCAACGAAGGCCATCAGGTCGCCTACGGCGAGGACCGGTACACCGACCACCTCCAGCGGATCGTGCACAGCCACTTCGGTCCGGGCGCCGAGGCCTTCCCGGTCTTCAACGGGACCGGGGCCAACGTGACCGCCCTCCAGGCGCTCACCGACCGCTGGGGGGCCGTCATCTGCGCCGAGTCCGCCCACATCAACGTGGACGAGGGCGGCGCGCCGGAGCGGATGGGCGGCCTCAAGCTGCTCACCGTGCCGACCCCGGACGGCAAGCTCACCCCCGAGCTGATCGACCGGCAGGCGTGGGGCTGGGAGGACGAGCACCGGGCCATGCCCCAGGTCGTCTCGATCACCCAGAACACCGAGCTGGGCACCGTCTACACGGTGGACGAGATCCGCGCGATCGTGGAGCACGCCCACTCCAAGGGCATGAAGGTGCACCTCGACGGGGCCCGGATAGCCAACGCCGCCGCCTCGCTCGACGTGCCCATGCGCGCCTTCACCAACGCGGTGGGCGTGGACGTGCTCTCGTACGGCGGCACCAAGAACGGCATGATCTTCGGCGAGGCCGTGATCGTGCTGAACCCGGACGCGGTCAGCCACATGAAGCACCTGCGCAAGCTGTCCATGCAGCTCGCGTCGAAGATGCGCTTCGTGTCGGTGCAGCTGGAGGCCCTCCTCGCGAAGGACCTCTGGCTGCGCAACGCCCGCCACGCCAACGCGATGGCCCAGCGCCTCGCCGCCGGGGTGCGCGCCCTCGACGGGGTGGAGATCCTCTACCCGGTCCAGGCCAACGCGGTCTTCGCCCGCCTTCCGCACGAGGTGAGCCGCCGGCTCCAGGAGCGCTTCCGCTTCTACTTCTGGGACGAAGCCGCCGGCGACGTGCGCTGGATGTGCGCCTTCGACACCACGGAGGACGACGTGGACGCCTTCCTCCAGGCCCTGAAGGAAGAGCTGGCCCGCTAGCCCGCACTGCATGAATATGCGGCCGGACGGAAATCGATTGATTCTGTCCGGCCGTCTCCATAGGGTCGACCGGCATGGAACTCATCCAGCAGGACCCCGACATCAGCGCCTACCTGGCCGCGAGCGAGGCCGTCGACCACGAGCACCCGGTCGTACGGGAGATCGCGGACCGCCTCTCCGCCGCACACCCCGACGCATACGCATACGCCGAAGCGGCCTTCGACCACGTACGCGACGCCGTCCCGCACTCCATGGACACCGGCGACCCCCGCGTCACCTGGCGCGCCTCCGACGTCCTGGAGCTGCGCACCGGCATCTGCTACGCCAAGTCGATCGCGTACGCGGCGCTCCTGCGGGCCCGGGGCGTCCCGGCCGCCCTCTGCTACCAGCGCCTCACGGACGACGACGGCTCCCACCCCGTGGTGCACGGCCTCGTCGCCGTCCTGCTGCCGGGGGAGCGGGCGTGGGCCCGCCAGGACCCCCGGGGAGTCAAGCCGGGCGTCGACGCCCGTTTCTCCCTCGGGGAGGAACGCCTCGCGTGGACCGTACGGCCGGAGCTCGGCGAGGTGGACTACCCGCTGCTCCACGCCGAACCCCACCCGGCGGTCCTGGCGGCCCTGAAGGCCGCCCCCGATCGGCCGTACCTGGAGCGGACGCTCCCCGCGGAGCTCGGGCCGGTCAGGCTTCCTTGACCTGGGCCGGCGTCGGAGCCGTGCCCCCGAGGTGCGCGGGCACCCACCAGGTGTCGCCCGCGTCCTTGGGGCGGACCGGGTAGGCGCGCTGCGCGGCCTCCAGGAGCTCCTGGACGCGCTCGCGCAGCCGCCGGGTGATGGCGCCCGCGTACTGGTCGGCGGGGGCCTCCACGGCCTCGCCGACGCGGATCGTCACCGGGATGTGGTTCCGCTTGAAGTTCCGCGGCCGGCCCTTCGTCCAGATCCGCTGGGTGCCCCACAGCGCCATCGGGATCAGCGGGACGCCGGCCTCCTGCGCGAGGCGCGCCGCGCCCGTCTTGAAGCCCTTGAGCGTGAAGGACTGGGAGATGGTCGCCTCGGGGAAGACGCCGATGATCTCGCCGGCCCGCAGCGACTCCAGGGCGTGCTTGTAGGCGTGCTCGCCCTGGGCGCGGTCCACCGGGATGTGCTTCATGCCGCGCATGAGCGGACCCGAGACCTTGTGCCGGAAGACCGAGTCCTTCGCCATGAAGCGCACCAGGCGCTTCTGGGGCAGCGCGGCGAGACCGGTGAAGATGAAGTCCAGGTAGCTGATGTGATTGCTGACCAGGACGGCTCCGCCGGTCCGCGGGATGTGCTCCGAACCCTGTGTCTCGATCTTCAGGTCCAGCGCCTTGAACATGGTCAGGGCGGCACCGATGACCGGCCGATAGACGAGTTCTGCCATCGGAGAGGAACCCCTTCTTCCTGCTTGTCCGGGGAGGGTTCTCCCGGCGAAGTTACGCGGCCGTAGGTTTTCGGCTTCGGGCAGATCGTGCCCCATGAGGGACGCTGTGACCAGCCTGAGCGCCGTCGCACGGAGAGATTCTCATCACTCGTGGTGGCCGGAACGGGAATCGAACGCCCGCTCCGTGACGCTGTACCCCGTGACGCGCGGAACAGACGTGCGCGGACCGATACGGAGGAGGGGGAGGGATGAGCGAGGTCCTGGGACCGGAGGTGCTCGGCGCCGAACTGGGGGAGCGGGCCACCCTGGTCCAGTTCTCGACCGCCTTCTGCCAGCCCTGCCGGGCGACCCGCCGCACCCTCGCCGAGGTCGCCGCGATGGTGCCCGGCGTGGGACACGTCGAGATCGACGCCGAGGAGCGGCTCGACCTCGTGCGCGCGCTCGGCGTCGCGCGCACCCCCACCGTGCTCGTCCTCGACCGGACCGGCCGCGTCGTCCGCCGGGCCGCCGGACAGCCCCGCAGGGCGGACGTCATCGCCGCCCTGGGCCGGGCGGTCTGACGCGGTGACACCTCTTTCCCGTACGCGCGCGGCGGCACCCCCTTCCCGTACGCGCGCGGTGACGACCCTCCCGGTCCGGGCGGGCGAACCCCTCCCGGCGCACGCGGTGACGCTCCTCCCACATCGCGGTACGCACTTGACTGCAACCGCCACCGATCGTCACCCTGGCGGGGTGACTCTGGAACTCCTTCTCTACGGGCGGGCCCACGTGGACCTGGCCCGCAACGCGAGCGCGCGCTGTCCGGGCGTCTGACCCACTCCAGGACTCCTCTCATGCCGCCCTCGCAGAAGGACAATTCCATGACGGTTTCGCCCGAGCTCCGCACCGTTCCCACGATCGGCGCGCCCCGGCAGGCCTCTCCCGATCTGCTCCGCTCCGTCTTCCGCCGGCACGCGGCCGGCGTCGCGGTCGTCACCGCGCACGGCGAGCGTCCCGTGGGGTTCACCGCGACCTCGCTCAACTCCGTCGCCGCCGAACCGCCCCTGATCTCCTTCGGCGTGGGCACCGCGTCCTCCTCCTGGCCGGTGGTCTCCGAGGCCGAGTTCATCGGCGTGCACATACTCGGCGAGCACCAGCAGGACCTGGCCGCCACCTTCGCGCGCAGCGGCGCCGACCGCTTCGGCGAGGGGACCCGCTGGAGCGTCGGTCCCGAGGGCGTGCCCGTCCTCGACGACGTCCTCGCCTGGCTGGTGTGCCGCGTCGTGGCCCGGGTGCCCGCCGGGGACCACCGGATCGTCATCGCGCAGGCGGTCGCGGGCGACCCGGACGGGGCGGGCCGGCCGCTCCTCTACCACCACGGGCGCTTCAACGCGCTGCGCGACTGAGAGTTCCCGTACGCGCCGCTCTCCGCGCGTTGGCAAGGTCACACGGCTGAGCGCTTGCTCAGCGGTAACGAACTGGGTGTACTGGCGAGTAATATTTTGGTCGGGGCGTCCGGCGCCCCGATCGGAAACCCGCCCTTCAGGCGCCTATGCTGCGAGCAACAAGGCAGCCCAGTTATGACGATGCAGTAGGAGAGCCGGCGTGAGCTTGAGGATCGTTGTCTGTGTGAAGTACGTGCCCGACGCCACCGGCGACCGGCACTTCGCCGATGACCTGACGGTGGACCGCGACGACGTCGACGGCCTGCTGTCGGAGCTCGACGAGTACGCGGTCGAGCAGGCCCTGCAGATCGCGGAAGAGGCGGACGACGCCGAGGTCACCGTGCTCACGGTCGGTCCCGAGGACGCCAAGGACGCGCTGCGCAAGGCGCTGTCCATGGGCGCCGACAAGGCGGTCCACGTCGAGGACGACGACCTGCACGGCTCCGACGTCATGGGCACCTCGCTGGTGCTCGCCAAGGCCATCGAGAAGACCGGCTACGACGTGGTCATCACCGGCATGGCCTCCACCGACGGCGTCATGGGCGTGCTGCCCGCGATCCTGGCCGAGCGCCTGGGCGTCCCGCAGGTCACGCTGCTCTCCGAGGTGAAGATCGAGGGCGGCCCCAACGGTACGGTGACCGGCCGCCGCGACGGCGACGCCGCCTCCGAGCAGCTGGAGGCCTCCCTGCCGGCCGTCGTCTCCGTGACGGACCAGTCGGGCGAGGCGCGCTACCCGTCCTTCAAGGGCATCATGGCCGCCAAGAAGAAGCCGGTGGAGTCCCTGGACCTCTCCGACCTCGACCTGGAGGCCGAGGAAGTGGGTCTGGAGGGCGCGTGGACCGCGGTCGACTCCGCCACCGAGCGTCCGGCCCGCACGGCCGGCACGATCGTCAAGGACGAGGGCGAGGGCGGCAAGCAGCTCGCCGAGTTCCTCGCGAGCCAGAAGTTCGTCTAAGGCTTCAGCCGCGCGGGCCGGGAGCCTTCCCGGGGTTCGCGCGCGCCGCTCAGACCTCCCCCTCACCTTCGCAGGAGATTGAATCCCCATGGCTGAGATCCTCGTCTACGTCGACCACGTCGACGGAGCCGTCCGCAAGCCCACCCTGGAGCTGCTGACGCTCGCCCGCCGCCTCGGCGACCCGGTCGCCGTCGCCCTCGGCAACGGCGCCGCCGACACCGCCCCGGCCCTCGCCGAGCACGGCGCCGTCAAGGTCCTGACCGCCGACGCGCCCGAGTTCGCCGAGTACCTCGTCGTCCCCAAGGTCGACGCCCTCCAGGCCGCCTACGACGCGGTCTCCCCGGCCGCCGTCCTCGTGCCGTCCTCGGCCGAGGCCAAGGAGATCGCGGCCCGCCTCGCGGTCCGCATCGGCTCCGGCGTCATCACCGACGCCGTGGACCTGGAGGCCGGTGACGAGGGCCCGGTGGCGACGCAGGCCGTGTTCGCCGCCTCCTTCACCACCAAGTCCCGCGTCTCCAAGGGCACCCCGGTCATCACGGTCAAGCCGAACTCGGCCCCCGTCGAGGCCGCCCCGGCCGCCGGCGCCGTCGAGGCCCTGTCGGTCTCCTTCGGCCCGCTGGCCACCGGCACCAAGGTCACCTCGCGCACCCCGCGCGAGTCGACCGGCCGCCCGGAGCTGACCGAGGCCGCGATCGTGGTCTCCGGCGGCCGCGGCGTCAACGGCGCCGAGAACTTCGCGATCATCGAGGCCCTCGCCGACTCGCTCGGCGCGGCCGTCGGCGCCTCGCGCGCCGCGGTGGACGCCGGCTGGTACCCGCACGCCAACCAGGTCGGCCAGACCGGCAAGTCGGTCTCGCCGCAGCTGTACATCGCGTCCGGCATCTCCGGCGCGATCCAGCACCGCGCGGGCATGCAGACCTCGAAGACGATCGTCGCGATCAACAAGGACGCCGAGGCGCCGATCTTCGAGCTCGTCGACTACGGCGTGGTGGGCGACCTCTTCGAGGTCGTCCCGCAGCTGACCGAAGAGGTCAAGACCCGCAAGGGCTGACCTGCGGTTCTGTCGGACCGGGGGCCGCACGGTGAACTCTCACCGTGCGGCCCCCGGCCGTTTCGGACACCCATTGACTCAGCTCCGGCCGCCCGTTAACTTCGCCATACGGATTGTTGATTCCGTGCAGCGGAAAACAGGAGGGTAGTGGGATGGGTCAGCAGGAGAAGGTGTCGACGAGCCTCGCGGGCGCGGTCAGCGAGGGCATCAGCGCCTCCCTCGCCGCGGTGGACGCCGAGCTGGACCGCCGCTACCCGGGGGACCCCGGCACCCGCCAGCCCGTCCACACCGTCTACGTCCCCGGCAACGTCTTCGACGCCGGCACCGTCCGCTCCTGGGGCGACCAGGCCCTCGCCGCCCTCGACGAGCACGCCCCCGACGCCGCCTCCTTCGCCGCCGTCCTCGGCCTCTCCGACGACCTCGCCGAGGACGTGTACGGCCGCGTGCGGGCCAAGCTGGAGCGCGAGCCGATCGAGGACCTCCGGGTCGACTTCGAGGACGGCTACGGGGGCGACGACGAGGACCGGGACGCGGCCCGCGCCGCCCGGCTGGTCTCCGAGGCGTACGCGAAGGGGACGGCCGCCCCGTACACGGGCATCCGGATGAAGTGCATGGAGGCCGCCGTACGCGACCGGGGCATCCGCACCACCGACGTCTTCCTCACCGGCCTCCTGGAGCACGGCGGTCTCCCCGAGGGCCTCGTCCTCACCCTCCCCAAGGTCACCTACCCCGAGCAGGTCACCGCCTTCGTGCGCCTCCTGGAGGCCTTCGAGAAGGCCCACGGCCTCGACGCCGGCCGCCTCGGCTTCGAGATCCAGATCGAGACCAGCCAGGCCATCCTCGCCGCCGACGGCACCGCCGCCGTCGCCCGCATGATCGGCGCCGCCGAGGGCCGCGCCACCGGACTGCACTACGGCACCTTCGACTACAGCGCCTGCCTCGGCGTCTCCGCCGCCTACCAGGCCAGCGACCACCCGGCCGCCGACCACGCCAAGGCGATCATGCAGGTCGCCGCCGCCGGCACCGGCGTTCGCGTCTCCGACGGCTCCACCAACGTCCTGCCGGTCGGCTCCACCGCGCACGTCCACGAGGCCTGGCGCCTGCACTACGGCCTCACCCGGCGCGCCCTCGCCCGCGCCTACTACCAGGGCTGGGACATGCACCCCGGCCACATCCCCACCCGCTACGCCGCCGTCTTCGCCTTCTACCGCGAGGGCTTCGAGGCCGCCGCCAAGCGCCTCTCCGCCTACGCCAACCACGCGGGCGGCGACGTCATGGACGAGCCCGCCACCGCCAAGGCGCTCAGCTCCTACCTGCTGCGCGGCATCGACTGCGGCGCCCTCGACACCGCCGAGGTCGACGCCCTCACCGGCATGACCCGCGCCGCCCTCGACCGCTTCGCGGCCCCGCGCCGCGGCGACCTCACCGCCTCGGCCGAGTAGCCGGACGACGGACCCGCCGACGGCCGGTGACGGGACGTCGGCGTCAGGCCGTCGGCGGCGGGACCTCGCCCGAGCCCCGGGCGAGGAGCGTCGTGCCGAGCACCACCCGCTCCGGCGCCCCCTCGGCCCCGTCCAGGCGCCGGAACAAGCGCTCCGCCGCCGTCCGGCCGAGCGCGGCGGCGTCCTGGGCGACGACCGTGATGCCGAGCAGGTCGGCCAGTTCGATGTCGTCGAAACCGACCAGGGCGACCGGCCGGGCGTGCGCGGCGAGGATCCGGACGGCCGTGACGGTGACCCGGTTGTTCCCCGCGAACAGCGCCGTCACCGGCTCCGGCGCGGCCAGCATCCCCCGTACCGCCGCGCCCACCCGCTCCGGGTCGGTCGGTCCCGGCGAGACCCACTCCTCCCGGACCGGCAGGCCCGCGTCCTCCATCGCCGCGCGGTAGCCGCGCAGCCGCTCGGCCGCCGTGTGGATCCGCGGCCGGTCGCCGACGAAGCCGATCCGGCGGTGGCCGTGCGCGATCAGGTGGGCCGTGCCGTCGCGCGCACCGCCGAAGCTGTCGGAGAGGACCGCGTCGGCGTCGATCCGTCCGGCGGGACGGTCGACGAAGACCGTGGCGACGCCCGCCCTGATCTCGGGCTCCAGATACCGGTGGTCGTCACCGGCCGGGATGACGATGAGGCCGTCGACCCGGCGCGCGCACAGAGCCAGCGCCAACTCCTGCTCCCGGTCGGGGTCCTCGGCGCTCGACCCGTTGATCAGCAGGGTTCCGTGCGCCCGCGCGACCTCCTCGACCGCCCGGCTCAGCGGACCGTAGAAGGGGTCGGCGAGGTCCTCCAGGACCAGACCGACGGTGGCGGTCCTGCCCTTGCGCAGGACCCGCGCGCTGTCGTTGCGCCGGAAGCCGAGGGCCTCGATGGCCTCCTGCACGCGCCGCTCGGTGTCGGGGGTGACGCCCGGCTCGCCGTTCACCACCCGGGACACCGTCTTCAGGCCCACGCCCGCCTTGGCGGCGACGTCCTTCATCGTGGGCCGGTTGCCGTAGCGGCGCTCGGGGCGGTGGGCGGTGTCGGCCACGGTCTGCGGTTCCTCCGTCGTGTCGGGACCCCGCCGTGGCCGGGCCGTCTTTCGGACTCCGGACGAGCATAGGGCCTGGACAACGTTGTCATGCCGCGTGAGACCATACGGACGCCCGACCGTTCCCGGCCGTCCCCGGAGGTTTCCCGCCCATGCACACCGACCTCGCCACGGGCCTCGTCGTCGCCCTCGACATCGGGGGCACCAAGATCGCCGGCGCCCTGGTCGACGGCGAGGGCCGCGTCCGCGTCCGGTCCCGGCGGCCCACGCCCGCGCGTGAGGACGGCGAGACGGTGATGGCGGCGGTCGAGGACGTCCTCGGCGAACTCGCCGCCTCCCCGCTGTGGGAGGCCGCCGACGCCGTCGGCATCGGCAGCGCGGGCCCGGTCGACGCGGCCCGGGGGACCGTGAGTCCCGTCAACGTCCCCGGCTGGCGCGACTACCCGCTCGTCGAGCGGGTCCACCGGGCCGCCGGCGGACGGCCGGTCACCCTCGTCGGCGACGGCGTCGCCATGACGGCGGCGGAGCACTGGCTCGGAGCCGCCCGGGGCCACGACAACGCCCTCTGCCTCGTGGTCTCCACGGGCGTCGGCGGCGGCCTCGTCCTCGGCGGGCGCCTCCACCCGGGCCCCACCGGCAACGCCGGTCACATCGGACACATCGTGGTCGAGCTGGACGGCGAGCCCTGCGCCTGCGGCGGGCGCGGCTGCGTCGAACGCGTCGCCAGCGGGCCCCACCTGGCACGGCGCGCCCTGGAGAACGGCTGGCGGCCGGGGCCCGACGGCGACGTCTCCGCCGCCGCGGTGGCCGCCGCCGCGCGCGCGGGGGACCCGGTGGCCACCGCCGCGTTCGAGCGTGCGGCCCGGGCGCTCGCGGCGGGCATCGCCGCCACGGCGGCCCTCGTCGAGATCGACATCGCGGTCGTCGGCGGCGGGGTGGCGGGCGCCGGCGAGGTCCTCTTCGCCCCCCTGCGGCGGGGCTTGCGCGACTACGCCACGCTCTCCTTCGTACGGGACCTGACGGTCGTCCCCGCCGTCACGGGCACGGACGCGGGCCTCCTCGGCGCGGCGGCGGCCGCCACGCGCGCGCGGGAGCCGGGGGCGCACACCGGCGCGAACGCGGGTGCCGCCACCGGCCCTTGAGGGCGCGGGAACGAGGGACGGGAGGAGGGGGAGCCGCGCGGCTCCCCCTCCTCCCGTCCCTCGTTCACTCCCGTACCCGCTCGGCCCTCCTCGGGCCGACCAGTCTGCCCTCGGCCGTCCTCCGCTCCGGCGGTCTCTGTTCGACGACCACCAGGAACGCGTCGGACTCCAGGTCCATCACGACCCGCGCGGGCACCCCTTCGTTGCGGCGCGCGCCGGCGAACTCCTCGGCGGGCCAGCTGCCCCGCGGGCCGCCGGCGGGAAAACGTTCGAGAACCGTACGACTCATTTCCACACCCCTCGTGCTTGCCGTTCCCAACGACGGTTTCCCCGAAGCGTCACGCACATGCCGATCGCTCCGCCGATCCATACGTTCGTGGTTTTCGTGGCAGGGTGTTGCGGGCAAGCCACAGGGGGCTACCGAAGAGGGGGAAACGTGATCGTCTGGATCAACGGGGCGTTCGGCGCGGGAAAGTCCAGCACCGCGCGCGAACTGGTCGATCTGATCCCGCACAGCACCCTGTACGACCCCGAGTCCACCGGCGGCGCGGTGCGCCGGCTCCTTCCGGCCAAGCGGCTCGCCGAGGTCGAGGACTACCAGGACCTGCCGATCTGGCGGCGCCTCGTCGTCGACACCGCCGCCGCCCTGCTCGCCGAGGTCGGCGGCGTCCTGGTCGTCCCCATGACCCTGCTCCGCCAGGAGTACCGGGACGAGATCTTCGGCGGACTGGCCGCCCGCCGCATCGAGGTGCGCCACATCCTGCTCACACCTGAGGAAACGATCCTGCGTCAGCGGATCGACACCCGGGAGGAGTACGGCGACCCCGAGGTCGACGCCCGCGTACGGGAGTGGAGCCACGGACACGTGGATCCGTACCGCGCCGCCCTCGGCTGGCTCGCCGCCGACGCGTACACCGTCGACAACTCCGCGCTCACCGTGGCCGAGACCGCCCGGACCGTCGCCGACGCGGTCCGGGACGGGCTCGCGGCCCCCTGCGGGATCGTCCAGACGCCCGAACCCACCGGCGAGACCGTCGCCGCCGGCGTGCTGCTCTTCGACGAGCAGGACCGCTTCCTGCTCGTGGACCCCACCTACAAGCCCGGCTGGGAGTTCCCCGGCGGCGTCGTCGAGCCCGGCGAGCCCCCGGCCCGGGCCGGGATGAGGGAGGTGGCCGAGGAGATCGGCCTCGCGCTCGACGCCGTGCCCCGGCTGCTGCTCGTCGACTGGGAACGCCCCGAGCCCCCGAAGTACGGAGGGCTGCGCCTCCTCTTCGACGGCGGCACCCTCCGGCCCGCCGACACCGAGCGGCTGAGCCTTCCCGGGGCCGAACTGCGCGGCTGGCGCTTCGTCACCGAGGAGGAGGCCGCCGACCTGCTGCCGCCCGTCCGCCACCAGCGCCTCCGCTGGGCCCTGCGCGCGCGGGAACGGGGCACGGTCCTCAACCTGGAGGCCGGGGTCCCGGTGGGGTGAACCACCGGGGGCGGCCCGGCTCCGGCCGGGCCGTCGCGACCGGCCGGAGCCGCTCGGACCAAGGCCGCCCGGGCCGCCGGAGCCGCTCGGACCAAGCCCGCCCGGACGGCCGCCGCCGTCGCGTCCGCCGCCCGGTTCCGCTCTCCCGGCGGGCTTCGCCGGCCGCTGAACCCGACCGGGAGCCGGCGTACGGTCAGACCTGCTTCGAGCGCGCGTAGTTGACGAGGAAGTGCGCCTCGGCCACCGACAGGCGCTCCAGCTCCTCCGGGGACACGGACTCGTTGGGCGCGTGGATCTGCGCCTCCGGCTCGCTCAGGCCGATCAGCAGGATCTCCGCCTCCGGGTACAGCGAGGCGAGCGTGTTGCAGAGCGGGATCGAGCCGCCCAGACCGGCCGTCTGCATCTCCTGACCGGGGTACGCGACCTCCATCGCCTCGGCCATCGAGGCGTACGCCGGGCTCGACGTGTCCGCCTGGAACGCCTGGCCCTGGCCGACCTGCTCCAGCGTCACCCGGGCGTTCCACGGGGTGTGGTTCTCGATGTGGGCGAAGAGCAGCTTCGTCGCCTCGGCCGCGTCCTGGCCCGGCGGCACCCGCAGGCTGACCTGCGCGCGGGCCGTCTTCGGGATGGACGGGGTGGCGCCGGCCACCGGGTGGCAGTCGATGCCGACGACGGTGACGGCGGGACGCGCCCAGATGCGGTCCGCGACCGTGCCGCCGCCCGGCAGGTCCACGCCCGGCAGCACCTTGGCGTCCTGGCGGAAGTTCTCCTCCGGGTACTGGAGGCCCTCCCACACCCGGTCGCCCGGCAGGCCGTCGATGACGGTCGAACCGTCCGGGCCGCGCAGCGAGTCGAGCACGCGGATCAGCGCGGCGAGCGCGTCCGGGGCGGCGCCGCCGAACTGGCCGGAGTGCAGGTTGCCCTCCAGGGTGTCGATCCGCACCCGGATCATCGTCATGCCGCGCAGCGTCGCGGTCACCGTCGGCAGGCCCACCCGGAAGTTGCCCGCGTCGCCGATCACGATCGCGTCGGCGGTCAGCAGCTCGGGGTGCTCCTCCGCGTACCGCTCCAGACCGCCGGTGCCCTGCTCCTCCGAGCCCTCGACGATCACCTTCACCGTCACCGGGACGCCGCCGTTCGCCTTCAGGGCGCGCAGCGCGAGCAGGTGCAGGATCACCCCGCCCTTGCAGTCGGCCGTGCCGCGCCCGTACCAGCGGCCGTCGCGCTCGGTCAGCTCGAACGGCGGGGAGAGCCACGCGGCCTCGTCCAGCTTCGGCTGCACGTCGTAGTGCGCGTAGAGCAGGACGGTCGGGGCGCCGGCCGGGCCGGGCAGTATGCCGTACACGGCCTGCGAGCCGTCCGGGGTGTCGAGCAGGGCCACGTCCTGGAAGTCCTCGGCGCGCAGCGCGTCCGCGACCCAGCTCGCCGCCGCCTCGCACTCGCTGCGCGGGGCCACGTTCTCGTCCGCCACCGACTCGAAGGCCACCAGCTCCGTGAGCTCCGCCCTGGCGCGGGGCATCAGGGACCGTACGGTCTCGGCGATCGGATTCGAGGTCATGGGCACGCTCCTGATGGGTGCGACGTTACGACGGGAGGAGGCGTCCGTCGCGTGTCGTGGCGCGGCGAACGCACCGTCGATCCTACGGCCGGGGTCCCGGCTACCGCGCCGTAGGATGCGTGAGGAGCAGACCCCCGGTCGGATCAGGAGCAGAAGCACATCGTGAGCAGCGAGCACGCAGGGAACGCCGGTCCGGAGAACACCGAGCCCGAGGGCGCGGCTCCTGAGGGCAGCGGTGCGGAGGCGGCGAGGGACGGCGTCGGGGACGATGCCGCGGGTGACGTGGCGGACGACGCGGCGGGTGACGTGACGGACCGCGTCGGGGACGGGGCTCCCGCCGCGGGCGACGGGACGGCGGACCCGGACGGCGCGGCGGACGTCTGGGACGTCGTGGTCGTCGGCGCCGGACCGGCCGGCGCGTCCGCGGCCTACGCGGCGGCGGTGGCCGGGCGCCGGGTGCTCCTCCTGGAGAAGTCCGAGCTGCCCCGCTACAAGACCTGCGGCGGCGGCATCATCGGCCCCTCCCGGGACTCGCTCCCGCCGGGCTTCGAACTGCCCCTCCAGGACCGGGTGCACGCCGTCACCTTCTCCCTCGAAGGACGCTTCGCCCGCACCCGCCGCTCGCGCCGGATGCTCTTCGGGCTCATTAACCGCCCCGAGTTCGACGCGCAGCTCGTCCAGCACGCGCAGAAGGCCGGCGCCGAGCTGCGGACCGGTGCCACGGTGACCCGGGTGGAGCAGCACGGGCCGTCGGTGCCGGACCGGCGGACCGCCGCCGTCGTCCTGGCCGACGGCGAGACGATCCTGGCGCGCGCGGTCGTCGGCGCCGACGGCAGTGCCAGCCGCATAGGCGCTCACGTCGGGGTGAAGATGGGCCAGGTCGACCTGGGCCTGGAGGCGGAGATCCCCGTGCCGCCGTCCGTCGCCGAGGACTGGAAGGGCCGCGTCCTCATCGACTGGGGCCCGATGCCCGGCAGTTACGGATGGGTGTTCCCCAAGGGCGACACGCTGACCGTCGGCGTGATCTCGGCGCGCGGCGAGGGGGCCGCCACCAAGCGGTACCTGGAGGACTTCGTCGCCCGGCTCGGCCTGGCCGGCTTCGAACCCTCGCTCTCCTCCGGCCACCTGACCCGCTGCCGCACCGACGACTCGCCGCTCTCCCGCGGCCGGGTCCTGGTCTGCGGCGACGCGGCCGGTCTCCTGGAGCCGTGGACGCGCGAGGGCATCTCGTACGCGCTCCGCTCGGGCCGCCTCGCGGGCGAGTGGGCGGTGCGGGTCGCCGAGGCGAACGACGCGGTCGACGCGCGCCGCCAGGCCCTGAACTACGCCTTCGCCATCAAGGCGGGCCTCGGCGTGGAGATGGCGGTCGGGCGGCGGATGCTCGCCGTCTTCGAGCGGCGCCCGGGACTGCTGCACGCCACGCTCACGGGACTGCGGCCGGCCTGGAACGCCTTCGCCGACATCACCCGGGGCTCGGCCACCCTCGGCGGCATGGTCCGCTCGAACGGTCTGGCCCGGCGGGCCCTCGAACTCCTGGACAAGCGGATGGACACCTCGTCCGGCGTCGGCCCGGTGGGCCGGGGCGTCACGGCGAAGGACCGGGGCGCGCCGGAGGCGGAGGACACGGAGGACACGGGGAACGCGGGAAGCACGGAGGGCAAGGAGAGCGCGGAGGGTACGGAGAGCACGGGGACGGGCGCCTGACTCTCTCCCCGCGGCGCTCCGGTACGGCCGCCGGGAACCGTGATCGACCCGTACGGGCCCCGTCGGTCCGGTCCGCTCAGGCGGCCGGGCCGGCGGGGCCCGTCGTCGTGATGCGGAAGACGGGGTGCTTCGGCGCCACGGCGCGCAGTTCGGCGTCGGAGGAGTCCGGGCCGACCCCGTCGAAGAAGATGCCGACCTCGGCCTTCCAGCGCTTGAGGTAGGCGCGGAGCAGCGCGGGCTTGGCGTCGTCGGCGACCTCGACGGCGGTGAACTCCTCCACGTGCCTGCCGAGGTGGAGCTGCCCGCCGCCGGCGGCCCGCATGTTGTGGGTCCACTGGACGTGGCCGCGGGGGGCCACGAGGTACTGGGCGCCGTCCACCGTCAGGAGGTTGACGGGGGTGCGGCGCCATTCGCCGCTCTTGCGCCCCCGGACGGCGAGGACGCGGGACCCCCAGACGCTGATCCCCCGGCGGGTCGCCCAGGCGACCAGGCGGTTGAGGACGTTCACCGTGAACCAGCCGGGCTTCATGACGTGCGCGGCGGTGGCGGGGGAAGGGGAGGGAGAGGGGACGGTGGGGGAGGAGCCGGTGGGGTCGGCGGGCTGGGGGGACATGGCTGCCTCCTGAGGGCTTCTGTCGGGTCTTCTGCCCGAGTGGAGCGAGAGCACTGCTCTCGCTTGAGATCAGTGTGCACGGTCCACCGCTCACAATCAAGAGCAGTGCTCTCATTTCGATGCGGTGCTCCGGAAGTGGCACACTGCTCTCCATGACGACCGTTCGAGGAGCCCGCGCCCGCGCCCGCATCGAGATCACCGCCGCCATCAAGGACGAGGCCCGCACCCAGCTCGCGGCGGAAGGCGCCGCCAAGCTGTCCCTGCGGGCCGTCGCCCGCGAGCTGGGCATGGTGTCCTCCGCGCTCTACCGCTACTTCCCGAGTCGCGACGACCTCCTCACCGCCCTGATCGTCGACGCCTACGACGCCGTCGGCACCGCCGCCGAGCGGGCCGCCGCCGACTCCGCCGGGCAGCGCCCGCTGGACCGCTGGACCGCCGTCTGCCGGGCGGTCCGCGCCTGGGCGGTCGCCCACCCCCACGAGTACGCCCTGATCTACGGCTCCCCGGTCCCCGGCTACAGCGCCCCCCAGGACACGGTCGGCCCCGCGGCCCGCGTCGGTCTCACCCTGATCGGGATCGTCCGCCTGGCCCACACCGGCGAGGGCGTCGCCCTCCCCCCGCTCCCGGACGCCCTGCGCCCGGAGGCCGAGCGGATCGCCGCCGACATCGCCCCGGACCTCCCCCCGGCCCTCGCCGTCGCGCTCGTCGCCGCCTGGTCGCAGCTCTTCGGCCTGGTCTCCTTCGAGGTCTTCGGCCAGTTCCACCGCGTCGTCGAGGACCGCGACGCCTTCTTCGCCGCGGCCGCCCGCCGCCTGGGCCAGGACGTGGGCCTGCTTCCGCGCGGCTGAACCCGCCCGGGCCCGCCGCCCCGTCCCCGTACCAAGGCCCTGTCTCCGTACCAAAGTCCCGCTGACGTACCGCCGTACCGCCGTACCGCCGTACTTCCGGGGGAGTAGGCCCGGCCACCCCCTCGGGCGGACGTCGGCGCGGGGCGGGCGCGGCTAGCGTGGCCGGTATG
Source organism: Streptomyces sp. NPDC088915 (assembly GCF_044749825.1). Classification (NCBI taxonomy): domain Bacteria; kingdom Bacillati; phylum Actinomycetota; class Actinomycetes; order Kitasatosporales; family Streptomycetaceae; genus Streptomyces; species Streptomyces sp. NPDC088915. Next base: position 385,003 of record NZ_JBIVIR010000005.1, read on the forward strand.
GACGAGGAGAGGGCGGACCGGCCCCCGAACGGTCGCCGGAGCCGGTGGGAGCGGGACGACGACCGGCTGCCCTGGCGGTCGACGCTGCTGATCGCCCTGCTCGTGGTGGCGGGGAGCGGGTTCGCCGGGCGCGACCAGACCGGCCGGGAGGCGCTCGACGCGGTCGGCCGGATCCTGCTGCTGCTCGGGGCGGTCCCGCTGCTGCTCCGTCACCGCAGGCCCGTGCCGGTGGTGTTCGCCGTCGCGGCCGTCACCCTCGGCTACCTGGCGGCCGGTTACCCGTACGGCCCGGTCTTCGCCCTGGTCGCCGTCGCCTGCTTCGCCGCCGTCGTGCGCGGTCACCGCACCGCCGCCGCATGGGCCCTCGGCCTGCTCTGGACGGGCCACCTGCTGCTCGCGCACTGGCTCTACCGCCTGCTCCCCCCGCCCGGCGACGGACCCGCGCCCTGGGGTCAGGAGATCACCGCGGCCGCCTTCGCCGTCGCCGTCCTCGCCGCCTCCGAGGCGATCCGGGAGAAGCGCGAGCAGCGGGCCCGGCGGCGGGCGGACCGGGCCGCCGCGGAACGGCGCCGCGCCGACGCGGAACGGCTCCGCATCGCCCGCGAACTCCACGACGTGCTCGCCCACTCGATCTCCGTGATCAACGTGCAGGCGGGCGTCGGCCTCGCCCTCCTGGACTCCGACCCCGAGCAGGCCCGCACCGCCCTGACCGCCATCAAGGCGGCCAGCAAGGAGGCGCTCGGCGAGGTCCGCCAGGTCCTCGACACCCTCCGCACCCCCGGCGACGCCCCCCGCGCCCCGGCCCCCGGCCTCGACCGGCTGCCCGAACTGGTCGAACAGGCCGGGGCCGCGGGTCTCGCCGTCACCGTCACGCCGGCCGGCCGGGCCTCCGCCCTGCCGCCCGGCGCCGACCTCGCCGCCTTCCGGATCGTGCAGGAGGCGCTCACCAACGTGGTGCGCCACTCCGGTTCCCGTACCGCCCGGGTGCGGGTCGCGTACGGCTCCGGGCGCCTGGAGCTGACGGTCGACGACGACGGCCCCGCCACCGGCACCGAGGCGGGGGGCACCGGCAACGGCCTCGCCGGCATGCGGGAGCGGGCCGCCGCCCTCGGTGGCACCATCGAGGCGGGCACCCGCCCGGACGGCGGCTTCCGCGTCCACGCCGTCCTCCCACTCAGGCCCGAGGAGGCCCCGTGACCGAAGGAGGCCCGGTGGCCGAAGGGGACCCCGTGACCGAAGACGGCTCCGCCGCGATCCGGGTCCTGCTCGCCGACGACCAGTCGCTGGTGCGGGCGGGGTTCCGCGCCCTGCTCGGCGCCCAGCCGGACATCGAGGTCACGGGGGAGGCCGCCGACGGCGAGGAGGCCGTGGAGCGGGTGCGCGCCCTGCGTCCCGACGTCGTCCTCATGGACATCCGGATGCCACGGCTCGACGGCCTGGAGGCGACCCGGCGGATCACGGACGACCCGGAGCTCGCCGGGGTGCGGGTCGTCATGCTGACCACCTTCGAGCTCGACGAGTACGTCTTCGAGGCGATCCGCGCCGGCGCCTCCGGGTTCCTCGTCAAGGACACCGAGCCGGACGAACTGCTGCGGGCCGTGCGCGCCGTCGTCCACGGGGACGCGCTGCTCTCCCCGGGCGTCACCCGCCGTCTGATCGAGGAGTTCGCGGCCCGCTCCAGGACCCCGGCGGCCACGGCCGCGCTCGACGCGCTGACCGAGCGGGAGCGGGAGGTGATGGCCCTCGTGGGCATCGGCCTGTCGAACGCGGAGATCGCCCGCCGGCTGGTCGTCAGCCCGCTCACCGCCAAGACCCACGTGAGCCGCGCCATGGTGAAGCTGGGCGCCCGCGACCGCGCCCAACTCGTCGTGCTCGCCTATGAGTCGGGGCTCGTGCGGCCGGGCTGGCTGGGCTGATCCGCCCGGCCGCGCGTCCCCCGTCCCCCCGTCCCCCCGTACCTCCCGATGGTCAGTCGCGGAGGGCGACCTTCGCCGGGGAGGTCTCGGCCACCGCGTCGGAGGCCACCGGATCGAGGGCTGCCACGTCGGAGGTCATCGGATTGACGGCCGCCACGTCGGAGGTCACCGGATCGACGGCCGCCGGATCGGCGGTCGAGGACCGCGCGACCACGACCGACCCGTTCGCGGCCCGCTGCCTCCGCAGCCCCGGCAGGGTGATGAGCAGTCCGGCGAGGGCGATGACCGCGACCACGGCCAGACCCGGGCGGAAGCCGTCCAGGACCGCCTGCGGGGAGGCGTTCCCGCCGTCTCCGCCGCTCGCGGTGATGACGGCGGTGGTCACGGCCAGGAAGAACGCGCCGCCGACCTGGATCGAGGTGTTGAGCAGGCCCGAGACCATGCCCTGCTCGCGGTCGTCCACGCCGTTGGTGGCCTGGATGTTGAGCGAGGGGAAGACCAGGGCGCAGGCCGCGCCGATGAGCAGCATCGACGGCAGGATCACGGCCGCGTACTGCGGGACGAGCGAGATCCGCAGGAAGAGCGCGTACCCGACGACGAGGAGGGCGAAGCCGGTGGCGATCACCCGGGGCGTGCCGAACCGGTCCACGACGCCGCCGATCTTCGTGGACGAGAGGGCCACGAGCACGCCGGCGGGCAGGAAGGCGAGCGCCGTCTGGAGCGCGGACCAGCCGAGCAACGACTGCATGTACTGGGTCACGATGAACTGGAAGGCGACGTACGAGCCGAAGAACGCCGCCGCGCCGAGCTGGGCCCGGACCTGCGAGCCGGAGCGCAGCACCCCGAGCCGCACCAGGGGGCTCGCGCTGCGCCGTTCGATCAGGACGAAGGCGACGAGCAGGGCGGCGGCGGCCAGGAAGGACAGCAGGGTGCGGGCGGAGGCCCAGCCCGCCTCGGGCGCCTCGACGACGGTGAAGACGAGCAGCAGCATCGCGGCCGTGCCGGTGACGGCGCCCGGCAGGTCGTAGCCGCCGGAGGAGTCGTCGCGGGAGCTGTGCGGGATGAGGCGCAGCGCGAAGGCGAGGGCGATCAGGGCGACGGGGGCGGGGAGCAGCATGGTCCACCGCCAGCTCAGCTCGGTGAGCAGGCCGGACAGGACGAGGCCCATGGAGAAGCCGGTGGCGGCGCAGGTGGTGTAGATGGACAGGGCCCGGTTGCGCTGGGGGCCCTCCTTGAAGGTGGTCGTGATGATCGACAGGCCGGCGGGGGCGGTGAAGGCGGCGCTGAGCCCCTTGACGAACCGGCTGGCGATGAGGAGCGGCCCGGAGTCGACGAGTCCGCCGAGCAGGGAGGCGAGCGCGAAGACGGCGAGCGCGATCAGGAAGACCCGGCGCCGGCCGAGCAGGTCGGCGGCGCGGCCGCCGAGGAGCAGCAGTCCTCCGTAGCCGAGGATGTAGCCGCTCACGATCCACTGGAGGGTGGCGGTGGACAGGTCGAGGTCGGCGGCGATCGAGGGCAGGGCGACGCCGACCATGGAGACGTCGAGGGCGTCGAGGAACATCGCGGCGCAGAGCACGAGCAGGGTGCCCCAGAGGCGCGGGCTCCAGCGCCCGGAGTCCGTCGCGGGCGCTTGGGTGAGCGGAGAGGTCATGGGCAGAGACAGTACATGCACATGCATTGAATGCAAGTGCATTTAATTCTCGTGCAACAAAAGGGGTGGTTTCTGCTAACGTGCGGTCATGGCAGCGAACAAGTCCGAACGCGCGCTCGTGGACGAGTGGCGTGACGTCCTCGCCGTGCACGCCCGGACGACCTGTGAGCTCGACCGGGCCCTCCATCCGCACGGACTCGGTGCCAGTGACTTCGAGGTCCTCGACGTGCTCGCCGAGGGCGCGTCCGAGGACGGCCCGGCGGCCTGGCGCGTCCAGGAGCTGGCCGACCGCGTCCACCTCAGCCAGAGCGCGTTGTCCCGGCTCGTCGCCCGCCTGGAGAAGGACGGCCTGGTCACCCGGGGGATGTGCCCCGAGGACCGGCGCGGCGTCCAGGTGAGGCTCACCGAGAAGGGCCTCGGCCGCCACGCCGAGGTGAAGCCCCTCCAGCGCGAGGTCCTGACCCGGATGCTGGACCGGTCTTCCTGAACCTTCCCGGGCCTTTCCGGGCCTTCCCGAGCTTTCCCGGGCCTTCCTGAGGCGTCCGCCCGCGTGGCACCCTGACGGGGTGATCGTCAGGGTGAGCGGCGCGCGTGCGCCCCGATCGCTTCGAGGCGGCGAGGAGCGCCCGGTGCTGACGCACGGGAACCGGAACGGGACGCGGGCCCCGGACGCGGCAGGAGACGACAGTGCCTGGCTCCGGTGGGTGATCGGCGCACCGCTGGTGCTGCTGCACCTCCCGGTGCAGCCCCGCCGTCCCTCCGTCGGCCGGTCCACGGCTGCGAAGCGTTTCCTCCCGCCGGCCCCGTGGGGGCGTCCGGGACCCGCCCGGTCTCAGCCGATCGCCGACCTCTCCCGCCACAGGCGGACGAGCGAGGCGTCCCCGGTGACGGTGACGGTGACCGCGTCCTCGGGCAGGCGGTTCCACAGCGTCAGGTACAGCGACCCGGCCGGTCCGCTCAGCTCCGCGTCCACGGGGTCGGCGGCCGGAGAGCCGGTCGTGCGTTCCGTGCGCGGGGCGTCCGCCGAGAGCCGTACGGTCCAGACGTCACCGGTGTCCGTCGCCCGCACCCGCAGGGTCCGGGGTCCGGGCGTGCGCACCCGGCTGCGGCTGCGGGTGTGGAAGCCGCTCAGCAACTCGTCGATCCCGTCGGCGCCGACCGCCGGAGCCACCGGCCCGGGGCCCGCCGGGAGCGCCGACTCCGCGTCCGCGCGGTGGACGGTCGTCTCGTGCGCCTGCCGCCGGGCCCAGAAGGCGAGGGGCGACGGTGCCGGGAGGAACGTCCAGCACTCCAGCTCCTCCGGCGCGGCGCGCAGGGCGGCGACCAGGGCCGCGTGCCCCTCGCGGTAGTGGGCGAGCAACGCGTCGCCGTCGAGCGCCGGTTCGCCGCCTTCCGGGCGGTACGCGGTGTGCCCCTCGGTCACGAAGGCCGTGGCCCAGTGGTGCACCGTCGTCACGTGCCGGAGGAGGTCGCGGATCCGCCACCCCGGACAGGTCGGCACCTCCGCGTCCGGCCCGGCTCCGGCCGCCGCCTCCGCCAGGCCCAGGCCCGCGCCGTCCAGCGCCTCGATGTGCTCCGCGATCTTCATCGTCCCCCCGGTGGTCGTGTCCGTGGAACGGATTCTGACAGGGACGGGAGGCCGCGGGCACGGCCGCGGGGCAGGTGCGTCAGACCGTCCGGACGGCCTTCGCGTCCCGGGCCCGGTAGCCCATCACCGCGGCACCGGCGGCGAGCACCGCGACCGTGGTGAGCGCGGCCGGCAGCGAGAACCAGTCGGCGAGGAACCCGATCGAGGGCGGGCCGAGCAGCATCCCGCCGTACCCGAGGGTGGACGCGGTCGCCACCCCGCCGGGACCGGCGAGCGCGCCGGCGCGGGCCACGGCGACGGGGAAGATGTTGGCGAGGCCGAGACCGGTCACGGCGAAGCCGAGGAGCGCGGCCCAGACGGTCGGCGCGAGCGCGCCGAGCAGCATCCCCGCGGCGGCGGTCGCGCCGCCCGCGACCAGGGTGCGGGTCTGGCCGAGGCGTTCGAGCAGCGCGGTGCCGGAGAGCCGTCCCGCCGTCATGGTCAGCGCGAACACGGAGTACCCGGCGGCGGCCACCCCGGGATGGGCGTGCAGGTCCTGGGTGAGGTGCAGGGCTCCCCAGTCGGCGAGCGCGCCCTCGCCGTACGCCGTGCAGAGCGCGATCAGCCCGAAGACGAGGACCGTACGGCGCGGGGCCGGGGCGCCCGGTCGCGTGCCGGAGGCGGTGGGCGGGACGGGGAGGGTCTCGGGCGGGGCGGGGGAGGGGCGGCGCAGGAGTACGGGCCCGGCGGCGGCCGTCAGGGCCAGGCCGACGACCGTGAGGCCGAGGAGGTGGGCAGTGGGGGAGAGGCTTCCGGCGAGCAGCCCGCCGAGCCCCGCGCCCAGCATGCCGCCGAGGCTGAACGCGGCGTGGAAGCTGGGCATCACGGGGCGCCGCAGCGCGGTCACGACGTCCACGGCGGCACTGTTCATGGCCACGTTGATGCCGCCGTACGCGGCGCCGAAGACGAGCAGGACGAGGCCGAGGGCGAGCGGGGAGCGGGTGAGCGCGGGCAGGGCGACGGAGAGCGAGAGGAGTACGGCGGTGGCGACGGTGACGGCGTGGGAGCCGTACCGGCGGCAGAGCCGCCCGGTCAGCGTCATGGTCACCACGGCGCCCGCCGACACTCCGAGGAGCGCGAGGCCGAGGTCCCCGGCGGAGGCGCCGGTCTGCTCCTTGACGGCGGGGATCCGGACCACCCAGCCGGCGAACAGGAAGCCGTCGAGGGCGAAGAAGAGGGTCAGGGCGGAGCGGAGGCGGGACAGGGAGCGGGTGGCGGTGTCTCCGCCGGGACCCCCCGAGACGGCCGTCCGTACTTTGTTTAGTAGCGGCACAAATTCAGGATAGGGGTGGGCGGCGGACGAATCAACCGGCGGGGCCGTACCTGGGCCGCATGACGGTTTCCGGGGCATGTGGGGCGTTCCATGGGGTGTGCGCGGGGAGGTCCCCGGGGTGTGTGGGGCGTTCCATGGGGTGTGCGGGGAGGTCCCCGGGGTGCGTGGGGCGGTCCACGGGGTGTGCGGGGCGGCTCTGCCGGGCGTGGAGCCGAGCCCGGTCACGGGGGCGGGCCTCCGGCGATGAGGGCGAGCCCGGTCACGGGGGCGGGCCTCCGGCGACGGGGGCGAGCGCTTGGTCGTGGTGGGAGGCCTCCCGGCCACGGGGTCGAGCCCCGATCGCAGAGACGGCACCCGGCCCCGGGAGGGCGTGTCTCCGGCCACGGGGTCGAGACTCCGATCGCGAAGTCGAGCGCCCGGCCCTGGGAGGGGGCGCGTCTCCGGCCGCGGGGCCACGACCCCGATCGCGGAGTCGAGCACCTGGTCACGGAGTCGAGCCTCCGATCGCGGAGTCGAGCACCTGGTCACAGAGCCGAGTCCCCGGCCACGGAGTCGAGCTCCCGGTCGCGGAGCCGGGCTCCCCGGTCACGGGGTCGAGACCCAGGTCGTGGAGGGCGGGCCCTCGCCCCGCGAGGTCGGGAGCGCCGTCCGATCATGGGAGACTCGCCCCCATGAACGGCAAGGCGACGACGACCCGGACACGGCTGGACAGGGGGCGCAACGCGCTCGGCCCCGCGCTTGAGCTGGTGCACACCGGCAGGGCGCCGACCCGGGCCGTCCTCACCGCCGAGCTCGGCGTCACCCGCGCCACCGCCGGGGCCGTCGCCGCCGAGCTGGAGGCCCTCGGCCTCATCCGGGTCGACTCCAACCCCGGCGCCGCCGCGGGTTCCCAGGGCCGCCCCTCGCACCGGCTCGCCGTCGACGAGAAGGGCCCCGTCGCCCTCGCCGCACAGGTCCACCCGGACGGCTTCCGGGCCGCGCTCGTCGGCCTCGGCGGCACGATCGTCGCCACGGCCCCCGGCAGCGTCGTCGTCTCCGCCGACCCCGCCCAGGTCCTCGGGGCCGTGGTCGAAGCCGGAGCTGCCCTCCTGGCGGAGAGCGGCCGCCGCTGCGTCGGAGCCGGCCTCGCCGTGCCCTCCGCGGTCGCCGAGCCCGAGGGCACCGCCCTCAACCCGCTCCACCTGGCCTGGCCCGCCGGGGCGCAGGTCCGGCAGATCTTCGCCGAGCGGGTGCGGGAGGCCGGCATCGAGGGCCCCGCCTTCACCGGCAACGACGTGAACCTCGCCGCCCTCGCCGAGCACCGCCACGGCGCCGGGCGCGGCGCCCGGGACCTGCTCTGCGTGGCCACCGGCCACCGGGGCGTCGGCGGCGCGCTCGTCCTCGACGGGCGCCTGCACACCGGCAGCTCGGGCCTCGCCCTGGAGGTCGGCCACCTGACGGTGAACCCGGAGGGCCGCCCGTGCCACTGCGGCGGCCGCGGCTGCCTCGACGTCGAGACCGACCCGCTCGCCTTCCTCACGGCCGCCGGCCGCGTCCCCGGCCCCGAGGTCTCGCTGCTCCAGCAGTCCCGCGACCTGCTGCGCACCAGCCCGGACGACCCCGGCGTCCGGGTCGCCGTGGGGGAGCTGATCGACCGTCTCGGACTCGGCCTCGCCGGTCTGGTGAACATCCTCAACCCGGACCGGATCGTCCTCGGCGGCCTCCACCGCGAACTCCTCGACGCCGACCCCGAGCGCCTCCGCGCGGTCGTCGCCGACCGCAGCCTCTGGGGCCGCAGCGGCGGCGTGCCGATCCTCCCCTGCACCCTGGACCACAACAGCCTCGTGGGCGCCGCCGAACTCGCCTGGCAGCCGGTCCTGGACGACCCCCTGGCGGCCCTCTCCCGCGAACCGGTCTGAGGAAAGCCGCCCGACTACTCCGGGCGCCCTTCGAGCAGCGCCGCAAGACGGTCCAGGGCCGTGCGGGTGCCGGTCTCGTTGTCGGCGGCGGGGATCGCGTCCGGGACGCCCTCGTGGACGACCAGGACCTCGGTGCCGCCGCCGTCCGGGACCAGGGTCGTCGTCAGGGTCATGGCCCCGTGCAGCAGCGGGTCCGCCGTCTCGAACTCGACGACCTCGACGACCCGTTCGTCCGGCACCAGCTCCACGAAGCGGCCGTGGTACGTGTCCGTGCGCGGCCCCGACTTCCCGGCGCCGTCCTCCCCCTCGTACCGCAGCGAGACCCGGAACGCGCCCCCTTCGCGCGCGTCGAACTCGTGCACCCGGCAGGTCATGCCGTACGGCACCCGCCAGCGTGCGACGGCCTCCGGGTCGAGGAGCGTCCGGTAGACGGCCAGGGGCGGGGCGTCGACGTGACGGGACACGCGCGTGGTGTACACCCTCCCCAGGCTAGGACCCGTACGGCGTCTCCGCCCGGTAGCCGGATCGAAAACCGGTGGGGCGGACCGGCCGTACGACGTACCGTTCCGCCCCATGACCTCCTCCGACTCCGCACTTCCCCCGCGCCTCGGCGGCCTCACCTTCCACGGGCCGCTCTCCGAGGCCCGCGCCGCCCGCGTCCTGGGGCGGCTCGCCGCCTCCGGGCCCGCCGACGTGCTCGACATCGGCTGCGGCTGGGGCGAGTTGCTCCTGCGCCTCCTCGACGCCGTTCCCGGAGCCGAGGGCGTCGGGATCGACATCAACGGCGAGGACCTGGCCCGCGGCCGGGCCCTCGCCGAGGAGCGCGGGCTCGCCGGCCGCGTGACCTTCGTCGAGGAGTCGGCGCTCGGCACCGACCGGGGCCCCGTCGACGCGGTCCTCTGCCTCGGGGCCGGCCAGGCGCTCTGCGACCCCGACCTGCCGTACGACCCCGCCGCCGTCCTGCGCGAACTCCGCCGGCTCGTCCGGCCCGGAGGCCGCGTCGTCCTGGGGGAGGGCTTCTGGGAGCGCACCCCCACCGGGGCCGAACTGGCCGGGATGTGGCCCGGCGCCCGCGCCGACGACCACCTCTCCCTCGGCGCCCTCGTCGACCTCGCGATCGGAGCCGGGTTCCGGCCCGCCTGGATCGAGACGGCGAGCGCCGAGGAGTGGGAGGAGTTCGAGTCCGGCTACCGGTACGACACGGAGGTCTGGCTCGCTGCCAACCCCGGCCATCCGCTCGCCGCCGAGACGCGCGAGCGCGTCGACCGGCAGCGTTCCGGCTGGCTGAACGGCTACCGGGGTGTCCTCGGCATCGCCTGTCTGACGCTGGTCGCCGTGGCCTGAGTCCCCGGCTCCGCCCGCCCCAATTCCGCCTGCCCCAGCTCCGCCCGCCCGAGCTCCGCCCGCCCGAGCTCCGCCCGTCCCGGCTCCGACAGGTGGAGCACCCGGAAGCGCTCGCCCTCGCCGGACGGCGCCTCCGGGTCCGCCCACAGGGTGAAGGAGAGCAGCTCCCAGTGGCGCGGGTCCACCGCGAGGGCCGAGGCCACTACCCCGTCCCGCCGGGCCTCCCGCGCGTGCCGGGCCACCGCCTCCGCCACCGCCTCGCCCGGCGGGACCGCCTCCCCGAGCGGGGTCCTGAGCCGGGTCGCGGTGCGCGGCGCCGACGCGGACGCCGGCCCCTCCTCGTACGCCACGCCCGTCCAGTGCTGCACCACCGGCCGGCCGAAGTCGTTCACGACGCCCTGGAAGCCCGGTCCCCAGAGGAAGGAGTTCATGCCCTCGGGCGTGACCCACAGGTAGAACGGCGCGTACTGGTTCACGGGCGAGTCCGCCCCGCGCTCCCGGACCAGGTACGCCTTCAGGCCGAGGCCCGGGAAGGCATCGAGCAGATGGCCCCGGGTCGCCACCCGCTCGTGGACGATCCCCATGTCGTAGTCGGCGGGAAGCGTGATCTCGTACTGCATCGCGTGCACGGAACGGGCTCCGGTTCCTCTTCGGCGAGTCGTGTGCGACGGGTCGGTTCCAACGCGTCGGTTTCAGCGGGCAGGGCGCGGGGCGAGCAGCGCCAGCAGACCGCGTACGGCGCTGTCGAAGGGCGCCGGCGACCCCGTCGCGCGGGCCAGCACGTATCCGCCCTGCACCGTCGCCACGACCGTCGCGGCGGTCTCCTCCGGATCCAGGGAGCCGTCCAGCTCGCCGCTGTCCCGCCCCTCGCGCACGATCGCGGCGAGGCGGGCGCGCAGCCGGCCGATCACCTCCTCGACGGGGGCGCGCAGCTCCGGATCCGCGATCACCTCGGGGTCCATGGTGAGCCGCCCCACCGGGCAGCCGCGCAGGACGTCGCGCTCGCGCAGCACGTACGCCTCGATCCGGGCGTACGCCGATCCGCCGCCCTCCAGGGCCGCCCCGGCCGCCGCGTCCATCTCCTCGGCCGTCCGCCGGATCGCCGCCAGGGCGAGGTCCCGCTTGCCCGCGAAGTGGTGGTACATGCTGCCCTGGCCCGCGCCCGCCGCCTGCTGGACGGCCTTGGGGCTGGTGCCCACGTAGCCGCGCTCCCACAGGAGTTCGCGGGTCGCCTCGACCAGCCGCTCGGAGGTGTCGTTCGTCCCCATGGCCGTACTGTACATACCAGTAGGTACAGAAGGAAGGGTGGGCTGGGTGGCGGGGAGAGCGGGGCGTACTCCCCGTGGCGTACGCGGGAAGCCGCTGCCCGTACGACGCGCGGGGAGCCCTCCCGGGGCGACTCTCGGACCAGGGACACGTCCCTCCGTACGCACCGAGGAGCTGGATCGCCATGAACACACTCGCCCACGCGGGCCCCGGCCCGTGGGCCCTTCTCTTCCCCCTCGTCTGGGCCGTCGCCGTCGTCGGGGTCGTCACCCTCGCCCGTCGCGCCGGGTGGCGCCGGGGCCGGGACCTCCGCGCCGGTCGCGCCGGCGGGCCGGACGAACACTCGCCGATCGCCCTGCTCGGCCACCGGTTCGCCGCCGGTGAGATCGACGAGGACGAGTACTGGCGGCGCCTCACTGTCCTGGAGGAGCAGTTCGGTCGCGTCGCGGGCCCCAAGGGACGCGGGGCCTGAGGAGCACACGGGGCCCGAGGAGCACGGGGACGGTGACCCGCCCCCGCCCGCCCGGGTCCCTCAGCCCGCCCGGCCCGCCAGGACCGGGCGGGCGGCGGCCACCGCGGGGGCGGGGCTCAGGACCGGGTCGGCCGGGACGCCCAGGGGGACGGCGGGGACCCGCTCGTACCCGGTGAAGGGGCCCTCGGTCGCGGCGCCGTACACGACTTCCTCGCGCGTCTCGACGGGGCCGCCCACGGGCGGCGCCGCGAGGGTGAACCACACGACCTTCCCGTCGTCCCCGCAGGGACGGACGCCCCAGCTCTCGCTGACCGCGCCGACCAGGGCGAGGCCCCGGCCGGAGGTGGCGAGGCCGTCGGCCGGCGTGTCGGCCGGATCGCCGAACGGGCCGTCGGTCCGCGGCAGGCGCGGGTCGTGGTCCCTGACGGAGACCGTGAGGCGGTCGAGCAGCAGCTCGACCTCCACGGTGCACCGCTTGTCCGGCCGGGCGTGCCGGTGGACGTTGGTCAGGAGCTCGGTGACTCCCAGCAGGGCATGGTCGACCAGGGCGTCGAGATGCCAGTGGCGCAGATGCGCCGAGACAATCCTGCGGATCTGTCCGATCCGCTGCGGCAGGGCCTGGAGCTCCACCGCGTAGTACCTGCTCGGTTCGCTGATCACGGCTGCGACTCCCCGAAGTAGTCCGGAAGAAGACGAAGGTTCGGATCTCTCGTGCGGTCCAATGGGGTGGCGGCCACAACGCACTGTCACCACCTGTCAACCCTCGGTGAGGTGATTCCAGCGTGGGCCAGTGGTGACCGTCCCGCAACTCACGGCGAACCGTGCCAGGTGGGAGGGGGCGCGGTGCGCCCCGGCGTCAGCGCCGTCCTGCCGCCCGCTTGAGCGCGGCGAGGAAGCGGCCCGACTCCTCCGACTCCTCCGAGGCCCTCGGCTCCCCGGACTCCGCCGCCTCGTCGGCGCGGCCGTTCTTGTGCAGCGTCAGCCGGTACCGGGTGCCGTTCACGGTCGCCACCGCCTCGTCCGGCCCCGCGAACCACGGGCGCCCCGCCCGCACCGCCGTCACCGGCGCGCTGTCGATCTCGCTGCCGTAACTGGTGAGCAGGGCGAGTCGCCCGTCCTCGATCCGCACCTCGCCCGCGCGCGTCAGCGAGCGCAGCCAGCGGTTGATCCCCACGCCCCTGGCGCTGAACTCCGGTTCCTGCATGCCGATCCGCCCCTTCCCACCCGTTTTCCCCGGGTTGCCGCTCCCAGTGTGCCGGGCCGTCCGCGACCGCACCAGTGGCCCTCTCGCACACCCTTCCGCAAGTCTTCCCTATGGAAGGTCAAAGGGAACGTTTGCCCAGGTGGGAGCGGTATCGTCGGAAGTGGAGCACCCGGGGGAGCACCCCCGGGGAAGCGATCGAGGAGAAGCGCGGATGAGCACCACCGAGCGCAGTGCGCAGAACGGTTCGTCGGTCACCCCCGGAGGCACCACTGCTCCCGGAGGCACCGTCACTCCCGGCGGCGCGGCCACCCCCGGGGGCATCGCCACCGCCACGGCGACTGTCGACATCGACCGCAGCGACCCCGCCTACCGGGCCTGGCTGAAGGAGGCCGTCCGCAAGGTCCAGGCCGACGCCAACCGTTCGGCCGACACCCATCTGCTGCGCTTCCCGCTCCCCGAGCACTGGGGCATCGACCTCTACCTCAAGGACGAGTCCACCCACCCCACCGGCAGCCTCAAGCACCGGCTCGCCCGCTCCCTCTTCCTCTACGGCCTGTGCAACGGCTGGATCCGGCCGGACCGGCCCGTCATCGAGGCCTCCAGCGGTTCGACCGCCGTCTCCGAGGCGTACTTCGCCAAGCTCATCGGCGTCCCCTTCATCGCCGTCATGCCCCGCACGACCAGCCCCGAGAAGTGCCGGCTCATCGAGTTCCACGGCGGGCGCTGCCACTTCGTCGACGACTCGCGCACCCTGTACGAGGAGTCCGCCGCCCTCGCCGAGCGCACCGGCGGCCACTACATGGACCAGTTCACCTACGCGGAGCGGGCCACCGACTGGCGCGGCAACAACAACATCGCCGAGTCGATGTACCAGCAGCTCAGGCTGGAGCGGTACCCGGAGCCGACCTGGATCGTGGCCACCGCGGGCACCGGCGGCACCTCGGCGACCATCGCCCGCTACGTGCACTACATGCAGCACGACACCCGGATCTGCGTCGCCGACCCCGAGAACTCCTGTTTCTTCGACGGCTGGACCCACCACGACCCGCACGCCACCGCCGACTGCGGCTCCCGCATCGAGGGCATCGGCCGCCCCCGCATGGAACCGAGCTTCGTGCCCGGGGCCGTCGACCGCATGATGAAGGTGCCCGACGCGGCGAGCGTCGCCGCCGTCCGCGCCCTGGAGACGGCCATCGGCCGCAAGGCGGGCGGCTCCACCGGCACCGGCCTGTGGAGTGCCTTCAAGATCGTGGCCGAGATGGTCGCGCACGGGCGCACCGGCAGCGTCGTCACCCTGATCTGCGACCCCGGCGACCGCTACCTCGACAAGTACTACTCCGACGACTGGCTGGCCGCCCAGGGCCTCGACATCGCCCCGTACACCGCCGCTATCGAGAGCTTCCTGGCGACGGGGGCCTGGCCGGAGTGAGCCGCCGGTCGAGCCGCCGCGCCGCGCCCCGGAACGACCGTCCGAGACCCGGTCGCGCACACCGCAGCGCGAGGCGGAACGGGGCCGGGCCGTCGGCGGCCATCGTCCACCGCAGCGTCGTGCCCCGCCCGGCGGGGGAGAGGGCCCACTCCTCCGCCATGGCGGTGGGCCCGGGGGCGTTCGTCGTGTCCACCCGGTAGGCGTAGCGGACCTGGGGTTCGGCGGCCAGGATCGTCTCCTCCAGGGCGATCCCGCCCCGCAGCCGGACGCTGCGGCCCGCCCCGTCGCCCGTCGGGACGGCGGAGGCGAGGGCGGTGAACCAGGAGGGCGTGCTCCCCACCTCCACGGCCAGGGAGCGGTAGACGGCCGCGGGCGGGGCGGCCAGCGTGGCCGTGAACACCAGGCGGACGGGCGCGGACGCGGTGAAGTCGAGCTCCACCGGCCTCAGTCGGCGTGCCATGGACCGGACCTCCGGGGGACGCGGGCGGAAAGGGCACCTTAGCTGACGTGCTGTCAACAGCACAGGATTCGGGCGCGGTTGAGGCCGCGGTCACGGTCACGGTCAAGCTTCGGATACGGCCACGGCTTCGGATACGGTCACGGCTTCGGACACGGCCACGGCTTCGACCGCGACCGCGGCGGGTCCCGTCCCTCACCCCTCCCGCAGCAGCCCGTCCACCGCCCGCCCGAACACCACCCGTCCCGCCCGCGCGAGCACCGGATCGAGGGCCCGCGGCACGCCCCGTACCGTCAGCTCCTCCGTCCACACCACCCGGCAGCCGCCGCCCGGTGCCTCCGCCACCTCGATCAGCGCCCAACCCCGCACGACACGGCTGTGCTTCACCAGGCGGCAGGCGCCGGGACGGCCCGCCGACGGGGGCTCCCAGCGCACGACCTCCATCGGGTCGTCGAAGGACAGCCGGCCGATCCCGGTCCGGGCGGTGAACCGGGTCCCCACGCCGTTCGGCCCCGGTGTCAGCACCCTCGTCCGGGTCAGCGGCACCTGCCGCCCGTGCGCCGGCCAGTCCGTGAGCCGCCGCCACACCTCCTCCGGCGCCGCCGGCACGGTTCGCTCGACCCGGAAGGGGCTCACGCCCGCTCCCCGCCCGCCACCACGAGCCCCGGCACGTGCTCCGACACCTCCGCCCGCACCCCCTCGGACAGGCCCCCGTCCGTCACCCAGGTGTCCACCTCGTCCAGGGAGGCGAACGAACTCAGGCCCACCGTGCCCCACTTGGTGTGGTCGGCGACCACCACCACCCGGCGCGCCGAACGCATCAGGCAGGTGTTCGTCTCGGCCTCCGCCAGGTTCGGCGTCGACAGACCCGCCTCCACCGAGACGCCGTGCACCCCGAGGAAGAGCAGGTCGAAGTGGAGCGAGCGGATCGCCCGGTCCGCGACCGGCCCCACCAGCGCGTCGGACGGCGTGCGCACCCCGCCCGTCAGGACGACCGTCGCCGCCCCGCGCCGCGGCTCGCCCGCCCCGCCCGTCCGCCCCGCCTCGTGGAACACGTCGGCGACCCGCACCGAGTTGGTCACCACCGTCAGGTCCGGCACGTCCAGCAGGTGCCGGGCCAGCGCGTAGGTCGTCGTCCCGCCGGACAGGGCGATCGCCGTGCCCGGCGTCACCAGGGCCGCCGCCGCCCGCGCGATCTCGTCCTTGGCGCTCGGTTCGAGGACCGACTTGGCCTCGAAGCCCGGCTCGTGGGTGCTCGCCTCGACCACCGGGACGGCCCCGCCGTGCACCTTGGCCAGCACGCCCTGCCGGGCCAGCGCGTCCAGGTCGCGGCGGATCGTCATGTCCGAGACGCTCAGACGGCGGGTCAGTTCGTTGACCCGTACACCGCCGCGCCGCCGGACCTCGTCGAGGATCAGGGCGCGCCGCTGCTCCGCGAGGAGGTTCTGGTTGTCAGTCACCGCCGGGGCCGGTCCTTCCGCAGGGGACGGGATATGGGGATGAGGGTGAAATTCGGTGAGGGGTCGTGCGCGGCCGCACGGCCGTCCGCGATCCTGTCTCCGACGTCGCATCTTCCCACCTCATGAGGGAGCAGCCCCAGTGTCCCCTGCCACACCCGCCCCGGAGAGCGGGGACGCGGCGCTCGAACTCCTCGTCCACGGAGTCGGCGGAGCCACCCCCCAGGACATGCTCGACGACCCCAGGACCGTGCGGATCACCGGCGACCGGACCGCCGCCGTGTACCGGCGGATCGAGGACGCCGACGCCGAGGAGCACCCCGGGCGGTACGCCGGGCGCCCGGTACCGGAGGCGTACTGCTGGTCCAACCTCACCTCCGGCGACGGCACCCGCGCGTTATGGCTGCTGCTCCTGCCCTTCATGGTCGCCAACCTCGCGCACTGGATGCGCCCGCCCGCCCCGGGCGGACGCCGGCTCGCCCGGCTCTACGGGGTCCTCGTCCGGCTCGTCGCCCTCACCCTCACCGTCCTGCTCACCGCCGCCGCCTGCGAGGTCGCGCTCGACCTGACGGCCTGGCAGTGCGCCGCCGCCCCCGCCTGCGTCGACTCCGCCTCCTGGCTGGGCTTCCTCTCCGTCGAGCGCGGTGGCTGGTGGTCCCTGCCCGGCCGCCGCCTCGCCGTCGCCGCCCTCGTCCCGGCCGTCCTCGTCGGCCTGCTCTGGTACCTGTCCAACCGGACCTGGACCGCGTACGAGGCCCAGCGCCCGCCCACCGGCTACGACACGCCGTCGGAGCGGCGGGACACCGCCACCGTCGCCCCGGGGTCCCGCGCCGCCCTCGGACGCCCCGGCTTCTGGTACGGCCGCCGGCTCGTCGCCCGGCTCAGGGCCGCCCACACCGCCGCCGGCTTCCTCACCGTCGCCGCCGCCCTCGTCACGGCCGCCGCCCGCCACGACACCGCCGCACCCGGGGCCGGAGCCGTCCTCGGCCGGATCCTCCAGGCCGCCGTCGCCGCCTTCGGCGTCGTCGTCCTCTGGGTCGTCTGCCGGCGCGGCCGCAGCGAGAACCGCCTCGACCTGCGACTCGAACGCGCCCTGGTCTCCTGGCTGCCCGGCGCCTCCCTCGCCCTGCTCCTCGTCACCGCCTTGTACGCGGGCTGGTCCCGGCCCGGCTGGGTCTCGTCCGGAACCCTCCCCGGCGACGCCGTCTTCAGCGCCCTCACCGTCGCCCAGGGCGCCCTCGTCGTCGCCCTCGGCGCGGTCGCCCTCCTCCTCCAGCGCCCCCGCCGGGACCCCCGCACCGCCCTGTACGGACTCGGCGGGCCAGCCGTCGCCATGCTCGCCTGCGCCCTCGGCGGGGTCATGTCCGGCGGCGTCGCCCAGCGCGTCGCCGACTGGCTCGACGGACCGGCCACCCCCGGCATGGGCGACCCCGGCCCCCGGATAAGCCCGCCCGTCCTGCTCAGCTGGCAGGCGTCCGTCATCCCCGTCCTGCTCCTCCTCCTCGCCGTGCCCGCCGCCCTCCTCGCCGCCCGGACCGTGCTCGCCGCCCGGCGCCTGCGCTCGGAGGTCGAGGCCGACTACGCCACCGGTGACGAGCGCGACCCGGTCCGTACGGGACGGATCGCGACCGTCCGGGCCCGGGCGACGCTCACCGACTCCGCGCCCGTCCTCGTCGGCGTCGTCTCCGGCGCCACCCTCTTTTTCGGGGCCGCCTCCGTCGTCGGCGCCTGGGCCAGCGGGAACGTGCCGGGCCGGGCCTTCGACGGCGCCCACCCCGCCGTCGCCGCCCTGGCCTCCGCCACCCAGGCCCTCGGCTCCTGGATGATCGGCTTCGGCTTCCTGCTCTTCGTCACCTGGGGCCGCCGCGCCTACCGGGACCCCTCCGCCCGCCGCACCATCGGCATCCTCTGGGACGTCGGCACCTTCTGGCCCCGCGCCGCCCACCCCTTCGCCCCGCCCTGCTACGCCGAGCGCGCGGTCCCCGACCTCACCTGGCGGATGAGCTCCTGGACCCGGCGCACCGGCGGCCGGCTCGTCATCTCCGGGCACTCCCAGGGCAGCGTCCTCGCCGCCGCCGCCGTCTGGCAGCTCAAGCCGGCCACCCGCCGCCGGGTCGCCCTGCTCACCTACGGCTCACCCCTGGAGCGGCTCTACGGACGCTGGTTCCCGGCCTACTTCGGCCCCGAGGCCCTGGGCTCCCTGAACCGCACGGTGCACTGCTGGAGCAACCTCTACCGCGCCACCGACCCGATCGGCGGACCCGTCCGGGTCGTCGCCGAGGACGGGCGGCCCGCCGTCGACGAGCCGGTCCTGCTCGACCCGGTCGCCTACGGACGCACCCGCGACCACCCGCTGCCCGAACCGATCCTGGGCCACTCCGACTACCAGGCCGACCCCGGCTTCATCCACTGCCGCACCGGCCTCCTCGACCGCCTCCCGCCCGCCGTCCCCCGGCAGCGCGGGGCCGGGGAGCCGCCGGAGCCCTGCGGGAAGGGGGCTTCCGGACCGGGGACCCGCGGGCCGGACGCCTCCGAAGCGGAGGTCTCCGGCCGGGAGGAGAAGGGTCAGGGCAGCTCGGGCAAGTCGTCCGGGTAGAGCAGGGTCAGGTCGTCCGTGCTCGGCTCGTCGAGCGCGGCGACCCGTCCCGCGTGCCGCTCCACCATCGACTCGAAGGTCTGCCGCGCCGTGCGCCCGTTGCCGAAGGCCGGGCCCTTGGGCAGTTTGGCGAAGTAGGCGAGCAGCGCCTCGTCCGTGCCCGGGGCGAGCCGGTACTCGTGCTCGTCCGCCTGCTGCCCCACGATCCGCAGCAGCTCCTCCGGCTCGTAGTCGCCGAAGGTGATGGTCCGCGAGAAGCGCGAGGCCACGCCCGGGTTCACGGTGAGGAAGCGCTGCATCTCCGCCGTGTACCCGGCGACGATGACCACCACCGCGTCCCGGTGGTCCTCCATCAGCTTCACCAGGGTGTCGATCGCCTCGCGGCCGAAGTCACGGCCCGAGTCCTCCGGCGACAGGGCGTACGCCTCGTCGACGAACAGCACCCCGCCGCGCGCCCGGTCGAAGGCCTCCTGGGTGCGGATCGCCGTCGAGCCGATGTGCTCGCCGACCAGGTCCACCCGGGACACCTCCACCAGGTGCCCGCGCTCCAGGACCCCGAGCGAGGCGAGGATCTCGCCGTACAACCGGGCCACGGTCGTCTTGCCCGTGCCCGGGTTGCCCGTGAAGACCAGGTGGCGGCGGACCGAGGCCGCCTTGAACCCGGCCTCCTGGCGCCTGCGCCCCACCTCGATCATGTTGGTGAGGGTCCGCACCTCGTGCTTGACGCTCTCCAGGCCCACCAGGGCGTCCAGCTCGCCGAGCACGTCCTGCGAGGAGCGGGCCTCCGGGACGGGCTCCGGCGCCGGCGCCGGAGCCGCGGTCGCGGGCCGGGAGGCCGGGACGGTGCCGAGCAGCCCGGCCGTCCGCGTCTCCGTCAGGACCGTACCGCCGCCGGCCGGGGAGGAGCCGGAGCCGGAGGAGTCGGGCACGGAGGAGCGGACCGCGCTCTCGTCGCTGGTGCACTCCTCCGCGACCGCGCCCTCCTCCGGGAACTCGTAACCGCCGCGCGCGCACCGCTCCGTACGGCACTTGCGCAGGGTCGTCCGGCAGCCGTCCGTGACGTGGAAGCCGTACCCGCCGCTGCCCGTCACCCGGCAGCCGTGGAAGGAGCCGCGCCCCTCCGCCGACACGTAGAAGCCGGCCTCGGCCGGCGAGGTGACCGTGCACCGCTCGATCGTGGGATCGGCGCCCTTGGTGACGATGACCCCGGTCTGCACGGAGTCGATCGTGCAGCCGGACAGGGTGCCGCCGCTGCCGTGGTCGCGGAACCAGGCGCCCGTGGACGCCTCCCGGATGCGGCAGTCGTCGAGCTGGGCCGTCGCCCCGTCGCTCACCGACACCGCCGTGTTCCGCACCTGCGACAGGTCGCTGTCGACCACGTCCACGCGCGAGCCCCGGTCGAGGACGAACAGCGCGTCCGGCACGTCGTGCACCCGGCAGGCGTCGAGGACGGCGGTCGCCCCGTCGCTCACCCACACCGCCGGGTAGTCGCCCGTGCTGTCGTGGATCTCGCACTGGTTGGCGTCCACCCGGGTCCCCGGGTCCCACACCGACAGGCCGTTGCGGCCGAAGCGTCGGACGGTCGAGCGGGTGAGCGTCAGGACCGAGCGCGAGCGCAGGTCGACCGCGTTCTCCGGGACGTCGTGGATGTCGCAGTCGGAGAGGGTGAGGACGGCGTCGGTGTCGAGGGTGATGCCGTCCGCCGACGTGCGGTGCACCGAGGAGTCGGTGAGGTGGGCGGTGGCGCGGGCCGCGATCTGGAGCCCGGCGCCCTTGATCTCGTACACCTCGCAGCCCACGCCCTCCAGGGCGCTGCCCTCGCCGGTGACGGCGATCCCGGCACCGGAGGCGTGGTGCACCCGGCAGCGCTCCAGGCGCGGGTGCGCGCCGCCCCGCACCGAGACGCCCGCCTGCCCGGCGGACACCACCTCGCACTCCTCGAACACCCCGCCCGCGCCGTCGAGCACGGCGATGCCGATCCCCGCCGCGTTGTCGACCGTGCAGCGGCGGACCGTGGGCCGGGCGGCACCCCGCACCTCGATCCCGGCGGCCGAGCGGGTCATGATCCGCAGGTCGAGCAGCTCGGGCGTGCCGTCCTCGACGAGCAGCGCGGGCGCCGCCACGTCCTGGCCCTCGACGTGCAGGTCCTGGAGGACGACGGAGGCGCGCAGGGTCAGCGGGACCCCGTCCGGGGGTGCGATCCGGACCGAGCCGACCCCGCCCTCGGGGCCGCGCAGGGTGACGGCCCGCCGCACCACCAGGTTCTCCCGGTAGGTCCCCGGGGCGACGGTGAGCACGTCCCCGTCGCCCGCGGCCTCCAGGGCGGCGGCGAGGGAGGGGTACTCACCCGTGCGGCGCCGCCACCGCGATGTGCCGGTGTGCGTCACCTGGACCGTGCCCTGTGCCATGGGTGTGTCCTGCCCCCGCCTCATGCCTCGCCGCTGATCCGATGCCCCACCGTAGCGCGCGCGGCGGCGTGGGGATGACGGGTCGCGTACCCCCGTCCGCACCGGGAACGCGCCTGGTGCCCGGGGTGCGTCACCGCCGGTCCGGGGCGGTCCGGAGCGGTCGGGACCGGTCGGACCCGATCAGCTTCCGGTGCCGGTGCGGCCCCAGTCGGGACCGGTCGCGGCCCACGCGCGGTCGAGCCGCGCGTACCGCAGCAGGACGAGCCGGCGGACCGCGAGCCGGCGGACGGTCTCGACCAGGAGGCCGGTGAGGAGCGCGGCCGTGAGCCCCGCGGTGATCGCGTGCGCGCGGGCGGCGTCCGGGCGCAGCGGCGGTGCCACCGGGCGTCCGGTCCGGTCCGTCCACAGGGAGAAGGTGTCGCCGGGGGCCGAGTGCCGCCGGGCCGTCGCCACCGTCCCCGTCCGGGTCGAGCCGTCCGGGGCGGTCCAGCGGGCCACCACGGAGCGGCGCAACCGCTCCTCCCCGCCGGACTCGGCGGTCCGGGGCCCGCTCGCGGGCGCGTCGGCGGACCGCACCACCCGGGCCGTCGTCGGCGTCCGCCGCTCCTGCTGTACGCGGACCGCCCGCCGGAGCGACTCGTCCGCGGACGTGCCGGTGCGCAGGCCGGCCAGGGGCGCCGCGACGCAGAGCAGGACGACGGCGACGAGGGCGATCCACGCCTCGACGAGGTCCGTGGTGCGGCGCAGGGGGTTGCGCCGCCAGCGCCAGACTCCCAGGGCTGCGCGCACGTCCGGACCCCCCTCGTTGTTCGCTGCTTCTCCAACGAGTGTGCCCCGGGGGCGCGTTCCCCGCCCGCCGGGGCGGCGAAGTGTGACGCGCGCCCCGGCGGGCGGGGGCGGGTCAGTCCAGGACCTTGACGGGGTCGCCCACCCGGACCGTGCCGGTGTGCTCGGGGACGAGGTTCTGGCCGAAGAGGACCCGGCCGTCGCTCTTGCGGTGCCGGGCGAGGGTCCGCAGCGGCTCCTTGCCGCGCGCGGCGGTGGACTGGTCCGTCGTGGTGACGACACAGCGTCCGCAGGGCCGGGCGACCCGGAAGGTGACCTCTCCGACGGCGATCCGGGTCCAGCCGTCCTCCGCCCAGGGCCCGGTCCCCCCGACGACCAGGTTCGGCCGGAACCGGTTCATCGGCAGGGGACCCTCCTCGGCCCGGTCGCCCCGGGCGATCAGGGAGTTGAGGGCGTCGAGCGAGGCGGTGGTGGTGACGAGCAGCGGATAGCCGTCCGCGAAGCTCACGGTCTCGCCGGGCAGCGCGTACGCCGGGTCCACCGGGCGCCGGTGCTCCGGCGCGTCCATGTGGACGAGCCGGAAGTCGCCCTCCAGGAACGCCGAGAGCCACGCGGCCGCGCCGGGGCCGGCCGGGACGGCTTCCACCGGCTTGTCGAACACGTCCACCGTGACGGTGACCGAGGGGTGCGGTACCTCGACCGCCAGCGGCGGGTGTCCGGGCGCGGACAGGACGACCCCGCCACCGGGCAGCGGTTCGGCCGCGGCCAACGCCATCCGGGGGTGACGGCGTTGGGTCACGACCTTGCCCGTCGCGTCGACGACGGTCCAGCGACGGTCCCCGGCCAGCCCCCAGGGCTGCACTTCGGCCTCCGCGTACGTCAGCGCGCGCATGGCCTTCACCGGGTGGACGTGGACGGAGCGGAGCACGGAAGAGGACATGGAGTCATCCTGCCAGCCGCCCCGGTCCGGAGACCCGCCGATTTACCGGGGGGTCAGTAACTCCCGCCCTGGTAGGGCCGGTTGTACGGGTCCGCGTAGGGGCCGGGGGTCGGCACCGGGGCGGGCCGGGGCGCCGCCGGACGCATCGCCTCGTAGCCGGCGGCCGCCGGGCGGGGCTGCTGCTGCGGGTACGGGCCGCTCGGGTAGCCGCGCGGGGCCGACGGCTGCTGCGGGATGTACGGGGCCGGGGCCTGCTGCAGGGGCACGGGGGCCATCTGCGGCGCGGGCTGCGGGTAGCCGTAACCGCCGTTGTAGGCGGGGGCGGGCTGCGGGGTGGGCGCCGCCGGGAGGGCGGGCAGCGCCGAGGAGAGCGCCGGCAGGTAGGAGCCGCTTCCACCGGTGGGGAAGCTGCTGCCGGTGTCGTAGGCGGCGGGCACTCGGATCGGGGCGATCTGAGGCGTGCCCCGCTCCGCGACCAGGGAGTCGTAGATCGGGGTGTCCGGGAAGGACGGCGCGGTGTGGTAACCGCCTCCATAGGTGGAGCGGGGGGAGGTCATGGCCATAAGTTAAGCCCACGATGTGCTGCTTGGGGAGACCGATTAGAAGGTTGTTTGACGGGCTTCGTGAAGCGATGGATCCCCAATCCGAGCGAACGTGGCAAAAAGGGACGACGTTCTGTCTCAAGATCACGTAAAAGCCGAGTTCGGAGGGGGTTACCGACCGGTCGGCGGTGCCGTGGTGCCGCCCGGTGCCCCCGGCATGAAGAACGCATAAAGAAAAAGTGCCGAGAGGGTACGGCGGAAGTGATCATGGGCATGATTACCCGCCCTTCTCGGCGCTCTTGATTGACCGTCAAGTCGACGTCTAGGGGGTGACGCGTACGCGCCGAATTGACGGCGCTACTCCCCGTAATTGAAAACGCTACTACCCGTATCGGAAATGCCTTTTCCGTGAAGGCGCCGGGTGGGGGCGCAGGGCGGCGCCGGGCCGTCGGACGACGGTGCCGGGCCGTCGAGCGGTGGTATCGGGCCGCCGGGCGGCGGTGTCAGGTCAAGGTGTCGAACACGCAAGCGCGTTCACCGCTCCGGCGCCGCCTCCGGGCGCGCGTACGTCCGCCCCTTCCACGCCGCGCCCCGGCCCCGGTGGTGCCGCACCGCCGAGTCCACCGTCATCAGCAGGTAGAGGGACGCGGTGAACGGGAGCAGCGGGGCGAGCCACAGCGGCTGCCGGTAGTAACGGAGCATCGGCACGTACGACCCCGCCATCACCGCCCAGGCCGCACCCCCCGCCCAGGCCGCCGGCGCGTCCCCGGCCGCCGCGCCCGTCACCAGGGCCACCGGCGGCACCAGATAGACGACCACCAGCCCCGCGACCGTCCCCACGAGCAGCAGCGGACTGTGCCGGAGCTGGGCGTACGCGCTCCGCGCGACCATCCGCCACAGCTCGCCGAGCCCCGGGTACGGCCGGACGCTGTCGACCCGCTCCGCGAGGCCCAGCCAGATCCGCCCGCCGGCCCGCCGCACCGCCCGCGCCAGCGACACGTCGTCGATCACCGCCTGCCGGATCGCCTCCGGCACTCCCGCCGCCACCGCCGTCTCCGTCCGCAGCAGCACGCAGCCGCCCGCGGCCGCCGTCGCCCGGGGCCGCGCCCGGTTGATCCAGCGGAAGGGATAGAGCTGCGCGAAGAAGTAGACGAACGCCGGCACGATCAGGCGCTCCCACGCGCTCTCGGCCCGCAGCCGGGCCATCTGCGACACCAGGTCCAGATCGTTCCCGACCGCCGCCGACACGAGGCGGCGCAGACCGTCCGGCCCGTGGGCGATGTCCGCGTCCGTCAGGAGCAGGAACTCCGGTCCACGCGCGCGTGCCAGCGCCATGCCGTGCCGCAGCGCCCACAGCTTCCCCGTCCACCCCGGCTCCGGCTCGCCCGGCGACGCCACGGTCAGCGGAAGCCCGCCGCACCGGCCGGCCAGTTCGGCGGCGAGGCTCCCCGTGCCGTCCGTACTCCCGTCGTCGACGAGGATCACCTCCGCGACCCCCGGGTAGTCCTGCGCGAGCAGTGACGGCAGGCTCAGCGGCAGCACCCCGGCCTCGTCCCGCGCGGGCACGACGACCACCACGCGCGGCCACGCCCCCGGCTCCTCGCGCGCGTGCTCGTCGTCGCGCGGGGGCGGAAGCCGCTGGTCCGTGCGCCAGAAGAAGCCCTGGCCGAGCAGCAGCCAGACCCAGGCGGCCAGGGAGGCGAACGCGAACCAGGCAAGGGTGCTCATTCGCGGCAGTCTGCCCCAGAACGCGGGGGATCCAGGGCTCATCGGCTAGGGTGACCGGGTGAAGATCGCGCTCATGGACTCCGGAATCGGCCTCCTCCCGGCGGCGGCCGCGGTGCGCCGGCTCCGACCGGACGCGGACATCCTCCTCTCCAACGACCCCGACGGCATGCCGTGGGGCCCGCGCACTCCCGAGGACCTCACCGGACGCGCGCTCGACGTCGCGCTCGCCGCCGCCGAGCACCGCCCGCGGGCGCTGATCGTGGCCTGCAACACCGCCACCGTGCACGCCCTGCCCACCCTGCGCGCCGCCCTCGAACCGGACGTCCCCGTCATCGGCACCGTGCCCGCGATCAAGCCCGCCGCCGCGGGAGGCGGCAAGATCGCCATCTGGGCGACCCCGGCCACCACCGGCAGCGCCTACCAGCGCGGACTCATCCGCGACTTCGCCGGGGGCGCCGAGGTGACCGAGGTGCCCTGCCCGGGTCTCGCGGACGCCGTGGAGCACGCGGACCAGGAGGCCGTGGACCGGGCCGTCGCCGCCGCGGCCGCCCTCACCCCGCCCGACGTCCGCGCCGTCGTCCTCGGCTGCACCCACTACGAGCTGGTCGAGGAGCGCATCCTCGCCGCCCTGGAGGCGCGCCGCCGCGAGGGCCTCCCGCCGCTCGTCTTCCACGGCTCCGCCGACGCCGTCGCCGCCCAGGCGCTGCGCCGGATCGGCACCGAGCCCGCCCCCGACGCCGACCCCACCGGCACCCTCTCCGTCCTCCTCAGCGGACGCCCCGGACGGCTCCCCGCGGCCGCCCTCGCCTACGCCGAGGGACGCGGCCTCACCGAGACCGCCCCCGCTCACTGAGCGTCACCGGAGGGCTTCTCTCCGGCGCGCCGCCCCGGACCGGACTGGGTATTCTTTCCGATATGAGGGAATATTCCCGGGACCCCCGCGCCGACGAGCGGACGACCATCGTCTGGACCGGCCGCGCCACCAACCGCTTCCAGTGGGTGGCCGCCGCGGCCGGCGTCGCCTGCGTGGCCCTGGGCATCGCCCTCGCCGTCCAGCTGCAGTGGACCTCGGGCATCGCGGCCCTCCTCATGGCGGTGATCGGCTGCGTCACGGTCGGACTGCTCGTCCTCTTCGGCACCCTCGCCTTCGTGCACGTGGCCGTGCAGGTCGACGACCGGGCCATGGAGGTCCGCTGCGGCCACATCGGCCTGCCGCGCCGCCGCATCCCGCTCTCCCACGTCGTCGGCGCCGACTTCGCCCCGAGCGTCACCCCGCGCCACTGGGGCGGCTGGGGCTACCGCTGGCGCCCCGAGAAGGGCACGGCCGTGATCGTCCGGCGGGGCGAGGGCCTGGTCCTGCGCCTGGACGACGGACACACCTTCACGGTCACCGTCGACGGCGCCGAGTCCGCCGTCCGCGTCATCCGCGACCGCCTGCGTCGCCTGACCCCGCCGGGCCCACCCGCGGCGACGGGGGCGTGACCGCCCGGTCCCGGAGACCACCGCACCACGGTCGCCCCGTCTCCAGGCCGCGTCCGGGCCGGTCAGGGGGCTTCCCGGCGGGCCGCACCGGACGCCCGGCGGCCAGGGACGACCCGTAGACTCCGCAAGGTGAGTGCCACCATCACCCCCGTCGACGCGTCCGAAACCGACACCGCACCCGCGCCGGTCCACCGGCTGCGACGGTTCGCACGGCCCGCCGCGGCCCTGCTGTCCGGGTTCGTGCTCTACCTGAGCTTCCCGCCGCGTCCCCTGTGGTGGCTCGCGCCGCCCGCCTTCGCCCTGCTCGGCTGGGCCCTGCGGGGCCGCCGGCTCCGCGCCGGCTTCGGCCTCGGGTACCTGGCCGGCCTCGGCTTCCTGCTCCCGCTCCTCGTGTGGACCGGCGAGGAGGTCGGCCCCGGCCCGTGGCTCGCGCTCGCCGCCGTCGAGGCGCTCTTCGTGGCCGCCGCGGGCCTCGGCGTCGCGGCCGTCTCCCGGCTCCCGGGATGGCCCTTCTTCGCCGCCGGGGTGTGGATCCTCGCGGAAGGGGCACGCGCGCGCGTGCCCTTCGGCGGCTTCCCCTGGGGCAAGGTCGCCTTCGGGCAGGCCGACGGCGTCTTCCTGCCGCTCGCCGCCGTCGGCGGCACCCCCCTGCTCGGCTTCGCCGTCGCCCTCTGCGGCTTCGGCCTGTACGAGGCGGCCCGGCTGATCCGCGCGCGTCGCGCCCACCGCGACCTCCGGGCCACCGTCACCGCTTCGGACACCGGTACTGCTTCGGACACCGGTATTGCTTCGGACACCGGTACTGCTTCGGACACCGGTATTGCTTCGGACACCGGTATTGCTTCGGACACCGGTATTGCTTCGGACACCGGTATTGCTTCGGAAATCGACAGGGCCACCTCGCCCGCCGCCGATGCCGTTCCGGCCCCCACCGACGCCCCCCGGCCGGCCCCCGGCACCTCCACCCCCCGCCGTACCGGCTCCGGCCCGCGCGGTCCGCTCGTCGCCGCCGCGCTCGCCGTGCTCCTCCCGGTCACCGGCGCGCTCGCCGCGCTGCCGCTCGTCGACGACTCCGCCGAGGACGGCACCGCCACCGTCGCCGCGGTCCAGGGCAACGTCCCCCGCCTCGGCCTCGACTTCAACGCCCAGCGCCGGGCCGTCCTCGACAACCACGCCGCCCGCACCCGCGAGCTCGCCGAGGCGGTGAAGGAGAAGCGCGAGCCGCAGCCCGACTTCGTGCTGTGGCCCGAGAACTCCTCGGACATCGACCCGTACGCGAACGCCGACGCCGCCGACGTCATCGACGAGGCCGTCCGCGCGATCGGCGCGCCCACCGTGATCGGCGCGGTCGTCGCCCCCGAGACCGGCAAGCTGCGCAACACCCTCATCCAGTGGGAGCCCGGGCGCGGCCCGGTCGCCACGTACGACAAGCGGCACGTCCAGCCCTTCGGCGAGTACATCCCGATGCGGTCCCTCGTCCGCCTCTTCAACAGCAACGTGGACCGGGTGAGCCGCGACTTCGGCCCCGGCACGAAGATCGGCGTCTTCGACCTCGCGGGGACGAAGGTCGGCCTCGCCACCTGCTACGAGGCGGCCTTCGACTGGGCCGTGCGCGACACCGTCACCCACGGCGCGCAGCTCATCACCGTCCCCAGCAACAACGCCACCTTCGGCCGCAGCGAGATGACCTACCAGCAGCTCGCGATGTCCCGGGTGCGCGCCGTCGAGCACAGCCGGGCGGTGGTCGTGCCCGTCACCAGCGGGGTGAGCGCGGTCATCCGCCCCGACGGCGAGGTCGTCGCGCAGACGAGGATGTTCACCCCGGACGTCCTGGTCGAGAAGGTGCCGCTGCGCTCCTCGCAGACCCCCGCGACCCGCATGGGCATCCTTCCCGAGCTCCTCCTCATGGTGCTCGCGGCCACCGGTCTCGGCTGGTCGGCGCTCCGCTCCGTACGGGCCCGCCGCACGCGGGCGGAGTGAGCCGGGGCGGCCGGAGCCGGGGCCGACAGGCGTCGGTCGACGGCGGCCGTACATGATCTAGGGTCGGTCCATGGCTACCCCCGACTTCATCCGGGCCCTGCGCGAGACGGCCGGTCACCAGCTCCTCTTCCTGCCCGGGGTGAGCGCCGTCGTGTTCGACGACCGGGGCCGGGTGCTGCTCGGGCGGCGCTCCGACAACGGGCGCTGGTCGATCGTCGGCGGCATCGTCGAGCCGGGCGAGCAGCCCGCCGACTGCGCGGTGCGCGAGGTGTACGAGGAGACCGCCGTGCGCTGCGAGGTCGAGCGGATCGTGCTCGTCGAGACCCTCGGCGAGCCCGTCGTCTACCCCAACGGCGACCGGTGCCAGTTCATGGACGTGACCTTCCGCTGCCGCGCGGTCGGCGGCGAGGCGCGGGTCAACGACGACGAGTCGACCGAGGTCGGCTGGTCCGAGGTGGACGACCTGCCGGAGATGAAGCGTTTCCCCCTCCTGCGGATCGAGAAGGCGCTCGCCGACGAACCCACATGGTTCCGCACCACAGCATCCGGCTGAACTATGGGTCCAAAGCACATCGGTGGGGGAGGGGGCCCTTCATAGGGTGCGGAGCATGAGCGTTCCCGTCACCACCCCCGGTACCGACCTCGCCGCACCCCTGCCCCGCGCGGCCGGACTCGCCCTCGACCTCACCGGCCGCACCGCGCTCGTCACCGGCGCGGCCGGCGGCATCGGCCGCGCCTGCGCGCTGCGGCTCGCCGCCGCCGGAGCCAGGGTCAGAGCCGTCGACCGGGCCGCCGAGGGCCTGCAGGCCCTGGCCGGGGAGGCCTCCGCGCTCCCCGGGGAGCTCGAACCCCGGCTGCTCGACCTGACCGACCTGGACGCCGCGGAGACGGCCGCCGCCGGCGCCGACATCCTCGTCAACAACGCCGGGCTCCAGCTCGTGCGCCCCATCGAGGAGTTCCCGCCGGACGTCTTCCACACCGTCCTCACCGTGATGCTGGAGGCGCCGTTCCGGCTCATCCGGGGCGCCCTCCCGCACATGTACGGGCAGGGCTGGGGGCGGATCGTGAACATCTCCTCCGTCCACGGGCTGCGCGCCTCTGCCTTCAAGTCCGCCTATGTGGCCGCCAAACACGGCCTGGAAGGCCTCTCCAAGACCGCCGCCCTCGAAGGCGCCCCGCACGGGGTCACCTCCAACTGCGTCAACCCCGGCTACGTCCGCACCCCGCTCGTCGAACGCCAGATCGCCGACCAGGCCGCCGCCCACGGCATCCCGCCGGAGCGGGTCCTCGCGGACGTCCTGCTCAAGGACGCGGCGCTCAAGCGACTCATCGAACCGGAAGAGGTCGCCGAGGCCGTCCTCTACCTCTGCGCCCCGCAGGCCTCGTTCATCACCGGCACCTCCCTCACCCTCGACGGCGGCTGGACCGCCCACTGAAGGTGCCCCTGTGAAGGTTGTCCACAGGGGTGGTGCGACCACACGTACGGCAGGTATCCCTGTGTCCATGTCCCACGAACACGTCTCCTACCTGGAACTCCTCGCACGGGGAGCCGCGACGGAGGCCTACGACCGGCCCGTGCTGCTCGCCCGCGCGAGCGGCGCGGGCCCCGAGGCGCTGGCCGACCTCGAAGAGGCCAAGCAGCTCGCCCTGCGGGTCCGGGCCGAGCTGGAGGGACGGCGGCGGCGCGAGGCGGAGCTGTCCGCGCTCTTCGCCACCGCCCACGACCTCGCGGGACTCCGCGACCTCGACGCGGTCCTGCGCGCCATCGTCCAGCGCGCCCGCTCGCTCCTCGGCACCGAGGTCGCCTACCTCAGCCTCAACGACCCGGCCGCCGGCGACACCTACATGCGGGTCACCGAGGGCTCCGTCTCCGCCCGCTTCCAGCAGCTCAGACTGGGCATGGGCGAGGGGCTCGGCGGCCTCGTCGCCCAGACCGCCCGCCCCTACGTCACCGACGACTACTTCGACGACGCGCGCTTCCAGCACACCCGGACCATCGACACGGCCGTACGGGACGAGGGCCTCGTCGCCATCCTCGGGGTGCCGCTCAGCCTCGGCAGCCAGGTCATCGGGGTGCTGTTCGCGGCCGACCGCAGGGCCAGGGTCTTCGAACGCGAACAGGTCGCGCTCCTCGGCTCCTTCGCCGCGCACGCCGCCGTCGCCATCGACACGGCCAACCTCCTCGCCGAGACCCGCTCGGCCCTCGCGGAGCTGGAACGGGCCAACGACATCATCCGCGAGCACAGCGGCGTCATCGAGCGGGCCTCCGAGGTCCACGACCGCCTCTCCGAGCTGGTCCTGCACGGCGGCGGCGTCCACGACGTGGCCCGCGCCGTCTCCGAAGTCCTCGGCGGGACCGTCGAGTTCACCGAGGCGGGCGCGGGCTCCGCGCGCCGGGCCGGGGGCCACGCCGTCCGCGAGGGCGACGACTGGCTCGCCGCGGTCTCCGCGGGCGGCGAGACCCTGGGCACCCTCGTCCTGCACGGCCGGCCCGACCTCGACCCCGTCGACCAGCGCACCCTGGAGCGCGCCGCCCTGGTCACCTCCCTGCTGCTGCTCGCCCGCCGCTCGGCGGGCGAGGCCGAGCAGCGGGTACGGGGAGAACTCCTCGACGACCTGCTCGACGCCCCCGACCGGGACCGCCGCCTGCTGCGCGAGCGCGCCGCCCGGCTCCGCACCGACAGCGAGGCCCCGCACGTCGTCCTCGCCGCCCGCATCGACCGGCCCGCCGGCGGCGCCGCCGACACCGACGCGGGCCGCCGCGAGAGCGCCGACCGGCAGCGCCTGTGGTCGGCCGCCTCCCACCTGGCCGCCACCCGCCACGGACTGGCCTCCGCGCGCGACGGCGGTACGGTCCTGCTGCTGCCGCTCGGCCCCGGCGAGACCGCCGCCGAA
The DNA here is from genome assembly GCF_044749825.1 of Streptomyces sp. NPDC088915. NCBI lineage: Bacteria > Bacillati > Actinomycetota > Actinomycetes > Kitasatosporales > Streptomycetaceae > Streptomyces > Streptomyces sp. NPDC088915. Next base: position 416,354 of record NZ_JBIVIR010000005.1, read on the forward strand.
CTCGCCCGGCAGACCGCGAGGAGCCTCGGCGGCACCCTGCGCGAGCAGGTCACGGTCGGCGCCTCCGCCCCCGTACGGGCGCCCCTGGACCACCCGGACCAGGTGGCCGTCGCGTACGAGGAGGCCCGCCGCTGCCTCGACGCGCTGGGGCTCCTGCACCGCTCCGGCCAGGGCGCCGCCGCCGAGGACCTCGGCTTCCTCGGCCTGCTGCTCGCGGACGGCCGGGACATCGGCGGCTTCGTCGACCGCACCGTGGGCCAGGTCGTCGCCTACGACCGGCGGCGCGGCACGGAGCTGGTCCGCACCCTGGACGCGTACTTCGCGAGCGGGATGAGTCCCGCCCGTACCAAGGACGAACTCCACGTCCACGTCAACACGGTGGCCCAGCGCCTGGAGCGGATCGGCCGGCTCCTCGGTCCCGACTGGCAGTCCCCGGCGCGGGCCCTGGAGATCCAGCTCGCGCTGCGGCTGCACGCCCTCGCGGACGCGGTCGGGGGCAGATGAGGCAGGAGAAGGCCCGGGCCCCGCTCACGGCGAGCGGGGCCCGGGCCTTCTCCTGCGTCCCGTGCGTCAGGCGTCGGCGCGGACCCGGGAGTCCTCGGGGGTCCGGTCGGCGACCTCGCCGAGGTCCCTGTCGCGGGTCTCGCGGGCGCAGACCACGGCGACGACGGTCAGCAGCGCGGCGGCGATCACGTACAGGGAGATCGGGGTCGAGCTGCCGTAGTCGGCGAGCAGCGCGGTCGCGATGAGCGGGGCGGGCGCGCCGGCGGCGACGGAGGAGAACTGGGCGCCGATGGAGGCGCCGGAGTAGCGCATCCGGGTCGCGAACATCTCGGAGAAGAAGGCCGCCTGCGGCGCGTACATCGCCCCGTGCAGGACCAGGCCGACGGTGACGGCGAGCAGCAGGCTGCCGAAGGTGCTCCGGTCGATGAGCGCGAAGAAGGGGAACATCCAGGCCCCGACGCCGATCGCGCCGATCAGGTACACCGGCCGGCGCCCGATCCGGTCGGACAGCGCGCCCCAGAGCGGGATCACGGCGAAGTGGACGGCGGACCCGATGAGGACGGCGTTCAGGGCGGTCTGCTTGGAGAGGCCGACCTGGGTGGTCGCGTACACCAGGATGAACGCGGTGATCACGTAGTACGAGATGTTCTCCGCCATGCGGGCGCCCATCGCGATGAGCACGTCCCGCCAGTGGTGGCGCAGCACCGCCACGATCGGCATCTTCTCGACCTGCCCGGCGACCGCCTTGCGCTCCTCGGCGGCGGCGAGCGCGGCCTTGAAGACGGGCGACTCGTCGACCGAGAGCCGGATCCACAGGCCGACGACCACGAGGACGCCGGAGAGCAGGAACGGGATGCGCCAGCCCCAGGAGGCGAAGGCGGCGTCCGAGAGCAGCGCGGTCAGCGCGGACAGCACACCGGTGGCCAGCAACTGCCCGGCCGGGGCGCCGGTCTGCGGCCACGAGGCCCAGAACCCGCGCCGCTTCGCGTCCCCGTGCTCGGACACGAGCAGGACGGCCCCGCCCCACTCCCCGCCGAGCGCGAAGCCCTGCACGAGCCGCAGTACGGTCAGCAGCACGGGGGCCGCGGACCCGACGGTGGCGTGCGTCGGCAGCAGTCCGATGGCGAACGTCGCCCCGCCCATGAGCAGCAGGCTGAGCACCAGCAGCTTCTTCCGCCCGAGCCGGTCGCCGTAGTGCCCGAACACCAGCGCCCCGAGCGGCCGCGCGGCGAACCCGACCGCGTACGTCAGGAAGGACAGCAGGGTCCCCACCAGCGGATCGGACTCGGGGAAGAACAGCTTGTTGAACACGAGCGCCGCGGCGGACCCGTACAGGAAGAAGTCGTACCACTCGATGGTGGTGCCGATGAGGCTGGCGGCGACGATCCGCTTGAGGGATCCGGGTGGGGTCGGGGAGGGTGTTGCGGCGGCCATGTGCACCACTTCCAGGCATGTGCGGGGACGTTTCGGTGTCGCCACACCGTAGGAAGGCGCAGGTCAGGGGCGTATGTGGTGGGACACCACAGTTTGAGGTGGGCAAGTGCGCTCAGCCGCCATGGCAGCCCCTCGCGGCCTTCCCGGAGGGCCCGGAAGGACTGTGGGAGCGGCTGTCTCTGTTGCCCTGGTCCGGGGTGATTTGACGGTGCGGTGCTGACTCCCGTGCTGGATTCGTGCTGACTGAAAGCCCACGTCATCACCCCTCTTCACCCCTCCCGTGCTGGATTGGTGCTGACTACGGAGAGTGGAAACACCGCATGTGTGACGGATCAGGCGCAGTGGCAGTGTTCGGAGCGTCGTCTCTGAGGAGTCACTCACGGCCCCGGGCCCCGGGCCCCGGGCCGCGGGGCGCCTGGGTACGCCGACCACCGGAACGTCCAGCGCGTCGCCAACGACCTCGTGGCGCCAGGACTGGTCGACCTCGCGGTGAAATCGGACCACCGATCCTCACCCCTGCTGACACCGACGTCCGCTGGCAGGGGCACACCGGACCGCGTGACCGTACGGGCCGAGGAGCGGCACCGTTCCCTCTTCGCGGGCCTCGACGAGGAGATCCGCGCCATGCATCCTTCCGTCGCCTCCTGGGTGCCTTGGGTGAGCGGAGAGAAAGGCGAGTCGCTGGTAAGACGTCGTTTCTTATGGCGTGATCGTTCGTTGATCCGTGCATGACGGGTCTCGTTGAGCGGCTGGTACCGGACGAGCTGTGGGTGCTGTTCCGGCGGGTGGTGCCGCCAACTGAGGTGAAGCGTCCGCAGGACGGTGGCCGACGCCGGGCGGGCGACCGTGAGGCCCTGGCGCGATCATCTTCGTGGCGACTTCAGGCTGCACCTGGCGGCAGTTGTCGCCGGTATTCGGACCGGCCTGGCCCACGGTCTACCGCAGGTTCGCCCAGTGGAGCCGGGACCGGGTCTGGGCGAAGCTCTATCGGGTGATCCTCGACGAGCTCGGAGCGCAGGGCGAGCTGAACTGGTCGCGGTGCGCGATCGACTCGGTGAGCCTGTGGGCTGTAAAAGGGGGCCGCTGACCGGACTGAATCCGACCGACCGCGGCAAGCTGGGACCGAAGATTCACCTGATCACCTACCGAAACGGACTGCCGCTGTCCCTGGGGATCTCCGGCGCGAACATGCACGACAGCCAGGGGCTGGAGCCGCTCGTGCGCGGCATCCCGCCCATCCGATCGCGCCGTGGGCCCCGGCGCCGGAGGCTGGCGAAGCTGCATGCGGACAAGGGTTACGACTACGACCATCTGCGGCGATGGCTCCGCCGGCGGGGGATCCGTCACCGCATTGCCCGCAGAGGTGTCGAGTCCTCACAGCGGCTGGGCCGGCATCGGTGGGTGGTCGAGAGAACCGTGTCCTGGCTGGCTGCCGACGGCTCCACCGGCGGTACGAGCGCAAAGCCGAACACTTCCTTGCCTTCGTTGGCATAGCAGCAGTCCTCATCAGCTACCGCCGGTGGATCCGGTGAGCCGGTCGGCCGGGAGCGACAGTCGGCCAGCACCGGTGGTGTCAGTGACAGCTCGTAGGGTGCGCTGGGATTCGACGAGGAGGTTCCATGGGCTTTTCCGGTCACCTAGTCTTTGCGCGCAGCGAGCGTCCGTTGCTGGAAGCACCCCTGTTCGGCAGCACCGGTCCAGGGCTGAGGGACGACGTACACGAGTGGCAGCCGCGGCCGGGTGGCTGGCAGACTCTGCAGTTGGAACAAGGCATCTGGGAGGACGAGCACCTGTCCACCTTGGTCGAATGGACCGGAGTGCCAGCCTGTGTCGCCGATGTCTCCGACAGCAGCGTCGCCCTCGTGACCGGCCTGGACACTGACGGGCACCGCTGGCAGGCATGGCTCAACCTGGACAACGCCGCTGCTCTCCTCGTCGAGGAACCCGAGGACGTGGACGACGTGAGCCTGTGGATGGCCACCCCGGAGTTCGACGAGGCCATCGGACACAAGCGCGCAGAGCTCGATGCGGACGTACCGGCTGACGCCGAAGGCGCTCTCATGTGGGCGTCAGCAGCTGGTGTCCAAGCCGCGGCGCAGCAGCCTCGGATCGAGGAGCTGCTGCGCACACGGGAGACCTTCGTGGAGGAGCTGCTCGACGCGCTGCTGGACGAGCTGGGCTTCCCTGAAGCTGTCCACTCCGCACCGCAGCCATAAGAAACGACGTCTTACCCGGGATGTGACGGACCTGGGGCATCACGGCACGGGGGACCTGGAGGTCCAACTCCGTTCGGAGCGGGACGTGGAGCGTGCCGGCGAGTTGTTCCGCCTGGCCTACGCGGGAGCGTAGGACGAGCCGACCTCCGGACTTTCCGGACGGAGGGCCGGCTGCGGCCGGGTAGGACAGGGCGCTGGGGTGGTGGTGAAGTGGGAGCGGCGTGGGATCGGCCTTTCGACGGGTGGGCAGGGGCGTGGCGGTGGAATGCCCCATCATCTGTAGGTTCCCCGATTTCGGAAATCGGGGAACTGCCCTTACGCTTCCGCCCGCCGACCGGGGGGAGGCGGTCGGCGGACGGACGCCTAGGCAGTCTCGTTCGATGGGCGGGCCCTTCTTTCGGCCGGCGCCTGCCACGGCAACCATGGAGGAGCAGGCTTACCAGCCGGAGGGCTTGGCGGTCCCCATAGCGCGGGTGGCGGTGATCTCGGTGACGACTCGGTTCGGGTTGACCCGCGGGGTCTTGTACCGCTCGGCGTACCGGCGCTCGGCGTCGGCGGCGGCGGGGGCGTCTTTGACGACGGCCGTGCCCTCCAAGGTGCATCAGCGCCGGACCTCATTCTGAAACGATCAGTGAGCCTCTTCCATCCTGTGCCGGAGGGTGAAATGGGCTGGTCAGCAGGTGTGGTGACGAGGCAGGGCCCCTGGTCGTTGGCGTGGTGATCTCACTCAACACGCTGGCGACCGGAGGGGCCCTGGTGGTTCGGTATCCTGCCATGCTCGACGTCCCGCACGAGCTGGTTGAGCATGTTTCCTGGCTGTTGTACGAGCACCGCCGGGCCTGCAACACCCGGTGGCGCAAGCTCGGCTGCTTCCAGCAGGCACTGCTCACACTGGTCCATCTGCGGAAGAACGAGACGTTCTCGCAGCTTGGAGCCGGGTTCGGGATATCGCAGGCCACTGCCTGAAGGTACGTCGACGAGACGCTGGACGTCCTGGCCGGCTGGGCACCCGGTCTCCACGAAGCGCTCACCGGCCTCGGTGAAGGCGACCACGTCATCGTTGACGGGACCCTGATCCCCATCGATCGCATCCGTGCGGATGAGCCGTACTACTCGATGAAGCACCGCCGGCACGGCATGAACGTGCAGGTCATCGCCCGTCCCGACGGGACACCGCTGTGGTTCTCGCGTGCGACACCGGGCCGCGCTCATGATCTGACCGCGGCCTGGGCCCATGGCATCGTCCAGGCCTGCCTGACCCGGCAGATCCTCGTCCTGGCCGACCGTGCCTACCAGGGCGCCGGCGCCACCGTTCGCACCCCGTACAAGAACCACCGCGAACAGCCCGAGCACTACCAGCGGTTCAACCGTGATCACGCACGACTCAGAGTTCCCGGCGAACGCGCCTTCGCACAGCTGAAGTCCTGGCGCGTCCTCCGCCGGGCCCGATGCTCCACCCGCCGCATCGGCACCATCGTCCAAGCCATTCACACACTGCTGACATGCAGCTATTCAGGATGAAAGAGGCTCAGTGTCGAGGTCCTCCTGACCCGCTACGCGAAGTGTCTCTACGACCGGCAGTCCATCAACAACCAGCGCATCGAGCACCTGTTGACCGCCTACGATCCGCCGGCCGACCCGGAGGAATGACAGGCAACCAGCAAGACGCCTCGGAAGGTGATCACTGCAAAGGAACAGTGCCATTCTGGAGAGACATGGTGGGGGCTGGCGGATCCGTCTGCTCCACCGGACCTAGCGGTCTAGTTCCCACAGCCGCCATATGCCATTGTTATCCGCGACGAGGTGATGGCCTCCGGCGATCGTGGGGCGGGTCACCACGTAGCTCTTCTTCTGCCAGAGCGGTACCAGTGGAACTTCCTCCGCGACCACTCGCTGGATCGACTGGAACCACGGAACACTTCTACTGCGTTCGACGAATCGCTGCGTCTCCTTGATCGAGCTGTCGATCTCGGCGGACGCGTAGCCGTTGTGAAGGGTGTTGCCGCTTCCTACCAGCGGTTGGACGAAGGTGTCCGGATCGGGGAAATCGGGACCCCATTGCAGCACGTAGGCGTCGAACTCGCCCTTCTTCTGCCGTTCCTGGTAGGTGACCCAGTCGGCCTCCTCGATGAGCTCGACCCTGAACAACCCCTCCCTCTCAAGTTGTGTCTTCAGTTCGCGCGCTTCGACGGCCGCGTTGCCGGCCTGGTGGCCCAGGACGATGCGCACCGGAGTAGAGATGCCGGCGGCACGCAGACTTCGCGTCGCCCACTCCGGATCCGATTCGGGATAGAGGTCGTAAAAATCGGTACCGTGCCCTGTGACGCCTCGCGGGACCAGAGAGTAGAGCGGCGATGTGGTGCCCTTGAAAACCTTTTCCGCCAGGCGTCCCCGGTCAACGAGCGCAGCAAGGGCCCTGCGTACCGCGACGCTTCCCAGAGGGCGGCGGGGTGGGTATGTGTTCAGGACGAGGTACCGCGTCACTGTGCTCTCCCCGATGGAGAGGCGTACGTTCGGGTCATCGCCGTCTTCGAGAGCGGCGAGGGCCGCGGCGGTGAGACCGGCATAGGCGACCTCGATCTCCTTCGCCTCCCATGCTCTCTCCACGTCCTGGGCCGTCTTGTAGTAGTGGATTTCTACTGGATGGCCCTTCCGGTGGACTGCTCCCTTGTAGGTGGCGCTCGGTGTGAGATCCACCCGGGCGTCTTTTGTGTAGGAGGAGATGGTGTAGGGGCCAGAGCCTGGGACGTTCCACTGCGTCCGCAGCCTGGAGGAGGGGAATTCAGCGGGATCGACGATGGACCCCGCCGGTGTGGCGATCTTGGAGGGCCAGGTGGCGTCCGGCGTCGCGAGGTGGAAGGTCACGGTGGAGCCGTTCGCTTCTACGGAATGGAGGTTCGTGAACAGCGGCGAAGGCCCGAGGGGATCCCGGATCTCCAGGATGCGGTCGAACGAGTGCTTCACGGCCGCGGCGGTGACCGGATGCCCGTTGGAGAACGTGAGGCCGTCACGCATTTTGCAGCGGTAGACGGTCAAGGTCTTGTCGAATTTGCACGATTCGGCCGCGTCGGGCCGGGGCATGCTCGCCCCGGGGTCGAAGGTGAGCAGGCTCTGGTAGATGTTGCTGTACAGCGCCCAGGACCCGCTGTCGTACCCTCCGGCGGGGTCGAGGTGGGTGAGGTTGTTCGCCGTCCCGACGACGAGGGGCTCTTCCGCCGCGGTCGTCAGCGGCAGCAACGGGTAACCGCAGGCCGCCAGTAATACGCAGGCTCCCGCCGCGATGCCGAGGCTTCTGCGCTTCATGTGAGTGTCTTCCTTCTGCGTGGGGGGGGGGAGGGACGAGGCCGTGTGGGGGAGTGGGGGGTGACCGGCGCGACACCGGACAGCCCCGGCGGGGGGAAAGCCGCCGGGGCTGTCGGGCATCAGGGGGGAAGGGCCGGCCGGTACGGAGCCGGGATCAGCCGCCGGTGACGGCCGACAGGGTCTTGTCCGCGTCGGAGAGTCCGGTGCCGCAGCCGCCGGAGCAGGTGCCGGGCAGGGCGCGCGTGTTGTTCTTGATGACCTGTTCGATCTGGGCGGGGGTGAGGGAGGGGTTCTTCTGCTTCAGCAGCGCGGCCAGGCCGGCGATGTGCGGGGCGGCCATGCTGGTGCCCTGGTAGGAGGCGTAGGTCTGGTCGCCCGGGGACTTGGTCCCCTTGTTGAGCGTGGACCAGATGCCGTCCGCGTCGCGCACGTCGTTTTCGCCGCCGGGCGCGGTGACGTCGACGGCCTTGCCGTAGTTGGAGTATTCGGCGCGGTTGCCCTCGCGGTCGGAGGCGGCGACGGTGACGACGTTGGCACAGCCGGCCGGACTGTAGCCAGCGGCGTCCGCGTCGTCGTTGCCTGCGGACACGACGACGGTGGTGCCCCGGTCCACGGCGCCCTTGAGGGCGGCGTTGTAGGCCTGGTCGCAGGCGAACTCGCCGCCCAGGCTCATGTTGATGACCGCGGCGCGGTTCTTGTTGGCGGGCACTCCGCTCACGGTTCCGCCCGACGCCCAGGTGATGGCGTCGATGATGTCGGAGGTCGATCCGCCGCACCTGCCCAGGACGCGGACGGGCAGGATGTTCGCCTCGTGGGCCACGCCGACCACGCCGGACCCGTTGGCGGCGGCCGCGATCGTACCGGCGACGTGGGTGCCGTGCCAGGAGCTGTTCCTGTCGCCGGACGGGACGGGGTTGCCGTACTTGTCCTTGCCGCACTCCCCGGTCTTCCGCCAGTCCCCGGGATCGGAGGGGTCGTTGTCGCGGCCTCCGCCGTCGTTGGCCGTCCAGGTGTCGGAGATGAAGTCGTAGCCCGGCAGCAGCTTGGCGCTCAGCTCGGTGTGCTTGGTGATGCCGGTGTCGATGACCGCCACGGTGACGCCCTTGCCGGTGGCCTGCTTCCAGGCCGCAGGAACGTTCATGCCGGCCGTGGTCTCGTACAGGTCCCACTGGTAGCCGTACTCGGCGGGGTCGACCGCGGTGGCGTACACCCGGCGGTCGGGGACGACGTAGGCGACGTCGGGGTCGGCGAGGAAGGCCGCCGCGACCTTCTGCGCGTCCTGGACCTTGTCGGCCTCGGGCAGTTCGACCAGGGCGGCGCCCGTGCCCAGGCGGCG
>NZ_JBIVIR010000006.1:0-392224 GCF_044749825.1 Streptomyces sp. NPDC088915
GTGACGCCGGTGACGTTGACCGTCGAGGTGACCGCGGCGCCGTTGTCCGGGACGGACACGTCGGCGGTGTTCTCGAAGACCTTGCCGGTGGGCGGCGTGGTGGAGCCGGCGGACAGCGTCCAGACCGCGTGCGCGATGGCGTCGCTGTTGCGGTCCAGGGCGGTGTCGTTAATGTTCGCGGTGGTGTCGCAGGAGGAGTGGTAGCAGCGGTCGAACGCCTGGCCGGCGGTGCCGCCCCACTTCTGCGCCTGAGCCGACGTCTTGGTGTAGTCGGCGCCGCTGAACAGGCCGCCGACCGGGACGCCGACGTTCTTGAACGGGGCGTGGTCGGAGCGGCCGTCGCCCTCGGTCTCGATCTCCGTCTGGATGCCGAGGCCGGCGTAGTAGTCCTTGAAGGTCTTCTCGATCGTCGGGTCGTCGTCGTAGACGAAGTAGCCCGGGTTCGGCGAGCCGATCATGTCGAAGTTGAGGTAGCCCTTGATCTTCGAACGCTCGGTCGTCGGAAGGTTGTTGACGTAGTACTTGGAGCCGACGAGGCCCAGCTCCTCGGCGCCCCACCAGGCGAACCGCAGGTGCTTGGAGGGCTGGTAGCCGGCGCGGGAGACGGCGAGGGCGGTCTCCAGGATCGCGGCGGAGCCGGAGCCGTTGTCGTTGATGCCGGGGCCCGAGGTCACCGAGTCGAGGTGCGAACCGGACATCAGGACCTGGTTCGGGTCACCGCCCGGCCAGTCGGCTATCAGGTTGTAGCCGGTGGCGCCGCTGGTGGTGAACGTCTGCAGGCTGGTGGTGTATCCGGCGGCGTCCAGCTTCGCCTTCACGAAGTCGATCGACGCCTTGTAACCGGTGCGGCCGTGGGCCCGGTTGCCGCCGTTGGCGGTGGCGATGGACTGGAGGTCCGTCAAGTGCTGCTTGACGGCGGTGAGCGAGATGTCGGGCGCGGCGGCGGCACCGGCGGCCTCGGCGGGCCGGGCGGTGGCACTGGTCCCGGTGAGACCGGCGAGCGCGAGCGCCGCGAGGGCGGCGACCGCGGTGACGCGTCTGGGCACGGAGGTGTTCATGTGGGGGCTCCGGATTCCGAACGGGGATGGGACGGAACGTGCGAGACGCCCCGGGCGTGGGAGGCCGCGAGGCGTTGGAGCTGTACGAATGCGTGCGGAGTGTTCAGTTGTCCGTTGCACGAGCGTTCTACTGTGCGTGCTGAATGTTCAGTGACAGGATGTGTTCACGTCAAGAGCGGAAACCGGTCAGGGGTGTTCGCTCAGCGGACGGGGGTGTCTGTGTCCCGTCGGTCCGACTCCCTTGACGGCAGGGCCGTTTCGGGAGACCGCCACGTCCGAATCCCGCCAGCGGGCAGGGCGGAGGAGGGGCGACGCTGGAGCCATGCGTACCGCCGAGACTTCTTACGTCCCCCGGGCCGTCGCGCCCGCCGCCCTCGCCGCACTGCGCGTCGTCGACGACGCCGGACGTCCCTGTGTGCCGTACCCGGCCACCGGGGGCGGGGAGCCCCTCCGCTGTTGTCTGCGCCCCGCCGCCCCCGGCGAGCGGATCGCGCTCGTCTCGTACGCCCCGCTGCGCCGCTGGGCGGCGGAGACGGGGGCGGAACCGGGCGCGTACGACGAGCAGGGCCCCGTCTTCGTGCACGCCGGGGAGTGCGGCGGGCCCGCGCCCTCGGAGGAGTACCCCTTCGCGCGGCCCGGGGCCCTGCGCACCCTCCGCCGGTACGACGCGGAGGGCCGGATCGTCGGCGGCCGGCTGCTGGAACTCCCGGAGGACCCCGCGGACGGCTTCGACCGGGCCCTCGCGGAGGCCTTCGAGGACCCCGCCGTGGCCCTGGTCCACGTCCGGGCCGTCGAGTACGGCTGCTTCCACTTCGAGGTCCGCCGCCCCTGATCCCCCTACGGGGCGCCCGCCGCCCGCACCGCCGGGAGCAGGTCCGCGAGCCGTTCCAGCTGGTCGTGCTGGGAGCGCAGGTCCAGGGCGCCGAGGCGCGCGACGACGTGCCGGGCGCCGGCCGCGACGTACTCCTCCAGGCGCTCGCGCACCCGGCCGGCCGAGCCGGTGACGACGGCCTGGACCTTCTCCAGGTCCTCCAGCGGCATGCCGTACGTGGCCCGCGCGTAGGCGTCCATCGCCCGGCGGCCGTGCTCGGGCTCCGCGTCCGGGCCGTCGTCGATCCGCACCGAGACGAACAGGGCGGGCGTGACGTCCCTGGGCGCGCGTCCGGCTCCGGCCGCCGCCGCGCGGACGGCCCGCAGGCCGGTCGCGTAGTCGGCGGGATCGGGCGGATAGGGGAGCCAGCCGTCGTACGTCCGGCCGGTGCGGGCCAGGGCGGCGGGGGTCGCTCCGCCGAGCCAGACGGGCGGGCCGCCGGGCCGGAACGGCCTGGTCATGGGCGGTACGTCGGTGAAGCGGAGGAAGTCGCCGTGGAAGGAACCGCCGCCGCCCCACAGGGTCCGCCACAGCGCGACCGTCTCGTCCAGGCGGGCGAAGCGCCTCTCCCACGGCACCTCGGACAGGGCGTAGAGGGGCTGCCCGAAGCGGCCGGGGAAGCCGGCACCGACGGCCACGGCGAGCCGGCCGCCGGACAGCAGGTCGAGCGACGCCAGCGCCTGGGCGGTCTGCACCGGCCGGCGCAGGTGCGGCAGCAGCGCGGCCGTCCCGAGCGTCACGGCGTCGGTCGCCGGGGCGAGCGCCGCCAGCATCGTGAGCGCCTCGACGCGCGGGCCGATCAGGGTGTCGTTGACGAAGAGCGAGGAGAAGCCCGCGCGTTCGGCCCGGCGGCCGAGGGCGACCAGGTCGCGGGGGTCGTCGTCCGGGCCCCACTGGGCGGCTCCGGTCGGAAGCAGTACGCCGATGTCCATGACGGCGATGCTCACGGCGGGGCGCGCGGGCCTCAATTCCCCCCGGGGAATGGCCCGGAGGCGTGTCCGTGCGGGCTCGATTCCCCGCAGGGAATGGCCCCGAGCCGCCCCCGCCCGTACAACGGGACCGTGGACTTTCCCCGTGCGCTCCGCGAACGCCGTACCGGCCGCCGTCTCAGCCAGCTCGACCTGGCGCTGCGGGCGGGCACCACGCAGCGGCACCTCAGCTTCATCGAGTCCGGCAGGTCCGTTCCCGGCCGGAACATGGTGGTGCGCCTGGCCGAGTCGATGGAGCTGCCGCTGCGGGAGCGCAACGAGCTGCTGCTCGCCGCCGGGTACGCGCCCGTGTACCCCGAGAGCCCGCTCGACGGCCCGGAACTCGCGCCCGTGCGCACGGCGATCGATCACGTCCTGCGCGGACACCTGCCGTACCCGGCCCTCGTCGTGGACCGCAACGGGGACCTGATCGCCGCGAACAGCGCGTTCGACCTGATCACCGAGGGCGCCGCCGCCGACCTCGTGGGGCCGGGCGCGAACGTCTACCGCCTGGCGCTGCACCCCGACGGCCTCGCCCCCCGCGTCGGCAACCTCGCCGAGTGGGCGCACCACGTCCTGGCCCGCCTCGGTCACCTGGAGGAGCTGCGGGCCGAGCTGGCCGGGTACGTCCCCGAACCGGGGCCGTCCGCCGGGGCCCTCGGCTTCGCGGTGCCGCTCCGGCTGCGGACCCCGTACGGCGAACTGCGCCTGATGACGACCGTGACGACCTTCGCCACCGCCGTGGACGTGACGCTCGCCGAACTGAAGCTGGAGGCGTTCCTGCCGGCGGACCGGGCGACGGCGGACGCGCTGCTCGCGGCGGCCTCCCGCACCACCGCTACTGCACGCAGAACTCGTTCCGCTCCGGATCCGCCATGACCACCCACGAGCCCGACGGCTCGTCCACCTCGCGCAGGACCGTCGCGCCGAGGCCGATCAGGCGGGCGACCTCCTCGTCCCGGGCGCCCTCCTCCGCGTGGAGGTCCAGGTGGACGCGGTTCTTGACGGTCTTCGCCTCCGGGACCCGCTGGAAGAGGATCCGGTGGCCCAGGCCCGCGTCGGTGTCCTCGTCGTACGGCTCGTCCGGGTGCCGCACGGCGGCGAGGTCCCGCCAGCCGAGCCGCTCGTCCTCCGTGCCCCCGTGCACGGTGGTCGTCACCGCGTCGGGCACGGCCCCCATGCCGAGGAGCCGCCGCACGAGCGGACTGTGGTCCTCCTCCCGGTAGCGCAGGGCGGCGGCCCAGAAGGCGGCCTGGGCGTGCGGGTCCGTGGCGTCGACGACGAGCTTCCAGTGCAGGGGTCTCATGGCACCGGTTGTAACGTCCCCTCCCCGCCCGTGCCACCGGAACGGTTCTTTCCGCTAGGACGGGCGGTCCCGTCCGACCCGCAGGCGGTCCAGGAGCCCCTCCGGTTCCGGGTACGGCTCCTCCCGGGGCAGCAGCGCGCGGGCGCCGTCCACGTCGCCGGCCCGGACCAGGGCGTGGACGCGGTGGGCGAGCGGGGTCACGTCGGTGATCGACACCGTCCACTCGTCCGCGTACCGGCGGGACGCCTCGCCCGCCAGACCGAGCTGGAGCGAGCGGTACGGGAGGGGGTTCAGGTGCGGGTCGCGCTCCGGGTCCCACTGGACCCGGGCCGGGGACTCCCGCAACTGCCGCTTCCACGCCTCCTGGTCGGGGTGGAAGCCGTGCGCGTAGTGGGAGAGGCAGGCGTTCCGCAGGGCCCACTCGAAGCCCTCGCGGGTGATCTCCACGGCGAGGACGGTCTCCTGCCCCTCCTTCAGGCCCCAGCCCGAGCGGTACATCATCCACAGGAACGACGGCTTGATCCACGTCATCCGGTCCCGCTTCCAGACGGCCGGAAACCGGCCCTCCCGCGCCGCCGGAAGCCCGATCGCGGGCGCGTACGCCTGGTAGACGGTGACCGTGCGCCCGGTGTGGAGCGCACGGATCCGGTACTTCGGTTCTTCCATGGGGTTCAGGGTGGGGGCGGGTCCCCGCTCCCCACCACCGGTTATTCCGGGGCCGGGCGGTCCGCGAGCGCCCCGCACACCTCGGCGGTCAGGGCGTCCGCCTCGTCCAGGGCCGCCGCCAGGGAGGCCGGGTCCGTACCGGGGGCGGAGAAAAGCCGGTGGGCCCGGTCCGCGAAGTCCGGCGGGCCGGCCGGCAGCTCGCCCGCCTCCCGCACCGCCCCCTTCTCGTTCAGGACCCAGCTCCCCGCGTGCGCGTGCAGGGCGTGCACGAGGAGGCCGACCGCGCGGAAGAGGCAGCCCGCCACGTAGAAGGCGTCCCCGCGGGCCGCTCCCTTCCGGGCGCAGGCCAGGGTGAACGGCGCCTCCCAGCGCGCGTTCTCGACGAGCGCCGCGCGCAGCGCGTCCGGGTAGGGGCGGACCCGCTCCTGGAGGGCCCGCAGCTCGCCGGTCGGATCGGCCAGGACGCGGCCGAGCGCCAACTCGCCCACGTAGGAGGGGGAGTAGAAGCCCAGGGGGTGACCGGGCTGGGTGCCGATCTCGAAGCGGCCCTCCTCGCACTCCTCCCGGACGCGCCGCACCCGGTCCAGGTCGCGGTAGATCCAGTCCATCCGGTGGCCGTCGACGGTCAGCCAGCCGCCGCCGTCCACCCACGGCCCCCAGCCGCCCGGCTCGGACACCTCCCCGGGGCCACCGGTCAGCTCGGCCGCCAGCAGGCGCAGGGCGTCGGTGTCCGGCGCCGACCGGTAGTACAGGCCCAGGTCGAAGTCCGAGTCGGGGGAGTGCGCCCCCCGCGCCCGGCTGCCGCCCAGGCAGACCCCGACGACCCCCTCGATCTCGGACAGGCGGTCGGCGATCTCCGTCAAGCGTTCCATCCGGCCCACTGTGCGGAGGCCGGTCACCGTCCGCAACCGGATTGTCGGAGCGCCCCGACCGAGGACCTGCCGGAAGGGGGTCGGCGCCGGGTCGGCGCCCGGTCGGCACCCGGTCGGCGTCCGGTCAGCGTCCGTTCGTGGGCGTGGCCCGGACCGACCCGGCGCCCTCGACCGATCCCGCGTCCTCGACCGACCCCGCGCCCTCGACCGGTTCCGGGGTCCCCGCCGTCCCCGCCGTCCCGGCCGCTCCCGCTCCCGCCGCCGTCGCCGCCGCGATCGCCGCCCGGCTGCGCCGGTTCGTCCGCAGCGCGTCCCAGGTGAGGATCGTCAGGGCGAGCCAGACGAGGGAGAAGCCCGCCCAGCGCTCCGGCGGCATCGCCTCGTGGAAGTAGAGGATCCCGAGGAGGAACTGGAAGGTCGGCGCGAGGTACTGGAGGAGGCCGAGCGTCGACAGCGGGACGCGGATCGCCGCCGCGCCGAAGCAGACCAGCGGCACCGCCGTCACCAGGCCGGTGGCGACGAGCAGCGCGGTGTGGCCGGCGCCGTGCGCGCCGAACGCCAGGGTGCCCCGGCTGCCCAGCCAGACCAGGTACGCGAGGGCGGGCAGGAACTGGACGGCGGTCTCGGCGGCCAGCGACTCCAGACCCCCGATGTTCACCTTCTTCTTCACCAGGCCGTAGAGCGCGAAGGAGAAGGCGAGGACGAGCGAGATCCACGGCGGCTGCCCGTACCCGATCGCGAGGACGAGCACGGCCGCGAAGCCGATCCCGACCGCCGCCCACTGCGCCGGGCGCAGCCGCTCCTGGAGGACGAGGACGCCGAGGGTGATGGTGACGAGCGGGTTGATGAAGTAGCCGAGGGAGGCCTCGACGACGTGGCCCGAGTTCACGGACCAGATGTAGAGGCCCCAGTTCACGGTGATGACGGTGGCGGCGAGGGTGATCAGACCGAGCTTGCGCGGGCTGCGCGCCAGCTCCCGCACCCAGCCCCAGCGGCGCAGGACGAGCAGGGCGAGCCCCACGAAGACCAGGGACCACGCCATCCGGTGGGCGAGGATCTCGATCGCCCCGGCGGGCTTGAGTAGCGGCCAGAAGAGGGGGACCAGGCCCCACATGCCGTAGGCGCCGATCCCGTAGAGCAGGCCTGCTCGTCCCTCGTTCTCCGTCTTCACCGGACCTCCCGCCCTGTGCCGCGCCGTCCTGTCGGCCGCTCCGACGACGGTAGCGCCGCACGGGGCGGGTTGTCATGCCCGTACCGCTATACGGTCATGACGGTCCGGCGGTCCGGCGGTACGGGCATGAGGGCTTGGCGGTACGGCCGTGACGGCCCTGCGGTACGGGCATGGCGGCCCGGCGGTCGTCAGGAGGCGTCGAGCGCTTCCTGGATCGAGACGCCGACCGGGGTGGTCGGGCGGCCGATCAGCCGGGTCAGGTCGCCGGTCCGCAGGGCGAGCGCGCCGTGCTCGGCGGCCCGGTCGACGTCGACCAGGATCTCGGCGAAGGGGCGCGGGAGCCCGGCGCCGGTGAGGATCTCCAGGTGGGCCTCGGCGGAGACGGGGGTGTAGACGACCTCTCGGCCGGACCGGGCGGCGACCTCGGCCGCGTACTCGGCGAAGGACCAGGCGGTGTCGCCGCTCAGCTCGTACGTCTCGTTCAGGTGCTCCTCGGCCGGGCCGGTCAGGACGGCGGCCGCGGCGGCGGCGTAGTCGGCGCGGGAGGCGGAGGCGATCCGGCCCTCGCCGGCGTTGGAGACGACGGCGCCGTGGGCGAGGACGGGGGCCAGGTTGGCGGTGTAGTTCTCGCTGTACCAGCCGTTGCGGAGGAGGGTGTACGGCAGGCCGGAGGCGAGGATCAGGCGCTCGGTCTCCTTGTGCTCGGCGGCCAGCTCGAAGTCGGCGTCGTCGCCGCCGAGGACGCCGGTGTACGCGAGCTGGGCCACGCCCGCCGCCTTCGCCGCGTCGATCACGGCGGCGTGCTGCGCGACGCGCCGGCCGACCTCGCTGCCGGAGATCAGGAGCACCCGGTCGCCGGCCTCGAAGGCGTCCGCCAGGGTCTCGGGGCGGCCGTAGTCGGCGATCCGCAGCTCGACCCCGCGCTCGGCCAGGTCCGCGGCCTTCTCCTTGTCGCGGACGACGGCGACGATCCGCCCGGCGGGGGCGGCGCCCTCGGCGGGGACCGCGGAGAGGAGGGCGTCGACGACGAGGCGGCCGAGCTGTCCGGTGGCTCCGGTGACGACGATGCTCATGGTGCTTCCTTACGCGTGGGGTGTGTGAACGTTGAACTTGTACTCACCGTAGGACCCGCACTAACTTTTCGGAAGTGCCCACTTTGAAGTAAGGTACTGGCATGGAGGTAAGTGAAGAGGTGAGCGCGATGGCTCCGCTGCCCGACGTCTTCGAACCGATGTGCCCCTCGCGGGCCGTCCTGGAGCACGTCACCAGCCGCTGGGGCGTCCTCGTCATGGCGTCCCTCCTGGAGCGGCCGTACCGCTTCAGCGAACTGCGCCGCCGCATCGGGAACGTCAGCGAGAAGATGCTGGCCCAGACGCTCCGGACGCTGGAGCGCGACGGCTTCGTCCACCGCGACGCCAAACCCGTCATCCCGCCCCGCGTCGACTACGCCCTCACCCCGCTCGGCACCGAGGCCGCCCGCCAGGTCTGGGCGCTCGCCCACTGGAGCGAGCAGCGGGTCGCCGCCGTCCAGGAGGCCCGCGAGCGGTACGACGAGGCGCGTCGCGAGAGTGCCACCGCTCTGTCCCAATGAGGTTGTAGCCACGGTGGGTTGACCCGGCAGGTCGTACGATCTGATCGCCGTTCGGGCAATCCGTGTAGGGACCGTGGGGGAACTGTGGCGTACGGGGACCGAAGACTGCTGCGCGCCTGCTGCGCCGTGCTGGTGGGCGGGCTCATCGCGACCGGGTGCGCGGACGGCGGCGACGACCGCGACGACGGGGCGAAACCCGGCGGCAAGGGGAGTACGAGCGGGGCGCCGGCCCCGAGCGGTACGGCCACGGCCGCTCCGGACCCCACGCCCGCCCCCACGCCGACCGCCCTGGACTTCACCCCCGACCCGGAGCGGGTGCCGAAGAACGCCGCCGACGCCAGGCGGATCGCCCTCGCCGTCGTCGCCGGGCCCGACGCCTGGGGCCCGGAGTACGTGAAGCGCACCCCGTACCTCAGCGGCCCCGACTACTGGCCCGTGCTCGGGGACGGCTGCTCCTGGGAGACCGGCAACCGGCCCTCCGACGTCCTCTCCAGCGTCACCGCCTACAGCGAGGTCCCCGCCGCCGACGGCCGGGGGACCCTCCGGGTCGCCGCCACCGTCACCGTGCACCGCACCGAGGACGACGCCGACTGGGAGATGGCCGAGACCCTGGAGGAGGCGCTCCGCTGCCCGAACCAGAGGCTGCGCGACGGCGAGCGCATCGAGGGGCTCATCTCCCTCGGCAACCCCTTCGGCCTCGGCGGCAACTACACCGCCACCGACTCCCTCGGCGAGCGCGGCGGCTACTACAGCGACGCGGTCCCCGGGAAGCAGTTCTACGGCTGGTACCAGTCGCGGATCGGCCAGGTCACCGTCGCCACCGTCGTCAAGGGGGCCCCGGGCTACAGCGAGCAGGCGACCGGCACGACGGTCGGCACCGTCACCGCCCAGGTCCAGGCCCTCGTCACCATGCTCGAACGCGTCAAGGACGAGCTGGAGGTCCAGTCATGAGCCCCGTGAACCCGAGAGACGGCCGGGAGCCGGTGGACGGCCGGGAGCCGGGGAACGGTCAGGAGCCGGGGAACGGTCGGGAGCCGGGGAACGGTCAGGAGCCGGGGAACGGTCGGGAGCCGGTGGACGGTCGGGAGCCGGGGAACGGGGCCGGGCCCCAGCCGCCGCGCGACCCCCGGATCGGCCCCCTGCCGACCCCGCCGGCCCGGTCCGCCGCCGGCCGCCGGAACTCGCCCGGAGCCGGGCACGCGGACTCCCGGCCCCCGGCCGAGCCTCCGGTGGAGAACCCGTCCCCGGCCGAGCCTCCGGCGGAGAACCCGCCCCCGGCAGGGACCCCGCAACTGCCCCGACAGGCCCCGGACGAGCCCCCGTTCCC
Source organism: Streptomyces sp. NPDC088915 (assembly GCF_044749825.1). Lineage (NCBI taxonomy): Bacteria > Bacillati > Actinomycetota > Actinomycetes > Kitasatosporales > Streptomycetaceae > Streptomyces > Streptomyces sp. NPDC088915. Next base: position 9,831 of record NZ_JBIVIR010000006.1, read on the forward strand.
GCCCCGGCCCCCGGCAGGGAGCCCGCCCCGGCCTCCGGCGGAGAACCCGTCCCCGTTCCCTCCCCAGCCTCCCGCAGGGACCCCCGCAGGGACCCCACCCCGCCCCCCGGCCGAGCCCCCCCACTCCCCGGTCGAAGCCCCCCGCCCCCCAGCAGCACCCCCCCGTCCCCACCCCGGTGACCTCCACCCCCTCCTCCCCTCCGATCCCTCCGTCATCGCCGGTTACCGGCTGCTCGGGCGGCTCGGGGCCGGCGGCATGGGCGTCGTCTACCTGGGCCGCACGGCCAACGGCGAGCTCGCCGCCGTCAAGGTCACCCACGCCGACCAGGCCGACCAGCCCGACTTCCGGGCCCGGTTCCGGCGGGAGGTCGAGGCCGCGCGGCGGGTCTCCAGCCCCTGGGCCGTCCCCGTCACCGGCGCCGACCCGGACGCCCCCGAACCGTGGATGGCCACCGCCTTCGTCGCCGGGCCCTCCCTCGGCGAGGCCGTCACCGCGCACGGGGCACTGCCCGAGCGGAGCGTCCGGCTCCTCGGCTGGGCCGTCGCCCGCGCCCTCGCCGCCGTGCACGCGGCCGGGCTCGTCCACCGGGACGTCAAACCGGGCAACGTCCTGCTCGCCGTCGACGGCCCCCGGCTCATCGACTTCGGCATCGCCCGCGCCACCGGCGAGACCGCCCTCACCGCCACCGACATGGTCGTCGGCACCCCCGGCTTCCTCGCCCCCGAGCAGGCCGAGGCCCGCGCCGACGCCGTCGGCCCCGCCGCCGACGTCTTCGCCCTCGGCTGCCTCCTCGCGTACGCGGCGACCGGACGCCCGCCCTTCGGCACCGGCACCCCGGACGCCCTCCTCTACCGGACCGTCCACGACGCGCCCGACCTCACCGGCGTGCCCGAGGGGCTGCTCGACCTCGTCCGGGCCTGCCTCGCCAAGGACCCCGCCGACCGGCCGACCGCCGCGGAGATCGGCGTACGGCTCGTCGAGGACACCCCCGGCGCCGCCGCCGAGTGGCTGCCCGCCCCCGTCGTGCGGACCATCGCCGAGCGCTCCGCCCGGATGCTCGCCCTGCCCGAGATCGACGCGACCGCGTCCGGCGCGGGGGCGGCGGAGCCGCCGAAGCGCAGCAGGCGCGGCTTCCTGCTCCTCGCCTCCGGCGCCGCCGTCCTCGCCGCCGGCGGCGGAGCCCTCGCCGTCCGGTCGGCCCTCGGGGGCGAGGACGGCAGGAAGGGCGACGGCAAGGCCGCCCCGCCCCGCACCACCTGGAAGATCGGCGTCCTCGCCGACCTCTCCGGCCCCGCCGGGGAGACCGGGCGGGCCCAGGAGCGCGGCGCCCGCCTCGCCGTCGAGCAGTTCAACGCCCGGAAGAACAAGCCGTTCACCCTCGAACTCAAGGTCTCCGACGACCGGGGCGACCGGAACGCCGCCCTCGAAGCGGCCCGCAGGCTCACCACCGACCCCGGCGTCGTCGCCGTCCTCGGCCCCACCTCCGACGACACCGGACAGGCCGCGCTCCCCGCCTTCGAGGAGTCCGGCCTCCCGCTGCTCACCACCTCCGCCGGATTCAACCTGTTCACCCGGCGGGACGAGGAGAGCCCGCCCAACGCCACGGTGCTGCGGGCCATGCCCAGCCACCTCATGGGCGGCGCGTACCTCGCGTTCGCCGTCACGCTCCTGCCCGCCGTCCGCAAGCCCGGGGTCCTCCAGGAGCGCACGGACGACCAGTACAGCTGGCTGCTCGTGCGCGGCGTCCAGTTCGGCTTCGGACAGGCCAAGATCACCCCGCACTACCGGGTCGTCCCCGCCCACGCGCGGGACTACCGCGGGATCCTCGGCGGGATGATCGACGCCGGCATGGACGCGTACGTCCACTGCGGGGTCCGCGAGACCGCCGTCCTCGCCGCCCGCGCCCTCGCCGAACTCGGCTTCACCGGACCCCGGTTCGTCGGCCAGCACGCCTTCGGCCCCGCCTTCCTGAAGGAGGCCGGACCCGCCGCCGAGAACTGGTTCTTCGGCGTGCCCGTCCTCGACCCCCTGGCCCGAGAGAAGGACACCAAGATCAAGGCCGCGGACCGGGAGAGGACCGCCGGGTTCGTCGCCGCGCACCGCAAGCGCTACGGCGCCCCTCCCGCGTACTACACGGGCGAGTCGTACGACGTCGTGAACATGGTCCTCGACCAGCTCGCCCGGAACGCGAAGGCGGGCAGGACCCCGGCCCGCAAGGGCCTCTGGGCGCAGCTCCGGGCCAAGAAGTACACCGGCGTCATGGGCGGGTACTCCTTCGACGAGTACGGCGACCTCAGCGGCGTCGGCACGTTCGTGTACGGCGTGCAGAACGGCGCCTACACGTCGATCGGGGCCGCGCCCGCCGTGCCCGCCAACCTGCGGAAGAGCTGACCGCCCGTGCAGCCGCTCCGCAGGGCCGACCCGTCCTCGATCGCCGGCCACCGGCTCCTCGGCCGCCTCGGCGCCGGCGGCATGGGCGTGGTCTACCTCGTCCGCACCCCCGGCGGGACGCTCGCCGCGCTCAAGATCGTCCGCGCCGAGCACGCCGCCGATCCCGGCTTCCGGGAGCGGTTCCGCCGCGAGACCCGGACCGCCGGGCGGATCACCGGCCGCTGGGTGGTCCGCGTCCTCGGCGCCGACCCGGAGGCCCGGGAACCCTGGCTGGCGACCGAGTTCGTCCCCGGCCCCTCGCTCGCCGAGGCCGTCGCCCTGCACGGCGCCCTGCCCGAACCGACCGTGCGGGCCCTGGGCGCCCGGCTCGCGGACGCGCTCGCCGACGTGCACGCGGCGGGGCTCGTCCACCGGGACGTGAAGCCGGGGAACGTCCTCCTCGCCCTCGACGGGCCGCGCCTCATCGACTTCGGCATCGCCCGGTCCGCCGGGGCCACCGCCCTGACCGCCACGGACGCGATGATCGGCACCCCCGGCTTCCTCGCCCCCGAACAGGCCCGCGTCGGCGTCGCGGACGAGGTCGGCCCGGCCGCCGACGTCTTCGCGCTCGGCTGCGTCCTCGCGTACGCCCTCACCGGCGAACGCCCCTTCGGTACGGGCGCGGTGGCCGCCGTCGTCTACCGCACCGTCCACGAGGAGCCGGACCTCCGCGAGGTCCCGGACACGATCCTGCCGCTGGTCGCGGCCTGCCTGGCCAAGGACCCGGCGGCCCGCCCCACGGCCACGGAGGTGAGGGCCGCCCTCGGGGAGGCCGGGGGCCCGGCGGGGGACTGGCTGCCGCCCGGCCTGCCCGCGCTCATCGCCCGGCGGTCCTCCCGCGTCCTCGACCTGCCGGTCCCCGAACCGACCGTGCTCGCGGCCCCCGAACCCCCCGCCGGGGTCTCGCGCCGCCGCGTCCTGGCGGCCGGCTCGGCGGCGGCCGTCGCCGGAGCGGGCGGCCTGACCGCCTGGCTCCTCGGCCGCGGCCCCGCCGGGAAGGGCACGGGGGCGGGAACGGGCGGGGGCGCCGCGCTCCCCGCGTACACGATCGGCGTCCTCACCGATCTGAGCGGCCCCACCGAGGAGGCCGGGCGGGCGCAGGAGCGCGGCGCCCGGCTGGCCGTGGAGACCTTCAACGCCCGCCCGGACCGGACCTTCGACGTGACCCTGCGGGTCGTGGACGACGGCGGGGACGGAAAGCGCGCCACGACCGCCGCCCGCACCCTGCTCAAGGACGAGGGGCTCGTCGGCGTCGTCGGCCCGACGACCGCCCCGAGCGTGGTCGCCGCCGTGGCCGAGCTCGTCGACCGCTCCGTCCCCCTGGTGAGCGTCCTCGCCGCCGTCCCGAACGGCACCACGGTGGAGGGCCAGACCACCAAGCGCACCTACTTCGAGCCCCGCCCCTCCCCGGACACGATGATCGTCCCGTTCGTGCGCTACCTCTCCGAGCGCGGGATCGTCCGGACCGCCCTCGTGGAGGACCGCGACGGCGGCCGGTCCACCTGGTTCGCGATCAAGAGCCTCAAGCAGACCCCGCCCTCGCAGTCCAAGGGCGGGACGGTGACCGCCCACCCGGTCGAGGCGGACAGCGAGGACTTCGCCTCCGCCGTACGGGCCGCCCTCGCGACGGACCCGCAGGCCGTGATGTACGTGGGGGTCTCGCCGCGCCGGGCCGCCCTCTGCGCGAAGGCCCTGCGCGACCGGGGCTTCCGGGGGCCCTGCGGCAGCGTCGAACAGCCCTTCACCCGGGAGTTCCTCGACCTCGCGGGCCCGGCGGCCGAGGGCTGGTACTTCGGCACGGGCCACGTCGACCCGGACGGCCTCCCGGCGGCGAAGGACTTCACCGCCGCGTACCGGAAGCGCTGGGGACTGCCCGGCACCACCCCCGTCGAGCCGTACGCCACGGAGGCGTACGACGTCGTCAACTGGACGCTCCGGGCGCTGGGCACGACGGTCGGGAACCACTCCGAGTCGGTGGCGTCCGGAGTGGCGAACGACCTGCGCCAGACCCCGTACAAGGGCCTCGCCAAGACGTACTCCTCGGACGGCAGGGAGAGCGTCGTCGCGAACCTCGTCGGGCTCTTCCTCTGGAAGGTGAAGGACGGGAAGCCGTACTTCCTGGGGGAGTTCGCGGACGCGGCGGTGGCGGAGGCGAAGAGGACGGGGAAGACGTGAGGGGGAGGACATGAGGGGGAGGACATGAGGGAGGGCGGGTCCGTGGGGACCCGCCCTCCCTCTCCGCGCCGTCGCGTCAGCCGACGACGGTCCAAGTGTCGTTGCCGGTGAGGAGCTGGGCGAGGTCGCCCTTGCCCTGCCGCTCCACGGCCGCGTCGAGCTGCTCCGCCATGAGCGTGTCGTAGACCGGCCGCTCCACCGACCGGAAGACCCCGACGGGGGTCCGGTGGAGGGTGTCGGGGTCGGCGAGGCGGGAGAGCGCGAAGGCGGTGGTGGGGGTGGTGGCACGGGCGTCGTGGACGAGGATCTCGCCCTCGTTCGCGGGCGTCACGTCGACGACCTCCAGGTCACCGGTGGCCGCGTTCCGCACGACCCCCTTGGCGAGGTCGGCGCCGAAGCGGATCGGCTGCCCGTGCTCCAGCCGGATCACCGCCTCCTGGGCCCGGTCCTTGTCCTTCAGGACGTCGAAGGCCCCGTCGTTGAAGATGTTGCAGTTCTGGTAGATCTCCACCAGGGCCGTGCCGTTGTGGTCGGCGGCCTGCCGCAGGACCTCGGTGAGGTGCTTGCGGTCGGAGTCGACCGTGCGGGCCACGAAGGACGCCTCCGCGCCGAGCGCCAGCGAGACCGGGTTGAAGGGCGCGTCCAGGGAGCCCATCGGGGTCGACTTGGTGATCTTGCCGACCTCGGAGGTGGGGGAGTACTGGCCCTTGGTCAGGCCGTAGATCCGGTTGTTGAAGAGCAGGATCTTGAGGTTGACGTTGCGGCGCAGGGCGTGGATGAGGTGGTTGCCCCCGATGGACAGCGCGTCGCCGTCGCCGGTGACCACCCAGACCGACAGGTCGCGGCGCGAGGTGGCCAGACCGGTGGCGATGGCGGGGGCCCGGCCGTGGATGGAGTGCATCCCGTAGGTGTTCATGTAGTACGGGAAGCGGGAGGAGCAGCCGATGCCGGAGACGAAGACGATGTTCTCCCTGGCCAGGCCGAGTTCGGGCATGAAGCCCTGGACGGCGGCCAGGACGGCGTAGTCGCCGCAGCCGGGGCACCAGCGCACTTCCTGGTCGGACTTGAAGTCCTTCATCGACTGGACGGCCTCGGCCTTCGGCACCAGGTGCAGGAGCGACTCGGCGGACTCAGGCATCGATGGCCTCCTTGAGGACGGCGGCGAGCTGCTCGGCCTTGAACGGCATGCCGTTGACCTGGGTGTGGCTGCGCGCGTCGACCAGGTACGCCGCCCGGAGCAGGGTGGCGAGCTGGCCGAGGTTCATCTCGGGGACGACGACCGTCTCGTACCGCTTCAGCACCTCGCCGAGGTTCTTCGGGAAGGGGTTCAGGTGGCGCAGGTGGGCCTGGGCGACGTGGCCGCCCTCGCGGCGGACGCGCCGCACGGCGGCGGTGATCGGCCCGTAGGTGGAGCCCCAGCCGAGGACCAGGGTGCGCGCGCCGTCCGGGTCGTCGACCTCGACGTCGGGCACGTCGACGCCGTCGACCTTGGCCTGGCGGACGCGGACCATGAAGTCGTGGTTGGCCGGGTCGTAGGAGATGTTCCCCGTGCCGTCCTGCTTCTCGATGCCGCCGATGCGGTGTTCGAGTCCGGGCGTGCCGGGCACGGCCCACGGCCGGGCGAGGGTCTCGGGGTCGCGCTTGTAGGGCCAGAAGACGTCGGTGCCGTCGCCCAGGGTGTGGTTGGGGCCGGTGGCGAACGCGGTCCGCAGGTCGGGCAGCTCGCCGGTGTCGGGGATCCGCCACGGCTCGGAGCCGTTGGCGAGGTAGCCGTCGGAGAGCAGGAAGACCGGCGTGCGGTACGTCAGGGCGATCCGGGCCGCTTCGAGCGCCGCGTCGAAGCAGTCGGCGGGCGTCTGCGGCGCGACGACCGGCACGGGCGCCTCGCCGTTGCGCCCGTACATCGCCTGGAGCAGGTCGGCCTGCTCGGTCTTGGTCGGCAGGCCGGTCGACGGGCCGCCGCGCTGGATGTCGACGATCAGCAGCGGCAGCTCCAGGGAGACGGCCAGGCCGATCGTCTCCGACTTGAGCGCCACCCCGGGGCCGGAGGTGGTGGTGACGGCGAGCGAGCCGCCGAAGGCCGCGCCGAGCGCGGCGCCGATCCCGGCGATCTCGTCCTCGGCCTGGAAGGTCCGCACGCCGAAGTTCTTGTGCTTCGACAGCTCGTGCAGGATGTCGGAGGCCGGGGTGATCGGGTACGAGCCGAGGTAGAGCGGCAGGTCGGCCCGGCGGGCGGCGGCGACCAGGCCGTACGACAGGGCCAGGTTCCCCGAGATGTTGCGGTACGTGCCCGTGGGGAAGGCGCGGGTCGCGGGGGCGACCTCGTAGGAGACGGCGAAGTCCTCGGTGGTCTCCCCGAAGTTCCAGCCGGCCCGGAACGCGGCCACGTTCGCCTCGGCGATCTGCGGCTTCCTCGCGAACTTGCGGCGCAGGAACGCCTCGGTGCCCTCGGTCGGCCGGTGGTACATCCAGGACAGCAGCCCGAGCGCGAACATGTTCTTCGACCGCTCGGCCTCCTTGCGGGGCAGGCCGAAGTCCTTCAGCGCCTCCAGGGTCAGCGTCGTCAGCGGCACCGGATGCACCCGGTAGCCCTCCAGGGAGCCGTCCTCCAGCGGCGAGACCGCGTAGCCGACCTTCGCCATCGCCCGCTTGGCGAACTCGTCGGTGTTGACGATGACCTCGCCGCCGCGCGGCACGTCGGCGATGTTCGCCTTCAGCGCCGCCGGGTTCATCGCGACCAGTACGTTCGGCGCGTCGCCCGGGGTGAGGATGTCGTGGTCGGCGAAGTGGAGCTGGAACGAGGACACGCCCGGCAGCGTCCCGGCGGGCGCCCGGATCTCGGCCGGGAAGTTCGGCAGCGTCGACAGGTCGTTCCCGAAGGACGCCGTCTCCGAGGTGAACCGGTCACCCGTGAGCTGCATGCCGTCGCCCGAGTCGCCCGCGAAGCGGATGATCACCCGATCGAGGCGCCGGACCTCCTTCGCGCTGCCGTCCTGGGACGCGGCCGGGGCGCCTCTCTGCTCCCCGAGCAGGGCCTCACCGGCCTCGCTGCTGACCTGGCTGGTCACTGAACTGGACCTCCCTCGTGGCAAGGGGACTCTCCGCCGGAGGCGGGGAGGAGCTCGGGGCGCGGTCGGCCGATCACCGTCCGTCCCGCTGCCCACCCTACGACGGCGGGGGCGAGTCTCCCCGGACTTCTTGCATCGTGGACCGCTTTTCGGGGTCCGTTCTGTCCGGGTTCGTCACGTCGTGTCGCTGTCCGAAGTATTCCGGAAGGTCTGGTTCCGGTCTTTCTGTCGCCCGGGGGCCGGTTCCGGCGGCCGGGAGGCCGGAACCGGCGGGCGGTCACCCGGGGCCCGGCGGCCCCGGAGCCCCTCGGGACCTCAGCCCCTCAGCCCCGCAGGACCTCAGCCCCGCAGGACCTCATGACCTCATGACCTCAGGTACGTCAGTACGGCGAGTACCCGCCGGTGATCGCCGTCACTCGGCGAGAGTCCCAGCTTCAGGAAGATGTTGCTGATGTGCTTCTCCACCGCGCCGTCGCTCACGACCAGCGCCTTCGCGATCGCCGAGTTCGTCCGCCCCTCCGCCATCAGGCCCAGGACCTCCCGCTCGCGCGGGGTCAGGTGCGCCAGGACGTCCTGCTGCCGGCTGCGGCCGAGGAGCTGCTGCACGACCTCCGGGTCCAGGGCCGTGCCGCCCCCGGCGACCCGGACGACCGCGTCCACGAACTCGCGGACCTCCGCGACCCGGTCCTTCAGGAGGTAGCCCACGCCCCGGCTGGAACCGGCCAGGAGCTCGGTGGCGTACTGCTCCTCCACGTACTGCGACAGGACGAGCACCCCGAGCCCCGGATGGTCCTTGCGCAGCCGCACCGCCGCCCGCACGCCCTCGTCCGTGTGGGTCGGCGGCATCCGCACGTCCGCCACCACCACGTCCGGCAGCGTCCCCTCGGCCGCGAGCTTCCCCACCGTCTCCACCAGGGCCTCGCCGTCGCCGACCCCGGCGACGACCTCGTGCCCCAGGTCGGTCAGGAGCCGGGTCAGCCCCTCCCGGAGCAGTACCGAATCCTCGGCGATGACCACCCGCACCCGTCCCGCCACGTCCCGCTCTCCCACGCCCCACAGCCCCCACGATCAGGTCGTCCGGTCTTCCGTCGAAGCCCCAGCATCGCACCCGGGAGCCCCCGGAGGACCCGGGTTCCGTCCGGCGGACCGGGGCCGGGGCCGCGACCCCGACCCGCCGGACGGGAGCTACGCCCGCCAGGGCAGTTCGGCCGTGACCGTCGTCGGGCCGCCCGCCGGCGAGTCCACGACCAGGACCCCGTCCACCGCCCCGACCCGCTCGGAGAGCGCCGCCAGGCTCCGCCCGGCCGCCGCCTCCGCGCCGCCGACGCCGTCGTCCCGGACCTGGATCATCAGCCGGTCGCCCGAGCGCCACACGTCCACCCGGGCGCGCCGCGCCCGCGCGTGCTCGGTGACGTTCCGCAGGAGCTCCGAGACCGTGAAGTACGCGATCCCCTCGATCGCCGCGACCGGCCGCGCCGGCAGGTCCACGTCCACCGACACCGGCACCGCGCAGCGCGAGGCCACCGCCGACAGGGCCGCGTCCAGGCCCCGGTCGGTGAGGACGGCCGGGTGGATGCCCCGGGCCAGGTCCCGCAGCTCCTGGAGCGCCAGCTTCACCTCGCCGTGCGCCTCGTCCACCAGGACCGCCGCCGCCTTCGGGTCCTCCGCCAGCCTCTCCTTCGCCAGGCCCAGGTCCATGGCGAGCGCCGACAGCCGGGCCTGCGCGCCGTCGTGCAGCGCCCGCTCGATGCGCCGCAGGTCGGCGGCGGCGGTGTCCACGAGCACGCCCCGGTCCGACTCCAGCTCCGTCACGCGCGAGGCCGGCCGGGACGGGCCGAGCAGCCCGGCCACCAGGAACCGGTCGACGGCGACGAGCCCGCGCAGCAGCCACGGCCCGACCAGGACGAACAGCAGGCCGATCGCGCTGGTGACCGCGATCTCGAAGGGCGAGTCCAGGTACAGGCCGTGCGTCCCGTCGCCGTACAGCTGGATCCCGTCCTCCCCGACGTACGCGGGGAACGTCCACTGCCACAGCGGATACGTGAAGAGGCTCCAGCCCCATCCCCAGAACGCGACCGTCACCGAGAAGGAGAACACCGCCCACGGCATGTGCACGAACGCGTAGAGCAGGTGCCGCCACGAGGCCCCGCTCTTCAGCATGGCCCCCATCCACGAGAACGCCCCGCCGGTCCGGCCGCGCACCGGCTCCGGCGCCGTCACGTCCAGGCCGAGCAGCGCCCGCGCCCGGGCCCGCTCCACCGCGCCGAAGCCCCGGCACAGGGCGAGCGCCCCGGCCAGGACCGGGACGCCGAGGAAGGTGACGAGCAGCCCGACGCCGGTCGAGACGAGGGAGACGGAGAGCGCGAACCAGCAGATGCTCAGCGGGAGGCCGATCAGCACGTACCCGAGGGCGCGCCAGGTGCGCCCCTCGAACGGCGCGCGGATCGCGGCGGGGAGTCGGTGGGAGGGCATGGCGAACGTCCTTCTCTGCTGGTGTCCTGGCGGTGGACTCGGGGCGGTGCGGTGCGTGTTCCAGGATTCCGTTCCGGCGGGGGCCGGACCATGAGGGAGGTCGGCGTCTGCGGGCGGGGGTTTTCCCCACCCCGGGGGCCCGGGGGCCCGGGGGCCCGGGGGCCCGGGGGTTCTACCGGGCGGCCGCGACCCGGTCCCGCCACGGCAGCTCCGCCGTGACCGTCGTCGGCCCGCCCGCCGGGGAGTCCAGGACGAGGACGCCGTCGACCGCGCCGAGGCGCTCCGCGAGCCCGGCGAGCCCCGTGCCGCCGTCGAGGCGCGCCCCGCCGGCGCCGTCGTCCCGGACCTGGAGCATCAGCCTTCCGCCCGCCCGCCACACCTCCACGGAGGCGGACCGGGCGCGGGAGTGCTTGGAGACGTTCTGGAGCAGCTCCGAGACCGTGAAGTACGCGATGCCCTCGATCGCCTCCGCCGGCCGCTCGGCCAGGTCGACGTCGACCCGCACCGGCACCGTGCAGCGCGCCGAGACGGAGGACAGGGCGGCGCCGAGCCCCCGGTCGGTGAGGACGGCCGGGTGGATGCCCCGGGCCAGGTCCCGCAGCTCCTGGAGCGCGAGCTTCACCTCGCCGTGCGCCTCGTCGACCATCGCGGCGGCGGCCTCCGGGTCGTCGAGGAGCTTCTCCTTCGCCAGACCGAGCCCCATCGCGAGGGCGACGAGCCGGGCCTGCGCGCCGTCGTGCAGGTCGCGTTCGATGCGCCGCAGGTCGGCGGCGGCGGTGTCGACGACCACGCCCCGGTCCGACTCCAGCTCGGCGATCCGCCGCTCCAGCTCGTCGGAGGGCGAGAGCAGCCCCCGGACCATGCCCCGGTCGGCGCTCGCGAGCAACCGCGCGAGGAAGGGGAGCACGGGCCAGAGGACGAGGAGCGAGACCAGGGTGACCGTGAAGGTCACGATCCCCCAGGGCAGCCGGATCAGCCCGTACAACTGGGTCCGCCAGGCCACCGGGTCCTTCAGCGCGGACCACAGCCAGCCGAAGAAGCCGTCGCGCCGGGGCAGCGGGGACGGCTCCCGGACCGCGACGCCGAGCAGGCCCCGGGCCCGCCCCCGCTCCGACCGGCCGAGCAGCCGGGCGCCGCCGAGGCCGAGGGCGAGCAGCGGGAGGCCGATCACGGTGACCGAGAGGCCCACCCCGAGCAGGACGCTCACCACCGCGTAGACGAAACCGGCCAGCGTCGTGAGGAGGTTGGAGAGGAGGAAGACGATCTCCTTCCAGGTCTCCTTCCCGTAGGCGGTACGGGGACGCGCCGGGGCGGTGGCGGAAGCGGCGGCGGAGTCGTGATCGGCACTCATGGGCCCCAGGGTGCCCGGCGCGGATCACGCGCCGCCATGGGGGAGACGGTCGAACGGAAGGGGGGTTAACCCCACCGGGGCCGGTCCGGGGCCGGTCCGGGGCCGACCCGGAGCCCGCGCGGGAACGGTCACCACGACTGCTTACGGTCCCTTTAGCAGGGCCTAGACTCGCGTGCGTACAGATGCGTACAGAACAGAAGTGACCCATGGGGCACCTGGACCGAGGGGCGGACGTGCGGGAACCGACCGTTGTCGCGGCCGACGCGGCGGACTACTTCCAGACGTACTCCGTCGTCGGCCTGCTCGCCGTCGTCGGCGTGCTCTTCGTCGCCGTGGCGTTCGGCGCGGGCAGGCTGCTGCGGCCCGTCGTGCCGACGCCCGAGAAGCTCCTCACGTACGAGTGCGGCGTCGACCCCGTGGGGGAGGGCTGGGCGCACACCCAGGTCCGCTACTACGTGTACGCCTTCCTCTACGTGATCTTCGCCGTCGACTCGATCTTCCTCTTCCCCTGGGCGACGGTCTTCGCCGCGCCCGGCTACGGCGCCACGACCCTGGTCGAGATGTTCGTCTTCCTCGGCTTCCTGGCCGTGGGGCTGCTCTACGCGTACAAGAAGGGCGTCCTGGCATGGACGTAACACCCGGAGTCCCCGGAACCGCTCCCGAGCCCGTGGCCCTGCCCGCCCCGAAGCTGGGACCGCTCGCCCGCCTGGCCCCGGAGCCGATGAAGGTGGTCCTGAACTGGGGCCGCCGCTACAGCCTGTGGGTCTTCAACTTCGGCCTCGCCTGCTGCGCGATCGAGTTCATCGCCGCGTCGATGGCCCGGCACGACTTCATCCGCCTCGGCGTGATCCCCTTCGCGCCCGGACCGCGCCAGGCCGATCTGATGATCGTCTCGGGCACGGTGACGGACAAGATGGCACCGGCCGTGAAGCGCCTCTACGAGCAGATGCCCGAGCCGAAGTACGTCATCTCCTTCGGCGCCTGCTCCAACTGCGGCGGCCCGTACTGGGACTCGTACTCCGTGACGAAGGGCGTCGACCAGATCATCCCGGTCGACGTGTACGTACCGGGCTGCCCGCCCCGGCCCGAGGCGCTCCTCCAGGGCATCCTCAAGCTCCAGGAGAAGATCGCGCGGGAGAGCCTGGCGGAGCGGTACGCGGCGCCCCCCTCGGTCGCGGAACTGACGAGCCCGCTGACGCCCCCGCCGGGAGGCACGGCATGAGCACGTACGACATCCTCCCGGAGTCGGTGACGGAGGTCTTCGGCGAGGAGGCGACGGCGGAACGGGCGTACGACCTGCTGACGGTCGACGTCCCGCCGGCCTCCTGGATCGCGGCCCTGACGACGGCCCGCGACACGTTGGGCTGCACCTACTTCGACTGGCTGAGCGCGGTCGACGAGCCGGGCACGGGGTTCCGGGTCTGCGCCCACGTGGTGTCCCTCGCGGAGGGCTCCCCGCGCCGCCTCCTCGTCCGTACGACGGTCCCGCACGCGGCCCCCGCCCTCCCGACGGCGGTGGACGTGTACGCGGGCGCGGGCTGGCACGAGCGCGAGACCCACGAGATGTTCGGCGTGGACTTCACGGGCCACCCGAACCTGGTCCCGCTGCTCCTCCCCGAGAACTTCGAGGGCCACCCGCTGCGCAAGGACTTCGTCCTCGCGGCCCGGGTCGCCAAGGCGTGGCCGGGCGCGAAGGAGCCGGGCGAGTCGCACGAAGGCGGCCCCAAGCGCCGCCAGATGCTCCCCCCGGGCGTCCCGGACCCCAACGAGTGGGGCCCCCTCAAGGGCCAGCTCCCCCCGGCCCCCACCCGCGCCGAACGCCCGGCCCGCCGCACCCGCACGACGACGGACACCACCCCGGCCGACCCGACGACGACGCCCCCGGTACGTCGTGCCCGTTCGGCGTCGGAGGGCTCGGCGAGCCAGGACCCGACGACGGCCCCGGCCCGCCGGACCCGCTCGGTGTCGGAGGGTTCGGCGAGCCGGACGGCGGAGGAACCGGGCACTCCGGCGCGCCGCTCCCGCTCCGCGTCGGACGGCTCGGTCAGCCAGGCGCCCGCAGGGGACGCGGCGGGGGAGACCCCGCCCGAGACGCCGCGCCCGCCGCGCCGCTCCCGTTCCGCGTCGGACGGCTCCGCGAGCCAGGCGGTGGGGGAGCCGGGTGCTCCGGTACGCCGCTCCCGCTCGGCCTCGGACGGCTCCGCGAGCCAGACGCCCCCGGAACCGAGGGCCCCCCGCGCCCACCGCAGCTCGGACGCCCCCTGGCACCACGCCCGCCCGGCCTTCGACGAGGAACCGGCGGCCCCGGCGGAACAGGACACCGCACCGGCCCCGGCCCCGCAGGAGGCCCCGGCGGCCCCGGCGGAGCCCGCCGCCCCGGCGGAGCCGGACACCGCCACCGCCCCGGCCGAACCCGGCACGGACGCCGAACCCGGCACGGACGCCGAACCCGGCGAGGACGCCGAACCCGGCAAGGAAAAGCCCACCGACCCCGACCCCGCCGACCCCACCCACCCCGCCGGAGGCGATCCCGCGTGAACGACGTACTCGACGTCGCCCTCCGGCTCCTCGTCGTCTTCGCCGTCTTCCTCGTGCTGCCGCTCGTCGTCGGCCAGACCGAGCACAAGGTCATGGCCCACATGCAGGGCCGCCTCGGCCCCATGTACGCCGGCGGCTTCCACGGCTGGGCCCAGCTCGTCGCCGACGGCGTGAAGTTCGCGCAGAAGGAGGACGTGGTCCCGAAGGACGCCGACCGGCGGGTCTTCCAGCTCGCGCCGGCCGTCGCCCTCCTCCCGTACCTCCTCGTCCTCGTCGCGATCCCGGTCGGCCCGGAGGAAGGGGCCGTCGGGCAGGTCGTCGACGCCGGCATCTTCTTCGTGCTCGCCGTCATGGGCGTCGGCGTCCTCGGCAGCCTCATGGCCGGCTGGGCGTCCGCGAACAAGTTCTCGCTGCTCGGCGGCCTGCGCACCGCCGCCCAGCTCCTCGCGTACGAGCTCCCGATGCTCCTCGCCGCCGCCTCCGTCGCGATGGCCGCCGGCACCGTCTCCCTCCCCGGCATCCTGAACGCCTTCGCGTGGTGGTGGGTGCCCTGGCAGATCGTCGGCGCGCTCGTCTTCTTCGTGGCCGGCCTCGCCGAACTCCAGCGGCCGCCGTTCGACATGCCGGTCGCGGACTCGGAGATCATCTTCGGCGCGTACACCGAGTACACCGGCCTCCGCTTCGCGCTCTTCCTGCTCGCCGAGTACGCGGGCATCGTCGTGCTCTGCGGCCTCACCACCGTCCTCTTCCTCGGCGGCTGGCACGGCCCCCTCGGCGCCGACGGCCTCGGCTGGGTCTGGACCCTCCTGAAGACCGCCGTCCTCGCCTTCGTCGTCATCTGGCTGCGGGTCAGCTACCCGCGCCTGCGCGAGGACCAGCTCCAGCGCCTCGCCTGGACGGCGCTCGTCCCGCTCGCCCTCGCGCAGATCGCGCTCACCGGCATCGTGAAGGTGGCGATCCAGTAATGGCTCCTCTGCTCCCGCCCTCCCGACCCGGCATCCCGGGTTCCGGCCTCGCCAAGGGCCTCGCCGTCACCCTCCGCACGATGACGCGGCGCTCGCACACCGCGCAGTACCCCGACGTACAGCCCGAACTCCCGCCCCGCACCCGTGGGGTCATCGGCCTGTTCGAGGAGAACTGCACGGTCTGCATGCTCTGCGCCCGCGAGTGCCCCGACTGGTGCATCTACATCGACTCCCACAAGGAGACGGTGCCGCCCGCCGCCCCCGGCGGCCGCGAGCGCAGCCGGAACGTCCTCGACCGCTTCGCCATCGACTTCGCGCTCTGCATGTACTGCGGCATCTGCATCGAGGTCTGCCCCTTCGACGCGCTGTTCTGGTCGCCCGAGTTCGAGTACGCGGAGACCGACATCCACGAGCTGACGCACGAGCGCGACAAGCTCCGCGAGTGGATGTGGACGGTCCCGGAACCGCCCGCGCTCGACCCGCGCGCGGAGGAACCGAAGGAGATCGCCGCCGCCCGCAAGGCGGCGGAGAAGGCCGCGGCGGCAGCGGCGGCCGAGGGGGAACAGCAGTGATCCTGACAGCAGTACAAGCGGCACAAGCGGCACAAGCAGCACAAGCAGTACAAGCGGTACAGCAAAGCCACGGCTTCCTCTCGCCCACCGGCGTGGAGATCGCCTTCCTCCTCGTCGGCCTCGTCACCCTCGGCGCCGCCGTCGTCACCGTCACCACCCGCCAGTTGGTGCACGCCGCCCTCTGGCTGGTCGTGGCCCTCGGCGGCCTCGCCGTCGAGTACCTGCTCCTGACCGCCGAGTTCATCGCCTGGGTGCAGGTGCTGATCTACGTCGGTTCCGTCGTCGTCCTCCTCCTCTTCGGCCTCATGCTCACCAAGGCCCCCATCGGCCGCTCCCCGGACACCGACTCGGCCAACCGCCCGGTCGCCCTCGCCGTGGCCCTGGCCGCCGCGGCCGCGCTCGTCTGGGTGGTCGTCGACGCGTTCCGCACGACCTGGATCGACCTCGACGGAGCCGTCCAGGGCTCCACCGAGGTGACCGGCTCGATCCTCTTCCGGCACTGGGTGCTGCCCTTCGAGGCGCTGTCCGTGCTCCTCCTGGCCGCCCTGGTCGGCGCCATCGTGCTCTCCCGGAAGAAGAACGAGGGGGAACGCTGATGCACCTCGCCTACCCCGCCGTCCTCGCCGCCCTCCTCTTCTGCACCGGCCTCTACGGCGTCCTCGCCCGCCGCAACGCGATCCTCGTCCTGATGTCCGTCGAGCTCATGCTCAACGCCGTCAACCTCAACCTCGTCGCCTTCGACGTCTGGCTCCGCGACGCCCTCCACGCCGGCCAGGCCCTCACCCTCTTCACCATCGCCGTCGCCGCCGCGGAGATCGGCATCGGCCTCGCGATCGTCCTGATGGTCCACCGCAACCGCGGCACCTCGGACGTCGACCGCCTCCGCGACACGGCGGAGCACCCGGACCCGGACAAGACCTCCGACGAGAAGGCCGAGGCCGCCGCGTGACCACCACCACCCTCGCCGTCCTCGTCCCCCTCCTCCCCTTCCTCGGCTCCGCCGCCGGGTTCCTCCTCGGCCGCACCGCCCCCGGCTTCGTCCGCCCCCTCGCCGTCCTCCCGACCCTCGCCGCCGCCGTCCTGGCCGTGCTCGTGGCGGTCCGCCAGGGCGGCGGGAAGGCGATCGACGCCGCCACCGAGCTCACCCCCACCGGCTCGGTCCCGATCGACCTGGCCCTGCACGTCGACGGCTTCGCCGCCCTCGTCGCCGTCCTCGTCGGCACCGTCGCGACCTGCGTGCAGATCTACTCGACCGGCTACCTCCGCGAGGACCCCCGCTACCCCTCGTACGCCGCGCTCGTCTCCCTCTTCACCGCCGCGATGCTCCTCGTCGTCTACTCCGGCGACCTGATGGTGCTCCTGGTCGGCTGGGAGGTCATGGGCATCTGCTCGTACTTCCTCGTCGGCCACTACTGGGAGACCCCCGAGGCCCGGTCCGCCTCCCTCAAGGCCTTCCTCGTCACCAAGCTCGGCGACGTCCCCTTCCTCATCGGCCTCTTCGCGCTCGCCGCCGACGCCGGCACCTTCCGGATCACCGGGGTCCTCGGCGCCGTCGCGACCGGCGGCCTCGACCACCCCACCCTCGTCGCGCTGCTGCTGCTCGCCGGCGTCGCGGGCAAGTCCGCGCAGTTCCCGCTGCACACCTGGCTCCCGGACGCCATGGCCGGCCCCACCCCCGTCTCCGCGCTCATCCACGCCGCCACGATGGTCGCCGCCGGCATCTACTTCACCGCCCGGCTGCTCCCCGTCTTCGCCGCCTCCGCCGCCGCGATGACCGTCCTCGCCGTGATGGCCGCGGTCACCATGGTCGGCTCGGCGCTCGCCGCGCTCGCCCAGGACGACATCAAGCGGGTCCTCGCCTACTCGACGATCGGCCAGCTCGGCTACATGGCCGGAGCCCTCGCCGTCGGCGACCGGGGCGCCGCCGTCTTCCACCTCCTCTCGCACGCCGCCTTCAAGGCCCTGCTCTTCCTCGCCGCCGGCGCGGTCATCCACGCCGCCGGTACGAACTCGCTGACCGCCATGTCCCGCATGAGCGGCCTCGCGAAGCGGATCCCGGACGCGTACTGGACGATGACCGTCGCCCTCCTCGCCCTCGCCGCGATCCCGCCCTTCGCCGGCTTCTTCTCCAAGGAGGCCGTCCTGGTGGCCGCCGAGCACACCGCGCTCGGGGACCGGACCGCCGCCCCCGCCGGAGCCGGCTGGACCGTCCTCGTCGCGGGCCTCCTGACCGCCCTCCTCACCGCCGCCTACGCCCTCCGCCTCTGGCTGCGCACCTTCCGGGGCCGGGGCGCCGAAGCCCCCGATCACGGCCGCCAGCCGATCGCCATGACCTCCGTCCTGTGGGTCCTGGCCGTCCCCTCCCTCGGCTTCGGCCTGACCGTCCGCCACCTCCCCGACTGGTTCGACGGGAACGAACTCGCCCCGACCCTCGTCACCGCCGTCCTCGGCACCGGCCTCGCCGTCGCCGGAGCGGCCGTCACCTATGCCGTCTGGCGCACCCTCGCCGCCCGGGCCCCCGTCGTCCCCACCCAGCACGTCGCCCACCCGGACGCCGACGCGGGCCTGGTCGAGGCCGAGGCGCTGCACCTGCCGCACCCCGCCGAGGACCCGGCCGACCCCGGCCGCGCCCTCCTCGGGCCGCTGCACCGCCCCGCCGCCGACGGCTTCCACCTGGACGCCGCCTACCGGGCCGCCTTCGTCCGCCCCGTACTCGCCGCCGCCTCCCTGGTCCGCTTCCTGGACCGCGAGGTCGTCGACACCTACGTCCGGGGCGCCGCCGGATCCGCCAAGGGCCTGGGGTGGCTCGTCCGCCGCGCCCAGACCGGCAACGTCCAGACCTATCTGAGCGCCCTGCTCGCCGGCTCCGTCGTCCTGGCGATCGCCGCAGTCGCCCTCGCCAACGCCGTCGCCGGAGCGTGAGCCGTGATCGATATCAGCGAATCCGTGATGCAGTTCCTCCTGGCGTTGATCGTCGCCGGGCCGCTCCTCGGCGCCGCCGCGGCCCTCCTCCCCGCCCCGCCGGGGCTGAAGGGGACGTCACCCGACCAGGCCGTCCTGCGCCACGGCGTCACCGTCACCGGCGTGATCCTGCTCGCCACGCTCGTCCTCGCGGCCGGCTTCGACCACGACCACCCCTCGACGATGCAGGCCACGACCGACATCAGCTGGATCAGGGCACTGGACGTGCGCATCCACCTCGGTGTCGACGGCATCTCCCTCCCCCTCCTGGTCCTGACCGCGCTCCTGAGCTTCCTCTGCGCGCTCCACTCCTACTTCAAGCCTCCGGCGGGCCCCGCCCCCAAGGCCTTCGTGGCACTCCTCCTCGTCCTGGAGTCCGGCACCCTCGCCACCTTCGCCGTCCTCGACCTCGTCCTGTTCTTCCTGGCCTTCGAGACGGTCCTCATCCCGATGTACTTCCTCATCGCCCGCTGGGGCGGCGAGGGCAGGCGCGCCGCCGCCACGAAGTTCGTCCTCTACACGCTCCTCGGCTCCGTCGTCATGCTGCTCGGACTCCTCCTCATCGGTGTGAAGTCGGGCACATTCGACATGGTGGCACTCGCCACTGACAACGGCCGCGGACTGACCACGTCCGTGCAGGTCATCGCCGTTCTCGCGATCGGGATCGGGCTCGCCGTGAAGACCCCGATGTGGCCGCTGCACAGCTGGCTCCCGGACGCCCACACCGCCGCCCCCACCGTCGGCTCCGTCCTCCTCGCCGGCGTCCTGCTCAAGATGGGCACGTACGGCCTCGTCCGGATCGTCCTGCCGATCGCACCCGACGGCATGCGGACCTTCGCCCCGTACCTCGCCGCCTTCGCCGTCGCCGGGATCGTCTACGGCTCGCTCGCCTGCCTCGCCCTCGCGCGCCCCGGCGCCAAGGGCGACCTCAAGCGGCTCATCGCGTACTCCTCCGTCGGCCACATGGGCTTCGTGCTCCTCGGCATCGCCACCATGACCCCCACCGGGGTCAACGGCGCCCTCTTCGCCAACGTCGCCCACGGCCTCGTCACCGGACTGCTCTTCTTCCTGGCCGGCGCGGTCAAGGACCGGTACGGCACCGCCGACCTCGACACCCTCGCCGGCGCCACCGGGGCCGCCCTCTACGGCCGCGCCCCCCGCCTCGGCGCCCTCCTCGCCTTCGCCGCCGTCGCCTCCCTCGGCCTGCCCGGCCTCGCCGGCTTCTGGGGCGAGATGCTGGCCCTCTTCGGCGCCTTCGACCCCGCTGAGGGCCTCAGCCGCCCCGCCTTCCTCACCTTCACGGCGATCGGCGCCTTCGGCACCCTGCTCACCGCCGCGTACCTCCTGATCGTCGTCCGCCGCGTCTGCATGGGCGGCCCCCGGCCCGCCGGGGAGGCCCCGATCGCCGACGTCCAGGGGTACGAGTTCGCCGCCTGGACCCCGCTCGTCGCCCTCACCGTCCTCGCCGGACTCTGGCCCGCCGTCCTCCTCGGCCTCACCGACCCGGCCGTCCAGAAGCTCCTCGCCGGAGGCACCCAGTGACGTCGCAGCTCGTCCAGTCCGTCGACTGGCTCACGATCGCGCCCCCCGTCCTCACGGCCGCGGTCGCCCTCGCCGTCCTCGTCGCCGACCTCTTCGTCCCGCCGGAGCGCAAGCGGATCCTCGGCTGGACCGCGATCGGCGGCCTCGCCGCCGCCCTCGCACTCCTCCTCCCGCTGCGGGCCGGCGACCGCTCCACCTTCTGCCTCACCCCCGACACGCGGGTCACGGCGTGCAGCTACACCGCCGACCACTTCACCCTCGTCATCCAGCTCCTCGTCCTCGGCGGCGCGCTCCTCACCGCGCTGCTCTCCCTGGACGAGACCCGCGAGAGGCTCCCGGCCGGCGAGTACTGGTTCCTGCTGCTCTCCTCGGCCGCCGGAGCCGCCCTGCTGCCCGCCTCCCGGGACCTCGCGACCCTCGTCGTCGCCCTGGAGGTGGCCTCCCTGCCCGCCTTCGCGCTCGTCGGCCTCAAGCGCGGCGACCGCATGTCCGGCGAGGCCGCCCTCAAGTTCTTCCTCTCCTCCGTCACCGCGACCGCCGTCACCCTGCTCGGCGCGAGCTTCGTGTACGCGACGACCGGCACCCTCCACCTCACGGAGATCGCCCAGCGCCTCGACGAGGTCCCCGGGCAGCTCCAGACCCTCGCCGAGGCGGGCGTCGCCCTCACCCTCGTCGGCTTCGCCTTCAAGACGGCCGCGGTCCCCTTCCACTTCTGGGTCCCCGACACCTACGTCGGCGCCCCGCTGCCCGTCGCCGCCTACCTCTCCGTGGTCGGCAAGGCCGTCGGCTTCACCGGCCTGATCCTGGTGACCGTCGTCGCCTTCCCCTCGTACGCGGACGTGTGGGGCCCGGCGCTCGCCGTCCTCGCCGCGCTCACCATGACCGCGGGGAACGTCGCCGCCCTGCGCCAGTCCGCCACGCGCGCGTGGAGCGCGGTCCGGCTGCTCGCCTGGTCCTCCGTCGCCCAGGCCGGCTACCTCCTGGTGCCGATCGCGGCCGCCGCGTACTCCGGGGACGACCAGATCGGCGCCACCGTCGCGTACGCCCTGATGTACGCCGTCGTGAACCTCGGGGCCTTCGCGGTCGTCGCCCTCGTCGCGCGCGTGCGCCCCCGGAACCGGATCGAGGACCACCGGGGCCTGTACGCGACGCACCCCGCCGCCGCCCTCGCGCTCGCCTTCTTCCTCCTGAATCTGGCCGGTTTGCCCCCGGGTATCATCGGCCTCTTCGCCAAGGTGACCGTCTTCTCGGCGGCCGTCGACGCGGGCCTGGGCTGGCTGGGCGTGGTCATGGCGCTCAACGTCGTGATCGCGCTGTACTACTACCTCCGCTGGACGGCCCTGCTCTTCCGCACCCCGGAAGAAGCGCCGGAAGGGGTCCGGGAGGGCAGCGCCGCCCCCCGGCACCGGACCTCCCACCGGCCCCCCGTGCCGGTCACCCTGGCGATCGTGCTGACCGCCGTCGCCGGAGCCGTCCTGTCGGGCTACCCGCAGTTCGCCCTCCGCTTCGCGGCGAACAGCCTTTTCTGACCCCACCCGAGCAGAACCCAGGAGCAGGGCCCCGTGCTGAACGGATTCAAGGACTTCATACTTCGCGGGAACGTCGTCTCGATGGCCATCGGTCTGGCCGTCGGAACGGCGTTCACCTCCGTCGTCACGGGCTTCAGCAAGGCCTTCATCACCCCGCTCATCGGCCTCGCCACCGGCTCGGTCGGCAACTTCAACGACGCGACGTTCAGCATCGGCAAGACCGTTTTCCCCTACGGCCTGGCCATCTCCGCGACCATCGCCTTCGTCATCACCGCGGCGGTCCTCTACTTCCTGATCGTCGTCCCGATGACGGGGATCCAGCACAAGTTCGCCAAGGAGAAGGCCGCCGACCCCAAGTCGGAGAAGCGCGACTGCCCCCACTGCTACAGCGAGATCCCGGCCATCGCCTCCCGCTGCGCCTTCTGCACCGGCGAGGTCGAACCCGTCGGCACCCTCCTGGAAAAGGTCGAGGTCCCGGCACCCCGCTGATCACCCGGACGGCCCACGGCCACCCCCCCCGGCGCGGCCGGGGGAACCCGAACCTCCCGCCTGGCGTTGACCAGAACGGGAGGGTCCACTGGGGGAGTGGACCACCACGAGGAAAAGGGTTCCCCTGCCGCACCACCTGGAGGGCGTACCGTGCACCGCCGGCACAACGGGCTGAGGACCGCCGTCCTCCTCGGAGGGCTCTCGGCCCTCATCATCGTCATCGGCAGCTTCTTCGGGCGTACGGGGCTGGTCGTCGCGCTCGTCGTGGCGCTCGGCACCAACGCGTACGCGTACTGGAACAGCGACAAGCTGGCGCTGCGGGCCATGCGCGCCCGCCCGGTCAGCGAGTTCGAGGCGCCCGCGCTCTACCGGATGGTGCGCGAGCTCTCCACGCAGGCGCGCCAGCCCATGCCCCGGCTCTACATCTCGCCGACCCAGGCGCCCAACGCCTTCGCCACCGGCCGCAACCCGCGCAACGCCGCCGTCTGCTGCACCGAGGGCATCCTCGCCCTCCTGGACGAACGGGAACTGCGCGGGGTCATCGGCCACGAGCTGAGCCACGTCTACAACCGGGACATCCTCATCTCCTCGGTCGCCGGCGCGCTCGCCTCCGTGATCATGTTCCTGGTGAACTTCGCCTGGCTGATCCCCGTCGGCCGCTCCAACGACGACGACGGCCCCGGCCTGCTCGGCATGCTGATGATCATGATCCTCGGCCCGATCGCCGCCTCCGTCATCCAGCTCGCCATCTCCCGCTCCCGGGAGTACGAGGCCGACGCCTCCGGCGCCCAGCTCACCGGCGACCCGCTCGCCCTGGCGGGCGCCCTGCGGAAGCTGGAGGCGGGCACCAAGCAGCTGCCGCTGCCGCCCGAGCCCCGGATCGAGACCGCGAGCCACATGATGATCGCGAACCCGTTCCGGCCCGGCCAGGGCCTCTCCAAGATGTTCTCCACCCACCCGCCGATGGCCGAGCGCATCGCCCGGCTCGAACAGATGGCAGGTCGACGCCCGTGAAGACGATCCTGAACGTCATTTGGCTGGTCCTGTGCGGATTCTGGATGTTCCTCGGCTACATGCTCGCGGGACTCCTGCTCTGCGTCACGATCATCGGCATCCCCTTCGGGCTCGCCGCCTTCCGCATCGGGATCTACGCCCTGTGGCCCTTCGGCAAGACGGTCGTCGACCGCCGCGACGCGGGCGCGCCCTCCTGCGTGGGCAACGTCCTGTGGCTGGTCCTCGCCGGCTGGTGGCTGGCGCTCGGCCACATCACCACCGGCATCGCCCTCTGCATCACGATCATCGGCATCCCGCTGGGCATCGCGAACTTCAAGCTGATCCCGGTCTCGCTGCTGCCGCTGGGCAAGGAGATCGTCTCCACGGACAGGGCCGCGGGCGTCCAGGTCCCCCAGAGCTACTGAGAACTACGGCATCCCGGTCTCCCGCAGGGTGATGTTGAGCCGCCCCCTCACCCCGAGGGCGGGCTCGGCGGTCCCGGGGAACACCCGGGGCACCCCGTGGTGCGCCCACCGCGAGGGCCCGCCGAAGACGAACAGGTCGCCGGAGACCAGCTCGACGTCCCTGTGGGGCCGCCCCCGGCCCTCCGCGTTCCCGAACCGGAACACGCACCGGTCCCCCAGGCTCAGCGACACCACCGGCGCCCCGGAGCGCTCCTCCCGGTCCTGGTGCATGCCCATCCGCGCCTCGGGCGCGTAGAAGTTCACGAGCGCGGTGTCGGGCGTGAAACCGCCGTGCTCCCCGTACGCCTCGGCAACGGCCTCCCGCCCGAGCGAAACCAGCCACTCGGGCAGTTCGAGGCCGACGGCGTCGAGATACCGGTACGGCACCCACTGCCGCCCCAGACACAGCGACCGCACCGACATGACGCCCCCGCCCGGCAGCACGGTCCGCCGGTACGGAAAGGGCCCGCGCCCCCACTCCCGGCAGGCGTCCACCAGCTCCCGCTGCCGCGAGAACGGCAGCCACGCGGGCACGTGCACGGCCCCGGGCGCGACGACGACCCGTTCCCGGGGAAAGAGCCCCTCACTCACACCAGGGCCCCCTCCAGGCCCAGCAGCCGCTCCTTGCGCTCGACCCCGGCGGCGTACCCGCGCAGGGCCCCGTCGGCCCCGATCACCCGGTGGCAGGGCCGCACCACGAGCAGCGGATTGCGCCCGATCGCGGTGCCCACGGCCCGCACCCCGGCCCCCGCCGAACCGACCCGCCGGGCGATCTCCCCGTACGAGACGGTGGAGCCGTACGGCACTTCTTCGAGGGCCCGCCAGACACGCTGCTGGAACTCCGTCCCGGCGTCACCGTCGACCGGCACCTCGAACCGCTCCCGCTCCCCGGCGAAGTACTCCCGCAACTGCCCGGCGACCTCCTCGAAGGCCCCGGGCGCACGCGTCCAGCCGTCCTCGACCACGACGCCGCCCCTCTGCCCCGGCAGGGACAACGAGCGCAGCACGGCACGACCCCCCGGCGCGAGCCGCCCGACCAGCAGCATCTCGCCCAGGGGGCCGTCCACGTACGCGTACACGGTCATGACTGCTTCCTCTCCCGCACGGCTCTTCCACGACCCAGTGTGCGGGGCCGCCGACGAGGGGACCGGCGGGATTCGGACACGACCCTCGACGGGGCTAGCGGTAGTTCACGAACTGGATCGCGAAGTCGAAGTCCTTGCCCTTGAGGAGCGCCTGCACGGCCTGGAGGTCGTCCCGGCTCTTCGAGCTGACCCGCAGCTCGTCGCCCTGCACCTGCGCCTTGACGCCCTTGGGGCCCTCGTCGCGGATGGTCTTCGCGACCTTCTTGGCGTTCTCCTGGGAGATGCCCTCGGTGACCGAGGCGAAGAGCTTGTACTCCTTGCCGGAGAGCTGCGGCTCGCCCTCGACGTCCAGCGACTTGAGCGAGATCCCCCGCTTGATCAGCTTGGACTGGAAGATGTCGAGGATCGCGTTGACCCGCTCCTCGCCGTTCGCCTGCATGAGGATCTTCTCGCCCGACCAGGAGATCGAGGCGTTGGTCCCCTTGAAGTCGTAGCGCTGCGAGATCTCCTTGACGGCCTGGTTGAGGGCGTTGTCGACCTCCTGCCGATCGACCTTGGAGACGATGTCGAAACTGGAGTCGGCCATGACTCGTGGCTCCTTGCTCGGGTGCTGTGGATACAGCGCAAAGCCTAGGGGGCGAGCCACGGCCCGAACCGCTGATCAAACCGGTGGCGGAGCACCCCCGGGGATCAGGTATTGTTTACGTCGTTGCCACGGAGCACCGCCGAAAAGCGGATCTGCAAGGCGACGATCCCATGGCGGTGTGCCCGAGTGGCCAATGGGAGCGGACTGTAAATCCGTCGGCTTAGCCTACCCAGGTTCGAATCCTGGCGCCGCCACGCGATGTTGAGGGTCCCCGGTACGCGTACCGGGGACCCTCTCTCGTTGTGCGGGGTGCACGACGCCGCCCCGGGTCAGTTTCCGGCCACCGCCTTCACCGCCACCGAGAGCGGCGTCGAGCCCGAGGTCAGTTCCAGGGTGAGGCCGGACGTCGCCGGGGTGTCCAGGAGTTCCGCGACGACCGCCGCCACGTCGTCGCGGGGGACCGGGCCGCGGCCCGTGCGGGCCTCCAGGCGGACCAGGCCCGTGCCCGCGTCGTTCGTGAGGGTGCCGGGGCGCAGGATCGTCCAGTCCAGGGCCGTACGGGAGCGGATCTCGTCGTCGGCCGCGCCCTTGGCCCGCAGATAGGTGTCGAAGATCTCGTCGCCCGGGTGGGACGCGTCCGCGCCCATCGAGGAGACGACGACGTACCGCCGCACCCCCGCCCGTTCCGCCGCGTCCGCGAGGAGCACCGCGGCCCCCCGGTCCACCGTGTCCTTGCGGTCCGCCCCGCTGCCCGGACCCGCACCCGCGGCGAAGACCACCGCGTCGGCGCCCCGCAGGGCGTCGGCGACCATGGGGGACGACGCCGTCTCCAGGTCCAGGACCACGGGTTCGGCACCCGCCTCCCGCAGGTCCGCCGCCTGTTCCGGCCGGCGGATGATCCCCGCCACTTCGTGCCCGCCCGCCGAGAGCAGCCTCTCCAGGCGCAGGGCGATCTGTCCGTGTCCTCCAGCGATGACGATGCGCATACTCACGACCGTACGACGGGACCGGCCCGAGGGCCCCCCGGCCCGGGCGGCCGCTTCGTCCGCGCCTGTCGCGGCAGGTCGAGCGCCGCCGCCGAGTCGCAGTACTCCCGCACCGCGCTCGTCCGCGCCACCACCCGCCCCCGGTGCACCACGATCCGGCTGTACGCCAGGGACAGCACGCCCGCGAGCCGCTCGCCCCGCACCGCGAGCAGCTCCGCCGGAAAGCCCGCCTCCACCCGCACCTCCGGAAGGCCCAGCACCGCCCGCGCCTCCGCGCCCACCGCCCCGTACGCCTCCTCCGGCGCGAGCCCGCCCTGCGAGGCCAGCAGGTACGCCGCCTCCAGCGGATCCCCGCGCCCCACCGGGTTGGCCGCGTCCCGCAGCGCCCCGCTCCCGGCCGCCACCCGCACCCCCGCCGACCGCAGCAGCCCCACCGGCGCCACGCCCCGCGACCCCGCGTCCCGGCACCCGCCCTGCGGCAGGCACACCACCCCCACGCCGGCCGCCGCCAGCCGCTCCGCCGCCCGCCCCGCCACCTCCGGAGGGAGACGGGCGAGGCCCGCGCACGGGCCGATCGTCACCCCCGTCCCCAGCTCCCCGGCCATCGCCGCCAGCCGGGCCAGCCACGCCGGATCGCCACCCTCCGTGTGCAGGTCCACCGGTACGCCGTGCTCCGCCGCGACCTCCAGGACCACCGCCGCGTGCCCGGCCGGATCGGGGTCCGGGTCCGGTCGGCCGCCGACCGCGACCGCGCCCCTCCGCACCGCGTCCCGCAGGAGCGCCCGCCCGTCCGCCCCCGCCGCCCCGGTCAGCAGCCGGGGCACGGCGACGGGCAGCAGCTCGCCGAGGCCGTGCAGCGAACGCCGGGCCCGGAGCACCTCCTCCAGCGGTCCGAGGCCCTGCCCGTCGTCGATCCCCACGTGCGCGCGCAGCGCGGTCGCGCCGTGCCCGAGCTGGAGCAGCGCGGCCTCCGTGGCCCGGCGCCGCACCTCCTCCCCGTCGTACGGGACGGGGCCGGAGCCGGGGCCGGGGAGGTCGGCGGAGAACGCGGTGTCGGCGTGGGCGTGCGGCTCGGCGGGAGCGGGCAGCAGCAGGTACCCCGTGAGGTCCACCCGGGCCCCCGCGGCCACGGGCGCGAGGCTGCCCGCCGTACCGACCGCCTCGATCCGGTCGCCCACGAGCCGCACGTCCACGGTCCGCCCGTCGGCGAGCCGCGCGTGCGAGAGCAGGAGGGAGGTCGGGCCGGCGCCGGCCGCGGCCCCGTCCTCGGGCGGCTGGGGCTGCTTGCTGTCGGCTGGCATCCGGCTCCTCAACGCTCCTCGGGGTCGGAATCGGGGTCGGAATCGCGATCGGGATCACGCGGCGTGCGGCCGAGCCTAGGGGCGCCCGCGGTGACCTGCGGGGAGGGGCGCGACGGGCGTACCGATGAGCGCACGTGTGGCGTACGTGTGGCGTACGTGACGCCTGGTGGGAGGGCCCGAATCGTCGCGGGGAAACGGATTTGGGAGATGGGCCGGAGACCGTGTAATGTCTTCCTCGCTCGCCCCAATAGCTCAGTCGGTAGAGCGTCTCCATGGTAAGGAGAAGGTCTACGGTTCGATTCCGTATTGGGGCTCTGGTGAGAAGGACCCGCCTTCGGGCGGGATCCGGATCATCAAAGCGGTGTAGCTCAGTCGGTAGAGCAAGCGGCTCATAATCGCTGTGTCACCGGTTCAAGTCCGGTCACCGCTACACACGGTAGCCGATTGCGGGGTCGGTCCTTCGATCGGCTACCCTTTTATGCGTTCATCCGTCCAACCGTCCGTCCAAGGAGCACTCACGTGGCTGCCACCGACGTCCGCCCGAAGATCACGCTGGCCTGCGTGGAGTGCAAGGAGCGGAACTACATCACCAAGAAGAACCGGCGTAACAACCCGGACCGTCTTGAGATGAAGAAGCACTGCCCCCGCTGCAACTCGCACACCGCGCACCGCGAGACGCGCTAATCAGGCTCGTACACGAGGCCGCCCCCATTCCGGGGGCGGCCTCGTGTCGTTTGTCGGCAACAGATCCAGGAGGTATCGAGTCCATGGCGCTCGACCAGTCCTTCGTGGGCCGGACCTATCCGCCCACCCCGCCCTACGAGGTCGGCCGCGAGAAGATCCGCGAGTTCGCGGAGGCGATCGGGGACGCCAACCCCGCGTACACCGACGCCGGGGCGGCCAAGGCGCTCGGTCACCCCGACGTGATCGCCCCGCCCACCTTCGTGTTCGCCATCACGTTCAAGGCGGCCGGACAGGTCGTCGAGGACCCGCAGCTCGGCCTCGACTACAGCCGGGTCGTCCACGGCGACCAGAAGTTCGCCTACACCCGCCCCGTACGGGCCGGGGACCGGCTCTCGGTCACCTCCACCATCGAGGCGGTCAAGTCCCTCGCCGGCAACGACATCCTGGACGTCCGCGGCGAGGTCCACGACGAGACCGGCGAGCACGTCGTCACCGCCTGGACCAAGCTCGTCTCCCGAGCGCCCGAGGAGGCCTGACCATGACCGCGAAGATCGCCTACGACGAGGTCGAGGTCGGCACCGAACTGCCCGCGCAGGCCTTCCCCGTGACCCGCGCCACCCTCGTCCGGTACGCCGGTGCCTCCGGGGACTTCAACCCCATCCACTGGAACGAGAAGTTCGCGGTCGGGGTCGGGCTCCCGGACGTCATCGCCCACGGCATGTTCACCATGGCCGAGGCGATCCGCGTCGTCACCGACTGGGCCGGCGACCCCGCCGCCGTCGTCGAGTACGGCGTCCGCTTCACCAAGCCCGTCGTCGTCCCCGACGACGACACCGGCGCCCTGATCGAGGTCGCCGCCAAGGTCGCCGCCAAGCTGGACGACGGCCTGGTACGGGTGGACCTCACGGCGACCAGCGCGGGCCAGAAGGTCCTGGGAATGAGCCGGGCCGTGGTGCGGCTCGCCTGACGCGTTTGTTCCAGCCGCGGGTGGAACGTTCCACCCGCGGCTGGAACGTACTCTTGGCCCCGTGCAGCTCCTCAACGACGCCCCCCTCGCCCCCCTCACCACCTTCCGTCTCGGCGGCCCCGCCTCCCGCCTCGTCACCGCCACCACCGACGACGAGGTGATCGCGGCCGTCCGCGAGGCCGACGACGCCGGGACGCCGCTGCTGATCATCGGCGGCGGGTCCAACCTGGTCATCGGGGACAAGGGCTTCGACGGCACCGCGCTCCGGATCGCCACCACCGGCTTCTCCCTCGACGGGACCCGTCTGGAGCTGGCCGCCGGAGAGGTCTGGACGGACGCCGTCGCGCGGACCGTCGAGGCCGGGCTCGCCGGGATCGAGTGCCTGGCCGGGATCCCCGGCTCGGCCGGGGCCACCCCGATCCAGAACGTCGGCGCGTACGGGCAGGACGTCTCCGCCACCGTCACCGAGGTCGTCGCGTACGACCGGACCACCCGCGAGACGGTCACGCTGACCAACGCCGAGTGCGCCTTCTCGTACCGGCACAGCCGCTTCAAGGAGCACCCCGAGCGGTACGTCGTGCTGCGGGTCCGCTTCGACCTGGAGGACGCCGACGGGCTCTCCGCGCCGATCAAGTACGCCGAGACCGCCCGCGCCCTCGGCGTCGGGGCCGGCGACCGCGTCCCGCTCGCCGCCGCCCGCGAGACCGTCCTGAAGCTGCGCGCCGGCAAGGGCATGGTCCTGGACCCGGAGGACCACGACACCTGGTCGGCCGGCTCCTTCTTCACCAACCCGATCCTCACGGCCGGGCAGTACGAGGCCTTCCTCGCGCGCGTGGCCGAGCGGCTCGGCCCCGACGTCGTCCCGCCCGCCTTCCCGGCAGGCGACGGCGCGGTGAAGACCTCGGCGGCCTGGCTGATCGACCGGGCCGGGTTCACCAAGGGGTACGGCTCCGGGCCCGCCCGGATCTCCACCAAGCACACGCTCGCCCTCACCAACCGGGGCGGGGCGACCACCGAGGACCTCCTCGCCCTCGCCCGCGAGGTCGTCGCCGGGGTCAGGGACGCCTTCGGGATCACCCTCGTCAACGAGCCCGTCACCGTCGGCGTCGAGATCTAGTACGGCTGGTACGGCTAGTACGCGACGCCCACGCCCTGCTTGACCGTCGACGGGTCGTCGATCATCGCCAGCATCGCGTGGGCCACGTCCGCGCGGGCCAGGAAGCGGCCCCGGGGCGGGGTGCCGGCGACGACCGTGCGGTAACGGCCGGTGCCCGGCCCGTCCGTCAGCCGGGGCGGGCGCACGGCCGTCCAGTCGGCGTCGCTCGCGGCCAGGTCGGCCTCCATGGCCCGCAGGTCGGCGTGGACGTCCTTCAGGACCGCGCCCACGACCGCGACGGCCGCCCTGTCCACGAGGGCCCGACCGGCCGGGACCGGGCCCAGCGGGGCCGCGCTGACCACCAGGAGGCGGCGCACCTTCTCGGCCTCCATCGCCGCGAGCACCGAGCGGGTCAGCCGGGCCGCCACGCCCGCGTCCGCCCGGCTCCTGGCCCCGAGGCCCGAGAGCACCGCGTCCCGTCCCGCGATCGCCGCGCGCAGCTCCCCGGGATCGGACAGGTCCTCGGCCCGGCGGACCACGAGCCGCGTGCCGGTCGCCGCGAGCCGCGCCGGGTTCCGCACCACCGCCGTCACCTCGTGGCCCGCGGCCAGCGCCTGGCGGACGACCTCCCGGCCGACGCCGCCGGTCGCGCCGAAGACGGTGAGCCTCATCCCGTGCCTCCCCCGTGGCAGGGCCCGTTCAGGACCCGATCCAGTCGTCGATCCCCGCGAGCAGCTTCTCGCGTACCCCCTCGGGTGCCGCCGAACCCCGCACCGACTGCCGTGCCAGCTCGGCCAGTTCCGCGTCCGTGAAGCCGTGGTGCCGGCGGGCGATCTCGTACTGCGCCGCGAGCCGCGAGCCGAAGAGCAGCGGGTCGTCCGCGCCGAGCGCCATCGGCACCCCCGCGTCGAAGAGGGTCCGCAGCGGTACGTCCTCGTGCCTCTCGTACACCCCGAGGGCCACGTTCGACGCCGGGCAGACCTCGCAGGTCACCCCGCGCTCGGCGAGCCTGCGCAGCAGCCTCGGGTCCTCCGCCGCCCGCACCCCGTGGCCGACCCGGGCCGCCCGCAGGTCGTCCAGGCAGTCCCGCACCGACGCCGGGCCCGTCAGCTCGCCGCCGTGCGGGGCCGCCAGGAGGCCGCCGTCGCGGGCGATGGCGAACGCCCGGTCGAAGTCCCGGGCCATGCCCCGGCGCTCGTCGTTGGAGAGCCCGAAGCCCACCACGCCCCGGTCCGCGAACCGGACCGCGAGCCGGGCCAGGGTGCGGGCCTCCAGGGGGTGCTTCATCCGGTTCGCCGCCACCAGGACCCGCATGCCGAGCCCGGTGTCCCGGGAGGCCGACTCGACCGCGTCCAGGATGATCTCCAGGGCCGGGATGAGCCCGCCGAGGTGCGGGGCGTACGAGGTGGGGTCGACCTGGATCTCCAGCCACCCCGAACCGTCCCTGACGTCCTCCTCGGCCGCCTCGCGGACCAGCCGCCGGATGTCCTCCGGCGCGCGCAGGCACGAGCGGGCGATGTCGTAGAGGCGCTGGAAGCGGAACCAGCCGCGCTCGTCGGTCGCCCGCAGCTTGGGGGGCGTACCGCTGCTCAGCGCTTCGGGGAGGTGCACGCCGTACTTGTCGGCCAGCTCGATCAGCGTCGTGGGCCGCATCGAACCGGTGAAGTGCAGGTGCAGATGGGCCTTGGGCAACAGGGTGAGGTCGCGGAAATCGTGCTCCATCGACCGATCCTGCCGCACCCGAACGGGGGAGGACAGCCCTTTCCCCGATCGGGAGCCTCCCGAACGCAGAAACGGGCCCCGGTTCCGGGGAACCGGGGCCCGTGACGAACTGCGGTCAGGCGGTCGCCTCGGCCAGCAGCTTCTGGATCCGGGACACGCCCTCCACCAGGTCCTCGTCGCCGAGCGCGTACGACAGGCGCAGGTAGCCGGGGGTGCCGAAGGCCTCGCCCGGGACGACCGCGACCTCGGCCTCGTCCAGGATGAGGGCGGCCAGCTCGACCGAGGTCTGCGGGCGCTTGCCGCGGATCTCCCTGCCGAGCAGCTCCTTGACCGAGGGGTACACGTAGAACGCGCCCTCCGGGGTCGGGCAGACGACGCCGTCGATCTCGTTCAGCATCCGCACGATCGTCTGGCGGCGCCGGTCGAAGGCGGTGCGCATCTCCGCGACCGCGTCCAGGTTCCCGGAGACGGCGGCGAGCGCGGCGACCTGCGCGACGTTGCTCACGTTGGACGTGGCGTGCGACTGGAGGTTCGTGGCGGCCTTCACGACGTCCTTCGGGCCCACGATCCACCCGACGCGCCAGCCCGTCATCGCGTACGTCTTCGCCACGCCGTTGACCACGACGCACTTGTCGCGCAGCTCGGGCACGATCGCCGGCAGCGAGGTGAACTTCGCGTCGCCGTAGACCAGGTGCTCGTAGATCTCGTCCGTCAGGACCCACAGGCCGTGCTCGACGGCCCAGCGGCCGATCGCCTCGGCGTCGGCCTCGCTGTAGACGGCGCCGGTCGGGTTCGAGGGGGAGACGAAGAGGACGACCTTGGTCTTCTCCGTGCGGGCCGCCTCCAGCTGCTCCACCGAGACCCGGTAGCCGGTCGTCTCGTCGGCCACGACCTCCACCGGGACGCCGCCCGCGAGGCGGATCGACTCGGGGTACGTCGTCCAGTACGGCGCCGGGACGATGACCTCGTCGCCCGGGTCGAGGATCGCGGCGAAGGCCTCGTAGATCGCCTGCTTGCCGCCGTTGGTCACCAGGACCTGGGACGCGTCGACCTCGTAGCCGGAGTCGCGCAGCGTCTTGGCGGCGATGGCGGCCTTCAGCTCGGGCAGGCCGCCGGCCGGCGTGTAGCGGTGGTACTTGGGGTTCTTGCAGGCCTCCACGGCCGCCTCGACGATGTAGTCGGGGGTCGGGAAGTCGGGCTCGCCCGCGCCGAAACCGATCACCGGACGGCCGGCGGCCTTGAGGGCCTTGGCCTTGGCGTCGACGGCGAGGGTGGCGGACTCGGAGATCGCACCGATCCGGGCGGAGACCCGACGCTCGGTGGGAGGGGTAGCAGCGCTCATGCGGCCATCGTCCCAGACCGTCTCGGCGGCGGGCACACAGGTTTCACGGAGCGGACAGGAACGGTCATTCCCGGTCGTACGCACGCCCGTCGGCAGGTCGGCGCGGTTCCTGTTCGACGTAGGGGCCCATGACCACGTATGCTCACTCCTCGTTGGTCCGCACCGGCCGCGTCTCACGATGCGGTAGGTTGGGTAACTGACAAAGGGTCGTAGCTCAATTGGTAGAGCACCGGTCTCCAAAACCGGCGGTTGGGGGTTCAAGTCCCTCCGGCCCTGCTACACACACCGCCAGGTGTTGTGCGCATGTACGTACTTCATTGCACCGCCGTGCGGCTCCACCCGGGCGCGGCACGGCCGACCCGGAATCAGGTGAGACATCGTGACGGACGCCGTAGGCTCCATCGACACGCCTGATGCCGACGACGAGACCGCAGAGTCGAAGAAGAAGTCCCGTAAGGGCGGAAAGCGCGGGAAGAAGGGCCCTCTGGGCCGCCTCGCGCTCTTCTACCGCCAGATCATCGCGGAGCTCCGCAAGGTCGTCTGGCCCACGCGCAGCCAGCTGTCGACGTACACCACCGTGGTGATCGTCTTCGTCGTCATCATGATCGGCCTTGTCACCGTGATTGACTATGGCTTCCAGGAAGCAGTCAAGTACGTCTTCGGCTGACTTTTTGTTCCACCCCATCTGTATCGCAGGAAGAAGCAGCCACCGTGTCTGACGCGAACCTGAACGACGCCTTCGAGTCTGAGTCCGCCGAGGACGAGCTGGACATCGTCGAGGCCGCCGACGAGGACCAGGCCGACGCTGCTGACGACGCTGCGGGCGAGGCCGCCGCCGACGAGACCGTCGAGGACGAGGGCGCCGAGGACGAGTCCGACGAGGACGTCGAGGAGTCCGACGAGGACACCGAGGAGTCCGACGAGGACACCGAGGAGTCCGACGACGACGTCGAGACCGTCGAGGACGAGGCCGCCGCCGAGGTCGAGGAGACCGAGGAGGAGGCCGCCCCGGTCGACCCGGTCGCCGCGCTCCGCGAGGAACTGCGCACCCTCCCCGGCGAGTGGTACGTCATCCACACCTACGCGGGCTACGAGAAGCGCGTGAAGGCCAACCTGGAGCAGCGCGCCGTCTCGCTCAACGTCGAGGACTTCATCTACCAGGCCGAGGTCCCCGAGGAAGAGATCGTCCAGATCAAGGGCGGCGAGCGGAAGAACGTCAAGCAGAACAAGCTCCCCGGCTACGTGCTCGTCCGCATGGACCTCACGAACGAGTCCTGGGGCGTCGTCCGCAACACCCCCGGCGTCACCGGCTTCGTGGGCAACGCCTACGACCCGTACCCGCTGACCCTGGACGAGATCGTCAAGATGCTCGCCCCGGAGGCCGAGGAGAAGGCCGCCCGCGAGGCCGCCGAGGCCGAGGGCAAGCCGGCTCCGGCCCGCAAGCTGGAGGTCCAGGTCCTGGACTTCGAGGTCGGCGACTCGGTCACCGTCACCGACGGCCCCTTCGCCACCCTCCAGGCCACGATCAACGAGATCAACGCCGACTCGAAGAAGGTCAAGGGCCTCGTCGAGATCTTCGGCCGCGAGACCCCGGTCGAGCTCAGCTTCGACCAGATCCAGAAGAACTGATCCCACGGTTTTCCGACCAGGTCAGAGCGGCTGTCGCAGCCGCTCTGACCTGCTCGGTTTTTAGCCGCACGTGTATACCCGTTATCGTGGTGCGGTATGCCTCCATCCGGATGTCCGGATGGCGGGCTGAACACTCTCACTAGGACCCGGAGAGAGCAATGCCTCCCAAGAAGAAGAAGGTCACGGGGCTTATCAAGCTCCAGATCAACGCCGGTGCGGCCAACCCGGCCCCGCCGGTCGGCCCCGCGCTGGGTCAGCACGGCGTCAACATCATGGAGTTCTGCAAGGCCTACAACGCCGCGACCGAGTCGCAGCGCGGCATGGTCGTGCCGGTGGAGATCACGGTCTACGAGGACCGTTCCTTCACCTTCATCACCAAGACCCCGCCGGCCGCGAAGCTGATCCTCAAGGCCGCCGGTGTGGACAAGGGCTCCGGCGAGCCGCACAAGACCAAGGTCGCCAAGCTCACGGCCGCCCAGGTCCGCGAGATCGCCTCGGTCAAGCTCCCCGACCTGAACGCCAACGACCTCGACGCCGCGTCGAAGATCATCGCCGGCACCGCCCGCTCCATGGGCATCACGGTCGAGGGCTGATCACCCCCCTTGTGATCCAGTGGTAGGACCAAGCGCTGGTCCGCACCACGACTCCACACCTGAACCAACAGGAGAAGAAGTGAAGCGCAGCAAGGCTCTCCGCGGCGCGGACGCCAAGGTCGACCGCGAGCGGAACTACGCTCCCCTCGAGGCCGTCCGTCTCGCCAAGGACACCGCCACCACGAAGTTCGACGGCACCGTCGAGGTCGCCTTCCGCCTGGGTGTCGACCCGCGCAAGGCCGACCAGATGGTCCGTGGCACCGTGAACCTCCCGCACGGCACCGGTAAGACCGCCCGGGTCCTGGTCTTCGCGACCGGTGACCGTGCCGAGGCCGCGATCGCCGCCGGCGCCGACATCGTCGGCTCCGACGAGCTCATCGACGAGATCTCCAAGGGCAACCGCCTGAACGAGTTCGACGCCGTGGTGGCCACCCCGGACCTCATGGGCAAGGTCGGCCGCCTCGGCCGCGTCCTCGGCCCGCGTGGTCTCATGCCGAACCCCAAGGTCGGCACCGTCACCCCCGATGTCGCCAAGGCTGTCAACGACATCAAGGGCGGCAAGATCGAGTTCCGCGTCGACAAGCACTCGAACCTGCACTTCATCATCGGCAAGGTCTCCTTCGACGAGACGAAGCTGGTCGAGAACTACGCCGCGG
Organism: Streptomyces sp. NPDC088915; assembly: GCF_044749825.1. Taxonomy (NCBI): domain Bacteria; kingdom Bacillati; phylum Actinomycetota; class Actinomycetes; order Kitasatosporales; family Streptomycetaceae; genus Streptomyces; species Streptomyces sp. NPDC088915. The sequence goes on from NZ_JBIVIR010000006.1 coordinate 46,028, forward strand.
CCCTGGAGGAGATCCTCCGTCTGAAGCCGTCCGCCGCCAAGGGCCGCTACATCAAGAAGGCGACCCTGACGACGACGATGGGCCCCGGCATCCCGCTGGACTCCAACCGCACCCGCAACCTCCTCGTCGAGGAGGACCCGGCCGCGGTCTGAGCCCCATCGGCTCGCTGAAGTGGTCAGCCGGCCCCGCACCTCTCCGGAGGCGCGGGGCCGGCTTCTTGTCTACGGTCGGACCACAAGGAGCCGATCAAGAGGTGGGGACGGCCATGAGCGGAACCACGTGGAAGAGCGCCCTCGTCGCCCTGGCGGCCGCGCTCGTCGTGACGGGCGTCGCGGGGTGCGCGGACGGCGGCGCCGCGAAGCGGGCCGGCTCCCCGTCCGCGTCGGCGGGGACCCGGGACCGGGAGGAGGCCGCGAAGGCCGTCCGGGCCGCGTACGAGAAGACGGCGGCGGCCAAGAGCGCCAAGGTCCGGATGCAGGTCGTGGTGAGCGGCGGCCGGGCGGCCGGCAGCAGCACCTTCACCGGTGTCCGCAAATGGGGTCCCTCGGTCGCGGACCTGAAGGTCACCGCCTCCACGTACCTGGCGGCCGTCCCCGGCGCCCCCGCCGAGACGCGCGTGGTCGCGGCCGGCGGAGCCGCGTACACCGACGTGGGCGCCGGGCGGACCGCGCTCACGGGCGGCAGGCGCTGGCTGAAGGTCGACCTGGAGGGCCCCGGCGCGGACGACGGGCTCGTGACCCAGCTGACCGCCGGGCTGAGCGGCGTCAACCAGGACCCCGCCGAGGAGCTCGGCCTCCTCGCGAAGTCGTCCACGCTGAAGCCCCTCGGCGCGGTGGAGGAGCCCGGTGCGCGGGCCTACGGGGGAGACCTCCCCGGGGGCAGGCACCTGGAGGTCTGGATCGGCGCGGACGGCTATCCGCGGCGCACGGTCCTCACGACCGACACCGACGGCTCGCTGACGAAGCTCATCACGACCTCCACCGACTACGGCACCGAGGTCGACGTCCGGACCCCGCCCGCCGGCGACACGATCGGCTTCGCGGAACTGCTCGCGAAGTTCACCAAGGGCCGCGGCGGGGGGAGCGGTCGGGGCTGATTTGCCCCCGGCCGACCCGGTCGCGTACTCTTCCGAGGAAGCCAAAGACCGCTGGTCGTCTCTGCGCCCGTTCGGGTGCGGTGGCCGAAGGATTCGCTGAGAGATGCGAACGACCCGCGCAGGTGACTGTGGAAGAGTTCCCGATTCCTTGTGAAACGGTCGAGCTGAGCCCCGTGCGCCTGCGCCCGGGGCGTTTTGTTTTGTTCAGCCCCTTCCGAGCGGTCCCATCACCCGGAAGGAGGCCGACGCTTATGGCAAGGCCCGACAAGGCTGCCTCGGTGGCCGAGCTGGAGGACCAGTTCCGCAGCTCGAACGCCGCTGTGCTGACCGAGTACCGGGGTCTCACCGTCGCGCAGCTCAAGACGCTGCGTCGTTCGCTCGGTGAGAACGCCCAGTACGCCGTGGTGAAGAACACGCTGACCAAGATTGCGGCCAACCAGGCCGGGATCACCGCGCTGGACGAGCACTTCGCTGGTCCGACCGCGGTCGCCTTCGTCACCGGTGACCCGGTGGAGTCGGCGAAGGCCCTGCGTGACTTCGCCAAGGAGAACCCGAACCTCATCATCAAGGGCGGTGTCCTTGACGGTAAGGCGCTCTCCGCGGATGAGATCAAGAAGCTCGCGGACCTCGAGTCCCGCGAGGTTCTGCTCAGCAAGCTGGCCGGCGCGTTCAAGGGCAAGCAGTCCCAGACTGCCTCGCTCCTCCAGGCGCTGCCGTCGAAGTTCGTCCGCACCGCGGAGGCGCTTCGCGTCAAGCTCGCCGAGCAGGGCGGTGCCGAGTAACTCGGCTCGCGCATTGATCCGCGCCGCCTAGCGCGCGGATCGCAGCGGGCCGACAGTACGCCCGCCTCTACATACATCCGGCACCTGCCGAATTAGTGGAAGGATCGCCCATCATGGCGAAGCTCTCTCAGGACGACCTCCTCGCCCAGTTCGAGGAGATGACCCTCATCGAGCTCTCCGAGTTCGTGAAGGCCTTCGAGGAGAAGTTCGACGTCACCGCCGCCGCGGCCGTCGCCGTCGCCGGTCCGGCCGGCCCGGGCGCCCCGGCCGAGGCCGCCGAGGAGCAGGACGAGTTCGACGTCATCCTCGAGGGTGCCGGCGACAAGAAGATCCAGGTCATCAAGGTCGTGCGCGAGCTCACCTCCCTGGGCCTCAAGGAGGCCAAGGACCTCGTCGACGGCGCCCCGAAGCCGGTCCTCGAGAAGGTCGCGAAGGACGTCGCCGAGAAGGCCGCCGAGTCCCTCAAGGCCGCCGGCGCCTCCGCCACGGTCAAGTAAGACCGTTTCGAGTCGCTGTAGCCGACTCTCGCTTCCGCGCGACGCGTTCCGTGTAACGCGGGAGCACCGAAGGGCGATCATCCACATGGGTGGTCGCCTTTCGGCGTTCCCGGGAACGGGCGTGGCGGGCGTCCGGAGGGGTGCCGGAAGCGGAGTATGGTGATCTTCGCCGTGCGCCCCGCGGAGCGGGGGCCCTTGACGAACCGCACGCAGCGCGCAATTCTCAGGACGCGTCGTCACAACGATCCGTATCCGAGGCATGGATCGACGGCGGAACGGGCAGTATCGAGGTGCGCCGCACGGCGCGAAGTAGCGCGGAGTTGAGAGCAACGAGGGTCGCGAAGAACTCGCCCTGGACATCAGTGAGCCAAGTGGCTACACTGACCCTTTGCGCTGCCTGTTAGCTGCCCCCTGCCCGTCACCAGGGGCATACCTTCGCATCCGTTTCATCGGCCGACCCCTTCTGACCTGGCCTTTCGGTCATTTCAGGAAACGTCTGCCCTGAAGCTCTGCTGGGGACCGGTACGCGCGTAGTGAGTCCGAGCCCTCGGAAGGACCCCCTCTTGGCCGCCTCGCGCAACGCCTCGACCAATACGAACAACGGCGCAAGCACCGCCCCGCTGCGCATCTCCTTTGCAAAGATCAAGGAGCCCCTCGAGGTTCCGAACCTCCTCGCGCTGCAGACCGAGAGCTTTGACTGGCTGCTCGGCAACGCCGCCTGGAAGGCTCGCGTCGAGGCCGCCCTTGAGTCGGGACAGGACGTCCCCACGAAGTCCGGCCTGGAGGAGATCTTCGAGGAGATCTCCCCGATCGAGGACTTCTCCGGGTCGATGTCGCTGACCTTCCGCGACCACCGCTTCGAGCCGCCGAAGAACTCGATCGACGAGTGCAAGGACCGTGACTTCACGTACGGCGCCCCGCTCTTCGTCACCGCCGAGTTCACCAACAACGAGACCGGCGAGATCAAGTCCCAGACGGTCTTCATGGGCGACTTCCCGCTCATGACCAACAAGGGCACCTTCGTCATCAACGGCACCGAGCGTGTCGTGGTGTCGCAGCTGGTCCGTTCGCCGGGCGTCTACTTCGACTCGTCGATCGACAAGACCTCCGACAAGGACATCTTCTCCGCCAAGATCATCCCGTCCCGGGGTGCCTGGCTGGAGATGGAGATCGACAAGCGCGACCTGGTCGGCGTCCGCATCGACCGCAAGCGCAAGCAGTCCGTCACCGTCCTCCTGAAGGCCCTCGGCTGGACCACCGAGCAGATCCTCCAGGAGTTCGGCGAGTACGAGTCCATGCGCGCCACCCTGGAGAAGGACCACACCCAGGGCCAGGACGACGCGCTGCTCGACATCTACCGCAAGCTCCGCCCGGGCGAGCCGCCGACCCGCGAGGCCGCCCAGACGCTGCTCGAGAACCTCTACTTCAACCCGAAGCGCTACGACCTCGCGAAGGTCGGCCGCTACAAGGTGAACAAGAAGCTCGGCGCGGACGAGCCGCTGGACGCCGGCGTCCTCACCACGGACGACGTCATCGCCACGATCAAGTACCTCGTGAAGCTCCACGCGGGCGAGACCGAGACGATCGGCGAGAACGGCAACGAGATCGTCGTCGAGACCGACGACATCGACCACTTCGGCAACCGTCGTCTGCGCAACGTCGGCGAGCTCATCCAGAACCAGGTCCGCACGGGTCTGGCCCGCATGGAGCGCGTCGTCCGCGAGCGCATGACCACGCAGGACGTCGAGGCGATCACGCCGCAGACCCTGATCAACATCCGGCCGGTCGTCGCCTCCATCAAGGAGTTCTTCGGCACCAGCCAGCTGTCGCAGTTCATGGACCAGAACAACCCGCTGTCGGGTCTGACGCACAAGCGTCGTCTCTCGGCGCTGGGTCCCGGTGGTCTGTCCCGCGAGCGGGCCGGCTTCGAGGTCCGAGACGTGCACCCGTCCCACTACGGACGCATGTGCCCGATCGAGACCCCCGAAGGCCCGAACATCGGTCTGATCGGTTCGCTCGCCTCGTACGGCCGCGTCAACGCGTTCGGCTTCATCGAGACGCCGTACCGCAAGGTCGTCGACGGCCAGGTCACCGACGAGGTCGACTACGTCACCGCCGACGAGGAGGACCGCTTCGTCATCGCGCAGGCCAACGCCGGCCTCGACGACGAGCTGCGCTTCACCGAGAACCGCGTCCTGGTCCGCAAGCGCGGCGGCGAGGTCGACTACGTCCTCCCGGCCGACGTGGACTACATGGACGTCTCGCCGCGCCAGATGGTGTCGGTCGCGACCGCCATGATCCCGTTCCTCGAGCACGACGACGCCAACCGCGCCCTCATGGGCGCGAACATGATGCGTCAGGCGGTGCCCCTCATCAAGTCGGAGGCCCCGCTCGTCGGCACCGGCATGGAGTACCGCTGCGCCACCGACGCCGGCGACGTGCTCAAGGCCGAGAAGGACGGTGTCGTCCAGGAGCTGTCGGCCGACTACATCACGGTCGCCAACGACGACGGCACGTACATCACGTACCGCCTGCACAAGTTCTCCCGCTCCAACCAGGGCACCTCTGTGAACCAGAAGGTCGTCGTGGACGAGGGCGACCGCGTCATCGAGGGCCAGGTCCTCGCCGACGGTCCCGCCACCGAAGACGGCGAGATGGCGCTCGGCAAGAACCTGCTCGTGGCGTTCATGCCGTGGGAGGGCCACAACTACGAGGACGCGATCATCCTGTCGCAGCGCCTCGTGCAGGACGACGTCCTCTCCTCGATCCACATCGAGGAGCACGAGGTCGACGCCCGTGACACCAAGCTGGGCCCCGAGGAGATCACCCGGGACATCCCGAACGTCTCCGAGGAGGTCCTCGCCGACCTCGACGAGCGCGGCATCATCCGCATCGGTGCCGAGGTCGTCGCCGGCGACATCCTGGTCGGCAAGGTCACGCCCAAGGGCGAGACCGAGCTGACCCCGGAGGAGCGCCTGCTCCGCGCGATCTTCGGCGAGAAGGCCCGCGAGGTCCGCGACACCTCCCTGAAGGTGCCCCACGGCGAGATCGGCAAGATCATCGGCGTGCGCGTCTTCGACCGCGAGGAGGGCGACGAGCTTCCCCCGGGCGTGAACCAGCTGGTCCGCGTCTACGTCGCCCAGAAGCGCAAGATCACCGACGGTGACAAGCTCGCCGGCCGTCACGGCAACAAGGGCGTCATCTCGAAGATCCTGCCGATCGAGGACATGCCGTTCCTGGAGGACGGCACCCCGGTCGACATCATCCTCAACCCGCTCGGCGTCCCGTCCCGAATGAACCCGGGACAGGTCCTGGAGATCCACCTCGGCTGGCTCGCCAGCCGCGGCTGGGACGTCTCCGGCCTCGCCGACGAGTGGGCGCAGCGCCTCCAGGCCATCGGCGCCGACCAGGTCGCCCCCGGCACCAACGTCGCCACCCCGGTCTTCGACGGTGCGCGCGAGGACGAGCTCGCGGGCCTGCTGAACCACACCATCCCGAACCGCGACGGCGAGCGCATGGTGCTCCCGACCGGCAAGGCGAGGCTGTTCGACGGCCGCTCCGGCGAGCCGTTCCCGGACCCGATCTCCGTCGGGTACATGTACATCCTCAAGCTCCACCACCTGGTCGACGACAAGCTCCACGCGCGTTCGACCGGCCCGTACTCGATGATCACCCAGCAGCCGCTGGGTGGTAAGGCCCAGTTCGGTGGCCAGCGCTTCGGTGAGATGGAGGTGTGGGCGCTGGAGGCTTACGGCGCCGCGTACGCCCTCCAGGAGCTGCTGACGATCAAGTCCGACGACGTGACCGGCCGCGTGAAGGTCTACGAGGCCATCGTCAAGGGCGAGAACATCCCTGAGCCCGGCATCCCCGAGTCCTTCAAGGTGCTCATCAAGGAGATGCAGTCCCTGTGCCTCAACGTGGAGGTGCTGTCCTCGGACGGCATGTCCATCGAGATGCGCGACACCGACGAGGACGTCTTCCGCGCAGCGGAGGAGCTCGGCATCGACCTGTCCCGGCGCGAGCCGAGCAGCGTCGAAGAGGTCTGACGGGAGTCCGGCCGGGGGGACCCGTACAGGTCCCCCCGCCGGCCCCAGGACCCCCGTATCAGACCCACAGCCTTACAACCCTGAGAGGGATTGACGCATAGTGCTCGACGTCAACTTCTTCGACGAGCTCCGGATCGGTCTGGCCACCGCTGACGACATCCGTCAGTGGAGCCACGGCGAGGTCAAGAAGCCGGAGACCATCAACTACCGCACGCTCAAGCCCGAGAAGGACGGACTCTTCTGCGAGAAGATCTTCGGTCCGACCCGGGACTGGGAGTGCTACTGCGGCAAGTACAAGCGCGTCCGCTTCAAGGGCATCATCTGTGAGCGGTGTGGCGTCGAGGTCACCCGCGCCAAGGTGCGCCGCGAGCGGATGGGCCACATCGAGCTCGCCGCCCCCGTCACCCACATCTGGTACTTCAAGGGCGTCCCGTCGCGCCTCGGATACCTGCTCGACCTCGCCCCGAAGGACCTGGAGAAGGTCATCTACTTCGCGGCGTACATGATCACGTACGTCGACGACGAGCGCCGTACGCGTGACCTGCCCTCGCTGGAGGCGCACGTCTCCGTCGAGCGCCAGCAGATCGAGAACCGTCGCGACTCCGACCTGGAGGCCCGCGCCAAGAAGCTCGAGAACGACCTCGCCGAGCTGGAGGCCGAGGGCGCCAAGGCCGACGTGCGCCGCAAGGTGCGCGAGGGCGCCGAGCGCGAGATGAAGCAGCTGCGCGACCGCGCGCAGCGCGAGATCGACCGTCTGGACGAGGTCTGGTCGCGCTTCAAGAACCTCAAGGTCCAGGACCTGGAGGGCGACGAGCTCCTCTACCGCGAGCTGCGTGACCGCTTCGGCACGTACTTCGACGGCTCGATGGGCGCCGCGGCGCTGCAGAAGCGCCTGGAGTCCTTCGACCTGGAGGAGGAGGCCGAGCGCCTCCGCGAGATCATCCGCACCGGCAAGGGCCAGAAGAAGACCCGTGCGCTCAAGCGCCTCAAGGTCGTCTCCGCGTTCCTGCAGACCGCGAACAGCCCCAAGGGCATGGTTCTCGACTGCGTGCCGGTCATCCCGCCGGACCTGCGTCCGATGGTGCAGCTGGACGGTGGCCGCTTCGCGACCTCCGACCTGAACGACCTGTACCGCCGCGTGATCAACCGCAACAACCGCCTGAAGCGGCTTCTCGACCTCGGCGCGCCCGAGATCATCGTGAACAACGAGAAGCGCATGCTCCAGGAGGCCGTGGACGCCCTCTTCGACAACGGTCGTCGCGGTCGCCCGGTCACCGGTCCCGGCAACCGCCCGCTGAAGTCCCTGAGCGACATGCTCAAGGGCAAGCAGGGTCGTTTCCGTCAGAACCTGCTCGGCAAGCGAGTCGACTACTCGGCCCGTTCCGTCATCGTCGTCGGCCCGCAGCTCAAGCTGCACCAGTGCGGTCTGCCGAAGGCCATGGCGCTCGAGCTCTTCAAGCCGTTCGTGATGAAGCGCCTGGTGGACCTGAACCACGCGCAGAACATCAAGTCGGCCAAGCGGATGGTCGAGCGCGGCCGCACGGTCGTGTACGACGTCCTCGAAGAGGTCATCGCCGAGCACCCGGTCCTCCTGAACCGTGCGCCCACGCTGCACCGCCTCGGCATCCAGGCCTTCGAGCCGCAGCTGGTCGAGGGCAAGGCCATCCAGATCCACCCGCTCGTCTGCACCGCGTTCAACGCGGACTTCGACGGTGACCAGATGGCCGTCCACCTGCCGCTCTCCGCGGAGGCGCAGGCCGAGGCCCGCATCCTGATGCTGTCCTCGAACAACATCCTCAAGCCGGCCGACGGCCGCCCGGTCACGATGCCGACCCAGGACATGGTTCTCGGTCTGTTCTTCCTGACCACCGACGGCGAGCTGCGTGACACCAAGGGCGAGGGCCGCGCGTTCGGCTCCACGGCCGAGGCGATCATGGCGTTCGACGCCGGCGAGCTCGCGCTGCAGTCGCCGATCGACATCCGCTTCCCGGTGGGCACCATCCCGCCGCGCGGCTGGACCCCGCCGGCGCGCGAGGAGGGCGAGCCCGAGTGGCAGCAGGGGGACTCGTTCCGCCTGCGCACCACCCTGGGCCGCGCGCTCTTCAACGAGCTGCTGCCCGAGGACTACCCGTTCGTCGACTACTCGGTGGGCAAGAAGCAGCTCTCCGAGATCGTCAACGACCTGGCCGAGCGCTACCCCAAGGTCATCGTGGCGGCGACGCTCGACAACCTGAAGGCGTCCGGCTTCTTCTGGGCGACCCGCTCCGGCGTCACCGTGGCCATCTCCGACGTCGTCGTCCCCGAGGCGAAGAAGGAGATCGTCGCCGGGTACGAGGCGCAGGACGAGAAGGTCCAGAAGCAGTACGAGCGCGGTCTGATCACCAAGGAAGAGCGCACGCAGGAGCTCATCGCGATCTGGACCAAGGCGACCAACGAGGTCGCCGAGGCGATGAACGCGAACTTCCCCAAGACCAACCCCATCTTCATGATGGTCGACTCGGGTGCCCGAGGAAACATGATGCAGATGCGGCAGATCGCGGGTATGCGCGGTCTGGTGTCGAACGCGAAGAACGAGACGATCCCGCGTCCCATCAAGGCGTCCTTCCGCGAGGGCCTCTCCGTCCTCGAGTACTTCATCTCGACGCACGGTGCCCGTAAGGGTCTCGCCGACACCGCCCTGCGCACCGCCGACTCGGGTTACCTGACCCGTCGTCTGGTGGACGTCTCGCAGGACGTCATCATCCGCGAGGAGGACTGCGGCACCGAGCGCGGTCTGAAGCTGCGGATCGCGGCGAAGGACGAGACGGGTGTCCTGCGCAAGACGGACGACGTCGAGACCTCCGTGTACGCGCGGATGCTCGCCGAGGACGTCGTCGTGGACGGCAAGGTCATCGCGCCGGCCAACGTCGACCTGGGTGACGTGCTCATCGACGCCCTGGTCAACGCGGGCGTCGAGGAGGTCAAGACCCGTTCGGTCCTGACCTGCGAGTCCGCCGTCGGCACCTGTGCGTTCTGCTACGGCCGTTCGCTCGCCACCGGCAAGCTGGTCGACATCGGTGAGGCGGTCGGCATCATCGCCGCCCAGTCCATCGGTGAGCCCGGTACCCAGCTGACGATGCGTACCTTCCACACCGGTGGTGTGGCCGGTGACGACATCACCCAGGGTCTGCCCCGTGTCGTCGAGCTCTTCGAGGCCCGGCAGCCCAAGGGTGTCGCCCCGATCTCGGAGGCGGCCGGCCGCGTCCGCATCGAGGAGACCGAGAAGACCAAGAAGATCGTCGTCACCCCGGACGACGGCAGCGACGAGACGGCGTTCCCGATCTCGAAGCGCGCCCGTCTGCTCGTGGGCGAGGGCGACCACGTCGAGGTGGGCCAGAAGCTCACCGTGGGTGCCACCAACCCGCACGACGTGCTCCGGATCCTCGGTCAGCGCGCGGTCCAGGTCCACCTGGTCGGCGAAGTCCAGAAGGTCTACAACTCGCAGGGCGTGTCGATCCACGACAAGCACATCGAGATCATCATCCGGCAGATGCTGCGCCGCGTGACGATCATCGAGTCCGGCGACGCGGAGCTGCTTCCGGGCGAGCTGGTCGAGCGGTCGAAGTTCGAGACCGAGAACCGTCGTGTGGTCACCGAGGGCGGTCACCCCGCCTCCGGCCGTCCGCAGCTGATGGGCATCACCAAGGCCTCGCTGGCGACGGAGTCCTGGCTGTCGGCCGCCTCCTTCCAGGAGACGACCCGAGTGCTGACGGACGCGGCGATCAACGCCAAGTCCGACAGCCTCATCGGCCTCAAGGAGAACGTCATCATCGGTAAGCTCATCCCGGCCGGTACGGGTCTGTCCCGCTACCGCAACATCCGGGTCGAGCCGACCGAGGAGGCCAAGGCCGCGATGTACTCGGCCGTCGGCTACGACGACATCGACTACTCGCCGTTCGGCTCGGGCTCCGGCCAGGCCGTTCCGCTGGAGGACTACGACTACGGTCCGTACAACCAGTAGGCGAGTCGCTCGACGCCCGAGGGCGGTCACCCCGATCACGGGGTGGCCGCCCTCGGCGGTTTCCGGCGGCTTCGGTAGGTTGGCGGCCCTGTCCGACCGAGGAGCCGCCCCGTGACCGCCCGCCCCCGCCCGCGCCTGCTGTACGTCACCGACCTCGCCTATCCGGCGCGGGGGAGGCGCTACGGCGACGAGGACGTGGCGCTCACCGCCCGGCTGCGGGAGGACTTCGACCTGGCCCTCTGCCACCCGCGGGACGCCGCCGCCCTCATGGACGCCTTCGACGCGGTCGTGGTGCGCAACAGCGGCCCCGTGCTGGGCCACCGGGAGGCGTACGCGGCCTTCCGCGAGCGGGCCCTGGCGCTCGGCACCCGCGTCTACAACCCGCTCCACGGGCGCGGCGACATGGCGGGCAAGGGGTACCTCCTCGAACTGACGGCCGCCGGTCTCCCGGTCATCCCCACCGTCGACCGGTCCGGGGCCCTGGAGGGGCTGCCGGAGGCCGCGGAGTACGCGGTGAAGCCCCGGGACGGGGCCGACTCCGAGGGCCTGCGCTTCGTCCCGTACGGGGAGCTCGCCGGCCTCCTCGACGGGGCGGCCGGGGAGCTCCTCGTCCAGCCCCGGATCGACTTCCGGTACGAGGTCTCGTTCTACTTCGTCGACGACCTCTTCCAGTACGCCCTGTACGCCCCCGACCCGGAGCGCCGCTGGGTCCTGGAGCCGTACGAGCCGTCCCCGGACGACCTGGCCTTCGCGCGGCGCTTCGTGGACTGGAACGCCCTCGGGCACGGGATCCAGCGCGTCGACGCCTGCCGGGCGCCCGACGGCGGGCTGCTCCTGGTCGAGCTGGAGGACCTCAATCCGTACCTCTCGCTCGACCGGGTCTCCGAGGAGGTCCGGGAGGCCTTCGCCGACGCCCTCACCGGCTCCCTGCACCGCTTCCTGGCGGGGTGAGGGGCGGGGCGGGGACGGGGTGGGGGGCGGCCGTCCCACGTCGTGATCATGTGCGCGTGGGCATTTGTTTTGACCGGAGTCCGTACGGTAGGTACGCTCAAGCCTTGTGCCTGGGGTGTGCCTGGGCTCGTGTGCGTGTCCTCAACCGCACGGCGAGTTCCGCACCGGCCACCGTGATCCTCGCTCCTCTCCATCCTCGATGGAGCCCGCGAGATTCGACACACCCGACCGCGTGGGTCGGTGAATGTTCCAGGTTAGTTGTACCGACGGCACACAGAAACCGGAGAAGTAGTGCCTACGATCCAGCAGCTGGTCCGCAAGGGCCGGCAGGACAAGGTCGAGAAGAACAAGACGCCCGCACTCGAGGGTTCCCCTCAGCGTCGCGGCGTCTGCACGCGTGTGTTCACGACCACCCCGAAGAAGCCGAACTCGGCCCTCCGGAAGGTCGCGCGTGTGCGTCTGACCTCCGGCATCGAGGTCACGGCCTACATCCCGGGTGAGGGTCACAACCTGCAGGAGCACTCCATCGTGCTCGTGCGCGGTGGCCGTGTGAAGGACCTGCCGGGTGTTCGCTACAAGATCATCCGCGGTTCCCTCGACACGCAGGGCGTCAAGAACCGTAAGCAGGCTCGCAGCCGCTACGGCGCCAAGAAGGAGAAGTAAGAATGCCTCGTAAGGGCCCCGCCCCGAAGCGCCCGGTCATCATCGACCCGGTCTACAGCTCTCCTCTTGTCACCTCGCTGATCAACAAGATCCTGCTGGACGGCAAGCGTTCCACCGCCGAGCGCATCGTGTACGGCGCCATGGAGGGTCTTCGCGAGAAGACCGGCCAGGACCCGGTCATCACGCTGAAGCGCGCGCTGGAGAACGTCAAGCCGGCCCTCGAGGTCAAGTCCCGCCGTGTCGGTGGCGCCACCTACCAGGTGCCGATCGAGGTCAAGCCGGGCCGCGCGTCCACGCTCGCCCTCCGCTGGCTCGTCGGTTACTCCCGCGCCCGTCGCGAGAAGACCATGACCGAGCGCCTCATGAACGAGCTCCTCGACGCCTCGAACGGCCTCGGTGCTGCCGTCAAGAAGCGTGAGGACACGCACAAGATGGCCGAGTCCAACAAGGCCTTCGCGCACTACCGCTGGTAGTCGCAACCCACATCGAGACCGAGAGAAGACTGAGCCGATATGGCTACCACTTCGCTTGACCTTGCCAAGGTGCGCAACATCGGCATCATGGCTCACATCGACGCGGGCAAGACGACCACCACCGAGCGGATCCTGTTCTACACCGGTGTCTCGTACAAGATCGGTGAAGTCCACGACGGCGCTGCCACGATGGACTGGATGGAGCAGGAGCAGGAGCGCGGCATCACGATCACGTCCGCCGCGACGACCTGCCACTGGCCGCTCGAGAATGTCGATCACACGATCAACATCATCGACACGCCGGGCCACGTCGACTTCACCGTCGAGGTGGAGCGTTCGCTGCGCGTGCTCGACGGTGCTGTCACCGTGTTCGACGGTGTGGCCGGTGTCGAGCCCCAGTCCGAGACCGTCTGGCGTCAGGCGGACCGCTACGGCGTTCCGCGCATCTGCTTCGTCAACAAGCTCGACCGGACCGGCGCCGACTTCCTGCGCTGCGTCGACATGATCGTGGGCCGCCTCGGCGCCACCCCGATCGTCATGCAGCTCCCGATCGGTGCCGAGGCCGACTTCCAGGGCGTCGTCGACCTCGTCCGCATGAAGGCGCTCGTCTGGTCCGCCGAGGCCAGCAAGGGCGAGATGTACGACATCGTCGACATCCCGGCCGAGCTGACCGAGCTGGCCGAGGAGTACCGCGGCAAGCTGGTCGAGACCGTCGCCGAGAACGACGAGGAGCTCATGGAGCTGTTCCTGGAGGGCGTCGAGCCCACCGAGGAGCAGATCTACGCGGCCGTCCGTCGCATCACCATCGCCTCCGGCAAGGGCGGCGACACCACGGTCACCCCCGTGTTCTGCGGCACCGCCTTCAAGAACAAGGGCGTTCAGCCCCTGCTCGACGCGGTCGTGCGCTACCTCCCCTCGCCCCTGGACGTCGAGGCCATCGAGGGCCAGGACGTCAAGGACCCCGAGGTCGTCGTGCGGCGCAAGCCGTCCGACGAGGAGCCGCTGTCGGCCCTCGCGTTCAAGATCGCGAGCGACCCGCACCTCGGCAAGCTCACCTTCGTCCGGATCTACTCCGGTCGCCTGGAGGCCGGCACCGCGGTGCTGAACTCCGTCAAGGGCAAGAAGGAGCGCATCGGCAAGATCTACCGCATGCACGCGAACAAGCGTGAGGAGATCGACTCGGTGGGCGCCGGCGACATCGTCGCCGTCATGGGCCTCAAGCAGACCACCACCGGTGAGACGCTGTGCGACGAGAAGAACCCGGTCATCCTGGAGTCCATGGACTTCCCGGCGCCGGTCATCCAGGTCGCCATCGAGCCCAAGTCCAAGGGTGACCAGGAGAAGCTGGGCGTCGCCATCCAGCGTCTCGCGGAGGAGGACCCCTCCTTCCAGGTCCACTCGGACGAGGAGACCGGCCAGACCATCATCGGTGGCATGGGCGAGCTCCACCTCGACATCCTCGTCGACCGCATGCGTCGCGAGTTCAAGGTCGAGGCGAACGTCGGCAAGCCGCAGGTCGCGTACCGCGAGACGATCCGCAAGACCGTCGAGCGCGTGGACTACACCCACAAGAAGCAGACCGGTGGTACCGGTCAGTTCGCCAAGGTGCAGATCGCGATCGAGCCCATCGAGGGTGGCGACGCCTCCTACGAGTTCGTGAACAAGGTCACCGGTGGCCGCATCCCGAAGGAGTACATCCCTTCGGTCGACGCGGGCGCGCAGGAGGCCATGCAGTTCGGCATCCTGGCCGGCTACGAGATGACTGGCGTCCGCGTCATCCTTCTCGACGGCGGCTACCACGAGGTCGACTCCTCCGAGCTCGCGTTCAAGATCGCCGGTTCGCAGGCCTTCAAGGAGGCCGCGCGGAAGGCTTCGCCGGTCATTCTCGAGCCCATGATGTCCGTCGAGGTCACCACGCCCGAGGACTACATGGGTGAGGTCATCGGCGACATCAACTCCCGCCGTGGTCAGATCCAGGCCATGGAGGAGCGCAGCGGCGCTCGCGTCGTGAAGGGCCTCGTGCCCCTTTCGGAGATGTTCGGCTACGTCGGAGACCTCCGCAGCAAGACCTCGGGTCGCGCAAGCTACTCGATGCAGTTCGACTCCTACGCCGAGGTTCCGCGGAACGTCGCCGAGGAGATCATCGCGAAGGCCAAGGGCGAGTAACTCTTCCGAGTTCACGCTTTAGGCTTGACACCAGTGACCGGGGCCCGGCCCCGAAACCCGAGGAATCGGGTCCCGGTCGACTGGCATCCCAGCAAAGATCACCTGGCGCCGATGAAGCAAGGCGTTCAGAACCACTCCAGGAGGACCCCCGTGGCGAAGGCGAAGTTCGAGCGGACTAAGCCGCACGTCAACATCGGCACCATCGGTCACATCGACCACGGTAAGACGACCCTCACGGCCGCCATTACCAAGGTGCTGCACGACGCGTACCCGGACCTGAACGAGGCCTCGGCCTTCGACCAGATCGACAAGGCTCCCGAGGAGCGCCAGCGCGGTATCACCATCTCGATCGCGCACGTCGAGTACCAGACCGAGTCGCGTCACTACGCCCACGTCGACTGCCCCGGTCACGCGGACTACATCAAGAACATGATCACGGGTGCGGCGCAGATGGACGGCGCCATCCTCGTGGTCGCCGCCACCGACGGCCCGATGCCGCAGACCAAGGAGCACGTGCTCCTGGCCCGCCAGGTCGGCGTTCCGTACATCGTCGTCGCCCTGAACAAGGCCGACATGGTGGACGACGAGGAGATCCTGGAGCTCGTCGAGCTCGAGGTGCGTGAGCTCCTCTCCGAGTACGAGTTCCCGGGCGACGACCTGCCGGTCGTCCGCGTCTCGGCGCTCAAGGCGCTCGAGGGCGACAAGGAGTGGGGCGAGAAGCTCCTCGGCCTCATGCACGCCGTGGACGAGTCCATCCCGCAGCCCGAGCGCGACGTCGACAAGCCGTTCCTGATGCCGATCGAGGACGTCTTCACGATCACCGGTCGTGGCACCGTCGTCACCGGTCGCATCGAGCGTGGTGTCCTCAAGGTCAACGAGACCGTCGACATCATCGGCATCAAGACCGAGAAGACCACCACCACGGTCACCGGCATCGAGATGTTCCGCAAGCTGCTCGACGAGGGCCAGGCCGGTGAGAACGTCGGTCTGCTCCTCCGTGGCATCAAGCGCGAGGACGTCGAGCGCGGCCAGGTCATCATCAAGCCGGGTTCGGTCACGCCGCACACGAACTTCGAGGCCCAGGCCTACATCCTGTCGAAGGACGAGGGTGGCCGTCACACCCCGTTCTTCAACAACTACCGCCCGCAGTTCTACTTCCGTACCACGGACGTGACCGGCGTCGTGACCCTCCCCGAGGGCACCGAGATGGTCATGCCGGGCGACAACACCGCCATGAGCGTTGAGCTGATCCAGCCCATCGCCATGGAGGAGGGCCTGAAGTTCGCCATCCGTGAGGGTGGCCGGACCGTCGGCGCCGGCCAGGTCGTCAAGATCACCGCCTGATCTTGAACTGACCTGGTGACTCGCAGGAGTCGCCGAGCAGTAGGAGAAGGCCCCGCACCGAAAGGTGCGGGGCCTTCTCGCGTTCCCGGGGCCGTCGGTTCCTCTACGGCTTCCAGCTCCACGGGCGCCCGTCCGCGCCGAGCCCCACCACGGTCACGCCCCGCGCCCCCAGGTGCAGCGCGGCCGGGGCCGCCGCCCCGCCCTTCGCCGTACGGACCCGGGTCCGGCCGCCGACCCGCACCACCGTCCGGCCGCGCGTGTCCGTGCCGAGCAGGACCGTGCCGAGCGCCGCCGACCGCGCGGCGACCACCTCCCCGTACCCGTCGAGACCGGTGTCGCCGGCCGGGCCGAGCAGCCGCGCGTCCGCCGGGGGCCGGTGGAACAGCTCGCCGTCCGCGCTCGCCACCGTGGAGCCGGAGAGCGGCAGCCGCTCCGTCCGCTCCCGCCCGTCCACCCAGTGCCGTACGGACTCCCGGCCCGCCGCGTACACGTGGACGCGGCCCGCGGCGTCCACCGAGACGGCCGGGGCGTCCTGGACCTCGGCGGTCCCGGGGAGCGTCCGCCACGGGCCCCAGGAGCCGTCCGCCGCCCGGACCCGGGTCGAGAGGCGCCCGTCCGCGTTCCGTACGAAGAGGTGGACCCGGCCGTCGGGGGCCGCGACCGCCACCGGGGAGCCGAGCCGGCGCCCCCGGTCGTCCCCGCGCTCCGGGTTCCCCAGGCCCCGCCAGGCGAGGAACGGGCCGCCGGGGGAGCGCTGTTCGAGGAGCACCACCTCGCGCCGGTTGGCGCCGCCGTGCCCGTCGAGCGCGGCGAACCGCACCCCGAGGAGCAGCACCCGCCCGTCGGGCAGGACCGCGGAGCCGAGGGCCGGGGCGAGCGGGCCGCCGCCGAGGTCCTCCGGCTCGCCCCAGACGCCGCTGCCGGGCGCCGACTCGCGCCGGCGGACCGCCCGCAGGCCGAGGACCCCGTACGCCGCGAGCCGGCCGTCCGGCTCCTCGGCGAGGGCCGGGCGGGCGCCGGGCCAGCGGTGGTGGGTGGAGCGGACCCAGCCCTTGCGGTTGGTCAGCGGGCGGTCGCCGCCGACGCCGTAGTCGCCGCAGCCCGAGGGGTTCCCGCACCGCCAGGAGGGGTCGCCGCCGTACGGGACGAGCCGGGCCGCCTTCTCCTTCAGGACCCCCGGCGGGAGGTTCTTGGGCCAGTGCCGGTTGTAGTAGCCGCGGAAGGCCGTCGTGGTGAACGCCGGTATCGGCTCGCCGTCCCGTACCGCGTCCGAGACCCGGCGGCACAGCGCCGCCCAGGTGAAGCAGGCGACCGCCGTGTGGTCCCCGTGGTCGGCGTAGCCGGGCTGCTCGGAGTCCCGCCGCCGGGTGGCCTCGTCGCTGTGCTGGACGTCCGGGTCGGGGTCCAGGGTGTGCACCACCGTGGGCCGGTAGCGGGCGAGGAGCCCGGCGAGGACGCCGACCAGGCCGTCGTAGTCGTAGGTGCTGGCCCGGGTGACGGGGGAGCCGGCCGAGAGGTGGGTGCGCAGCTCCAGGGCGCGGTCCTCCCAGAGGGCGGGCAGGGCCGTGTACCGGCGGGGGGTGTGCATCGGCAGGTCGAGGAAGACCAGTTCGACCCGGCGCCCGCCGTGCGCGAGGACG
Source organism: Streptomyces sp. NPDC088915 (assembly GCF_044749825.1). Taxonomy (NCBI): domain Bacteria; kingdom Bacillati; phylum Actinomycetota; class Actinomycetes; order Kitasatosporales; family Streptomycetaceae; genus Streptomyces; species Streptomyces sp. NPDC088915. The sequence continues at coordinate 63,686 of NZ_JBIVIR010000006.1, forward strand.
TCGACCTCGGCCCGCCGGCCGCCGGGGAGCGCCAGCGTGCCCCGCCGCCACGGGGTGAACGGCGGCAGGCCGAGCGCCACCGCGTACGACTGGCGCAGGCCCTGGTGGCGGGCGGCGGAGTAGGCGGCCCGGTCCGGGGGCGTCTCGGGCATCCCCGCGACGCGGTTCCGGCCGGTGTGCTCGCCGGCCGTCACGTACACGGAGACGAGCGGGACGCCCGCGTCGAACAGCCGCTGCGAGTCCGGGTTCATGAAGTACAGGTCGTCGTCCGGGTGCGCGGCGAACTGCATCAGGAGCGCCCGGCGGGCCCGCGCCGAGTCGATCGGCTTCCCCGGCGCCGGATCGGCGGTCGGCGCGCTCCGGCGCGGCTCCGGTACGGAGCACCCGGCGGCGGCCGCGGTGGCGGCGAGGGCCGCAGTGAGCACCGCCCGGCGGCGGGGTCGGACGTGCTGCACTGCGGGGCCCTTCGCTCGGCGGTCTCCGGGACGGCGGAAACGGACGTCTGTAAGACGGGCATCTGTGCGAAGGGGTTGTGTGCGTGCGAAGACGTGGGCGGGAGGGGCGTACGCGGGCGCGGACGAGGGGGCGCCCGGGCGCGGCGGGGCCGGTGGTCGTCTCGGATGGCGGACCCCGGCATCCGCTTACTGGTGCTTGCATTCACATGGATGTAACAGTGGGCACGGCGGCGGGGACGACGGGGTCCCGGAGCGGCCGTCCTCACCTCCCCGCGCGCGGCAACGGCGCCGAGCGCTCCCACCCGGTTCTCCGCCGGCGTACAGCCGTGCCAGAAGGGGGTTCCACGTGTCGAACCGACCCGACCCGCAGTCCGCCCGCTCCACCCTCGACGCTCTGCGCGCCGAGATCGAACACCGCAATCCGGCGCAGCCCGAGTTCCACCAGGCCGTCCACGAGGTGCTCGACACCCTCGCCCCGGTGCTCGCGGCCCGGCCCGAATTCGCCGAGCCGGGGCTCCTGGAGCGGCTGGTCGAGCCCGAGCGGCAGATCGTCTTCCGGGTGCCGTGGCAGGACGACCGGGGCCGGACGCACGTCAACCGGGGCTTCCGCGTCGAGTTCAACAGCGCCCTCGGCCCGTACAAGGGGGGCCTGCGCTTCCACCCCTCCGTGAACCTGGGGATCGTCAAGTTCCTCGGCTTCGAGCAGATCTTCAAGAACGCCCTGACCGGGCTCGGCATCGGCGGCGGCAAGGGCGGCAGCGACTTCGACCCACACGGGCGCAGCGACGCCGAGGTCATGCGGTTCTGCCAGTCCTTCATGACCGAGCTGTACCGGCACCTCGGCGAGCACACCGACGTGCCGGCCGGTGACATCGGCGTCGGCGGCCGGGAGATCGGCTACCTCTTCGGCCAGTACCGGCGGATCACCAACCGCTGGGAGGCCGGCGTCCTCACGGGCAAGGGCACCGGCTGGGGCGGCTCCGCGATCCGCCCGGAGGCCACCGGCTACGGCAGCGTGCTCTTCACGGCGGCGATGCTCCGCGAGCGCGGCGAGGACCTGGAGGGACAGACGGCCGTCGTCTCCGGCTCGGGCAACGTGGCGCTGTACACGATCGAGAAGCTCCTCGCGCTCGGCGCCAACCCGCTCACCTGCTCCGACTCCAGCGGTTACGTGTACGACGACAAGGGCATCGACCTCGACCTGCTGAAGCGGGTCAAGGAGGTCGAGCGCGGCCGGGTCGCCGACTACGCCGAGCGCCGGGGCTCCTCCGCGCGCTTCGTGCCCGGCGGCCGGGTCTGGGAGGTCCCCGCCGACGTCGCCCTGCCGTCCGCGACGCAGAACGAGCTGGACGAGAACGACGCGGCGACCCTGGTCCGCAACGGCGTGAAGGCCGTCGCCGAGGGCGCCAACATGCCCACGACGGCCGGGGCGGTCCACCTGTTCCAGCGGGCCGGCGTCGCCTTCGGCCCGGGCAAGGCGGCCAACGCGGGCGGCGTCGCGGTCAGTGCCCTGGAGATGGCCCAGAACCACTCCCGCACGTCCTGGAGCGCGGAGAGGGTGGAGGCGGAGCTCGCCGGGATCATGACCTCGATCCACACCGCCTGCCACGAGACGGCCGAGCACTACGGGACGCCGGGCGACTACGTCACCGGGGCCAACATCGCGGGCTTCGAGCGGGTCGCCGAGGCGATGCTGGCGCAGGGCGTCATCTGATCCGTACGCACGCACACGCGTACGTCCGTACGACGGGCCCGCGGGGGCCGGGGGAGGGAACGTCCGGAATGGGGCACGGTGACGAGGACGTCTTCCTCCGGCGTGCGGCCGGGCCGGACGAGGTCGAGGACCTGCTGCGCGCGTACGCGCCGGAGGTCCTCGCCGCCTTCGTGGGCCGGTTCGGCGACTTCGACCTCTGCGAGGGGGTCTTCCAGGAGGTCCTGGTCGCGGCGGCCCGGGAGTGGCCCGAGCGGGGGATCCCCTCCTACGCGCGCAGTCGGCTGCTCACCACCGCCGTCGGCGCGCTGATCGACCGGGTGCGCCGCGCGGAGGCGGGCCGGCGCGGCGGGGCCGGGGCCCTGGCCCTCACGGACCGCGCGATCCTGGCGTACGCGGGACGGGGCGCTCCGGGGGAGGACGTCTGGGAGGGGCCGCTCTCGCTGTTCCTGCTCTGCTGCCATCCGGACCTGCCCCGGGCCGCCCGGACCGCGCTCGTCCTGCGCGCCGTCGGCGGCCTCGGTCCCGCACGGGTCGCCGCCTTCTTCGACCTGCCCGAGGAGACCCTGGAGCGGTACGTGGTCCGGGCCAGGCGGACGATCGTGGACGGGGGCTGGGCGCGCGCCCTGCCCGTGGGGGAGGAGCGCACGGCCCGCCTCGCCGAGGTGCGGCGCGTGCTCCGGCTCGTCCGCGACCGGGGGTACGCGGCCGAGGCGGCCCGGCTCGCCCGGCTGCTGGACCGGTGCCTGCCGGACGGGGGTGGGGCGCACGGCTTCGAAGCGTGCGCCCCGGCGCATAGGTGTACGTGACGTGGGGTACAGTCTTGGACCCCGATTGGCGGCGGGATGGCCCGGTGTGGCAGACTGTCGGGGTTGCTCGGTTGAGTGCCGATGCTGCGCGCCTCCCGTCGGGAGGACCGGAAGCGAGTCCCACAGTACTCGTCGCTCCTTCTCAGGAGCGGACGTACGGGAATCTTCTGGGAAGCGTCAGCGGGGTACCGGCCAGGCACTCGGTGGGTGTTCTGCCCCCGGCTCGCGGTTCTCGGGACCGCGCCCCCTTGGTTGGGAAGTCCTCAGGGACTTCTGCGTAGAGGGAGCGCGACACGCCCGACCGCGTGGGTCGGAGGTGGAGTCACGAGAGCCCCCGAGTCCAGAGCGTTACGAGACAAAGGACTACTAGTAGCCATGGCGGGACAGAAGATCCGCATCCGGCTCAAGGCCTACGACCACGAGGTCATCGACTCCTCGGCGAAGAAGATCGTCGAGACGGTGACCCGCACTGGTGCGTCGGTCGCGGGCCCGGTGCCGCTGCCCACTGAGAAGAACGTGTACTGCGTCATCAAGTCGCCGCACAAGTACAAGGACTCGCGCGAGCACTTCGAGATGCGCACGCACAAGCGCCTCATCGACATCCTCGACCCCACGCCGAAGACGGTCGACTCGCTCATGCGTCTCGACCTGCCGGCGGGCGTCGACATCGAGATCAAGCTCTGAGGTGACGCGCGAGATGGCTAAGAACATCAAGGGCATCCTGGGCGAGAAGCTCGGCATGACGCAGGTCTGGGACGAGAACAACCGGGTCGTCCCGGTGACCGTCGTCAAGGCCGGCCCGAATGTCGTGACCCAGGTCCGCACGAACGACAGCGACGGCTACGAGTCGGTCCAGATCGCCTTCGGCGAGATCGACCCGCGCAAGGTGAACAAGCCCCTCAAGGGTCACTTCGCCAAGGCCGACGTCACCCCGCGCCGCCACCTGGTGGAGCTCCGCACCGCTGACGCCTCCGAGTACACGCTCGGCCAGGAGATCACCGCCGAGGTCTTCGAGGCCGGCGTGAAGGTCGACGTCACCGGCAAGAGCAAGGGCAAGGGCTTCGCCGGTGCGATGAAGCGCCACAACTTCCGTGGTGGCAAGGCCTCGCACGGTGCCCACCGCGTGCACCGCAAGCCCGGTTCCATCGGTGGCTGCGCCACTCCGGGCCGTGTCTTCAAGGGCATGCGCATGGCCGGTCGCATGGGCAACGAGCGTGTGACCACCCAGAACCTGACCGTCCACGCCGTTGACGCCGAGAAGGGTCTGCTGCTCATCAAGGGCGCCGTCCCCGGCCCCAACGGTGGCCTCGTCCTGGTCCGCACCGCGGCCAAGGGGGTTTGAGGAACCGATGAGCACCATTGACATCCTTTCGCCGGCAGGCGACAAGGCCGGGACCGTCGAGCTCCCCGAGGAGATCTTCGGCGCCAAGGTCAGCGTTCCGCTGATCCACCAGGTCGTCGTCGCGCAGCTGGCCGCGGCCCGTCAGGGCACGCACAAGACCAAGACCCGTGGCGAAGTCCGCGGTGGTGGCAAGAAGCCTTACCGCCAGAAGGGCACCGGCCGCGCCCGTCAGGGTTCGACCCGCGCCCCGCAGTTCGCCGGTGGTGGCGTCGTCCACGGCCCGCAGCCGCGTGACTACTCCCAGCGGACCCCGAAGAAGATGAAGGCCGCCGCCCTCCGCGGTGCCCTCTCGGACCGGGCCAACCACTCCCGCATCCACGTCGTCACCGGCGTGGTCGAGGGTGAGGTCTCCACCAAGGCCGCCAAGACGCTGTTCGGCAAGATCTCGGAGCGCAAGAACCTGCTCCTGGTCGCCGAGCGCTCCGACGAGGCCGCGTGGCTGTCCGCTCGTAACCTGCCCCAGGTGCACATCCTGGAGCCGGGCCAGCTCAACACGTACGACGTGATCGTCTCCGACGACGTGGTCTTCACCAAGGCCGCCCTCGAGTCCTTCGTGTCTGGCCCCCAGACCGCTGAGACCGAAGGGAGCGACGCCTGATGAGCGAGGCCGTCGTCACCAGCAAGACCTTCTCGGACCCGCGTGACATCCTCGTCAAGCCGGTCGTCTCGGAGAAGAGCTACGCCCTGCTCGACGAGAACAAGTACACGTTCATCGTCGCGCCCGGCTCCAACAAGACCCAGATCAAGCAGGCCGTCGAGGCGGTCTTCTCGGTCAAGGTCACCGGGGTCAACACGATCAACCGCCAGGGCAAGCGCAAGCGGACCAAGGCCGGTTTCGGCAAGCGCAAGGACACCAAGCGCGCCATCGTGACCCTTGCTGAGGGCAACCGAATCGACATCTTCGGCGGCCCGACCGCCTGACGGCGGTCGAGTCGTCCGATATCGGACGAGGACTGAGAAATGGGTATCCGCAAGTACAAGCCGACTACGCCGGGCCGTCGTGGCTCCTCCGTAGCCGACTTCGTCGAGATCACGCGGTCCACGCCGGAGAAGTCGCTGGTCCGCCCCCTGCACAGCAAGGGCGGCCGTAACAACACCGGTCGTGTGACCGTCCGTCACCAGGGCGGTGGCCACAAGCGCGCCTACCGCGTGATCGACTTCCGTCGTCACGACAAGGACGGCGTGCCGGCCAAGGTCGCTCACATCGAGTACGACCCCAACCGCACCGCGCGCATCGCGCTGCTCCACTACGTGGACGGCGAGAAGCGCTACATCATCGCCCCCAAGGGTCTGACGCAGGGTGACCGCGTCGAGAACGGCCCCGGCGCGGACATCAAGCCCGGCAACAACCTGGCGCTCCGCAACATCCCGGTCGGTACCACGATCCACGCGATCGAGCTCCGTCCCGGTGGCGGCGCCAAGTTCGCGCGTTCCGCCGGTGCCTCCGTGCAGCTGCTGGCGAAGGAGGGCACGATGGCCCACCTCCGCATGCCCTCCGGCGAGATCCGTCTGGTCGACGCCCGCTGCCGCGCCACCATCGGCGAGGTCGGCAACGCCGAGCAGTCGAACATCAACTGGGGCAAGGCCGGCCGTAAGCGCTGGCTGGGTGTTCGCCCGACCGTCCGCGGTGTGGCGATGAACCCGGTCGACCACCCGCACGGTGGTGGTGAGGGCAAGACCTCCGGTGGTCGCCACCCGGTCTCCCCGTGGGGTCAGAAGGAGGGTCGTACTCGTTCGCCGAAGAAGGCTTCGAACAAGTACATCGTCCGCCGCCGCAAGACGAACAAGAAGCGCTAGGAGCGGGTTTAGATGCCGCGCAGTCTCAAGAAGGGACCCTTCGTCGACGGCCACCTCGTCAAGAAGGTGGACGCCCAGAACGAAGCCGGTACCAAGAACGTCATCAAGACCTGGTCCCGTCGCTCGATGATCATCCCGGCCATGCTCGGCCACACGATCGCGGTGCACAACGGCAAGACCCACATTCCGGTGTTTGTCACCGAGTCGATGGTCGGCCACAAGCTCGGCGAGTTCTCGCCGACGCGCACCTTCCGGGGTCACGTGAAGGACGACCGGAAGTCGAAGCGCCGCTAGTAGCGGGGTGGAATGACCATGACAGACACTGGAAGGACAACCATGGAAGCCAGGGCCCAGGCGCGGTACATCCGCGTCACGCCCATGAAGGCCCGCCGCGTGGTGGACCTTATCCGTGGCATGGACGCCACGGAGGCTCAGGCGGTCCTGCGTTTCGCCCCGCAGGCCGCGAGCGTGCCGGTTGGCAAGGTGCTGGACAGCGCCATCGCCAACGCCGCGCACAACTACGACCACACTGACGCCTCTTCGCTGGTCATCAGCGAGGCGTACGTGGATGAGGGCCCGACCCTGAAGCGGTTCCGTCCGCGTGCTCAGGGCCGTGCCTACCGGATCCGTAAGCGGACCAGCCACATCACCGTGGTCGTCAGCAGCAAGGAAGGAACCCGGTAATGGGCCAGAAGGTTAACCCGCATGGGTTCCGGCTCGGCATCACCACGGACTTCAAGTCCCGCTGGTACGCCGACAAGCTGTACAAGGACTACGTCAAGGAAGACGTCGCCATCCGCCGGATGATGACGTCCGGCATGGAGCGCGCCGGCATCTCGAAGGTGGAGATCGAGCGCACCCGTGACCGTGTGCGTGTGGACATCCACACCGCGCGTCCCGGCATCGTCATCGGCCGCCGCGGCGCCGAGGCCGACCGCATCCGCGGCGACCTCGAGAAGCTCACGGGCAAGCAGGTCCAGCTGAACATCCTCGAGGTCAAGAACCCCGAGATGGACGCCCAGCTGGTCGCCCAGGCCGTCGCCGAGCAGCTCTCCTCCCGCGTCTCCTTCCGTCGTGCCATGCGCAAGAGCATGCAGGGCACGATGAAGGCCGGCGCCAAGGGCATCAAGATCCAGTGCGGCGGTCGTCTCGGCGGCGCCGAGATGTCCCGCTCGGAGTTCTACCGCGAGGGCCGCGTGCCCCTGCACACGCTCCGCGCGAACGTCGACTACGGCTTCTTCGAGGCCAAGACGACCTTCGGCCGCATCGGCGTGAAGGTCTGGATCTACAAGGGCGACGTCAAGAACATCGCCGAGGTCCGCGCCGAGAACGCCGCGGCCCGTGCGGGTAACCGCCCGGCCCGTGGTGCGGGTGGCGCTGGCGACCGTCCCGCCGGCCGTGGTGGCCGCGGTGGCGAGCGTGGCGGCCGCGGCCGCAAGCCGCAGCAGCAGTCCGCGCCGGCTGCGGAGGCCCCCAAGGCCGACGCTCCCGCCGCCGCTGCCGCTCCGGCTGAGAGCACCGGAACGGAGGCCTGACCGACATGCTGATCCCCCGTAGGGTCAAGCACCGCAAGCAGCACCACCCCAAGCGCTCGGGCATGAGCAAGGGTGGTACGCAGGTCGCGTTCGGCGAGTACGGCATCCAGGCCCTCACGCCGGCGTACGTGACCAACCGCCAGATCGAGGCGGCCCGTATCGCGATGACCCGCCACATCAAGCGTGGCGGCAAGGTCTGGATCAACATCTACCCGGACCGCCCGCTGACGAAGAAGCCCGCCGAGACCCGCATGGGTTCCGGTAAGGGTTCTCCGGAGTGGTGGATCGCGAACGTCAAGCCGGGTCGGGTGATGTTCGAACTGTCCTACCCGAACGAGAAGATCGCGCGCGAGGCCCTGACCCGTGCGGCCCACAAGCTGCCGATGAAGTGCAAGATCGTGAAGCGCGAAGCAGGTGAGCTGTGATGTCGGCCGGTACCAAGGCGTCCGAGCTGCGCGAGCTGGGCAACGAGGAGCTTCTCAACAAGCTCCGCGAGGCCAAGGAAGAGCTGTTCAACCTCCGCTTCCAGGCGGCGACGGGTCAGCTCGAGAACCACGGTCGGCTCAAGTCCGTCCGTAAGGACATCGCCCGGATCTACACCCTGATGCGTGAGCGCGAGCTGGGCATCGAGACGGTGGAGAACGCCTGATGAGCGAGAGCAACGTGACTGAGCAGAAGACCGAGCGCAACGCTCGTAAGGTCCGCGAGGGCCTGGTCGTCAGCGACAAGATGGACAAGACCGTCGTCGTCGCTGTCGAGGACCGCGTCAAGCACGCGCTGTACGGCAAGGTCATCCGCCGTACGAACAAGCTCAAGGCTCACGACGAGCAGAACGCCGCCGGCATCGGCGACCGCGTCCTCCTGATGGAGACCCGGAAGCTGTCGTCGACGAAGCACTGGCGCGTCATCGAGATCCTCGAGAAGGCCAAGTAATCACCTAGGGGGTTTCCCTTAGGTTCAGTTCCGCCAGGCTCGGCAGGGGCTTCCGCGTGAAGCCCCTGCCGGGAACCGGCAGACAATCAGGAGATAGACGTGATCCAGCAGGAGTCGCGACTGCGTGTCGCCGACAACACTGGTGCCAAGGAGATCCTTTGCATCCGTGTTCTCGGTGGCTCGGGTCGCCGCTACGCGGGCATCGGTGACGTCATCGTCGCCACCGTCAAGGACGCGATCCCCGGTGGCAACGTGAAGAAGGGTGACGTCGTCAAGGCGGTCATCGTTCGCACCGTCAAGGAGCGCCGCCGCCAGGACGGCTCGTACATCCGCTTCGACGAGAACGCCGCTGTCATTCTCAAGAACGACGGCGACCCTCGTGGCACCCGTATCTTCGGCCCGGTCGGCCGTGAGCTGCGCGAGAAGAAGTTCATGAAGATCATCTCGCTCGCGCCGGAGGTGCTGTAAGCATGAAGATCAAGAAGGGCGACCTGGTCCAGGTCATCACCGGTAAGGACAAGGGCAAGCAGGGCAAGGTCGTCACGGCCTTCCCCCGCGAGAACCGCGTCCTCGTCGAGGGTGTCAACCGGGTCAAGAAGCACACCAAGGCCGGCCCCTCGCAGGCCGGCGGCATCGTCACGACCGAGGCCCCGATCCACGTGAGCAACGTTCAGCTCGTCGTGGAGAAGGACGGCAAGAAGGTCGTCACGCGTGTCGGTTACCGCTTCGACGACGAGGGCAACAAGATCCGCGTTGCCAAGCGGACGGGTGAGGACATCTGATGGCTACCACCACTCCGCGTCTCAAGACGAAGTACCGCGAGGAGATCGCGGGCAAGCTGCGTGAGGAGTTCTCCTACGAGAACGTCATGCAGATCCCCGGCCTCGTGAAGATCGTGGTCAACATGGGTGTCGGCGACGCCGCCCGTGACTCGAAGCTGATCGACGGCGCGATCCGCGACCTCACGACGATCACCGGTCAGAAGCCGGCCGTCACGAAGGCCCGCAAGTCCATCGCGCAGTTCAAGCTCCGCGAGGGCCAGCCGATCGGCGCCCACGTCACGCTCCGTGGCGACCGCATGTGGGAGTTCCTGGACCGCACCCTGTCGCTCGCGCTCCCGCGCATCCGCGACTTCCGCGGCCTGTCCCCCAAGCAGTTCGACGGCCGTGGCAACTACACCTTCGGTCTCACGGAGCAGGTCATGTTCCACGAGATCGACCAGGACAAGATCGACCGTGTCCGGGGTATGGACATCACCGTGGTGACCACGGCGACCAACGACGACGAGGGCCGTGCCCTTCTGCGTCACCTCGGCTTCCCCTTCAAGGAGGCGTAAGCGAGATGGCGAAGAAGGCTCTCATCGCGAAGGCTGCCCGCAAGCCCAAGTTCGGCGTGCGCGGCTACACGCGCTGCCAGCGCTGTGGTCGTCCCCACTCCGTGTACCGCAAGTTCGGCCTGTGCCGCGTGTGCCTCCGTGAGATGGCTCACCGTGGCGAGCTGCCGGGCGTGACCAAGAGCTCCTGGTAACTCCCTCTCGCCCCCTGGGCGTCAGGAGTTCCGGAGACTCTCGGTAAGCATTGGGCCGGCGGAGGCCCACCCCCGTCATGCCGTAGGCTGGTGGGGTTGGGCGTCCGCCGCCCGTACGACTTACTACGCCGTAGGTCCCCGCGCCGCACCCGTCCCGCCCCTGTGTGGGGAGAGGGATGGCGCACTGGAAACCCCGGCGAGAGAGGCCGAAGGCCAATTCATGACCATGACTGATCCGATCGCGGACATGCTGACTCGTCTGCGTAACGCGAACTCGGCATACCACGACACCGTGACGATGCCGCACAGCAAGATCAAGTCTCACATCGCGGAGATCCTCCAGCAGGAGGGCTTCATCACGGGCTGGAAGGTCGAGGACGCCGAGGTCGGCAAGAACCTCGTCCTCGAGCTCAAGTTCGGTCCGAACCGTGAGCGCTCCATCGCGGGCATCAAGCGGATCTCGAAGCCCGGCCTCCGGGTCTACGCGAAGTCCACCAACCTGCCGAAGGTCCTCGGCGGCCTGGGCGTGGCGATCATCTCCACGTCCCACGGTCTCCTGACCGGCCAGCAGGCAGGCAAGAAGGGCGTAGGTGGGGAAGTCCTCGCCTACGTCTGGTAGTCGGGAACGGAGGAATAGCTAATGTCGCGTATTGGCAAGCTGCCTATCCAGGTTCCCGCCGGCGTGGACGTCACCATCGAGGGCCGCACGGTCACGGTGAAGGGTTCCAAGGGCACCCTGAACCACACCGTCGCCGCGCCGATCGAGATCGTGAAGGGTGAGGACGGCGTTCTCAACGTCACCCGCCCGAACGACGAGCGTCAGAACAAGGCCCTCCACGGCCTGTCCCGCACGCTGGTGGCCAACATGATCACCGGTGTGACCCAGGGATACGTCAAGGCGCTCGAGATCAGCGGTGTCGGTTACCGCGTCGCCGCGAAGGGCTCCAACCTGGAGTTCCAGCTCGGTTACAGCCACCCGATCCTGGTCGAGGCGCCCGAGGGCATCTCGTTCAAGGTCGAGTCGCCGACCAAGTTCTCGGTCGAGGGCATCGACAAGCAGAAGGTCGGCGAGGTCGCCGCCAACATCCGCAAGCTGCGCAAGCCCGACCCGTACAAGGCCAAGGGCGTCAAGTACGCGGGCGAGGTCATCCGCCGCAAGGTCGGAAAGGCTGGTAAGTAAAGCCATGGCATACGGTGTGAAGATCGCCAAGGGCGACGCCTACAAGGGCGCTGCCAAGAAGCGCCGCCACATCCGCATCCGCAAGAACGTGTCGGGTACGGCGGAGCGTCCGCGCCTCGTCGTGACGCGTTCCAACCGCGGCATCACCGCTCAGGTCATCGACGACCTCAAGGGTCACACCCTTGCGTCGGCGTCGACCCTGGACGCGTCGATCCGCGGTGGCGAGGGCGACAAGTCCGCGAAGGCCAAGCAGGTCGGTTCCCTGGTCGCCGAGCGCGCCAAGGCCGCCGGCGTCGAAGCCGTCGTGTTCGACCGTGGTGGCAACAGGTACGCCGGGCGCATTGCCGCTCTGGCTGACGCCGCCCGCGAAGCCGGGCTGAAGTTCTAAGCCCCGGTTCCGGGACTAACGGACGTAACAGAGAGAGGTAATCCAATGGCTGGACCCCAGCGCCGCGGAAGCGGTGCCGGTGGCGGCGAGCGGCGGGACCGGAAGGGCCGCGACGGTGGCGCTGCCGCCGAGAAGACCGCGTACGTTGAGCGCGTCGTCGCGATCAACCGCGTCGCCAAGGTTGTCAAGGGTGGTCGTCGCTTCAGCTTCACCGCGCTGGTCGTGGTGGGCGACGGTGACGGCACCGTAGGTGTCGGTTACGGCAAGGCCAAGGAAGTTCCCGCGGCCATCGCCAAGGGCGTCGAGGAAGCCAAGAAGAACTTCTTCAAGGTTCCCCGCATCCAGGGCACCATCCCTCACCCGATCCAGGGCGAGAAGGCCGCGGGCGTCGTCCTGCTCAAGCCGGCTTCCCCCGGTACCGGTGTGATCGCCGGTGGCCCGGTGCGCGCCGTCCTCGAGTGCGCCGGCGTTCACGACATCCTGTCGAAGTCGCTCGGCTCCGACAACGCGATCAACATCGTGCACGCGACCGTGGAGGCCCTCAAGGGCCTGCAGCGTCCCGAGGAGATCGCGGCCCGCCGCGGTCTGCCCCTCGAGGACGTCGCTCCCGCGGCTCTGCTCCGTGCGCGTGCCGGGGCGGGTGCGTAATGGCTCGCCTCAAGGTCACGCAGACGAAGTCGTACATCGGCAGCAAGCAGAACCACCGCGACACCCTGCGTTCGCTCGGCCTCAAGAAGGTCAACGACGTGGTTGTCAAGGAGGATCGTCCCGAGTTCCGCGGCATGGTGCACACCGTCCGCCACCTCGTGACGGTCGAGGAGGTTGACTGACATGGCGGAGAACAACCCGCTGAAGGCCCACAACCTCCGTCCCGCCCCCGGCGCCAAGACCGCGAAGACCCGTGTCGGTCGTGGTGAGGCGTCGAAGGGTAAGACGGCCGGTCGTGGTACGAAGGGCACGAAGGCCCGCTACCAGGTTCCGCAGCGCTTCGAGGGTGGGCAGATGCCCCTCCACATGCGTCTGCCGAAGCTCAAGGGCTTCAAGAACCCCTTCCGCACCGAGTACCAGGTCGTGAACCTGGACAAGCTCACCTCGCTCTACCCGCAGGGTGGCGAGGTCACGGTGGCCGATCTGGTCGCCAAGGGTGCCGTTCGCAAGAACCAGCTCGTCAAGGTCCTGGGCCAGGGCGAGGTCTCCGTGGCGCTGCAGGTGACGGTCGACGCCGTCTCCGGCTCCGCCAAGGAGAAGATCGCCGCCGCCGGCGGCACCGTCACCGAGCTCGTCTGAGACGACCGCTCGATGGCCTGAACATCCGACCGGGGATGCCTCTCAAAAGGGGCATCCCCGGTTGGTCGTTCCTAGGGGGGCATGGTCGCCGGTAAGGTGGCGTGCACTGTCCAGGCTCCATGCGGTATACCCGCGCGGAACCGATGACTGAATTCAACTATTCGTCGAACCTCAAGACCGTCACCCTTGACGCATAGCGCGGGGGTCGCAGGAGGCACCGTGCTCACCGCGTTCGCCCGGGCGTTCAAGACGCCCGACCTGCGCAAGAAGCTGCTCTTCACGCTCGCCATCATCGTGCTGTACCGGCTCGGGGCCCACGTCCCCGTCCCCGGCGTCAGCTACGAGGCCGTCCAGCAGTGTGTCAAGCAGGCCAGCGAGGGCAACAACAGCCTCTTCGGCCTGGTCAACATGTTCAGTGGCGGGGCGCTGCTGCAGATCACCATCTTCGCGCTCGGCATCATGCCGTACATCACGGCGAGCATCATCCTGCAGCTGCTGACCGTCGTGATCCCGCGTCTGGAAGCCCTCAAGAAGGAGGGGCAGTCCGGCACCGCCAAGATCACGCAGTACACCCGGTACCTGACGATCGCCCTCGCCATCCTCCAGGGCACCGGCCTCGTCGCCACCGCCAAGAGCGGCGCGCTCTTCAGCGGCTGCATCGTCGCCGACCAGGTCGTGCCCGACCAGTCGATCTTCACCATCGCCACCATGGTCCTCACGATGACCGCCGGCACGGCCGTCGTCATGTGGCTCGGCGAGCTGATCACCGACCGCGGCATCGGCAACGGCATGTCGATCCTGATGTTCATCTCGATCGCCGCCGGCTTCCCGGGCGCCCTGTGGGCCATCAAGAAGAGCGGCAAGCTCGCCCAGGGCTGGATCGAGTTCGGCGTCGTCATCCTCATCGGCTTCGTGATGGTGGCCCTGGTGGTCTTCGTCGAGCAGGCCCAGCGGCGCATCCCGGTCCAGTACGCGAAGCGCATGATCGGCCGGCGCTCCTACGGCGGTACGTCCACGTACATCCCGCTCAAGGTGAACCAGGCGGGTGTGATTCCCGTCATCTTCGCGTCGTCGCTGCTCTACATCCCGGCGCTCGTGGCGCAGTTCTCGAACTCCACCGCCGGCTGGAAGACCTGGATCGAAGCCCACTTCGTCAAGGGTGACCACCCCTACTACATCGCCGCGTACTTCCTCCTGATCGTGTTCTTCGCCTTCTTCTACGTGGCGATCTCGTTCAACCCCGAGGAAGTCGCCGACAACATGAAGAAGTATGGTGGCTTCATCCCGGGTATCCGGGCCGGTCGACCTACTGCCGAGTACCTGAGCTACGTGCTCAACAGGATCACTTGGCCGGGCTCGCTGTACTTGGGTCTGATCGCTCTCGTGCCGACGATGGCGTTGGCAGGCTTCGGTGGCGCCAATGCCAACTTCCCCTTCGGCGGGACGAGCATCCTGATCATCGTGGGTGTGGGGCTGGAGACCGTGAAGCAGATCGAGAGCCAGCTCCAGCAGCGCAATTACGAAGGGTTCCTCCGCTGATGCGAATCGTCCTCGTCGGACCGCCCGGTGCGGGCAAGGGCACGCAGGCCGCGTTCCTTGCCAAGAACCTGGACATCCCGCACATCTCCACGGGTGATCTGTTCCGCGCCAACATCTCTCGGGGCACGGAGCTGGGCCTCAAGGCCAAGGCGTTCATGGACGCCGGTGACCTGGTGCCCGACGAGGTGACCATCGGGATGGCCAAGGACCGCATGGAGCAGCCGGACGCCGTCAACGGCTTCCTGCTCGACGGGTTCCCCCGGAACGTCGCTCAGGCCGAGGCGCTGGACGCCGTCCTGAAGGCCGAGGGCATGGAGCTCGACGCGGTCCTGGACCTGGAGGTCCCCGAGGACGAGGTCGTGAAGCGGATCGCGGGCCGCCGCATCTGCCGCAAGGACAGCGCGCACGTCTTCCACGTGACGTACAACGCGCCGAAGACCGAGGGCGTCTGCGACGTCTGCGGCGGCGAGCTCTACCAGCGCGACGACGACTCCGAGGAGACCGTCCGCCGGCGCCTGGAGGTCTACCACACGCAGACCGAGCCGATCATCGACTACTACCGGGCGCAGAACCTGGTCGTGACGATCTCGGCGCTCGGCAAGGTGGACGAGGTCACCGCCAAGGCGATGGACGCGCTCAAGAAGTAACCCCGGTTCGTTCGACACGGCCGCGGTGCCCCTCGGGGGCGCCGCGGCCGTATCGTTGTTCCGTCCCCCTTTTACCCCCACGGAAAGGCCCCGGCCACGATGGTGCAGATCAAGACCCCCGAGCAGATCGCGAAGATGCGCGAGGCGGGGCTGGTCGTCGCCGCCATCCACGCGGCGACCCGCGAGGCGGCCGTGCCGGGCGCCACGACCCGGGACCTGGACGAGGTCGCGCGGAAGGTCATCGCCGACCACGGGGCGAAGTCGAACTTCCTCGGGTACGGCGGGTTCCCCGCGACGATCTGCACCTCGGTGAACGAGGTCGTCGTCCACGGCATCCCCGACGACAAGACCGTCCTGAAGGACGGCGACGTCATCTCGGTCGACTGCGGCGCGATCGTGGACGGCTGGCACGGCGACGCGGCCTACACGGCCTTCGTGGGCACCGGCCACGCCCCGGAGCTGATCGAGCTCTCCCGGGTGACCGAGGAGTCGATGTGGGCCGGCATCGCGGCCATGAGGACCGGCAACCGCCTGGTCGACGTCTCGAAGGCGATCGAGACCTACATCAAGCGGCAGCCGCGGCCGGCGGTCGGCGACCACAGCCTGGGCCGGTACGGGATCATCGAGGACTACGGGGGCCACGGCATCGGCACCGAGATGCACATGGACCCGCACCTGCTGAACTACGTCTCCCGCAAGCGCGGCAAGGGCCCCAAGCTGGTCCCCGGCTTCTGCCTGGCCATCGAGCCCATGGTCTCCCTCGGCACCCCCCGCACGGAGGTCCTGGAGGACGACTGGACGGTCATCACGACGGACGGCACCTGGTCCTCCCACTGGGAGCACAGCGTGGCGGTGACGGAGGAGGGGCCGCTCGTCCTGACCGCGGTCGACGGGGGCAGGGCGAAGCTGGCGGAGCTGGGCATCACGGCGGCTCCGGATCCGTTGGCGTAGCGGGGCGGCACCCCATGGCCGCCGGTCGGAGGCCGGCGCAGCCCCTCGAAGCTTGTGAGGCGCCCTCGGCGCCGAGCCCGCGAGAGGGGCGTCGGGGATCGGTCGATTGGACGGTCATCACGACCGACGGCACCTGGTCCTCCCACTGGGAGCACAGCGTGGCGGTGACGGAGGAGGGGCCGCTGGTCCTGACGGCGGTCGACGGGGGCAGGGCGAAGCTGGCGGAGCTGGGAATCACGGCGGCTCCGGATCCGTTGGCGTAGTCCTGGAAGGTACGCATTTTCTACGGCGTGGCGGCTTGCGTAAGGATCATTTCGGGTGGGCAGACTTCCCGATTCGTCTTTTCCTTGCGCCTGACGTAGACTGATGCGTCGGCTCTCGTGTACCCGTGTGTCCGCACGCGGCGGCGAAAGTCGATCAAGGTAGCCGATTCGAAAGGCGAAGCGTGGCCAAGAAGCAAGGTGCCATCGAGATCGAGGGCACCGTGATCGAGTCCCTCCCGAACGCCATGTTCAAGGTGGAGCTCCAGAACGGTCACAAGGTCCTCGCGCACATCTCCGGCAAGATGCGGATGCACTACATCCGGATCCTCCCGGACGACCGGGTCGTCGTGGAGCTCTCTCCGTACGACCTGACGCGTGGCCGGATCGTCTACCGCTACAAGTAGATCTTGCCCGCACCCCGCCTCCGCGCGCGGGTGGTGGCACTGACCCGGAGAACCTCACATCCCATGAAGGTCAAGCCGAGCGTCAAGAAGATCTGCGACAAGTGCAAGGTGATCCGCCGTCACGGCCGGGTCATGGTCATCTGCGACAACCTGCGCCACAAGCAGCGCCAGGGCTGACGCACGCCGACCGACCTGCATTTCGCAGTTCTTCGCGCGACGCATAGCAACATGTACATACGCAGAGCCCGTCCGACCGTGTCCCACGGTTGACGGCACCTCCGGCGGGGGCCGGGGACCCGACCTGTACCTCATACGGCAGCCGGGAACGGTTCTGCAGCAGACCCCCGAGAACACAGGAGCCATTGAATGGCACGCGTTTCCGGTGTTGACATCCCGCGCGAAAAGCGTGTGGTGGTCGCACTCACCTACGTCTTCGGCATCGGGCGCACCCGGTCCGAGGAGATTCTCGCCGCGACCGGCGTGAACCCGTCCACCCGTGTCCGCGACCTCGCCGAGGAAGACCTCGTCAAGATCCGCGAGTACGTGGACGCCAACCTCCGTACCGAGGGTGACCTCCGCCGTGAGATCGCCGCCGACATCCGCCGCAAGGTCGAGATCGGCTGCTACCAGGGCCTCCGCCACCGTCGTGGCCTGCCCGTCCGCGGTCAGCGCACCAGCACGAACGCCCGTACCCGCAAGGGCCCGCGTCGCGCCATCGCCGGCAAGAAGAAGCCGGGCAAGAAGTAGTCCTCAGCGGACGCTTGACCAAGCGGTCTTCGCTGTAGGACCGACCACCTCCCGTAGGAGTTATAGATGCCCCCCAAGGGTCGTCAGGGCGCTGCCAAGAAGGTGCGCCGCAAGGAAAAGAAGAACGTCGCTCACGGCCACGCGCACATCAAGAGCACGTTCAACAACACGATCGTCTCGATCACGGACCCCTCGGGCAACGTGATCTCCTGGGCCTCCGCCGGCCACGTCGGCTTCAAGGGCTCGCGCAAGTCCACCCCCTTCGCCGCGCAGATGGCCGCCGAGTCGGCCGCCCGCCGCGCGCAGGAGCACGGCATGCGCAAGGTCGACGTCTTCGTCAAGGGTCCCGGCTCCGGCCGTGAGACCGCGATCCGCTCCCTCCAGGCCACCGGCCTCGAGGTCGGCTCGATCCAGGACGTCACCCCCACGCCGCACAACGGCTGCCGTCCCCCCAAGCGCCGCCGCGTCTGACGCACGGCTGCTTGTTCAGGACTTCGGGCGGTACGGCTCTTCGGGGCCGTGCCGCCCGTACCCTTGCAGGACAAGTCGGACGTCAAATAGTGGGCGTCCACGACTGAAGGACACAACATGCTTATCGCTCAGCGTCCGTCGCTGACCGAAGAGGTCGTCGACGAGTTCCGCTCCCGGTTCGTGATCGAGCCGCTGGAGCCGGGCTTCGGCTACACCCTCGGCAACTCCCTCCGCCGTACCCTCCTCTCCTCGATCCCGGGTGCCGCCGTCACGAGCATCCGCATCGACGGCGTCCTGCACGAGTTCACCACCGTGCCGGGCGTCAAGGAGGACGTCACCGACCTCATCCTGAACATCAAGCAGCTGGTCGTCTCCTCGGAGCACGACGAGCCGGTCGTGATGTACCTGCGCAAGCAGGGCCCGGGTCTGGTCACCGCCGCCGACATCGCGCCCCCGGCCGGTGTCGAGGTGCACAACCCCGACCTCGTCCTGGCGACCCTGAACGCCAAGGGCAAGCTGGAGATGGAGCTGACCGTCGAGCGCGGTCGCGGCTACGTCTCCGCCGTGCAGAACAAGCAGGCGGGCCAGGAGATCGGCCGCATCCCGGTCGACTCCATCTACTCGCCGGTGCTCAAGGTCACGTACAAGGTCGAGGCGACCCGTGTCGAGCAGCGCACCGACTTCGACAAGCTGATCGTCGACGTCGAGACCAAGCAGGCCATGCGCCCGCGCGACGCCATGGCGTCCGCCGGCAAGACCCTGGTCGAGCTGTTCGGTCTGGCGCGCGAGCTCAACATCGACGCCGAGGGCATCGACATGGGCCCGTCCCCGACGGACGCCGCCCTGGCCGCCGACCTCGCGCTGCCGATCGAGGAGCTGGAGCTCACCGTCCGCTCGTACAACTGCCTCAAGCGCGAGGGCATCCACTCCGTGGGTGAGCTCGTGGCGCGTTCCGAGGCGGACCTGCTCGACATCCGCAACTTCGGTGCGAAGTCGATCGACGAGGTCAAGGCGAAGCTGGCCGGCATGGGCCTGGCGCTCAAGGACAGCCCGCCCGGGTTCG
Source organism: Streptomyces sp. NPDC088915 (assembly GCF_044749825.1). Classification (NCBI taxonomy): domain Bacteria; kingdom Bacillati; phylum Actinomycetota; class Actinomycetes; order Kitasatosporales; family Streptomycetaceae; genus Streptomyces; species Streptomyces sp. NPDC088915. The sequence goes on from NZ_JBIVIR010000006.1 coordinate 82,795, forward strand.
ACCCGACCGCCGCGGCCGACGCCTTCGGCGCGGACGACGACGCGGATGCCGGGTTCGTCGAGACCGAGCAGTACTGACGGTCGCGATTTTGCTGTGGACCGGTTTCGGCTGGTCGCGCCCACGCGGCGGTAGCCGCAAGATCGACACCTCCCCGCGCCCCTGGGGGCGCGGGGTCTCCGACGGGTGACCGCCCGCTCGGACACTGACATCGGTACCTCATACGGCCGGTGCAGATCACAAGGAGAAACACCATGCCGCGTCCCGCGAAGGGTGCCCGCCTCGGCGGTTCCGCCGCGCACGAGAAGCTGCTCCTCGCCAACCTGGCGAAGTCGCTCTTCGAGCACGGCCGCATCACCACGACCGAGGCCAAGGCCCGCCGCCTGCGTCCGGTCGCCGAGCGCCTGATCACCAAGGCGAAGAAGGGCGACATCCACAACCGTCGCCTGGTGCTGCAGTCGATCACCGACAAGGGGATCGTCCACACCCTCTTCACCGAGATCGCCCCGCGTTACTCGGAGCGTCCGGGTGGCTACACCCGCATCACCAAGATCGGCAACCGTCGTGGCGACAACGCCCCGATGGCCGTGATCGAGCTGGTCGAGGGCGAGATCGCCAAGAAGGCGACCGTCGCCGAGGCCGAGGCCGCCACCAAGCGCGCCGTTAAGGAGGCCGACGAGGCCCCCAAGGCCGAGGAGACCAAGACCGACGAGGCTGCGGCCGAGGAGTCGAAGGACGCGTAAGCGTTTTTCCGGCTGTTTTCGTGTGCGGGCCCGTACCCCTCGTGGGTGCGGGCCCGTTCCCGTGTGTTTGAGAGGATCTTCCGCGTGAGCGACGACGTGCAGGACGGTTTCGTACGGGTCCGGCTGGACCTTTCGTACGACGGCAGGGACTTCTCCGGCTGGGCCAAGCAGGCCCGCGGGCAGCGGACCGTCCAGGGGGACATCGAGGACGCCCTGCGGACCGTGACCCGGTCCAAGGAGACGTACGAGCTGACCGTCGCCGGCCGGACCGACGCCGGGGTGCACGCGCGCGGCCAGGTCGCCCACGTCGACCTGCCCGTGGAGCTGTGGGAGGAGCACCGCGACAAGCTGCTGCGGCGGCTCGCCGGGCGCCTCGCGCACGACGTGCGGATCTGGTCCCTGACCGAGGCCCCCAGCGGTTTCAACGCCCGTTTCTCGGCGATCTGGCGCCGCTACGCCTACCGCGTCACCGACAACCCCGGCGGGGTCGACCCGCTGCTGCGCGGGCACGTGCTCCGGCACGACTGGGCCCTCGACACGGACGCCATGAACGAGGCCGCCGCCGCGCTCGTCGGCGAGCACGACTTCGCCGCGTACTGCAAGCGGCGCGAGGGCGCCACCACCATCCGCACCCTCCAGGAGCTGCGCTGGGAGCGGCGGCCCGACGGCGTCCTCGAAGCGACCGTCAAGGCGGACGCCTTCTGCCACAACATGGTCCGCTCGCTGGTCGGCGCGCTGCTCTTCGTCGGCGACGGGCACCGGCCGGTGGACTGGCCGGGCAAGGTGCTGGCGGCCGGCGTCCGGGACTCGGCCGTGCACGTCGTGCGGCCGCACGGCCTCACCCTCGAAGAGGTCGGCTACCCGGCCGACGAGCTGCTCGCCGCCCGCAACCGGGAGGCGCGCAACAGGCGGTCACTCCCCGGGAGCGCCGGCTGCTGCTGAGGCCTGGGACTTGCCGCGGGCGTAGATCTGGTTGAAGGCGAAGGTGCCCAGGTCGTCGCTGGCCCGGAAGACGCCCTGGTCGGCCTTGGTGACCTTCTTGCCGTTGGCGAAGCCGGCCTGGGTGAAGTACGCGTACCGGCCGATCGAGTTCGACCGGCGCAGGCAGACCGTGGCGTGGCAGAAGTCGCCCACGCCCGCGCCGGTCAGGGGCGCGATGCCGCCGGCGGCCTGGTCCTTCGCCTTGAGGGCCGCGGCCTCGGAGGGGAAGACGGCGACGCCGACGGTGATCGCCACGCCGTCCCTGACGTAGGTGGCCCGGAGCACCTTCTGGCAGCCGTTGTTCTTCAGGACGGTGCCGAGGCCGCCCTGGGTGACGGCCGCGCAGTTCGTCGTGGCGGAGGTCGCGCCCTTCTGGTACGGGCGGCCGTTCATGGTCAGCTTCCTGCCCGGGAAGAGGCCCTCGGCGGTGAGCGGGGCCTTGTCCTTCTTCGGGTCCGAGATGTAGTCCTTCGGGTTCGGCGGGGGCGGCGGCGCCACCGAGGAGAAGGTCGGCTCGGGGGTGGGGGCCTCGGTGGGGGAGGCCGACGCGGTGGGGGTCCCGCCGTTCTTCGCGGTGTCGTCCTTCGTGCCGCCGGCCACCACGGCGGTGGCGACGATCGCGCCGACGGCCAGGGTGGCCAGGACCCCGCCGCCGATCATCAGTCGGCGCCTGCGGCGGTCGCGGGAGGCCGAGGCGTCGGCCAGGGCGCTCCAGTCGGGGGTGGGGCCGCCGCTGCCGCCGTCCCGGGCGCCGGGGAAGGGGTCGGGGGCGTTGCCGTCCCGGGCGCCGGGGAAGGGGTCGCCGCCGGGCTGTCGCCCGTGTCCCGGCCCCTGTCCGTACCCCTGCTGTCCGTGGCCGCCGGGCGGCTGCTGTCCGTACCCGGGCTGCCCCCCGTACCCCTGCTGCCCCTGTTGCTGCGGCTCCTGCGGCCACTGCGGTCCCCCAAAGCTCATGCCGCGCATCCTAAACCGGTTGGGCGGGGCCGACGCGGGCGGCGACAATGCACCTCATGGGACACGTCGAGGCCGCACATCTTGAGTACTACCTCCCCGACGGGAGGGTCCTGCTCGCGGACGCCTCCTTCCGGGTGGGGGAGGGGGCCGTCGTCGCCCTCGTCGGGGCCAACGGCGCCGGCAAGACCACGCTCCTCCGGATGGTCTCCGGGGAGCTCAAGCCGCACGGCGGCTCCGTCACCGTCAGCGGCGGCCTCGGCGTGATGCCGCAGTTCGTCGGCTCCGTACGGGACGGGTCGACCGTCCGCGACCTGCTCGTCTCGGTCGCGCAGCCCCGGATCCGGGAGGCCGCGAAGGCGGTCGACGCGGCCGAGCACCTGATCATGACGGTGGACGACGAGGCCGCGCAGATGGCGTACGCGCAGGCGCTCTCCGACTGGGCCGAGGTGCAGGGGTACGAGGCCGAGACCCTCTGGGACATCTGCACCACGGCCGCGCTCGGCGTCCCGTACGAGAAGGCGCAGTTCCGCGAGGCCCGGACGCTCTCCGGCGGCGAGCAGAAACGCCTTGTGCTCGAAGCGCTGCTGCGCGGCCCCGACGAGGTCCTGCTCCTCGACGAGCCGGACAACTACCTCGACGTGCCCGGCAAGCGGTGGCTGGAGGAGCGGCTGCGGGAGACCCGCAAGACCGTGCTCTTCATCTCCCACGACCGGGAGCTGCTCTCCCGGGCCGCGCAGAAGATCGTCGCCGTCGAACCCGGCCCGGCCGGTTCGGACGTGTGGGTGCACGGCGGCGGCTTCGCCACCTTCCACGAGGCGCGGCGGGAGCGGTTCGCCCGCTTCGAGGAGCTGAAGCGGCGCTGGGAGGAGAAGCACGCCCAGCTGAAGAAGCTCGTGGTGAACCTGCGGCAGGCGGCCTCGGTCAGCCACGAGATGGCCTCGCGGTACGCGGCGGCGCAGACCCGGCTGCGGAAGTTCGAGGAGGCCGGGCCGCCGCCGGAGCCGCCGCGCGAGCAGGACATCCGGATGCGGCTGCGCGGAGGTCGGACCGGGGTCAGGGCCGTGACCTGCGAGAACCTCGAACTGACCGGTCTGATGAAGCCGTTCTCGCTGGAGATCTTCTACGGGGAGCGGGTCGCCGTCCTCGGTTCGAACGGCTCCGGCAAGTCGCACTTCCTGCGGCTGCTCGCCGGGGACGGGTCGGTCGCGCACACGGGGACGTGGAAGCTGGGCGCCCGGGTCGTGCCCGGACACTTCGCGCAGACCCACGCCCACCCGGAGCTCGCCGGGCGCCCGCTCGTCGACGTCCTGTGGACCGAGCACGCCAAGGACCGGGGCGCGGCGATGTCCGTGCTGCGCCGGTACGAGCTGGAGCGCCAGGGCGACCAGGCCTTCGACAAGCTCTCGGGCGGCCAGCAGGCCCGGTTCCAGATCCTGCTCCTGGAGCTGGCGGGGACGACCGCGCTGCTGCTCGACGAGCCGACGGACAACCTGGACCTGGAGTCGGCCGAGGCCCTCCAGGACGGTCTGGAGGCGTACGACGGGACCGTGCTGGCCGTCACGCACGACCGCTGGTTCGCGAAGAGCTTCGACCGGTACCTGGTCTTCGGCGCGGACGGGGTCGTGCGGGAGACGCCGGAGCCGGTGTGGGACGAGCGGCGGGTGGAGCGGGCGCGGTAGGGCCCGCCCCCGGGCGGGAGGCGTTTTGACCCGTCCGGGGTGGCGCGGGTACTGTTGCCGTTTGTTATGCGTATCGGCTTCGTCGTTCTCACGCGAGGGGCCCTTACGCAGGTTCCCTGGAGCAGTTACCAGTGGCTCGCATACGGGCGATGACCCGGCAGTGCAGGCCCCAGCTGCATGATCGCTTCAGGTGTGTCTGGACTCCATCCACTGAAGAAGCGAAGGCTACGAAGTGCGTACGTACAGCCCCAAGCCCGGCGATGTCACTCGCCAGTGGCACATCATCGACGCGCAGGACATCGTCCTGGGCCGTCTGGCGACCACGGCCGCGAACCTCCTGCGAGGCAAGCACAAGCCGGTGTACGCCCCCCACATGGACATGGGCGACTTCGTCATCATCATCAACGCCGACAAGGTCCACCTGTCCGGCAACAAGAAGACCCAGAAGCTGGCGTACCGCCACTCCGGCTTCCCGGGCGGTCTGCGCTCCGTCCGCTACGACGAGCTGCTGGCCAAGAACCCCGAGAAGGCCGTCGAGAAGGCCATCAAGGGCATGATCCCCAAGAACTCCCTGGGCCGTCAGATGCTCTCGAAGCTGAAGGTCTACGCGGGCGAGAACCACCCGCACGCTGCCCAGCAGCCGGTCCCGTTCGAGATCACCCAGGTCGCGCAGTAGTTCCGGCCACACCCCCTAAGAACGAAAGAAATCTGAGGAGCATCGTGGCCGAGACCACCCCCGAGACCCCCGTCGACGAGTTCGAGGGCGTCGAGGAGTACACCACCGAGACCGAGAACGTCGAGGGTGACTACACCTCCGAGTCCCTCGCGTCCCGCTTCGGCGACCCGCAGCCGGCCGCCGGCCTGGGCCGTCGCAAGAACGCCATCGCCCGCGTCCGGATCGTCCCGGGCACCGGCAAGTGGAAGATCAACGGTCGCACCCTTGAGGACTACTTCCCCAACAAGGTGCACCAGCAGGAAGTCAACGAGCCCTTCAAGGTGCTCGAGCTCGACAACCGCTACGACGTCATCGCCCGCATCGCGGGTGGCGGTGTCTCCGGCCAGGCCGGCGCCCTGCGCCTCGGCGTGGCCCGTGCGCTGAACGAGGCGGACGTCGAGAACAACCGCCCGGCGCTGAAGAAGGCCGGCTTCCTCTCCCGCGACGACCGTGCGGTCGAGCGCAAGAAGGCCGGTCTCAAGAAGGCCCGCAAGGCTCCGCAGTACAGCAAGCGTTAATCGCCTGCTCGGTCTGCATTCCGTACGCCCCGGCGGCACTGCCCGTGCCGTCGGGGCGTACGGTTTTTCGTACTCTCCTTTCATAAGCCTCTTCACAAGCCCCTCTTTCATGGGCTTCATGGGCGCCCGGGCACGTATTTTCGGAGGACAGCTGTGGGACGACTCTTCGGCACGGACGGCGTACGCGGCGTCGCCAACGCGGACCTGACGGCGGAGCTCGCGCTCGGCCTGTCCGTCGCGGCGGCGCACGTGCTCGCCGAGGCGGGCACCTTCGAGGGGCACCGGCCGACCGCGGTGGTCGGGCGTGACCCGCGCGCGTCCGGAGAGTTCCTGGAGGCCGCCGTCGTGGCCGGCCTCGCCAGCGCCGGCGTCGACGTGCTGCGCGTCGGCGTGCTGCCGACCCCGGCCGTGGCCCACCTCACCGGCGTCCTGGGCGCCGACCTCGGCGTGATGCTCTCCGCGAGCCACAACGCCATGCCCGACAACGGCATCAAGTTCTTCGCGCGCGGCGGCCACAAGCTGGCCGACGAACTGGAGGACAGGATCGAATCCGTGTACGAGGAGCACCGCACCGGTGCTCCCTGGGACCGTCCGACCGGTGCCGGCGTCGGCCGCGTCCGCGACTACGACGAGGGCTTCGACACGTACGTCGCCCACCTCCTCGCGGTCCTCCCCAACCGTCTCGACGGCCTGAAGGTCGTCCTCGACGAGGCCCACGGCGCCGCCTCTCGCGTCTCGCCCGAGGCCTTCGCCCGGGCCGGCGCCGAGGTGATCACCATCGGCGCCGGGCCCGACGGCCTCAACATCAACGACGGCTGCGGCTCCACCCACCTCGGCCTGCTCCGGGCCGCCGTCGTCGAGCACGGCGCCGACCTGGGCATCGCGCACGACGGCGACGCCGACCGCTGCCTGGCCGTGGACGCGGCGGGCAACGAGGTCGACGGCGACCAGATCCTCGCCGTGCTCGCCCTCGCCATGCGCGAGGCCGGCACCCTGCGGGGCGACACGGTCGTCGCGACCGTCATGTCCAACCTGGGCTTCAAGCTCGCCATGGAGCGCGAGGGCCTGAACCTCGTCCAGACGGCGGTCGGCGACCGCTACGTCCTGGAGTCCATGAAGGAGCACGGCTACGCGCTCGGCGGCGAGCAGTCGGGCCACGTCATCGTGCTCGACCACGCCACCACCGGCGACGGCACCCTCACCGGCCTCATGCTGGCCGCCCGGGTCGCCGCCACCGGCAAGTCCCTCGCGGACCTCGCCGGCGTGATGGAGCGGCTGCCGCAGGTCCTGATCAACGTGAAGGACGTCGACAAGTCGCGCGTCACCACCTCCGCCGACCTGGCCACCGCCGTCCACGAGGCCGAGCGCGAGCTCGGCACCACCGGCCGGGTGCTGCTCCGCTCCTCGGGCACCGAGCCGCTGGTCCGCGTCATGGTCGAGGCCGCCGACATCGAGCAGGCCCGGTCGGTCGCGCAGCGCCTCGCGGACGTCGTGAAGTCCGCGCTCGGCTAACCTTTCTGAGGCACCGTCATGCGGGAGGGCCCCGTCGCACCGGACACCGGCGCGGCGGGGCCCTCGCCGGCCGCCCCCTCGTCAGCCGTCCCCCTCGTCAGCCGCCCCCGTCGGTCGTGCCCTTCCGGACCTTCGCCCCGCGGCGCAGGCGGCCGTGCAGGGCGCGCCAGAGCGCCTTCTGGCCGTACAGCGTCAGCACCCCGGCCAGCATGATCCCGAACAGGTTCAGCAGGAGCTGTTCGATCGAGCCCCACGTCTGGCCGACGTCGCCGTAGGCGAGCGCCACGGCCGCGTTCGCGCCCGCGGGGACCGTCGTCACCGAGATCGCCACGCCGACCAGGGCCCCGGACTTCGCCGAGGTCAGCGAGAGCATGCCCGCCGCGCCCGCGAGCAGCGCCACGACGAAGGAGAACGGGTCCGGCTTCCAGATGAAGCCGGTGTTGGGCCGGTCCGCGTCCAACTGGGCCCGGCTGAACAGGTCGAGCGCGTCCATCCCCAGGCTGAAGAGCGTCGTCATCGCGATCGCCGCCGCGAAGCCGACGAGCAGCGCGATCAGCGAGCGCGCGGCGAGCCCCGGGGCGCGCCGCACCACCGCCGTGCAGACGCCGGCGAGCGGGCCGAACTCCGGGCCGACGGCCATGGCGCCGACGATGAGGATCGCGTTGTCCAGGACGACGCCGCAGGCCGCGATCATCGTCGCCAGGACCATGAACGCGACGTACGTGACGGAGAGCGTCGACTCCTCGTGCGTCGCGCCCGCCAGCTGCTCCCAGAGCACCGCGTCGGCGGGCTCGCCCGGGGCCTCCTTCTCGGCGGCGTCCGCCCGCGCGGAGAGGGAGAGGCCGACGTCGTCGACGGCGATCGAACCGACCCGGTCGATCCGCAGCCCGCGCAGCCCCTTCAGGAGCTCGTCGCCCGCCTCGCGGGCCACGTCGCACATCACGACGTCCCCCGCGGGGGACCGGGCCGCGCCCGGCAGCACCACCAGGTGCGTGGTGCCCACCGTCGACTCGACGAGCCCCGTCACGGCCGGGGTGAGCTCGTGGGGGACGATCATCCGCAGATGCAGCATCCTCAGAGCTTACGGAGGCTCAGCTTCTGCACCTTGTGGTCGGGGCCCTTGCGGACGACGAGGGTCGCCCGGCCGCGCGTGGGCGCCACGTTCTCCAGGAGGTTCACCTTGTTGATGGTCCGCCACATGGTGCGGGCGTACTCGAAGGCCTCCTCCTCGGAGACCTGGGTGTAGCGGCGGAAGTACGAGGAGGGGTCCTGGAACGCGGTGTCGCGCAGCTTGCGGAAGCGGTTCAGGTACCAGCGCTCGATGTCCTCCGCCTTCGCGTCCACGTACACCGAGAAGTCGAAGTAGTCGGCGAGGCCGACGCGGGTGCGGCCGTCCTTGCCGGGCAGCGCGGGCTGGAGGACGTTCAGCCCCTCCACGATGAGGATGTCCGGGCGGCGGACGACCAGCCGCTCGCCGGGCACCCGGTCGTAGATCAGGTGCGAGTAGACCGGGGCCGTGACCTCGTCCTTGCCCGCCTTGACGTCCGCGACGAACCGGGTCAGGGCCCGGCGGTCGTACGACTCGGGGAAGCCCTTGCGGGACATCAGGCCGCGCTCCTTCAGCTCCTCCATCGGGTAGAGGAAGGCGTCCGTGGTCACCAGCTCCACGCGCGGGTGCTCCGGCCAGCGGGCCAGGAGCGCCTGGAGGAGGCGGGAGACGGTGGACTTGCCGACCGCGACCGAACCGGCGACCCCTATGACGAAGGGGGTGCCGCGCTGCTCGGCGCTCTCGCCGAGGAAGGTGTTCAGGGCGCCGCGCAGACCGCTGGTGGCCTGCACGTACAGATTGAGCAGGCGGGACAGCGGCAGGTAGACGTCCCGCACCTCGTCGAGGTCGATGACGTCGCCGAAGCCGCGCAGCCGCTCGACCTCGTCGGCGGTGAGGGGCAGCGGCGTCTTGTCGCGCAGGGCGCTCCACTCGGCCCGGGTGAGGTCGACGTACGGGGTCGGCTCGGAGGGGCGGCGGCCCGTGGAGCCGTCCCCGCCCGTGCTTCGTGGCGGCGAAGTGATCACACCGCCATTGTCGGGGGTCGGGGACGGCCGTGGGTGGTGGGGTCGGTCACGCGGCGAAGGGGTTGGTCCCGCTCGCGGCCCTGGGCGATCATGTCCCTGCCGCGTGCACCCGAGTCTCACGCGGGGGGAGCCGCCGTCCGGCGGCACGAAGAGAAGCAGAGAGTCACCACGCATGCGTACGTCCATCCGCACCGTCGCCGTCGCCGCCACCGCCGTCTCGCTGGCCCTGCTCTGCACCGCCTGCAGCAGCGACGAGGCCGGTGACTCCGGCAAGGGCTCCGCGGCGCCGAGCGCCTCCGCCACGTCGGAGGCCCCCGCCGCGAAGGCGCTGTCCGCCGCCGAGCTGGAGAAGCTGATCGTCGAGCAGGCCGACCTGCCCGGCCACCAGGTCCAGAAGGCCAAGGCCTCCGACGTCGTGAAGTCCGAGACCGTCGTCACCGACAAGGCCTCCTGCAAGCCGCTCGCCGACGCCCTGGCGTTCATCGCGACCGGCGACCCGGCCGCGTCCGTGCAGCGCAAGGCCGTCGAGGTGCCCAAGAAGACGGGCTCGCCGGAGGACGCCCTCGGGGCGCTCTCCGCGCCGGTGACGAGCGTGACGCTCGGCTCGTACGACGGGCAGGGCGCGCAGGAGGCCCTCGCCTCCCTGAAGACGGCCGGGACCGACTGCGCGGGCGGCTTCGGGGTCACCAGCAGCGGCCAGAAGGCGAAGGTCACCAAGGTGACGCCGGAGACGGTGACCGCGGGCGACGAGGCGCTCGCCTGGACGGTGGCCTCGGACGTGGACGGCGAGCCGTTCGTCACCAAGCTGGTCGTCTTCCGCAAGGGCAACACGCTGGCCTCGTTCTCCTCGTTCAGCCTCGCCGGCACGGTGAAGGAGCTGCCGAAGACGATCGTGGAGGCGCAGGCGAAGAAGCTGGGCTGACCCCGCCCGCCCCGCCGGACGGACGCCGTGTCGGCTCCGTCCGGTGGGGTGGATCGCGCCGTAGTCTTCCGACATGTGCGGAATCGTGGGATACGTCGGCGGTCAGTCGGCGCTTGATGTGGTGGTCGCGGGCCTCAAGCGGCTCGAATACCGGGGCTACGACTCGGCCGGTGTCGCGGTGCTCTCCGACGGGGGGCTCGCCGCGGCCAAGCGGGCGGGCAAGCTCGTCAACCTGGACAAGGAGCTGGCCGAACGGCCGCTGCCCGGCGGCTCCGTGGGGATCGGGCACACCCGCTGGGCCACCCACGGCGGCCCGACCGACGCCAACGCGCACCCGCACCTGGACAACGCCGGGCGGGTCGCCGTCGTCCACAACGGCATCATCGAGAACTTCGCCGCCCTGCGCGGGGAGCTGGCGGAGCGCGGCCACGCCCTGGCGTCCGAGACGGACACCGAGGTCGTCGCGCACCTGCTCGCCGAGGAGTTCTCCTCCACCGGGGACCTGGCCGAGTCCATGCGGCTGGTGTGCCGGCGGCTCGACGGGGCGTTCACCCTGGTCGCCGTGCACGCCGACCAGCCGGGCGTCGTCGTCGGCGCCCGCCGCAACTCCCCGCTCGTCGTCGGCGTCGGCGAGGGCGAGAACTTCCTCGCCTCCGACGTCTCCGCCTTCATCGCCCACACCCGTTCCGCGATCGAGCTGGGCCAGGACCAGGTCGTCGAGCTGACCCGGGACGGCGTGACCGTCACGGACTTCGACGGGGTGCCCGCCGACGTGCGGGCCTACCACGTCGACTGGGACGCCTCCGCCGCCGAGAAGGGCGGCTACGACCACTTCATGCTCAAGGAGATCGCCGAGCAGCCCAAGGCCGTCGCCGACACCCTCCTCGGCCGGATCGACGCCTCCGGGCGGCTCACCCTCGACGAGGTGCGCATCCCCGACACGGTGCTCCGCGAGGCCGACAAGGTCGTCGTCGTCGCGTGCGGCACCGCCTTCCACGCCGGGCTCATCGCCAAGTACGCCATCGAGCACTGGGCCCGCGTCCCCTGCGAGGTCGAGCTGGCCAGCGAGTTCCGCTACCGGGACCCGATCCTCGGCCCGCGCACCCTGGTGATCGCGATCTCCCAGTCCGGCGAGACCATGGACACCCTGATGGCGCTGCGGCACGCGCGCGAGCAGGGCGCGAAGGTCCTCGCCGTCTGCAACACCAACGGCTCCACCATCCCGCGCGAGTCCGACGCCGTGCTCTACACGCACGCGGGGCCCGAGGTCGCCGTCGCCTCCACCAAGGCCTTCCTGACCCAGCTCGTCGCCTGCTACCTGCTCGCGCTCCACCTCGGCCGGGTGCGCGGCACCCAGTGGGGCGACGAGGTCCTCGCCGTGGTGCGCGAGCTCGCCCGCATCGGCGAGGAGGTCGAGCGCGTCCTGGAGACGATGGAGCCGGTGCGCGAGCTCGCCCGCTCCCTCGCCCACAAGAACACGGTCCTCTTCCTCGGCCGGCACGTCGGCCACCCGGTGGCCCTGGAGGGCGCCCTGAAGCTCAAGGAACTGGCGTACATGCACGCCGAGGGCTTCGCGGCGGGCGAGCTCAAGCACGGACCGATCGCCCTGATCGAGGAGGACCTGCCGGTCGTGGTCGTGGTGCCCTCGCCCGAGGGACGCTCGGTCCTCCACGACAAGATCGTCTCCAACATCCAGGAGATCAGGGCGCGCGGCGCCCGCACGATCGTGATCGCGGAGGAGGGCGACGAGACGGTCGTCCCGTACGCCGACCACCTCGTCCGGATCCCCGCCACGCCTACGCTGCTCCAGCCGCTGGTCTCCACGGTGCCGCTCCAGGTCTTCGCCTGCGAGCTCGCCACCGCGCGGGGCAACGAGGTCGACCAGCCGCGCAACCTGGCCAAGTCGGTGACCGTGGAGTGAGTGGGGTGGGGAAGTGAGCGGGACATGATCATCGGGGTGGGGATCGACGTGGCGGAGATCGACCGGTTCGCCGAGTCGATCGAGCGGACGCCGGGGCTCCTGAAGAGGCTCTTCGTCGAGGACGAGCTGCTGCTCCCGAGCGGCGAGCGGCGCGGGACCGCCTCGCTCGCCGTGCGGTTCGCCGCGAAGGAGGCCCTCGCGAAGGCGCTCGGCGCGCCGGCCGGACTGCTGTGGACGGACGCCGAGGTGTACGTCGAGGAGACCGGGCGGCCGCGCCTGCGGGTGCGGGGGACGGTGGAGGCCCGGGCGGCGGAGCTGGGCGTGGAGCACTGGCACGTGTCGCTGAGCCACGACGCGGGGGTGGCGTCGGCGGTGGTGATCGCGGAGGGGTGAGCGATACGCCCCGGGGCCCGGCCGTGCGGAGACGGCCGGGCCCCGGGACGTGTGGCGCGCGCGGCTGCCAGGGCCGGCGACAGGATGTGTGTACCGCGCGCGTGCGGAGTGGTGTGACGTCCTCCGACTTACTTAGGTAAGCCTAAGCTAAGTTGGAGGGCAAGTGATGTCAACCCCCCTCCGGTCAACCCTTCTCCGGGCGGGCCTCTTGCGAGCAGGCCTCCTCCGGGCGGGCCTCTCCCGAGCGGGCCTCCTTCGGGCGGCCCTCCTTCGGGCGGCCCTCCGCCGCCTGCGGCAGACTGCTGGGCATGCGTACCGCTTACCGCGTGGAGACCGTCCGGGCCGCCGAGGCCGCCCTCATGACCCGCCTCCCGGAGGGCGCCCTCATGAGCAGGGCCGCCGCCGGACTCGCCGCCGCCTGCTGCTCGTTGCTCGGGAAGGGACGGGTGTACGGGTCCCGGGTCGTCCTCCTCGTCGGGACCGGCGACAACGGCGGCGACGCGCTGTACGCCGGGGCCCGGCTCGCCCGGCGCGGCGCGGGCGTGACCGCCGTGCTGCTCGGCGCGCGCGCCCACGAGGGCGGCCTCGCGGCGTTCCGGGCTGCGGGCGGACGGATCGCGGACGACCCCTTCGAACCCCTCGCCGGGGCCGACCTCGTCCTCGACGGGATCACCGGCATCGGCGGGCGCGGCGGGCTGCGGCCCGACGCCGTGCCCGTCGCCCGGGCCGCGCGCGGCTCCGACGCCGTCGTCGTCGCCGTCGACCTGCCCAGCGGCGTCGACGCCGACACCGGGGAGGTCGCCGGGGAGGCGCTGCGGGCCGACGTGACGGTCACCTTCGGCACGTACAAGCCGGGGCTGCTCGTCGACCCCGCGCACGCGTACGCCGGCGCGCTGCGGCTCGTGGAGATCGGGCTCGGCGCGGTCCTGCCGGGGGTGCCGGACCTGGAGGCGCTCCAGCACGAGGACGTGGCCCGGCTGCTGCCGGTGCCGGGCGCCGAGAGCGACAAGTACCGGCGCGGGGTCGTCGGCGTCGTCGCCGGCTCCGCCCGCTACCCCGGCGCCGCCGTCCTCGCCGTGACCGGGGCGCTGCGGGGCGGGGCGGGGGCCGTGCGGTACGTCGGGGCCGGCGGGGACGCGGTGCTCGCCGCGCATCCCGAGACCCTGGTGCACACCGGACCGCCGCGGCAGGCCGGGCGGGTCCAGGCCTGGGTCGTAGGGCCGGGCCTCGGCGAGGAGGCCGACGCCCGGGAGGCGGTCGCGGACGTCCTCGCCTCGGACGTGCCGGTCCTCGTCGACGCGGACGGACTGCGGGGGTTGGACCCGGCGGCCGTACGGGGCCGGAGCGCGCCCACCCTCCTCACCCCGCACGCGGGCGAGGCGGCGGCGCTGCTCTCCGCCCCGCGCGAGGAGGTCGAGGCGGGACGGCTCGCGGCGGTCCGCGAACTGTCGGGCCGCTTCGGGGCGACGGTCCTCCTGAAGGGCTCCACCACGCTCGTGCACGGCGGCACCGGTCCCGTACGGGTGAACCCGACCGGGACGTCCTGGCTCGCCACCGCCGGGAGCGGCGACGTCCTCTCCGGCCTGGCGGGCTCGCTGCTCGCGGCGGGCCTCCCGCCCGTCGACGCGGCCTCCTGCGCCGCCTACCTCCACGGCCTCGCCGCCCGCCGCGCCTCCTCGGGGACGGCCCCGGTGACGGCGACGGAGGTGGCGGGAGCCCTGCACGACGCCTGGCGGGACGTGCGGGACCCGTCGTAGGACGACCCGGGACGAGGAGGGCCCACGGGGGCGGTCGCCCGTAAGGGTGATCGGCGCTACAGCCCGGGAAAGCGGCGCCGGGGGCCGCACCTGAGAGACTGGGCGCGATGACTGAGACACCGCCGCCCCGCAGAGCCCGCGCCGAGATCGACCTCGGCGCGCTGCGTGCGAACGTCCGCACGCTGCGCGCCCGCGTCGCCCCCCACGTCCGGATCATGGCCGTGGTCAAGGCCGACGCGTACGGACACGGCGCCCTGCGCTGTGCCCGGGCCGCCCTGGAGGCGGGGGCGGACTGGCTCGGCACGGCCACCCCGCACGAGGCGCTCGCGCTGCGGGCCGCCGGCATCACGGACGTTCCCGTCATGTGCTGGCTCTGGACCCCCGGCGACCCCTGGGACCAGGGCATCGAGGCCGGGCTCGACATGTCGGTGAGCGGGATGTGGGCCCTGCGGGAGGTCGTCGCGGCCGCCCGCGCCACCGGGAAGAGCGCGCGCGTCCAGCTCAAGGCCGACACCGGGCTCGGCCGCAACGGCTGCCAGCCCGCCGACTGGCCCGAGTTGGTCGGGGAGGCGCTCGAGGCCGAGGCCGAGGGGCTCCTCAAGGTCACCGGGCTCTGGTCGCACTTCGCCTGCGCCGACGAGCCCCACCACCCCTCCATCGCGGCCCAGCTCGACGTCTTCCGCTCGATGCTCGACCACGCCGAGAAGGCCGGCGTCGAGCCCGAGGTCCGGCACATCGCCAACTCGCCGGCCACCCTCACCCTCCCCGAGGCCCACTTCGACCTCGTCCGGCCCGGCATCGCCGTCTACGGCATCTCGCCCAGTCCCGAACTCGGCACCGCCGCCGAACTCGGCCTGCGGCCCGTCATGTCGCTCAAGGCGAGCGTCGCCCTCGTCAAGCAGGTCCCGGCCGGACACGGCGTCAGCTACGGGCACCACTACGTCACCGACGGCGAGACCACCCTCGGGCTCGTGCCCGTCGGATACGCCGACGGCGTCCCCCGGCACGCCTCCGGCCGCGGCCCCGTCCTCGTCGGGGACACCGTCCGCACGATCGCCGGCCGCGTCGCCATGGACCAGTTCGTCCTCGACCTCGGCGGGGAGATCCCCGAACCCGGCACCGAGGCCGTGCTCTTCGGCCCCGGCGACCGGGGCGAACCGACCGCCGAGGACTGGGCGGCGGCCGCCGACACCATCGCGTACGAGATCGTCACCCGGATCGGCGCGCGCGTCCCGCGCGTCTACCCGGGCGAATGAGGAGGAGCGCCCGTGGGGGAGACCAGTAGTGGCGGCGCCTGGCGCCGCGCCGGGTTCGCGGGCGCCGCGATAGGCGTCCTGGCGGCCGGGGCCGCCGCCGGAGTCGCCGTCGAGCGGCTCACGGTGGGCCGTTCCGTACGCCAGAAGGCCCGGCTCGCCCTGGACGCCGCCGGCCCCTACGGGGGCCTGCGCGGCACCCCCGGCCGCGCCCTCGCCGACGACGGGACCGTCCTCCACTACGAGGTCGACGAGGTCGAGGGGGCCGACGGGGCCGAGCCCGATCCCTCGGGCGCCCGGCTCCGGCGGCTCTTCGGGCGCCGCCGCCCCGCCCCCGTCACCGTCGTCTTCAGCCACGGCTACTGCCTCAACCAGGACTCCTGGCACTTCCAGCGGGCCGCCCTGCGCGGTCTCGTGCGGACCGTGTACTGGGACCAGCGCAGCCACGGGCGTTCGGGCCAGGGCGTCTCCCAGGCCGGACCCGACGCCGTCCCCGTCTCCATCGAACAGCTCGGCCGCGACCTCCGGGCCGTCGTCGACGTCGCCGCCCCCGAGGGGCCCCTCGTCCTCGTCGGGCACTCCATGGGCGGCATGACGGTGATGGCGTTCGCCGAGCAGTACCCCGACCTGATGCGCGACCGGGTCGCCGGCGTCGCCTTCGTCGGCACCTCCGCCGGAAAGCTGAACGAGGTCACGTACGGCCTGCCCGTCGTCGGCGTCAACGCCGTCCGGCGGATCCTGCCGGGGGTCCTGCGGGCACTCGGCGCCCAGGCGGAGCTGGTCGAGCGCGGCCGCCGGGCGACGGCCGACCTCTTCGCCGGGCTCGTCAAGAAGTACTCGTTCGCCTCGAAGGACGTGGACCCGGCCGTCGCCCGCTTCGCCGAGCGGATGATCGAGTCCACCCCCATCGACGTGGTCGCCGCCTTCTACCCGGCCTTCGCGGAGCACGACAAGTCCGCCTCCCTGCCCGCCCTCCGCGACCTGCCGGTGCTCGCGCTCGCCGGGGACCACGACCTCGTCACCCCCACCTCCCACACCGAGGCCATCGCCGCCCTGCTCCCCGAGGCCGAGCTGGTGATCGTCCCGGACGGCGGCCACCTGGTGATGCTGGAGCACCCGGAGGCCGTCACCGACCGCCTCGCCGACCTGCTCGTACGGGCCGGGGCCGTGCCGGAGCCGACGGCGGCGGGGACGGACCCCGGCGAAAGCTAGATTGGCGGTATGGAAGCAGCGCACCCGTCCGTACCCCCCGTGCCCGGCGACGCCACGCCCGTCTCCGAGGCCACCCTCTCCGTCGACTCCCCGGAGCGGATGCAGGAGCTGGGCCTCCGGCTCGCGAAGGTCCTGCGCCCCGGCGACCTCGTCATGCTCACCGGCGAGCTCGGCGCCGGGAAGACCACCCTCACCCGCGGCCTCGGCGAGGGGCTCGGGGTGCGCGGCGCCGTCACCTCCCCGACCTTCGTCATCGCCCGCGTCCACCCGTCCCTGGTGGGCGGCCCGGCCCTGGTGCACGTCGACGCGTACCGCCTCGGCGGCGGGCTCGACGAGATGGAGGACCTGGACCTGGACGTCTCGCTGCCCGAGTCCGTCGTGGTCGTCGAGTGGGGCGACGGCAAGGTCGAGGAGCTGACCGACGACCGGCTGCACGTCCTGATCCATCGCGTCACCGGCGACACCGAAGACGACCGGCGCACGGTCCTGCTGCGCGGCGTCGGGGAGCGCTGGGCGGGGGAGGACCTGGGCGCGCTCTGAATCCCTCCTGCCCGCCCTCCCGCCCCGCCGCCCCCACGTATGTTCCGACAACGTGTCGGCAAAGTGTTGCGTGGGTCGTACGAGCCGTGGTCCCATGGACGCACGAGCTGGTTAGGTGTACCTAACCTACGGGAGGCAGGCATGGCGACGCCGGAGCGCGCGGAACCCGGTCGGGAGCACGTCACGATGAGTGAGCTGCTGGCGTCCTGCGTGGCCGCCCGCACGCTCTCCACCCCGCCGGGACCGCAGACCGAGGACGCCGAGGACACCGAGGACGCCAAGGACGCGCGGGAGCGGGACGTCACGTACGACCGGTACGGGCGGGTGGAGGACGAGGCCGCCTAGGGCCTGTCCGGCGGATCAGGGTCGGTTAGGCCCTAGGGGTGCCCCGGGAACGGCTCAGGAGACGACGACGACCTTCGTGCCGATCACCGCGAACGTCCACAGCGCGTTCCCGTCGGCCCGCTTCATGCGGACGCCGCCGGTCTTCCTCGTCGGGTCCGGCTCCGGCATCGAGCCGTCCACCGCCGCGCTGAAGCCGATCGCCACGTCCTGGGTCGTCGCGAACCGCACCACGTGCTCGATCTGCACCCCGTCCGAGCCGCGCACCGAGCCCGACCGCGAGGTCACCGCGTACGCGCCCGGCGGCGGGGACACCGTGCTCGGCATCACCGTGAACGTGCGGGTGGCCCTGCCGTCGCCGCTCACCAGCCACACCCGGCGGTCGGCCAGGCCGTACACGACCCGCTCCCCGGTGCCCGAGTCCGCCGGGACGGCGAGGGGGTCGCGGACCGGCTGCTTCGGGCCGCCGCTCGGAGAGGTCGAGGGGGTCGCCGTGGCCGTGGCCTCCGGCTTGGCCGAGAGGTCGGCGGGAACGTCCGCCGAGGCCTGGTAGGCGAGGAAACAGACCGCGGCGACCGCCGCCGCCGTGAGCCCGGCCACGAATCCCGAGCTGCTCCGTGCCACCGTGCCCACCTCTCGTACGAACGTATCGAGGGTGACGGTAGCAGCCGCCGCCCCGGGGGTCGGGGCAGCGTGCCCGGGAGCCGTAGGCTGTTCGCGTGCTGTTGCTCGCCATGGATACCGCCACCCCCGCCGTCACCGTC
This sequence comes from Streptomyces sp. NPDC088915, assembly GCF_044749825.1. Classification (NCBI taxonomy): domain Bacteria; kingdom Bacillati; phylum Actinomycetota; class Actinomycetes; order Kitasatosporales; family Streptomycetaceae; genus Streptomyces; species Streptomyces sp. NPDC088915. Next base: position 101,071 of record NZ_JBIVIR010000006.1, read on the forward strand.
GCCCTCCACGACGGCGAGGCCGTCGTCGCCTCGTCGAGCCGGGTCGACGCCCGCCGCCACGGGGAGCTGCTGCTGCCCGCCGTCGACCGGGTCCTCGCCGAGGCCGGGCTGAAGCTCGACGCGGTCACCGGCGTGGTCGTCGGCGTCGGCCCCGGCCCGTACACCGGTCTGCGCGTCGGCCTCGTCACGGCCGCGGCCTTCTCGTCCGCGCTCGGCGTGCCCGTGCACGGCCTGTGCACCCTCGACGGACTCGCGTACGCCGCCGGGATCGACGAGCCCTTCGCCGTCGCCACGGACGCGCGCCGCAAGGAGGTGTACTGGGCGCGGTACGCCGACTCCCGCACCCGCGTGACCGACGCGGCCGTCGACCGGCCCGCCGACATCGCCGAAGCCCTCGCCGGGCTCCCGGTCGTCGGCGCGGGCGCCCGCCTCTACCCCGAGGCCTTCCCCGACGCCCGCGACCCCGAGCACCAGTCGGCCGCCGCGCTCGCCGCCCTCGCGGCGGAGAGGCTGGCGGCCGGGGACGGCGGGGCCGGGGGCGAGGGCTTCCTCGATCCGCTGCCGATGTACCTGCGCCGCCCCGACGCCCAGGTGCCCAAGAACTACAAGGTGGTCACGCCCAAGTGACCGGCGGCGTGGAACTGCGCGAGATGCGCTGGTGGGACATCGAGCCGGTGCTCGCCCTGGAGGACGAGCTGTTCCCCGAGGACGCCTGGTCGGCCGGGATGTTCTGGTCCGAGCTCGCGCACTCCCGGGGGCCGGGCGCCACCCGCCGGTACGTCGTCGCGGAGGACCCCGGCGGCCGGCTCGTCGGGTACGCCGGGCTCGCCGCCGCCGGCGGCCTCGGCGACGTGCAGACCATCGCCGTCGCCCGCGACCAGTGGGGGACCGGGCTCGGCGCCCGGCTCCTCACCGACCTGCTCCAGCACGCCACCGCCTTCGAGTGCGACGAGGTCCTGCTCGAAGTGCGCGTGGACAACACCCGGGCCCAGAAGCTCTACGAGCGCTTCGGCTTCGAGCCCATCGGTTTCCGGCGCGGCTACTACCAGCCCGGAAACGTCGACGCGCTCGTGATGCGACTGACCGTCCAAGGAACCGGAACCGATATCTGATGGCTGCTGACGAACCCCTGGTGCTCGGCATCGAGACCTCCTGCGACGAGACCGGCGTCGGCATCGTCCACGGGACCACCCTCCTCGCGGACGCGATCGCCTCCAGCGTCGACACCCACGCCCGTTTCGGCGGCGTCGTGCCCGAGATCGCCTCCCGCGCGCACCTGGAGGCGATGGTCCCGACGATCGAGCGCGCCCTGAAGACCGCCGGGATCTCCGCGCGGGACCTCGACGGCATCGCCGTCACCGCCGGGCCCGGCCTCGCGGGCGCGCTGCTCGTCGGCGTCTCGGCGGCCAAGGCGTACGCCTACGCCCTCGGCAAGCCGCTCTACGGCGTCAACCACCTGGCCTCGCACATCTGCGTCGACCAGCTGGAGCACGGCAGGCTGCCCGAGCCGACGATGGCCCTGCTGGTCTCCGGCGGGCACTCCTCGCTGCTGCTCTCCACCGACATCACCTCCGACGTGCGCCCGATGGGCGCCACCATCGACGACGCGGCCGGCGAGGCCTTCGACAAGATCGCCCGCGTGCTCGACCTCGGCTTCCCCGGCGGACCGGTCATCGACCGGCTCGCCAAGGAGGGCGACCCGAAGGCCATCGCCTTCCCGCGCGGCCTGAGCGGCGCCAAGGACCCGGCGTACGACTTCTCCTTCTCCGGCCTCAAGACCGCCGTGGCCCGCTGGATCGAGGCGAAGAGGGCGGCCGGCGAGGAGGTGCCGGTGCGGGACGTGGCCGCGTCCTTCCAGGAGGCGGTCGTGGACGTCCTCACCCGCAAGGCCGTCCGGGCCTGCAAGGACGAGGGCGTCGACCACCTGATGATCGGCGGCGGCGTGGCCGCGAACTCGCGCCTGCGGGCCCTCGCCCAGGAGCGCTGCGAGCGGGCCGGGATCCGGCTGCGGGTGCCCCGGCCGGGCCTGTGCACGGACAACGGCGCGATGGTCGCGGCCCTCGGCTCCGAGATGGTCTCCCGGGGCCGGGCCGCCTCCGACCTGGAGCTGTCGGCGGACTCCTCGCTGCCGGTGACGGACCCGCACGTGCCGGGCGCCCACGCGCACGACCACTCCCACGACCACGTGCACGAGGTCAGCAAGGAGAACCTGTACTCGTGAGGCTCACCCTCATGTGGGAGGCGCGGGCCGTGCGGGGGCGGGGCCCCGAGCTCCTGGAGTGGGCCCGGGAGCGGTCCCGGGTCCTCGCGTACGAGCCGGAGCGCCGGGAGGTCTTCCGCGCCCCCCAGGACCGGGTCCTCGTCCTCACCTGGTGGGAGGCGGAGACCTTCGACGCGGAGCTGCCGGAGCTGCCGGAGCCGGACGCGGAGCTGATCACCCGGCCGGTGCACCGCTGGCGGTTCGAGGCGGTCGAGTAGCCGCACGACCGGGAGTTCGATCGGTCACACGTACGCCCGCCGGGCAACCTTTCGAACCGTACGGGCATCTCCCGGCGCGTGAAGAAGACGATCGCGCTCTGGGCAGCGCTGACCGCCGCGGCCCTCCTGGTGACCGGCTGCACGGCGGAGCACCCCGCCGCCGCCCCCGTGTCCGACCCGCCGACGTCGTCCGCGCCGACCCCCTCCGCGTCCCGGTCCGCCGCCGGGAGCGGGGCGCCGGGCGCCCCGGCGTCGGCCGCCGCGTACCGGAAGTGGGGCCTGAAGCCCTTCGCGGCCCCGCCCGCGCCGCCGGCGGCGAAGCCGGTGGTCCGCGGGCCGGGGGAGCCGGTGCCGGTCATCAGCGAGATCCCCACCGAGGAGAAGATCGTCTTCGTCACGATCGACGACGGGGCGGAGAAGGACCCCGAGTTCGTCACGATGATGAAGGAGCTCAAGGTCCCCTTCACCATGTTCCTCACCGACGCCGCCATCCGCGCCGACTACGGCTACTTCTCGCCGCTCGTCGCCCAGGGCCACGGCGTCGCCAACCACACGCTCACCCACCCCGATCTGCGCACCCTCTCCCCGGAGGCCCAGCGCCGGGAGATCTGCGGCCAGCAGGAGAAGCTGAAGCGGCGGTACGGCACGGCCCCGCGCCTCTTCCGCCCGCCCTACGGCAACTGGAACGAGGCCACGCGCACGGCGGCCGGGGCCTGCGGGGTGGACGCGATCGTGCTGTGGCGCGAGTCCATGCAGATCAAGAACATGCAGTACCAGCGCGGCGACCGGAAGCTCCACCCCGGCGACATCGTCCTGGCCCACTTCCGCGGTCCGTCCGAACTCAAGGGCCGCACGATGACCGAGATGACGGCCACGATGCTCCGCCGCATCCAGGAACAGGGCTTCACGGTGGCGCGGCTGGAGGACTACGTCTGACCGGCCGGGCCCCTCGGGCGGCGCGGTCCGGGGCGGTGGGCCCCCGGGCGGCGCGGTCCGGCGCCGCGAGCCCCCGGGCGGCCCGCCTAGAGTGTCGGGCATGTCCACGCGTACCCCGTTGCCCCCGCCGCCTCCGCCCGCCGAGCTCCGGAGCTGGCCCGACCGGGACGCGCTGCTCGCCGACCGGGCGCGGGCGCTGGGCGAGTTGGGGCGGCGGCTGCTCGGTCCCGGACGGCTCGCCGTGTTCCTGGCGGCGTTCGGGCTGCTCCAGCTCGGCTGGGGGCTGATCGGGGTGCTGCTCGGTTCGCTCGGCGACCCCCTCGACGTGATCAGCGTGTTCATCGTGCTCTTCGCGGCGGCGCTCGGCATCGGGGTGCTCGCCCCCGGAGTGTGGCTGACCGTGCGCGGGCTGCGGCGTGACCGGGTCGTCCGGGAACGCCTCGTCCAGTGGGCGGCCCTCGACCGGCACGGCCCGACCGACGCCCGGCTGCGCGCCCCCGTCCCGAGCGTCTGCTGGCTGGTGCTGTCCTTCGTGATGTGCGCGGCCGGGCTCTGGCTGGGCTTCGCCGTCCCGGCGGGCACCACCCGGGACAACGGCGGCTACGGCCTCGTCGCCTACGGCATGGGCGCCGCCCTGATCCTCTGGATCACGGGACTCACCGGCCTGGTGAAGGCCGTCGGCCACTACCGGTTCGCGGTGCGGCTCACCGCTCCCCGCCCGGCCGGACGGGCCGGCCGATCAGCATCGTCGGGGCACCCGCGACCCGAGTGAGCAGCACCGTCGCCGCGTTCGGGCCCTTCGGCTTCACCTTGCGGCGGATCTCCTCCGGCTCGACCGCCGAGCCCCGCTTCTTCACGGTCAGGGTGCCGACCTCCCGCTCCCGCAGCAGCGCCTTCAACTTCTTGAGGTTGAAGGGGAGTTCGTCGGTGATCTCGTACGCGGCGGCGTACGGGGTCGGGACCAGGACGTCCGAGGTCACGTACGCGATCGTCTCGTCGACCAGGCCGCCGTCCAGCTCCTCGGCCACCTCGGCCACCAGGTGCGCGCGGATCACCGCGCCGTCCGGCTCGTACAGGTAGCGGCCCACCGGCCGGACCGCCGGGTCGGGCAGCCCGCGCCCGGCGAGGGTCGCGCCGGAGGGCAGCAGTGTGGCCCGGCGCGCGCCCGGCTCCGTACCGAACCACAGCACGGCCTCCTTCACGTCCCCGCCGTCCGAGATCCACTCCGCCCCGGCCTCCGCCGGTACGGCCTCGTGTGGGATGCCCGGCGCCACCTTCAGGGCCGCGTGCGGGGCCTTCCGGGCCGCCTCGACCGCCCAGGAGAGCGGCGGCGAGTACGCCTCCGGGTCGAAGATCCTGCCCCGGCCACCGCGCCGCGCGGGGTCGACGAACACGGCGTCGTACGGGCTCGTGTCGATCTCCGTCACGTCCGCGCACCGCACCTCGATCAGGTCCGACAGGCCGAGCGCCCCGGCGTTGGCCCGGACCGCCTCGGCGGTCAGCGGGTCGCGGTCGACGGCGAGGACGGAGATCCCGGCGCGGGCCAGGGCGATCGCGTCGCCGCCGATCCCCGAGCACAGGTCCGCCACGCTCCCGACGCCCAGCGCCTTCATCCGGCCGGCCCGGTGCGCGCCGACCGGGGCCCGGGTCGACTGCTCGACGCCGTGGGGCGTGAAGTACATCCGGTACGCGTCCTCCGCGCCGAACTTCGCCACCGCCCGCTGCCGCAGCCGCGCCTGGCCGAGCGCCGCCGTGACCAGCTCGGCGGGGTGGTCGCGGCGCAGCCGGGACGCGACCGCCAGCTCCCGGGCGGGGTCGTAGTCGCGCAGGGCGGCGAGGAGCGTCTGCCCCTCGGGGGCGAGCAGGGCGGCGAAGGAGGCGAGGTCGGTCACCCGTCCCATTCTGGGCCCTGGGGAGCCGTGGGCCCGCCGGATCCGGGCTCCGGGGAGAGCTGTGGGCCGGCCGGGGGACGGTGGGCCGGGTACGGCGGTGTCGCGGCCGGAAGGGACCGCCGCGCTGACAGGATGCGGCGCCATGCAGCTCGTACGACAAAAGGAACAAAAGATGAGAAAAGGCGTGCACCGCTCCCACCGGACGCTCGGAGCGGCGCTCGTCGTCGCCGCCCTCGCCTCCGTCGCCACGGCCTGCTCCGGCGCCGGCCCGGACCGCTCCGCACCGCCCTCTCCCGCCTCCGGCCAGCAGGCCCCGCGGCAGGGCCTCAAGCAGGCCCCGAAGCAGGCTCCGCAGCAGGCCCCGAAGCAGGGTGCCGCCGCCGCGCCCGAGTCGCAGGCGCAGAAGGCCGAGAAGCTCCGTCTCCGGAAGGCCGCCCGCGCGCTCGCCGCCAAGAAGTGGGGCCTCGCCGGGCCCCCGCTCGAAGCGCCCGCCCCGCCCGCCGTCAAGCCGAGGATCACCACCCGCAAGGGCTTCGAGACGAAGAGCGAGGGCATGCCGCCCGTCTTCACCACCGTGCCCACCAAGGAGAAGGTCGTCTTCCTGACGATCGACGACGGCTCGGAGAAGGACCCCGAGCTGCTGCGGATGATGAACGAGCTGGACGTCCCCTACAGCGCCTTCCTCAGCGACTACGTCGTCAGCGACGACTACGCCTACTTCGCCCGGATGCAGAAGTCGCGGAAGGGCGGGGTCGCGCTCCACAACCACACCCTCCACCACCGCTACCTGCCCGGACTCTCGTACGACCAGCAGAAGCGCGAGATCTGCGGCATGCAGGACGTCATCGAGAAGAAGTACGGCAAGCGGCCCGAACTCTTCCGCCCGCCGTACGGCAACTACAACGACGACACCCTGCGCGTGGCCAAGTCCTGCGGCATCAAGGCCGTCCCGCTGTGGGCCGCCGAGGCCTTCCCCGACCACATGGAGTGGCGCGAGTGGGACCGGGACCTGCACCCCGGCGACATCGTCCTCACCCACTTCCGGGGCGAGGAGGACTGGGAGGGCAGCATGGCCGACATGGTCCGCCGCGTGATGAACGTGATCACGGCCAAGGGCTACGCGGTCGCGAAGCTCGAGGACTACGTGTGAGACCCGGGAGGCGCGGGCGCCGGGCCGCCGCCGCCCTGGCCGTGGCCGGGGCGCTGCTCGCCCTCCCGGCCCTCACCGCCTGCGCTTCCCCGGACGGCCCGGTGGACCCGATCGAGCGGCTGGGCCGGAAGGCGGCGGAGGGGATGGGATCCCGGGCTTCGGCGCCGCCGGGGGAGCGGGAGCGGGTCGGACGGGCCACGGGGGAGCGGGAGCGGGTCGGACGGGCCGCGGTGGAGGGAAAGCCGGTCGAACGGGCGGGCGTACGGTCCGCGGACCGGGAGGGAAGGCGCTGCCGGAAGGCCCCGGAACCCCGCACGACCGCGCCCCCGGTCACGCCACGGAGCGATGAATTGGCACTCCGCTTGACCGAGTGCTAATCGCGGCCATAGTCTCGGCTCTGGCACTCCCCACCGGAGAGTGCCAACACAGCGACGGGCAGGTCCGGCACCCGCGACGACGGATCCACCTGGTTCGCCACCTCAGACAGTCAACCCCGTGATCTCCGAAGGGGGAGGTCGGATCGTGACGACCACCAGCTCCAAGGTTGCCATCAAGCCGCTCGAGGACCGCATCGTGGTCCAGCCGCTCGACGCCGAGCAGACCACCGCCTCTGGCCTGGTCATCCCGGACACCGCCAAGGAGAAGCCCCAGGAGGGCGTCGTCCTGGCCGTCGGCCCGGGCCGCTTCGAGAACGGCGAGCGCCTGCCGCTCGACGTCAAGACCGGCGATGTCGTGCTCTACAGCAAGTACGGCGGCACCGAGGTGAAGTACAACGGCGAGGAGTACCTCGTCCTCTCGGCCCGCGACGTGCTCGCGATCGTCGAGAAGTAAGTCACCCCGAGCCAGAGGCTCTGAACCGCGCCCCGAGGCCCCTTTCCCGGGCGCCCCGGGGCGCCGTTCGTTCCACCAGCAGATTCCGAGAGGGCTGAACCGCTCCCATGGCGAAGATCCTGAAGTTCGACGAAGACGCCCGTCGCGCCCTTGAGCGCGGCGTCAACAAGCTTGCCGACACGGTGAAGGTGACGATCGGCCCCAAGGGCCGCAACGTCGTCATCGACAAGAAGTTCGGCGCCCCCACCATCACCAACGACGGTGTCACGATCGCCCGCGAGGTCGAGATCGAGGACCCGTACGAGAACCTCGGCGCCCAGCTCGTGAAGGAGGTGGCGACCAAGACCAACGACATCGCGGGTGACGGCACCACCACCGCCACCGTGCTCGCCCAGGCCCTGGTCCGCGAGGGTCTGCGCAACGTCGCCGCCGGCGCCTCCCCGGCCGCCCTGAAGAAGGGCATCGACGCCGCCGTCAAGGCCGTGTCCGAGGAGCTCCTCGCGACCGCGCGCCCGATCGACGACAAGTCCGACATCGCCGCCGTCGCCGCGCTCTCCGCGCAGGACCAGCAGGTCGGCGAGCTCATCGCCGAGGCGATGGACAAGGTCGGCAAGGACGGCGTCATCACCGTCGAGGAGTCCAACACCTTCGGCCTGGAGCTCGACTTCACCGAGGGCATGGCCTTCGACAAGGGCTACCTGTCCCCGTACATGGTGACCGACCAGGAGCGCATGGAGGCCGTCCTCGACGACCCGTACATCCTGATCAACCAGGGCAAGATCTCCTCGATCCAGGACCTGCTCCCGATCCTGGAGAAGGTCATCCAGGCCGGCGCCGGCAAGCCGCTCCTGATCATCGCCGAGGACGTCGAGGGCGAGGCCCTGTCGACCCTGGTCGTGAACAAGATCCGCGGCACCTTCAACGCGGTGGCCGTCAAGGCCCCCGGCTTCGGCGACCGCCGCAAGGCCATGCTCGGCGACATCGCCACCCTCACCGGTGCCACCGTCATCGCCGAGGAGGTCGGCCTCAAGCTCGACCAGGCCGGTCTGGACGTGCTCGGCACCGCCCGCCGCGTCACCATCACCAAGGACGACACCACCATCGTCGACGGTGGCGGCGACTCGTCCGAGGTGCAGGGCCGCGTCAACCAGATCAAGGCCGAGATCGAGTCCACCGACTCCGACTGGGACCGCGAGAAGCTCCAGGAGCGCCTCGCGAAGCTGGCCGGCGGCGTGTGCGTGATCAAGGTCGGCGCCGCCACCGAGGTGGAGCTGAAGGAGAAGAAGCACCGTCTGGAGGACGCCATCTCCGCGACCCGCGCCGCGGTCGAGGAGGGCATCGTCTCCGGTGGCGGCTCCGCGCTCGTCCACGCCGTCAAGGTCCTGGAGGGCAACCTCGACAAGACCGGCGACGAGGCCACGGGTGTCGCGGTCGTCCGCCGCGCCGCCGTCGAGCCGCTGCGCTGGATCGCCGAGAACGCGGGCCTGGAGGGCTACGTCATCACCTCGAAGGTGGCGGAGCTCGACAAGGGCCAGGGCTTCAACGCCGCGACCGGCGAGTACGGCGACCTGGTCAAGGCCGGCGTCATCGACCCGGTGAAGGTGACGCGCTCCGCCCTGGAGAACGCCGCCTCGATCGCCTCCCTCCTCCTCACCACCGAGACCCTCGTGGTGGAGAAGAAGGAAGAGGAGCCGGCGGACCACGGCCACGGCCACGGTCACGGCCACTCGCACTGAGGCGCGTAGCCGACCGCTGAGGCCCGGTGCCCCCGTCGCGGGGGCACCGGGCCTCAGCGCGTCTCTACTCCTCCACCGCTCCGAGCCGCTCCATCAGCCCGAGCATGTCGTACTGCCACCAGTCCTCGACGACCTTGCCGTCGTCCCGGAAGCGCTGGATCAGCGTGCCGGTCATCCGGACGTCGATGCCGGTGGGCTGGAGGCCCATGAAGTCGCCGGTGTGGGTGGCGTCGCAGGTCCAGCGGGTGCAGACGCGGTCGCCCTCGGCGATCTGGTCCTCGACGGTGAAGGCGAAGTCGAACCCCTGCCGCCACATCTCGATCCCGCGGCGGACCGCGTCCATGCCGAGGGAGTCCTGCACGTCGGAGGGGTCGTGGCTGTGGCACCCCTCGGCGATCACCTCGTCCAGCGGCGGAAGCTCCCCCGGCGTGCCGATCAGCTCCAGGAACCGGCGCGCGGCGGCCTTGCACATCTGCTCGTCCCGCACGACGTCCAAGTCCGTGAAGGTCGGCATCCCGTCACAGAGCGCGACCATCTCGTGGAAGAGCCGGTCGGTCTCGGGGAGGTGGGAGTTCCGCATCGCCACGTCGTACGAGGGGAACTCGACGATCTCCACGAAGTGCGACCCGTCGGACCGGTCCTTCCCGAGGACGCTGTGGGTGGCCGTCCGCTTCCCCTCGGTCTGCTCGGCCCACTGGTCCATGAGCCGGTTCATCTCGTCGAAGCGGCTCGTCCTGCAGTCGATGATCTGCACGAAGGTCATGACGCCTCCCGGGGCGGCAGGGACGTCTCCATTCTAGGTTCGGGGGGCGCGGGGCGCCCTGGCACGATGGGGCCCATGAAGCGGGGGATCGATGTCGACAACGAGGCGGGCGTCGTCGTCATCGGCGACGGCAACACGGTCGGGTTCGGTACGGGGACGGGGACGGCGGTCCGTTCGGCGTACCGGGAGCAGGTCCGCCGGATCGCCCCGCCGGAACTCGTGGGCCGTGAGGAGGAGTTGGCGGAACTGGCGGAGTTCTGCCGCACGGGGAGCGGGTACCGGTGGTGGCGGGCGGACGCGTGGGCGGGCAAGACGGCGCTGATGGCCTCCTTCGCACTCGACGCGCCCCCGGGCGTGCGGATCGTCCCCTTCTTCGTCACTGCCCGGCTCGGCGCGCAGAACGACGTGGTCGCGTACGTGGACGTGGTCCTGGAGCAGCTCGCGGAGCTGGCGGGGGAGGGCCTCCCGGCCCTGCTGACCGCCGCCACCCGTGAGGCCCACCTCCTGCGCCTGTACGCCTCCGCCGCCGAGGCCCGCGCGGCGCGCGGCGAGCGCCTGGTCCTCCTCGTGGACGGCCTGGACGAGGACCGGGGGGTGACGACGGGCCCGGACGCCCACTCGATCGCGGCCCTCCTCCCGTACGGCACGCTCGACCTGCCGGTCGTCGTCTCCGGCCGCCTCAACCCGCCCCTCCCGGCGGACGTCCCCGAGGACCACCCGCTCAGGGACCCGTCGATCGTCCGGCTCCTGTCCTCCTCCCCGAAGGCCCGCGCGATCCGCGCGGAGGCGGAACGGGAGCTGAAGCACTTCCTGACGGGCGGCGGCCTCCCGTACGAACTCCTGGGACTGCTCACGGCGGCGGGCGGCGGCCTGACGGCGGACGACCTGGCGGAACTGACGGCCGAGATCCCGTACCGGGTGAGGGACGTCCTGCGAACGGGGCCGGGACGGACGTTCGCACTGCGGGACGAGGCGTATCTGCTGGCGCACGAGGAGCTGGTGGTCCAGGCGCGGGAGATGCTGGGTTCGCGGGAGCTGGGGCGGTGGCGGGGCGCGCTGGACGACTGGGCGGGGGAGTGGCGCGCCCGGGGCTGGCCGGACGGCACCCCCGACTACCTGCTGCACGGCTGGTTCCCGATGCTGCGGGCCGCCGGAGACCCGGACGCGATGGCCGCGTGCGCCCTCGACGCCGTACGGCACGACCGGCTGCTCGCGGCGACGGGCGGCGACGGGACGGCGCTCGGGGAGATCACGACGGCGGGCGAGGCGCTGCTGGAGCGGGGGGACCGGCCCGGTCTGATCGTCACCCTCCTGCAACTCGCCCTGCGCCGGGCCGCCCTGCGGGACCGCAACGGACGGGTGCCGGACGAACTCCCTGCGGCATGGGCCGAAGTGGGGCAGGTGAACAGGGGGTTTGCGCTGGCGCGGGGGCTCGAACCGGTGAACCGGATCCGGGCCCTGTGCGGCCTCGCACGGCTGCTGCACGCGCGCGGTGAAGAGGAGCGGGCCCTCGCCCTGGTCGACGAGGCCGCCGCGCTGGCCGACACGGTCGACCACGGCAATGAGCGGATCTCCGTGCTCCAGGCCGTCGGGAACACCTGGGTCGCCGTGGGGGAGGCGGACCGGGCGGAGGAGGTCGCGCGGACGCTGGGAGTCGTCCTGAGAAGCGACTTCCTGCTGGATCTGGTGGCGCTCCGGTGCCGGGCGGGTGAGTTCCGGTCGGCGCTGGACGCGCTGGCCGCCCCGGAGAGAGAGGGGGCGGAGGCCGAGGGCCGCGCCCTCGTCTGCGTCGCCCTCGTCGGGGCCGGACGCGAGGCCGAGGCCCTCGCCCTGGCCCGTTCCGCGAGCGGCCTCGGACGCGCGCTCGCCCTGGTGCGGATCGCCGGCGAGGTCTGCGAGGGTGCGGAAGCGCTGATCGATGAAGGGCTTGCCGCGCTCCCGGAGAAGACCGCGACGGTAGGACCCGACGGCGGACTGGTCGAGGCCCTCGTCGTGGCCGGGGCCGTGGAGCGCGCCGAGGCCCTGGTCGCAGAGTGGGGCGAGTGCCCGTACGCCCACGACGGACGCCTCGCGCTGGTCCGGGGCCTGGTGCGAACGGGCGCGCTCGACCGGGCCGAGACGCTGACCGACCGGATGGCCTCCGGCACCGACGGGGACGACATCCGAACGACACTGATCGAGGCCTGGGCCCGCGAAGGTGCCGTCGAACGACTCGGACCCGCCCTTGCCGGGCTGACTGGCCTGGGGAGCCGTTCCCGCGCGACCCGGTTCGTGGTCGGCGCCCTGGTCCGGGCGGGACGCGTCGAAGAGGCCGAGGCACTCGTGTCGTACGAGACCGGCACGGTCGTCACCGGGCAGACCTGGCTCGCGCGGACCCTGGCCGGCGCCGGGTACTGCGACCGGGCCGTCGTGTTGCTCGGCCGTGTCGAGGCGGCGAGCCGCGAGCCCCGGCGTGCGGAGGCCATCCCCGTCCTGGCGGCCGTCGCGGAGGCGCTGGCACTGTCAGGGCACGGCGGACGCGCCCAGGTCCTCACAGAGGGTCTGGCGGCCAACGGGAACCTGGAGTCGCAGTTGCTCCCGGTTGTGCGCGCCCTGCTTGCCACGGGCCGCTTCGACGAGGCCGAACGGCAGGCGCGGACGGCGGTCGTCGATCAGCAGAGGCACCTGCTCGACCTGGTCGCCCGCGCCTTGGGCGATCCGTCGCTGAGCGAACCGCCGGAGCGTTTCGAATGGGGATGTGGTGGGGGCCGGCCGACCAAGGGCGAGACGGCGCACCGCCTGCTGCCCGCTCCCGAGCAGTGGGTCTCTGTCGTGGAGGCGGAGCGGCGCGCGGCGCGTGCCCGCGCCCTGCACGAGGAGGGCCGGGACGGGAAGGCGGCCCGCGAGCTGACCCGTGCCGTGGCCGCCGCGCGCGGGATCCTGCGGTACACGGCGGCCCCGCTGCCCGTCGTCGTACGGGCGCAGATGGCCCTGGGACGGACGGCGGAGGCCGCCGAACTGCTTCGGGAGGCGACCTCGCACGTGCAGCGCCTGAACGGGATCCGGGAGAAGTCCTTCCTGGCGGAGGCGCTCGTCGCCACCGGGCGGGATGAGGAGGCAGTCGTCCTCGCGCGGACGCGGGCGTACCGCTTCGAGGACACCTCCGCCACACAGCTCGACCTCGTCGGCGTCCTGGCCCGCGCCGGACATTACGCACGGGCCACGGACCTCCTTGACGGCCTTGCACGGCGCGGCCTCGCCCGGGCCCGGGCCTACGCCGGTCTCGCCCTCGCCCACCCCGAACCGACCCGCGCCCGCGAGCTCACCGCCCTCGCCCTTCACACCGGTCCCTGGTACGACGCGCTGCCCGCCGTCCTGCGTCACGAACCCGACGCCCTCCCGCTCGTCCTTGCCGAGGCCGACCGCCTACACCGCGCGCTGGAAGTCTGAGCGGAGGCCCGGCGGCTACGCCGACCGCGTCAGGTCCGACGCCCGCACCTCCTCCACGAACGCCTCCCCCCGTACGTACCGCTCCACCTCCCCCACCGCCTGGTCCGCCATCCGGTGCAGTTCGTTGCCGAGGGAGCCCGCCACGTGGGGGGTGAGGAGGACGTTCGGGAGGGTCCACAGGGGGGAGTCCGGCGGGGGGAGTTCCGGGTCCGTGACGTCGAGGATCGCGTGGAGGCGGCCCGTGAGGAGGTGGGGGAGGAGGGACGGTTCGTCGACCAGGGAGCCCCGGGACGTGTTGATCAGGGTCGTCCCGTCCGGCATCGCCGCCAGTTGTGCCGCGCCGATCATGCGGTACGTGGACGGGAGTTGGGGCGCGTGGACCGAGACGACCGTGCTGCGGGCGCAGAGTTCGTCCAGGGACACCGCCTCCACGCCCGGGACCTCGGTGTACGGGTCGTACAGCAGGATCTCGAAGTCGAAGGGGCGCAGGAGGTCGATCACCCGGCGGCCGATGCGGGAGGCGCCGACGATGCCGATCGTGCGGCGGTGGTTGCCCCAGGCCGTGGACTCCTCCAGCCAGGCGTGGTCGGTGCGGAGTTCGGCGTACCGCCGGGCCGAGCGCAGGACGCGCTTCCCGGCGAAGAGAATCGCGGCGAGCGTGTACTCGGCGACCGGCAGCGCGTTGGCGGCGGCGGCCGACGTGACCCGCAGGCCCCGCTCCCAGCAGGCGTCCGTGACGTGGTGCTTGACGGAGCCGGCCGCGTGGACGACGGCCCGCAGCCGGGGCGCCCGGTCCAGGACCTCGGGGGTGAGCGGGGTCGCGCCCCAGCAGGTCAGGAGCACCTCGGCCTCCGCGAGGGCGGCGGCCGTCCGGGCGTCCGGGGCCGTCAGGTCGTGGGCGACCAGGTGCGGATCGGTGCGGGTCAGGGCCGCGAGGCGGGTGCGGTGGGCCTCGGTGAGCAGGCGGTCGGCGACCCCCGGGCCCATCGCGAGGAGGAGGGAGGGGCGGTTGTCAGTGGTGGGGTGCATCGTGGGTGACGGCCTTCCTCACTTGACGCTGCCGGCCGTCAGACCGGCCTTCCAGTGGCGCTGGAGGGAGACGAAGGCGATGACGAGGGGGACGACGGCGAGCAGGGAGCCGGTGACGACGAGGGGGTAGTAGTCGGGTTCGGCATGGGCGTTGCTGTTCCACGCGTACAGGCCGAGGCTCAGCGGGTACAGCTTCTGGTCGGACAGCATCACCAGGGGGAGGAAGAAGTTGTTCCAGACGGCGGTGAACTGGAAGAGGAAGACGGTCACGAAGCCGGGCATCACCATGCGCAGGCCGATCGACCAGAAGACGCGCAGCTCGCCCGCCCCGTCGATGCGGGCGGCCTCCAGGGCCTCGTCGGGGACGTAGCCGGCGCAGAAGACCCGGGAGAGGTAGACGCCGAAGGGGTTGACGAGGACGGGGACCAGGACGGCCCAGTAGGTGTTGACGAGGCCGATCTCGCTGGCGAGGAGGTACATCGGCAGGGCGAGCGCGGTGGTGGGGACGAGCACGCCGAGCAGGACGAGGCCGAAGAGCTTCTCCTTGCCCCGGAAGTCGTAGACGTGGAAGGCGTATCCGGCGGCCACGCTGACGAGCGAGCAGGCGAGCGCCCCGAGCCCGGCGTAGAGGAGGCTGTTCAGGTACCAGTGGAAGTAGATGCCGTCGCTGTGGGCGGCGAGCCGGGAGAGGTTGCCGCCGAGGTCGAAGCCCTCGAAGGAGAAGGCGTCCCCGGCGAGCAGGCCGCCGGCGTCCTTGGTGGCGGCGGTCAGCAGCCAGACCAGCGGGAAGAGCATGTAGACGGTGGCGAGGACGAGGACGCCGTTGACGGCTGTTCGTGAGAGCCATCTGCTGGCGGAACGGGTCCTTCCCGTACGGACGGTGCTCATGCGGTGCGCTCCTTCCGTGCCGCCCGGCGGCCGGTCAGGCGCGTCACCGCGAAGGAGAGCAGCGCGGCCGTCAGGGCGAGGAGCACGGAGGCCGCCGCGGCGAGCCCGTAGTCGTTGCGGTCGAAGGCCGCGGTGTAGGCGTACATGTTCGGCGTCCAGGTGGAGGTGACGGCGGAGCCGGTGCCCTTGCTGAGGATGAGCGGCTCGGTGAAGAGCTGGAGGGAGCCGATGACCGTGAAGAGCCCGACCATCGCGAGCGAGGCCCTGACGAGCGGGACCTTGATGGAGAAGGCGATCCGCCAGGCCCCCGCCCCGTCCACGGTGGCCGCTTCGAGGACGGAGCGGTCGATGGCCTGGAGGGCCGCGTAGAAGATCACCATGTTGTAGCCGAGCCACTCCCACAGGGCGATGTTCACGACGGAGGGCAGGGCGCCCCCGGGGGAGAAGAAGTCGAAGCCGATCCCTCCCGCCTCCATGGCCTTCACGACCGGGCTGAGCTGGGGCGTGTAGAGGTAGACCCAGATCAGGGCGGCGATGATGCCGGGGACGGCGTGCGGCAGGAAGAGCGCGAGCTGGAAGAAGCGGCGGGCGCGGGCGAGCGCCGAGTCGAGCAGGAGGGCGAGGCCGAGGGCTCCGGCGAGCAGCAGCGGGATGTAGAGCAGGCAGTAGCCGAGCAGGACGCCGAAGCCCTCGCGGAAGGCCCGGTCACCCAGCGCCGCCGTGTAGTTGTCGAGGCCGGTGAAGACGGTCTCGGTGCCGCCGAAGCCCAGTCCGGACTGCTTCTCGGTGAAGAGGCTGAGCCAGACCGCGTAGCCGATCGGCACCACCATCACCGCGGTGAACAGCAGGAAGAAGGGGGTCAGCAGGATCGTGGCGGCGCGGGTGCGGGCCTTCACGCGGATCAGCCCTCGACCTTCAGGCCGCGCTTGGTGAGTTCGGCGACGGTGGCGTCGTGGCCGGCCTTCACGGCGTCGGCGAGCGTCGGACCGCCCGCGGCGACCGCGCCGAACCGGTCCTTGATGGTGGTGTTGGTGGTGCCGGTGGTGGGCCCCCAGGCCCAGTTCGGGTCGATGGAGGCGCCGGCCGTCTCGAAGAGGGCGTAGATGTCCTGGCCGCCGTAGTAGCCGGCGTCGAAGGCCTTCTTGGCGACCGGGCGCAGGGCCGCGGCGGCGGGGAAGGCGGAGGAGGTGCCGGAGGCGATGCGGGCCCGCACGCCCTCCTCGGTGGTGGACATCCACTCGGCGAAGGCGACGGCCGCGGCCTTGTTCCTGCTGTCCTTGGTCACGGCGAAGGAGGTGCCGCCGAGCATGCCGCTGGCGGGCTTGCCGTCCCAGCTGGGGATCGGGGCGACGGCCCACTTGCCGCTCTGCTCGGGCAGGGTGCCCTTGAGGACGCCCGCGCCCCAGGAGGCGCCGAGGTAGCCGAGGGTGGTGCCGTTCTTGAGGGAGCCGACCCACTCGGGGGAGAACGAGGCGTTCTTGTGGACGAGCCCGGCGTCGAGGAGCCCCTGCCAGTAGGCGGTGACCTCGGTGGTGGCCGGGTCGGTGGTGTTCACCTTCCAGGTGTCGTCCTCGGCCTTGAACCACTGGGCTCCGGCCTGCCAGGCCATGGCCTCGAAGGTGGTCGGGTCGTCCGGGAAGAAGGTGGCGATGCGGGCCTTGGCGTCGGCCTTCTTCACCTGCTCGGCGGCCTTCTTGAAGTCGTCCCAGGTGGTGGGCACCTGGACCTTGTACTTCTCGAAGAGGTCCTTGCGGTAGAAGAAGGCCTGCGGGGAGGCGTCGAAGGGGACGGCCCAGGTCCTGCCGCCGAGGGTGGTGAGCTCGACGCTCTGCGGGAGCAGCTTGGCGCGGTCGGCCTCGGTGAACTCGCCGCCGATGTCCTGGAGGGCGCCGGAGCTCACGAACTCGGGGAGCGAGGAGTACTCGATGGAGACGAGGTCGGGGGCGTTGCCCGCCTTCACGGCGTTGGAGATCTTGGCGTAGCCGCCGGCGGTGCCGGAGGGGATCTCCTCGAACGTCACCTTGACGTCGGTGTGGGAGGCGTTGAAGGCGTCCACGACGTCCTTGGTGCCCTTGGCCCAGCCCCAGAAGGTGAGGGTCACGGGGCCGTTCGGCTTGTTCGCGGTGTCGTCACCGCCGCCGCCGCAGGCCGTGAGGACGGCGAGGGCGGCGGCGGTGCCGGCTATGACGCGGGTCGTTCTGCTCCGGAAGGGTGTCACGGCACGGCTCCTGGGGGCGGGGCGGCTGGGAGGTTGTGGCCGTGATCCTGTGACCGTTCATGACCGAAGTCAAGAGCGAAAGATTGATTGATCGAAAAAAGAACAGATCGATCAGGGCGGACCTCTACGGGTGGAAGGCCGCCGCCGGAGCCCCGCACGAGGACCGCACCCGCAGCCACGGCAGCAGGCTCAGATGGCGCCGCGCCTGCGCCTCCCCGGGCCCGTCCCCCGCTCCCTCACCCCCTTCGGTGAGCCGCTCCACGAGCAGCTCCGTCGCGTGCCGCCCCACCTGCCGCTTGGGCGGGGCGACCGCCGTCAGCGGGGTGTCGGCGAGCGCGGCGACCTCGTCGTCGTACGCGATCAGGGCCAGGTCCTGCGGCACCCTGACCCCCAGCTCGGCGAGGCGGCGCGCGATCTCGATGGCGTCCACGTCGTTGTGGACCAGGGCCGCGCCCGCCAGGCCGGAGCCGACGGCGTCGTGCAGCGCCCGCACCGCCCGCTCGAACCCCTCCGGGTCCGTCTCCGCCGGTACGGAGTCGACGACCGGCCGCGGCTCCGCCAGGCCCAGCGTGCCGAGCGCCTCGGCGTACCCGGCGCGCACCGCGAGCGCGGTCGGGGAGTCGCGGCGGGCGACGAGCAGCGGCGTCGCGTGACCCAGGGAGAGCAGGTGGCGCAGGGCGAGCAGGACGCCGTGGGCGTGGTCGGAGGCGACCCGGTCCAGGCCGTCGAGCGGGCTGCCGGGCTCGGCGCGCCGCTCCAGGAGCACGGCCGGCACGGGCAGCTCGGCCAGCCAGTCCCCGTACGCGAGCCGGTCCTCGGGGCCCCGCCAGCCGGGCGCGACCAGGACGCCCTCGGCGCCCGCCGCGAGCAGCCCCTCGGTGCGGGCCCGGTCCTCCTCCGGGCGGTAGTCCGAGACGCGCAGCACGAGCCGGGCCCCGGCGCGGGCCGCCGCCTCGTGCGCGCCCCGGATGACCTCGGCGAAGTAGTACGTGGCGGAGGGCACGAGCAGGCCGAGGACCAGGCCCTCGCCGGGCCGCCCGGCCCCCGGCGCGCCCTGCCGCTCCGGCCAGGACACCTGGCCGTGCACCCGGTCGAGCAGGCCCCGGCCGGCCAGGGCCTCGACGTCCCGGCGGGCGGTGACGGGGGAGACGCCGAGCCGTTCGGCGAGCTCGGAGACGCGGGCGGTGCCGCGCTCGCGCACCAGGGCCAGCAGTCGGTCGTGTCGTTCGGCAGCACTCTCGCGCACGGCGCGGTTCCCCCTCGCGGTGGTGGTGGTCCCCCGAGTCTAGTTCAGAATGATCGAACGGAGGGAATTTCGATCATTCGATCCGAAAGTCTTGACGTTCGATCGGAGCCTGTCCAGGATTCCCGACGACACGGACGTCAGGACGCGGAGCCGCCACGGGGCCCTCGGGACGCCGCCGGAACCGTCACAGGGAGCAACTCATGCCCACGCCCCCCGAAGACCGCGCGCTCAGCCCGTACACCGGCTGGACCCGGGTCCACTGGGAGGCCGCGGCCGACCGGCTCCTGCTCGACGTGCGGCCCTTCGCCTCGCCCCGGCATGGCCTGATCGACCTCCCCGGGCCCCGTCCCAGCTGGTCGGGGCCCCGCTCCGACGGCCTGGAGGGCTGGGCCCGCACCTTCCTCCTCGCCGCCCTCCGCGTCGCGGGCGACCGCGGCGCGGACCCCCACGGCCACCTCGACCGGTACGCCGCGGGCCTCGCCGCCGGAACGGAGGAGCCGGGCCGGGACGACGCCGAGTCCTGGCCCCCCATGGCCGACACCCGCCAGGCGGTCGTCGAGTCCGCCTCGGTCGCCCTCGGCCTGCGCCTCACCCGCCCCTGGCTCTGGGACCGGCTCGACGACCGCGTCCGCGAGCGGGTCGTGGAGTGGCTGCTGCCCGCCCTCGGCCCGTCCCCGGTCGACAACAACTGGTGGCTCTTCGGCCTCACCGTCGCCGGCTTCCTCCGCGACGCCGGGATCGAGACCGACCGCGCCGCCGCCACGATCGACCGCTCCCTCGCCCGCGTCGAGGACTGGTACCTCGGCGACGGCTGGTACAGCGACGGCGACAACCGCGCCTTCGACCACTACAACGCCTGGGCCCTGCACTTCTACCCCGTGCTCCACGCCCACCTGTCCGGCGACCGCGCGCTCCTCGACCGGTACGGCCCCCGGCTGCGCGCCCACCTCGACGACCACGTCCACCTCTTCGACGCGAACGGCGCCCCCGTCCCGTACGGGCGCTCCCTGATCTACCGCTTCGCCGCGGCCGCCGCCCCCTGGCTCGGCGCCCTCACCGGCCACACCCCGCTCACCCCCGGCGCCACCCGCCGCCTCGCCTCCGGGACCCTGCGGTACTTCCTCGACCGGGGCGCCACCGACGGGCACGGGCTCCTCACCCTCGGCTGGCACGGCCCGTACCCGCCGCTCGTCCAGGAGTACTCGGGTCCGGGCTCCCCCTACTGGGCGTCCAAGGGCTTCCTCGGCCTCCTCCTGCCCGCCGGCCACCCGGCCTGGATCGACCCCGAGGAGCCCCTGCCCGCCGAACGCGCCGACACCGTCCGCGCCGTCGCCCCCGCCGGGCTGCTCGTCCAGACCACCGCCGCCGACGGGCTCGTACGCCTCCACAACCACGGCAGCAACCACGTGCACAGCCGCGCGGGCGGCGAGGACGACCCCGGTTACGCCCGCCAGGCCTACTCCACCCGTACGGGACCCACCACCGGGACCGCCCCGGCCGACAACCACTTCGCGCTGCTCGACGACGGGGGCCGGGCCACCACCCGGGGGCCCGCGGTGCCCGCCGGCACCGGCCCCGGCTGGGCCGCCTCCCTGCACGTCCCGCGTCCCGGCGTCCGGATCCTCTCCGCGACCCTCGCCCACGGCGACGCCGAACTCCGCGCCCACCTCGTCCTCGGCGCCCCGGAGGGGACACCCGTACGGCAGACCGGCTGGGCCACCACGCCCGACGGGCCGCGCGCCCGGCTCCACCCGGTCCACGGCCACCCGCCGGAGGACCCGGCCACCGCGCTCCCCGTGGGGGAGACCCTTCAGGGGCCGGACGGCCGCGTCCTCGCCCTGTACGGCACCACGCGCGGCCCGGCCGCCCTCTTCGCGTCCCTCGCCTCGCTCACCGCCGCCCCCGACCCGGCCGCCGTCACCGCCCTCGCGCGCGTGCGGGTCGACGGCCACGCCCTCCACGTGACCTGGCGGGACGGCAGCACCGCGCACCTGGACCTCGACGCCCTGCTGTGAACGGACCCCCCGCGAGGATCACTTCGGGCCGTACTTGCGCCCCGCCTTGGAGGAGACCCCGCCGAGCAGACCACGCGGCGCCAGCTTCGCCACGCCCATCAGGGCCTTGTAACGGGGGTCGGGGATCGACAGCGTCTTCCCCCGGTCCAGGTCGGACAGCGCCGCCGACACCAGCTTGTCCGCGTCGAGCCACATCCAGCCCGGGATGTTGTCCGTCCCCATCCCGGCCCGCTCGTGGAACTCGGTCCGCACGAAGCCGGGGCAGAGCGCCATCAGCCGCACCCCGCTGCCCGCCAGGTCCCGCGCCGCGCCCTGGGTGAACTGCACGACCCACGCCTTCGAGGCGCCGTACGTGCCCCGGGGCAGGAAGGCGGCCACCGAGGCGACGTTCACCACCCCGCCCCGGCGCCGCTCCTTCATCGAGGCGGCGGCGGCCGAGGTCAGCCGCAGCACGGCCTCGCAGTGCACCGTGAGCATCTTCAGCTCGTCGGCCACGGAGACTTCCAGGAACCGGCCCTTGTTGCCGAAGCCGGCGTTGTTCACCAGCAGGTCCACCGGTCGCCTCGGGTCCGAGAGCCGCGCCTCGACGGCGGCGATCCCCTCCTCCTCGGAGAGGTCCGCCGCGAGCACCTCGGCCTCCACCCCGTGCCGGTCGTGCAGCTCGGTCGCCTGCTCCCGGAGCCGCTTCACGTCCCGGGCCACGAGCACGACGTCGTGGCCGTCGGCCGCCAGTCGCCGGGCGAAGGCGGCCCCGATGCCCGCGGTGGCCCCCGTAATCAGTGCAGTCGTCATACGGGCACGGTAGTGCCCCGTCCGGAGCCGGGCACCGGCCCTATGCCCCGGCGCACTCCGCAGCCTGCCTGTCCGCGTGCTTCTCCGTGTACTGGCGGGCGAGGTCGAGCAGGCCCGACTCCATCCACGCGGCGGCGGCCAGCGTGCCGGGCAGCAGGGACCGCTCGACGGTCGCGGCCCGGTGGAGCAGCGCGACGGTGACCTCGTGGTCGGGCCGGTGCACGACGGCGATCGGATCGCCCGCCCGCACCTCGCCCGGCACGATCACCCGCAGCAGCGCGCCCGGCCCCGCCTCCGACCGCGTGAACCGCTTGACCCAGCCCTTCTCGCCGAGGAAGCCCGCGAACGTGCGGCACGGGATGCGGCCGCCGGTCACCTCCAGGACCACCTCGTCGCCGATCCGCCAGCGCTCCCCGATCAGGGCGTTGTTGACGTCGAGGCCCCGGGTGGTGAGGTTCTCGCCGAAGGAGCCGTTGGCGAGCTCGCGGCCCAGCTCCCGCTCCCACAGGTCCATGTCCTCGCGGGCGAAGGCGTACGCGGCCCGGTCGGCGCCGCCGTGGAAGCGCAGGTCGCAGACGTCGTCCCCGGCGAGCCCGCTCCTCCCGACGCCGAGCGGCCCCGGCGCCTCGATCCGCACGGCCCCCTCGACGGGACGCTTGTCGATGGCCGTACGTCCGACGGGGGCGTCGGTGTAGTCCACGGCCCTGGCGCGGCCCACATTCACACTCAGCAAGGTCATGAGGGCACTTTACGGGCGTCCCTCTCAAAGCCTTCGAGCGATATTCGAACCCTCTCCCAAGACTCGCTTATGCTGGAGCACATGATCGAGGCACGCCACCTCCGCGTCCTGCGCGCCGTCGCCGCCACCGGCTCCTTCTCGGCCGCCGCGCGCGAGCTCGGCTGCACCCAGCCCGCCGTCAGCCAGCAGATGAAGGCGCTCGAAGCCTCCGCCGGCACGCCGCTGCTGATCCGCACGGGCCGCGAGATGCGCCTCACCCAGGCGGGCGAGGTCCTGGTGCGCCACGCCTCCGGCATCCTCGCCGGACTCACCGCCGCCGAGGAGGAGGTCGCCGCCATCGCCGGGCTCCGCGCGGGCCGGGTCCGCCTGGTCTCCTTCCCGAGCGGCAGCTCCACCCTCGTCCCCACCGCCCTGGCCGCCCTGCGGGCCGCGCACCCCGGCACCCGGGTCTCCCTCGTCGAGGCCGAGCCGCCCCGCTCGATCGAGATGCTCCGCGAGGGGGACTGCGACATCGCCCTCGCCTTCCGGTACGGGGCGGGGCGGGCCGAGTGGGACGACCTCGTCGTCCGCCCGCTGCTCGCCGACCGGCTCGTGGGCCTGGTCCCCGAGGGGCACCGGCTCGCCGGGTCCGGTCCGGTCGGCATCGGGGAGCTGGCGGAGGAGTCCTGGATCGCGGGCTGCCCGCGCTGCCGCCGCCAACTCGTGGACGTCTGCGAGGAGGCGGGCTTCACGCCCCGCATCGACTTCGCCACCGACGACTACCCGGCCGTGGTGGGCCTGGTGGGGGCGGGTCTGGGCGTGGCCGTCCTGCCGTCCCTCGCCATCGAGTCCGTACGGCCCCGGGGGGCGCGGACCGTGGCCGTGGAGCCCGCCGTGGAGCGGGAGATCGTGGCCCTGACCCTGCCGGACCTCGCGCAGGTCCCGGCGGTCGCCGCCACGCTGGACGAGCTGACACGCGCCGCCACGCGCGCGTAGGCACCTGCGCGGTGTCCTCACGCGCGTGGGCGCGGTGGGCGTTGCTGTTCTCGGGCTCTTGGTTCTCGGTTCTCGGCTCTTGGTTCTCGGCTCTTGGTTCTCGTCGGATCTCGGAGCTGCTCGAAGCTACTCGAAGAAACGTTCCTTCACATGGACGCCGGCGCGGTCGTCGGTGCCGTGGTGGGGGCCGTCGTGATCAGACGGTTGCGGGCGCGTCCCATGAGCTCTTCGCGTTCGTCCTCGGTGAGGCCGCCCCAGACGCCGTAGGGCTCCCGCACGGCGAGTGCGTGTGCCGCGCACTCCGCGCGCACCGGGCACCGCATGCAGACCTCTTTCGCCGAGTTCTCACGCGCACTCCGTGCCGCGCCGCGCTCTCCCTCGGGGTGGAAGAACAGGGAGCTGTCGACCCCGCGGCAGGCCGCGAGCAGTTGCCAGTCCCACAGATCGGCGTTGGGTCCGGGAAGGCGGGAGAAATCTGCCATTGCGCTTGTCCCCTTGAAACCGTGTCGAACGGATAGGTGGGCGGGTGGATGGCTGATGGCCGGGGCTCCTTCCGGTCCCCGACAGCTCGGGTCGTTACACCTACTGTCTAAGTAGATGTAAATATGACTCATTGCGAATCTAGCCACAGACACTGCGAAAAGGGAAGAAATCCCGCTAAATGGGGCATAGCTTTTGATCTCCGGGCGGAACGGCCGCGTCGCTCTCCTCCGCGCACGGCCCCTCACGTAGAGTGCCGAAGCCTGCCGTCCGACCCGTAACTCTTTCGAGTGACCGTCGTTGAGAGTGCGGAGGCGGTTGGAGGAATAAGCGATCGGGCAGGTGTCCGAGAGCGTCAACCGCACAGGTGACGATACGTACAGCCCTGGAGGCTCAAGGTGACGCGCAACAGCTGCGAGAGCCGCGGAGGTCAGGCATGACATCCGTCCTCGTCTGCGACGACTCCCCGCTTGCCCGAGAGGCGCTCCGCCGCGCGGTCGCGACCGTGCCCGGCGTCGAGCGCGTGACCACCGCGGCCAACGGCGAGGAAGTCCTCCGCCGCTGGGGAGCGGACCGCTCGGACCTGATTCTGATGGACGTGCGCATGCCCGGTCTGGGCGGCGTGGAAACCGTCCGCCGGCTGCTCTCGGCGGACCCCGGCGCCCGGATCATCATGCTCACGGTCGCCGAGGACCTCGACGGCGTCGCGCTCGCGGTCGCCGCGGGTGCCCGCGGCTACCTGCACAAGGACGCCTCGCGCGCCGAGCTGCGGGCCACGGTCACCCAGGCGCTCGCCGACCCGACCTGGCGGCTCGCCCCGCGCCGTCTCCGCTCGGCCGAGATGGGCGCCGCGCCCACCCTCACCGCGCGCGAGATCCAGGTCCTCGAAGGCATGAGCCACGGCCGGTCCAACGCCGAGATCGGGCGCGAGCTCTTCCTCTCCGAGGACACGGTCAAGACCCACGCCCGGCGCCTCTTCAAGAAGCTGGGCGCCTCGGACCGCGCCCATGCCGTCGCGCTCGGCTTCCGCTGGGGCCTGGTCCGCTGACGTCGCAGGTCACCTGCCGCATCCCCGTCCCCGTCCGCGTCCTTCGCGGGCCGGACGGGGTGGGCTTGTGTCACTTCCCCGCCGGATGACGCATCCTTGAGATGTGGAGTTCCTCGGGGACGAGTCGATCGAGCGGGAGGGGAGGGCGCGGGGGATGAGTTCCGGCGCACCTGCTCATAACGCTTCGGTGCACAACTACGGACGCGGTGCCACGGACGCGGAAGCGTCGGGGCACCATGGAGCGATGCGCGACGACGAGACCGCACGGTCCCCCATGCCCGCCGGGCAGGGGGAGATCGCCGCGCTCGTCCACCGCGCGGTCGACGGCGACGCGCAGGCCACGCACGACCTGCTCGCGCGCGTGCACCCGCTCGCCCTGCGGTACTGCCGCACCCGCCTCAACCGGCTGCCCGGCGACGCGCGCCACTTCGTCGAGGACCTCGCCCAGGAGGTCTGCGTCGCCGTCCTGATGGCGCTGCCGCGCTACAAGGACACGGGCAGGCCCTTCGAGGCCTTCGTCTTCGCCATCGCCGGGCACAAGGTCGCCGACCTCCAGCGGGCCGCCATGCGGCACCCCGGGTCCACGGCCGTGCCCTCCGACGAGATGCCCGAGCGGCCCGACGACTCCCTCGGGCCCGAGGAGCGGGCCCTGCTCAGCGACGACGCCGAGTGGGCCAAGAAGCTGCTCGCCAACCTCCCGGAGAACCAGCGCGAGCTGCTCGTCCTCCGGGTCGCCGTCGGGCTCACCGCCGAGGAGACCGGGCAGATGCTCGGCATGTCCCCCGGCGCCGTCCGGGTCGCCCAGCACCGCGCCCTCAGCCGGCTGCGCGCGCTGGCGGAGCAGTAACCCCGCCGCTCGCCGACTCCCCGCCCCTTCGGGCCGCCCCGCCGGACGGTAAGTCCCGACGGCTCCCGTCGTCCCTTTCGTCCACGTGGGAACGTCCAAAGCCGCCCGCTGATCTTGCTCGTGGAATGAGACACCGCTCGGGCCCGTTAGCATGGACATCCCGCACCGATCAAGGCCATTTGGGAAGGTGTCATGACTGCCAACGTCGACGGAGTGCCCGACAAATTCGCGACACTCGGGCTGACCTACGACGACGTGCTGCTGCTGCCGGGAGCCTCCGAGGTCCTCCCGAACGCGGTCGACACCTCGTCCCGCATCTCGCGCAACGTCCGCGTCAACATCCCGCTGCTCTCGGCGGCGATGGACAAGGTGACCGAGTCCCGCATGGCCATCGCGATGGCCCGCCTGGGCGGCGTCGGCGTGCTCCACCGCAACCTGTCCGTCGAGGACCAGGTCAACCAGGTCGACCTGGTCAAGCGCTCCGAGTCCGGCATGGTCACCGACCCGATCACCGTGCACCCGGAGGCGACCCTCGCCGAGGCGGACGCGCTCTGCGCCAAGTTCCGCATCAGCGGCGTCCCCGTCACCACCCCCGACGGCAAGCTGCTCGGCATCGTCACCAACCGCGACATGGCCTTCGAGACCGACCGCGACCGCCAGGTCCGCGAGGTCATGACGCCGATGCCGCTGGTCACCGGCAAGGTCGGCATCTCCGGCGTCGACGCCATGGAGCTGCTGCGCCGCCACAAGATCGAGAAGCTGCCGCTGGTCGACGACCAGGGCGTCCTCAAGGGCCTCATCACCGTCAAGGACTTCGTCAAGGCGGAGAAGTACCCGAACGCCGCCAAGGACGCCGAGGGCCGCCTGCTCGTCGGCGCCGCCGTGGGCGCCAGCCCCGAGGCCCTGGAGCGCGCCCAGGCGCTCGCCGCCGCCGGCGTCGACTTCCTGGTCGTCGACACCTCGCACGGCCACAACAGCAACGCCCTGAGCTGGATGGCGAAGATCAAGTCCAGCGTCGACGTCGACGTGATCGGCGGGAACGTCGCCACCCGCGACGGCGCGCAGGCGCTGATCGACGCCGGCGTCGACGGCATCAAGGTCGGCGTGGGTCCCGGCTCCATCTGCACCACCCGCGTGGTCGCCGGCATCGGCGTCCCGCAGGTCACCGCCATCTACGAGGCCTCCCTCGCGGCCCGCGCCGCCGGCGTCCCGCTGATCGGCGACGGCGGCCTGCAGTACTCCGGCGACATCGGCAAGGCGCTGGCCGCCGGCGCCGACACCGTGATGCTCGGCAGCCTCCTCGCGGGCTGCGAGGAGTCGCCCGGCGAGCTGCTCTTCATCAACGGCAAGCAGTTCAAGTCGTACCGCGGCATGGGCTCGCTCGGTGCCATGCAGTCCCGCGGCCAGGGCCGGTCCTACTCCAAGGACCGCTACTTCCAGGCCGAGGTCTCCTCCGACGACAAGCTCGTCCCCGAGGGCGTCGAGGGCCAGGTGCCCTACCGGGGTCCCCTCTCCAACGTCCTGCACCAGCTCGTCGGCGGCCTCCGCCAGACCATGGGCTACGTGGGCGCGGCCACCGTCGCGGAGATGGAGTCCAAGGGCCGCTTCGTGCGGATCACCGCGGCGGGCCTCAAGGAGAGCCACCCGCACGACATCCAGATGACGGTCGAGGCGCCGAACTACAGCAGGAAGTAACGGAGCGCGACGCGTGGGGCGGTTCCGGCATGTGGCCGGAGCCGCCCCACGCGCGCGTGTCGGGGATACTGGTAGGCGCAGACGTAGAGGGAAAGGCCACACATCGTGACTGAGATCGAGATCGGGCGCGGCAAGCGCGGCCGCAGGGCGTACGCGTTCGACGACATCGCCGTCGTGCCCAGCCGGCGCACCCGGGACCCGAAGGAGGTCTCGATCGCCTGGCAGATCGACGCCTACCGGTTCGAGCTGCCGTTCCTGGCCGCTCCGATGGACTCGGTCGTCTCGCCGCAGACCGCCATCCGGATCGGCGAGATGGGCGGCCTGGGCGTCCTGAACCTCGAAGGCCTGTGGACCCGGTACGAGGACCCGCAGCCGCTGCTCGACGAGATCGCGGAGCTGGACGAGGCCGCCGCGACCCGCCGCCTGCAGGAGATCTACTCCGCCCCCATCCAGGAGGAGCTGATCGGCAAGCGCATCAAGGAGGTGCGCGACTCCGGCGTCGTCACCGCCGCCGCGCTCTCCCCGCAGCGCACCGCGCAGTTCTCCAAGGCCGTCGTCGACGCCGGGGTGGACCTCTTCGTCATCCGCGGCACGACCGTCTCCGCCGAGCACGTCTCGGGCGCGGCCGAGCCGCTGAACCTGAAGCAGTTCATCTACGAGCTGGACGTCCCGGTCATCGTCGGCGGCTGCGCCACGTACACCGCTGCCCTGCACCTGATGCGCACCGGCGCCGCGGGCGTCCTGGTCGGCTTCGGCGGCGGCGCCGCGCACACCACGCGCAACGTCCTGGGCATCCAGGTCCCGATGGCGACCGCCGTCGCGGACGTGGCCGCGGCGCGCCGCGACTACATGGACGAGTCCGGCGGCCGGTACGTGCACGTCATCGCCGACGGCGGCGTGGGCTGGTCCGGCGACCTGCCGAAGGCGATCGCCTGCGGCGCCGACGCCGTGATGATCGGCTCCCCGCTGGCCCGCGCCACGGACGCGCCCGGCAAGGGCCACCACTGGGGCATGGAGGCCGTCCACGAGGACGTGCCGCGCGGCAAGCTGGTCGACCTGGGCATCGTCGGCACCACCGAGGAGATCCTCGCGGGTCCGTCGCACACCCCGGACGGCTCGATGAACTTCTTCGGCGCCCTGCGCCGCGCGATGGCCACCACGGGCTACAGCGAGCTCAAGGAGTTCCAGCGCGTCGAGGTCACGGTCGCGGACGCGCAGCACAAGCGCTGACCTCCGTACGTACGGAGGAGGGGCCCCGCACCGACCCGGTGCGGGGCCCCTCTCGCGTATCCCCCGGTGCTACTGGGCGGCCTTCTTGGCGCCCGAGAAGGCGGCGAAGGCGGCGAGGCCGAAGAACAGGAAGGTGAGCGGTCCCAGGCCTTCCTTCCAGGCCGCCGTGATCACGTCGAAGTGGTCGAGGAAGAGCTCGGTGGCGGGGACGTTCAGCTCCTTGCCGCCGATGATCGCCAGGAGGATCAGCTCGCCGAGGTAGACCGCGCCGAGCGAGAGCACGGCGCCGGCCACCGGCAGCGCCGGGTTGGTCCCGCCGACCTTGCCGGCCGCGAAGCCGACGACGAAGCCGACGCCGACGGCGGCCCAGCCGATCTCCCGCTCCACGGCACCGGCGATGCCGCCGTAGGCCGCGGCGGCGACGAGGGCCGCGACGAACGCGGCCAGCAGGCCGAGGCCCACGTTGTCGCGGACGGGCGCGGGCGGCGGCGCCGCCGGGTAGGGCTGCGGCGCGGCGCCCTCGGCGAACGGGTTGCCGGACGGCGGAACGGGCTGGCTCATGCGGTGGATCCCCCCGGGGAACGGAACGCGCGAGCGCGCGTTCGAGAGGCCGGAGACTAGCAGCCGGCTGTGACACCGGCACCGGAGTTACCGCCTTCGAGGCCGGGCGGTCGAGCGGCCGGGCGGCCGAGCGGCCGGGCGGCCGAGCGGTCGAGCGGCCCGATGGTCGTCGGCTCAGAGGCGGTGGGCCGCGCCCGCCGGGGTGGCGCCGCGGGTGTCGAGGAGGAGCTGGGCCTTCACCGACAGGCCCTGGAGGTCGTAGGTGCGGTGGTGCTGGAGCAGGACCGTCAGGTCGGCGTGGGCGGCGGCCTCGTAGAGGGAGTCCGCGCGGGGGACGGGGAGTTCGCGGACGCGCCAGTCGGGGACGTGCGGGTCGTGGTAGCTGACGGCCGCGCCCAGGTCCATCAGGCGGCGGGCGATCTCGTCGGCGGGCGAGCCCTGACGGTCGGGCAGGTCGGGCTTGTACGTGATGCCGAGCAGCAGGATCCTGGCTCCCCGCGCCGACTTGCCGTGCTCGTTGAGGAGGGCGGCGGCGCGCTGCACGACGTACCCCGGCATGCGCTCGTTGACCTGGCCCGCGAGTTCGACGAGGCGGAGCGGGCGGTGGGCGCCGACGGTGTCGACGGGGACGCCGTGGCCGCCGACGCCGGGGCCGGGGCGGAAGGCCTGGAAGCCGAAGGGCTTGGTCTCGGCGCAGCGGATGACGTCCCACAGGTCGACGCCGAGTTCGTGGCAGAGGACCGCCATCTCGTTGACGAGGGCGATGTTGACGTGCCGGAAGTTGGTCTCCAGGAGCTTGACCGTCTCCGCCTCGCGGGGTCCACGCGCGCGTACCACCTTGTCGGTGAGGCGTCCGTAGAAGGCGGCGGCGGACTCGGTGCAGGCGGGGGTGAGGCCGCCGATGACCTTGGGGGTGCCGGCGTAGCCGCGGGTGCGGCTGCCGGGGTCGAGCCGGCCGGGCGAGTACGCGAGGTGGAAGTCGCGGCCCGCGCGCAGTCCCGAGCCCGCTTCGAGGACGTCGCGGAGCAGGCCCTCGGTGGTGCCCGGCGGGACGGGGGACTCCAGGAGGACGGTGGTGTGGGGGCGCAGCCGGGCGGCGAGCGCGCGGGCGGCGTCGGTGACGGCGGTGAGGTCGAGGGACCGGTCGGGGCCGAGGGGGGTCGGGGCGCAGAGGACGGCGGTGCGGACCCGGCCGAGTTCGGCGGGGTCGTGGGTGGGGCGGAAGCCCCCCGCGAGCATCCGGCGGACCTCCGGGACGGTGAGCGGGCCGTCGACCGGGGAGCGGCCGGCGGCGAGTTCGGCGGCGGGCCGCGGGTCGGTGTCGTAGCCGATGGTGTCGACGCCCGCGGCGGTGGCGGCCTGGGCGAGGGGGAGTCCGTGGTGGCCGAGGCCGATGACGGCGAGATCAGCGGGCATGGGGGGTGGGCCGTCCTTCCCAGTAGCCGGAGGGGACGCGACGCGCAAGCCCGGTGGGCGAAACGGGTCGCACGCAATGTCAGACTAGGCGTAAATATGACCGATATGCCGCATTGGGTGGCCGCAGGTCGCCGAGTGTTATCCACAGGTCGGTGGCGAGGCGGTGGCTGAAGTCACCGGGGCGGGACAGAATCGAGCTGTGAGCCGGACCGCACGGTCCCGGCTCGCTCGCGGGAAGGGCCGCGTGCGCGCTTGCGGGGAGGCCCGTGTGGGCGCGCTCGTGTGTTCGTGGAAAGGGCGGCGCGTGTCCGCCCGCGGGAAGGCCGTGTACGGGAGCCGGGCACGGGAAGCCGTGTGCGGGAAGGCCCGCGCGCGGGAAGGACGGGGGAACGACGGGAGGCGGCAGACGTGAGGACAGCGACACTGGGACCGGCCGAGCGCACCGAGGCGCTCGTCGCCATGGCCGAGCGCGAGCTGGACGTGCTGGTCGTCGGCGCCGGGGTGGTCGGCGCCGGGACGGCCCTCGACGCCGTCACGAGAGGACTCTCCACCGGCCTCGTCGAGGCCCGCGACTGGGCCTCGGGCACCTCCAGCCGCTCCAGCAAGCTCATCCACGGCGGCCTGCGCTACCTGGAGATGCTGGACTTCGCCCTGGTGCGCGAGGCGCTCAAGGAACGCGGCCTCCTCCTGGAGCGGCTCGCCCCCCACCTGGTGAAGCCGGTCCCCTTCCTGTACCCCCTCCAGCACAAGGGCTGGGAGCGGTTCTACGCCGGATCCGGCGTCGCGCTGTACGACGCGATGTCGCTCTCCTCCGGGCACGGCCGGGGCCTGCCCGTCCACCGGCACCTCTCCCGGCAGGGCGCCCTGCGCGTCGCCCCCTGCCTCAAGAAGGACGCCCTCGTCGGCGCCCTCCAGTACTACGACGCCCAGATGGACGACGCCCGCTTCGTCACCACCCTCGTGCGCACGGCCGCCTCCTACGGGGCCAGGGCCGCCAGCCGCGCCCGGGTCGTCGGCTTCCTGCGCGAGGGCGAGCGGGTCGTCGGCGCGCGCGTCCAGGACGTCGAGGCCGGCGCCGAGTACGAGATCCGGGCCAAGCAGGTGGTCAACGCCACCGGGGTGTGGACCGACGACACCCAGGCCCTCATCGGGGAGCGCGGCCAGTTCCACGTCCGCGCCTCCAAGGGCATCCACCTCGTCGTGCCCAAGGACCGCATCCACTCCACCACCGGCCTGATCCTGCGCACCGAGAAGTCCGTCCTCTTCGTGATCCCCTGGGGGCGCCACTGGATCGTCGGCACCACCGACACCGACTGGGACCTCGACAAGGCCCACCCGGCCGCCTCCAGCGCCGACATCGACTACCTCCTGGAGCACGTGAACACGGTGCTCGCCACCCCCCTCACCCGCGACGACGTCGAGGGCGTCTACGCCGGGCTGCGCCCCCTGCTCGCCGGCGAGTCGGAGGCCACCAGCAAGCTCTCGCGCGAGCACACCGTCGCCCACCCGGTCCCCGGCCTGGTCGTGGTGGCCGGCGGCAAGTACACGACGTACCGCGTGATGGCGAAGGACGCCGTCGACGAGGCGGTCCACGCCCTGGACCAGCGCGTCGCCCCCTGCGTCACCGAGGACACCCCCCTCCTCGGCGCCGAGGGCTACCGGGCCCTGTGGAACGCGCGGGCCGGGATCGCCGCCCGGCACGGGCTGCACGTCGTGCGGGTCGAGCACCTCCTCAACCGGTACGGCTCCCTGACGCAGCAGGTCCTCGACCTGATCGCCGAGGACCCCCGGCTCGGCGAACCGCTCCCGGCGGCCGACGACTACCTGCGCGCCGAGATCGTCTACGCCGCCTCGCACGAGGGCGCCCGCCACCTCGACGACGTCCTCACCCGGCGGACCCGGATCTCCATCGAGACCTTCGACCGGGGCACGCGCAGCGCCCGCGAGTGCGCGGAGTTGATGGCCCCGGTCCTCGGCTGGGACGCCCGCCAGATCGACAAGGAGGTCGAGCACTACGAGAAGCGGGTGGAGGCCGAGCGCGAGTCGCAGCGCCAGCCCGACGACCTGACGGCGGACGCGGCACGGCTGGGGGCGCCGGACATCGTGCCCCTCTGACCGCACCCGGACCCCTCCGCCCGTACGCCCGTGGACACCTCCGTTCCTACGCTCGTGGACAACTGACGGAACGTCCGGTCCGGTGGGACGCCCGGGTCGTCCGCATACCGGCGGGAACCTGGGAGGCGCACGGCGGCGTCGTCATCCCGGAGTACGGACCCGGGGGCGCCACCGGTCCCGAGGTGAGGGACAATGGGCTCTCTTCCAGGGCGGGTTAACGCATCACGCGGGAAGCGGCAGACGCGGCGAAGACCAGGGATCGCAGAGGGGACGCATGTCGGAGGCGGAGCAGTCGCGGGACACGGCGAAGGACCCCGGGCGGGACGCCGCGGGGGCCGCGACCGACAGCGACCGAGGAACGGTCCCGGCCGCGCGCGAGCCGGAGCGGGACGCGAAGGACGCGCAGGTCGAACGGGGTGCGCAGGCCCCGGAGGACGGCGCGGAACAGGAACCGGGCGTCGGGACCGCCGGGCCGGCGCAGGACGCCGGATCCGCTTCCGGAACCGGGCCCGCCGAGGGGGCCGGGCCCGTCGCGGGATCCGGGTCCGTCGCGGGATCCGGGTCCGTCGCGGGATCCGGGACCGTTTCGGAGGACGGGTCCGTTTCGGGCGGTGCGGGCGGGAAGTCCGCTTCGGGCGTCTCGGTCGTGAAGCGCGCCGCGGACCCCCGGTCCGACGCCGCGACGGGTTCCGGAGCGGATGACGCGGCGGCCGGTGCCGGTGCGGCCGGGCGGCTGCGGGGGACCGAGCCGTCGACCGGGCGGGCCGGGTTCGGCGCCGGCGACGGCGACGGCGGCAGCGGCCGCGGGACGGCCGCGACCGGCGCGGCGCGCGGCGGCGACAGGCTCCGCAAGGCCCCCGCCGGCGAAGGGCGGCTGCTCGCGGGCCGCTACCGCCTCGGCGTGGTCCTCGGACGCGGCGGCATGGGCACGGTGTGGCGCGCCGTCGACGAGACCCTCGGCCGCACCGTCGCCGTGAAGGAACTCCGCTTCCCCAGCAGCATCGACGAGGACGAGAAGCGTCGCCTCATCACCCGGACCCTGCGCGAGGCCAAGGCCATCGCCCGGATCCGCAACAACGGCGCCGTCACCGTCTACGACGTCGTCGACGAGGACGACCGCCCGTGGATCGTCATGGAGCTCATCGAGGGCAAGTCCCTCGCGGACGCCGTGCGCGAGGACGGCACGCTCACGCCCCGGCGCGCCGCCGAGGTCGGCCTCGCCATCCTCGACGTGCTGCGCTCGGCGCACCGCGAGGGCATCCTGCACCGCGACGTGAAGCCGTCCAACGTGCTGATCGCCGAGGACGGCCGGGTCGTCCTCACCGACTTCGGCATCGCCCAGGTGGAGGGCGACCCCTCGATCACCTCCACCGGCATGCTCGTCGGCGCCCCCTCGTACATCTCGCCGGAGCGCGCCCGCGGTCACAAGCCCGGCCCGGCCGCCGACATGTGGTCGCTCGGCGGTCTCATCTACGCGGCGGTCGAGGGCAGCCCGCCGTACGACAAGGGCTCCGCCATCGCCACCCTCACGGCGGTGATGACCGAGCCCGTCGACCCGCCGAAGAACGCGGGTCCCGACCTTGAGAAGGTCATCTACGGCCTCCTCGCCAAGGACCCGGCGCAGCGCCTCGACGACGCCGGCGCCCGGGTCCTGCTGCGGGCCGTGCTCGACGCCCCGGATCCGGCGCCCCCGGTCTCCCCCGAGGTCACCAGGGTCGTACCGCTGCCGCCCGTCCCCGGACCGGCGCCGGCCGACCGGGGCGGGGCGCCCGACGCGGCCGCCGACCGGATGCGGGGCGCCCTGAAGTCCGTGCGCAACGCGGCGGCCTCCGCGAAGGCCGAGCCGAGGTCGAGGACCGCGCCGAACCCGCGGCCCGCGCCGATCCGGGGCGGTGGTAGGCAGGCCCCGGCCCG
Organism: Streptomyces sp. NPDC088915; assembly: GCF_044749825.1. NCBI lineage: Bacteria > Bacillati > Actinomycetota > Actinomycetes > Kitasatosporales > Streptomycetaceae > Streptomyces > Streptomyces sp. NPDC088915. The sequence continues at coordinate 135,494 of NZ_JBIVIR010000006.1, forward strand.
CGCGTCGCTGACCGACGTCGTGTCGCGCCGCACCCTGGTCGTCATCGCCGCCGTCGTGGTCGTCGCCCTGCTCGGGACGATCCTGGCGGTCTCCCTCGGCGGCGGGGGAGACGAGGGCAACCAGGGCAAGGAGGGCACCACGGCCTCGGCCGGCGCCTCCGCGGGCGGTGACGGCTCCGACGGTTCGGGCGGGTCCGACGGCGGCAAGGGGCAGACCCCGGCCGACCCCGGCCAGCAGGGCGGCGCACAGCCCGACGGCGACGGCGCCGACGGATCGGCCGGCACCGACGGCGCGACGGGGGCGACGGGTTCGACAGGGACGACGGGGACGGCGGACGGCGGGAACGGCGCCACGCCGTCCGGCAAGCCCGACGGCGGCACCGGCGGCGGACTGCCCGCCGGGTACACCCTCGTCACCAGCGACCGCTTCCACTTCTCCATGGCCATGCCCTCGACGTTCGAGCCGAGCGCGATCCCCGGGTACTCCCTCGGCGGGATCTTCAGCGAGAACGGCGGCTTCCCGCGCGTCCAGGTCGACTACAACAACAGCCCGAAGGACAACGCGGCGAGCGCCTGGGAGCTGGCCAAGATCGGCGTGGCCGCCACCAGCAAGGACTACAAGCACCTCGGCATACGGCCCGTCTCGTACAAGGGCTACCCGTCCGCCGCCGACTGGGAGTTCGAGCGCACGCAGAAGGGCGTGCGCGTCCACGTGCTCAACCGCGGCTTCAAGGTGGACTCCAAGTGGGGCTACTCCATCATGGTGAGCTGCGAGGCGGACGAGTGGAACGGCGAGGAGTGCCGGACCCTGCGGGAGACGGCGTTCGCCACGTTCAGCCCCAAGGAGTGACCGGTCCCCCGTATCGTGGGGATCCGGGGGTCGTACGCAATCGAACAGAGCCGCTGACCGCACGGCCCCGCACCGGACCGACCGGAACCGACGGACTCGCGTGATCCCGCACGATCCGGGGTACCCGCGAGGCCACGGGGGACAGTGCGCGCGTGGGGAGGCGTCGTGGACGACTACGCGGGAAGGGTGCTCGCGGACCGCTATCGCCTGCCGCTGCCGCCGGAGGACGGGACCGGGGACGGGCACGACCTGACGGAGACGCGGGCCTTCGACACGTACAGCGGGCAGGAGGTGCTGGTCCGTCAGGTCCCGCTGCCGGAGTTCGTCGACGCCGAGGTGCTCGACGGCGCGGGACCCGACGGTCCCGGCGGCTTCCGGGGCGGCGGGGGGCGGGCCACCCGCCGGCCCGCCGAGCCCGTCGTGCGCCGGGCGATCGAGGCGGCCCAGGCCGCCGCGCAGATCCCCGACCACCCCTTACTGGACCAGGTCTTCGACGTCTTCGCGGAGGCCGGTTCGCTGTGGATAGTCAGCGAACGCGTGGCGGCGGCACGGCCGCTGGCCGCCCTCCTCGCCGAGCGGCCGCTCAACCCGTACCGGGCGGCCGAGATCGGCGCCGACGTCCTCACCGCCCTGCGCGCGCTCCACGCCCACGGCTGGGTGCACCGGAACATCACCTCCCGGACCGTCCTGGTCTGCGACGACGGCCGGGTGGTCCTCTCGGGCCTCGCGGTGGGAGCCGCCGAGGAGGCCCTCTGCGGCTACGCGCCGGTGCCGGAACAGGACGTGCCCGACGAGTTCGCGTACGCGCCTCCGGCTCCGTCGGGGACGGACGAGGAGACCACCCCGGACCCGTACGCCCCGGACCCGTACGCCTCCGACTCCCGCGGACCGGATACGTACGAGCCGGAGGTGTACGAGGCCGAGGCGTACGAACCCGGGGTGTACGGGGCCGAGACGTACGAGGCGGGGCCGTACGAGCCGGACGCGGACGAACCCGAGACGCACGGGGCCGGTGCGTACGCCCTTGAGCCGTACGCGCCGGACACGTACGAGCCGGAGGCGTACGTGTCCGAGCGGTACACGCCTGAGGCGTACGAGCCGGACACGCACGCGCCCGAGCGGTACGCGCCCGAGCGGTACGCGCCCGAAGGGCTCGCGCCCGTCGAGGGTTACGGCTCCGAGGAGTACGCCTCTGGAGCGTACGGCTCCGGGCCGTACGCGCTGGAGGCCCCCGACGGGTCCTGGCGGGCCGGTGACGGGGCGGACGACGGGCCGTACGGCGGCACGGACGACGGGCCGTACGGCGCGGACAGCGGCACGGACGACGGCGCCGACGGCGAGCCGGGCGAAGGCTCCGGTTCCGGCGGTTCCGCTCCGGGGCCCCGCCCCGCCCCCGACCCCTACGGCACCGACCCCTACGGGAAGTCGGCGGCGACTCCCGCCGCGTCGCGGCCTCCGGCCACGCCGCCGACCGCCGACGTGCGGGCCGCGCGGGCCGGGGCCATCGCCGCCTACCGGGCCGGTGCGCGGGCCGCCGCCCGGCTCGGCGAGACGGGGGCGCTGCCCGTGCAGCGGCCCGCGCCCCCGGAGACGCCGGGGCCGCCGCCCCCGCCGACGGCGCAGGCGGAGGGGTCGCCCGAGCCGCAGTGGTGGGCGCGGGTGGCGGACGACGACGAGGACGACGAGGACGAGGGCGACGAGCCGTACGACGGCGGCCCCCGGAACGGCCCGCCGCCGCGCGTGATGCTGACCGGCAGTTGGAGCGACGGCCCGCACGCCTCGCGGGACGGCTCCGGGCCGATACCGGCCGGTGGCGGCTCGGGGACCGGCCGCGGGCCGGTGCTGCCCGGTTCGGGGCGCCCGGCGCTGCCCGCCGGATACCGGGCGGCGGACCCGGACACCGGGCGCCTCCCGGTGCCCGCGGGCGTCCCGGAGCCCCGGCGGGAGGAGCCGGCGACGGTCCCGGCCGAGTCGTACCGGGGCCCGACCACGCGCCTCGCGGCGGAGCGGGCCCGGCAGACCCGGATCGCGGTCGTCGGCGCCGTCACCGAGCGCTGGGCGCCCGAACAGGCCGGTCCCGTCCACGAGAACTGGCGCCTCGCCGCGCCCATCGGCCCCGCGACCGACCTGTGGGCGCTCGGCGCGCTCCTCTACCGCGCCGTCCAGGGCCACGCCCCCTACCCGGAGGACAGCGCGGCCGAACTGGTCCAACTGGTCTGCGCCGAGCCGCCCGCCTTCGCCGAGGAGAGCGGGCCGCTGCGCCCGGTCGTGGAGTCGCTGCTCCGTCAGGACCCGACCGAGCGGCCCGACTTCGAGGAGCTGCGCGGCTGGCTGCGCTCCCTCGTCCGCTCGGCGCCCGAACCGGAGGCCGGTGTCGGCGTCGTACCGCTGCCGTCCTTCGACGGGACGCGGCTGCCGATCGTGCGCCGGCGCGGCGAACTGGTGCGCAGACGGCGCAAGGGGGAGGGCGCGGGCCACCGCCGCCACAAGCGGGGCAAGGACCCGCGCGCCGCGCTCCGGCACGAGCCCGGGCCCGAGCGGAACCGCGTCCGCGAGTACGCGCGCGTACCGGACGATTTCCGCGAGGAGTCCGACGGCGGGTACCACGAGGAACTCCCGCAGCGCGCCCCGCGCGCACCCCGGTCCCCGCGCGCCCCGCGCACCTCCTCCGGGACCTCGGGCTCCCCGCGCGCCCTCGGCCGTACGCTCCTGCTCCTGGTCTTCCTCCTGCTCGCGGGGGCCGTCGCGTACGCCGTCCTCTTCATGCCGCGCGAGGGGGAGGAGCCCGCCGGTTCGGGCACGCCGACGACCGGGCCAGCCCCCGTCACCACCGCGCCGGACACGGGCGGCGACGCCCCGGCCCCGACGACGGGCGCCCCCTCCGCGACCACCCCGCCGGCCACGACCCGGCCCCCGGCGGATCCGTCGGCCCCCGCGCTCGCCTCCGGGTACGCCCTGCGCCAGGACCCGGAGGGGTTCCGGATCGGGGTGCCGAACGGCTGGCGGCGCAGCCCGATCAACGACGCCGGGCAAGTGCGGTACACGGGAGGTGACTTCACGATGATCGTGGTCCCCGGCCGGGACGGCGTGAAGGACAACGGCGCCGACCCGCTGGCGTACCAGAACACCCGGGAGCGCGAGCTGGAGCCCTGGCGGGCGTCCAGTTGGGCGGGCGCGGAGCGGACGCTCCGGGTCGACATCGGCAGCACGGCGACGGCCACGGGAAGTTACTGGTGGCTGGACGGCACGGGACGCGAGGTGTTCGTCCGCAACCTCGCCCTGATCGACGGCGGCCGGTACCACGTCGTGCAGGTCATCGGCCCGTACACCGAGCGGGACAAGGTCTCCGAGATCTACGAGCAGGCCACGAAGGCGTTCCGTCCGGGCCGTTGAAGCGGTCCCGCCGGGGCCGCCGAAGCCGTTTCCTCCGGGCCGCCGCACCCGTTCCGGGCCTGCGGCCCCCGGTCACAGTGCGGTTCCTATGACCGCCCCGAGGTTTCGCGGTCCGTGCCCCCGTCCGTAACCTTGCGTCAGAGGGAACGGGCGGGGGCAAGTGGAACATTCACAGGGCACAGGGACGGGGCTGCTGCTCGCCGGACGCTACCGGCTGGGCGAGTCCATCGGACGCGGCGGCATGGGCAAGGTCTGGCGCGCGCACGACGAGGTGCTGCACCGCGTGGTGGCGGTCAAGGAGTTGACGGCGGGCCGGTTCGTGGCCGAGGCGGACCGGCTCGTGCTGCACGCCCGTACGCAGAAGGAGGCACGGGCGGCCGCGCGGATCACGCACCCGGGCGTGGTGACCGTCCACGACGTCCTGGAGCACGACGCCCGCCCGTGGATCGTCATGCAGTACGTCGACGGGCCCTCGCTCGCCGACGCCGCCAAGGAGTCGGGCACCGTGGAGCCGCGCGAGGCGGCGAGGATCGGGCTGCACGTCCTCGGCGCGCTGCGCGCCGCGCACGCGGCCGGGGTGCTGCACCGGGACGTCAAGCCGGGCAACATCCTGCTCGCGCGCGACGGGCGCGTCCTCATCACCGACTTCGGGATCGCGGCGATCGAGGGGGACTCGACGATCACCCGGACCGGTGAGATCGTCGGTTCCATCGACTACCTGGCGCCCGAACGGGTGAAGGGCGCCGACCCCGGTCCCGCCTCCGACCTCTGGTCGCTCGGGGCCACGCTCTACACGGCGGTGGAGGGCACCTCGCCGTTCCGCCGCGGCTCCCCGATCAGCACCATGCAGGCCGTGGTGACCGAGGAGCCGCCGCACCCGGAGAAGGCCGGGGCGCTGGCCCCCGTCATCGTGGCCCTGCTGCGCAAGGACCCGAAGCAGCGGCCGCGCGCGGACGAGGCCGGTCGGATGCTGCTCGAAGCGATGGAGGGGCGCACGCCGGCATCGGCGCAGGCGTACGTACCGACCCAGCGGGTGGTCAGGGAGGACCTGGACCGGGCGGGGGACGACGTACGCGCCACGCCCGACGAGGCCCGTGCGGCGGATCGGGCGGATCAGGCGGCTCAGGCGGCTCAGGCGGACCGGTCGCACCGGTCGGAGCCGGGAGCCGCAGGGTCCGCAGGGGCCGCGGAGGCCGCCCCGCGCGGCTTCACCGCCCAGTGGCCCCAGCCGCCCCGGACCCTCCGGCAGTCCCAGGCCCCGTCGCCGTCCCGTACGGTCCCCGCTCCGGCGCCCCCCTCCGCCCCTGCGCCGTCCACCGGCCGGGGCCGCCGGCGCGCCGTCGTCCTGGCGGCCCTGCTCGCCGGGCTCGTCGCGGGCGGCGCGGTCTTCGCCGCCATGCAGTACACGGGCGGCGACCGCGACGTCGACGGCACCGGGAGGACGACCGCCGCCACGGCCCCGACCACGACCCCCTCGGCCGAGGGCGAGGGGAAGGACGGGGTCCCCGAGGGATGGCACCGCGTCGTGGACCCGGAGGGCTTCGGCCTCCTCGTCCCGGACGGCTGGAAGCGGCAGGTCACGGACGGCCAGATCGACTACACCCCGGACAACGGCAATCACCGCATCCGGATCAGCGTCGACCGCAGCCCCGACTTCGAGAGCCCGTACATGCACGCGCTCGACCTGGAAGGCGCCCTGGGCAAGCGCATGCACTACAAGCGGGTCCAGCTCTCCCAGAAGGTCTACCGGGATCAGACCCTCTCCGTCCTGTGGGAGTTCACCTGGACCGAGAAGAAGAACTTCCCCGGACCCCGGCACGCGATCGACCAGATGTACTACGGCGACGACGGCACCGAGTACGCCGTCTACATGTCCTCGCCGGAGTCGAGCTGGGAGACCACCCGGGAGCAGTTCGACATCGTCCTGCGGCACTGGCGGGAAACGGGGGAGTAGGCGGGCGCACAAGCGGGCGGGCGCAAAGGCCGGGAAAATCTCCGTGGTGGGCCTCCGGCAGCCGTAAGCCGCTGATCAGGGCTTATGTGCCAGTGATCGCTGGCGCGATGCGCGGCCCCGGTGAAAACGCGTTACCGACGGGTACCCAAAGGGCGGAAGGCGCCTTACGCTCGCCCTCATGACGGACTCGCAGGCCCCCGCCGCCCCTTCGGCTCCCGACGCCCCCGCCACCGGCGCCCTCTCCACCGGGACCGGGACCACCGCCCCCGCCGGGGCGACCAACCCGGTCGCGCCCGCGCCCGCCGGCGCCCGGACCGCCGCCGACGTCGTGACGCCCGACCTGGTCGCCCGGCTCGTCCGCGGCGTGGTCGGCTCCGGCCGGACCGCCAACCACACCCCCTTCACCGGGGAGAAGCTGGCGGACCTGCCCGAGTCCACCCCCGAGGACGTCGCCGAGGCCTTCGCCCGCGCCCGCGCCGCCCAGCCGGTCTGGGCCGCGACGCCGGTCCGCGCCCGCGCCGCCGTGCTCCTCCGCTTCCACGACCTGGTCCTCCAGCGGCAGGCCGAGGTCCTCGACCTCATCCAGCTGGAGACGGGCAAGGCGCGCCTGCACGCCCACGAGGAGGTCCTGGCGGTGGCCGTCGCCGCCCGCCACTACGGCCGCAAGGCCCCCTCCTACCTGCGCCCCCGCCACCACACCGGCGTCGTGCCGACCCTCACCAAGGTCACCGAGCTGCGCCAGCCGCGCGGGGTCGTCGGCCAGATCGCCCCCTGGAACTACCCGCTCGAACTCTCCGTCGGCGACGCCCTGCCCGCCTTCGTCTCGGGCAACGCCGTCGTCATGAAGCCCGACACCGAGACCGCGCTCACCGCCCTGTGGGCCCGTGACCTGCTCATCGAGGCCGGACTGCCCGCCGAGGTCTTCCAGGTCGTCCTCGGCGAGGGCCCGGTCGTCGGCCCCGAGGTCGTCCGGCACGCCGACTACGTCTCCTTCACCGGCTCCACCCGCACCGGCCGCGAGGTCGCGCAGGGCGCCGCCGCCCGCCTGGTCGGCGTCTCCCTCGAACTCGGCGGCAAGAACGCCATGCTCGTCCTGGAGGACGCCGACGTCGAGAAGGCCGCCGCCGGCGCCGTCCGCGCCTGCTTCTCCTCCGCCGGACAGCTCTGCATCTCCATCGAGCGCCTGTACGTGCACGAGTCCGTCGCCGACGACTTCGTCGCCCGGTTCGCCGCCCGTACGAAGGCGATGCGGCTCGGCACCTCCCTCGCGTACGGGGCCGACATGGGCTCCCTCGTCGGCGAGCGGCAGCTGGAGACCGTCAAGCAGCACGTCGAGGAGGCCGTCGCCAAGGGCGCCGAGCTGGTCGCGGGCGGCGTCGCCCGCCCCGACGTCGGCCCCCTCTTCTACGAGCCGACCATCCTCGACGGCGTCGAGGCCCCGATGGCCGTCTGCCACGAGGAGACCTTCGGCCCGGTCGTCTCGATCTACCGCTTCACGGACGAGGACGAGGTCGTCGAGCTCGCCAACGCCACCCCGTACGGCCTCAACTCCTCGGTCTGGACGAAGGACTCGCGCCGCGGCCACGCCGTCGCGGCCCGGCTGCGCACCGGCACCGTCAACATCAACGAGGGGTACGCCCCCGCGTACGGCAGCGTGCAGTCCCCGATGGGCGGCATGAAGGACTCCGGGCTCGGCCGCCGCCACGGCTCCGAGGGCATCCTCAAGTACACCGAGGCCCAGACCGTCGCCCAGCAGCGGCTGATCCCGCTCGCGCCCTCCTTCGGGATGGACGACGAGAAGTACGCGGCGTTCATGAGCCTGTCCCTGAAGGCGATGAAGGCCCTGCGCCTGCGCTGAGGCCCCCGGGCCCCCGCCGGTGGCGGGGGCCCGCGCACCCCCTCTTTTCGACCCCTTTTTCCGTACGCCGTACGAGGAGAGCCATGACCGCGGTACCCCCTACCCAAAATCAGGAGCAGGCGGAGGACGGCGCGTACGACTACGACGTCCTCGTCGTCGGCTCCGGCTTCGGCGGTTCGGTCACGGCCCTCCGCCTCACCGAGAAGGGCTACCGGGTCGGCGTCCTGGAGGCCGGGCGCCGCTTCACCCGCGAGACCCTGCCGAAGAACTCCTGGGACCTGAAGAACTTCCTGTGGGCCCCCGCCCTCGGGCTCTACGGCCTCCAGCGCATCCACCTGCTCGGCAACGTCATGGTGCTCGCGGGCGCCGGCGTGGGCGGCGGCTCCCTCAACTACGCCAACACCCTCTACGTACCCCTCAAGGCGTTCTTCGACGACCCGCAGTGGAAGGACATCACGGACTGGGAGGACGAGCTCCGGCCGTACTACGACCAGGCCAAGCGGATGCTCGGCGTCCGGCTCAACCCGACGATGACCCCCTCCGACGTGCACCTGAAGTCGGCCGCCGAGGCGATGGGCATCGGCGACACCTTCCACATGGCACCGGTCGGCGTCTTCTTCGGCGACGGCGAGGACGCCGACGGCACGACCAGGACGAAGCCTGGCGGCGAGGTCCCCGACCCGTACTTCGGCGGCGCGGGCCCCTCCCGCCGAGCCTGCGCCGAGTGCGGCGAGTGCATGACCGGCTGCCGCCACGGCGCCAAGAACACCCTCAACGAGAACTACCTGTACCTCGCCGAGAAGGCGGGCGCGACCGTCCACCCCATGACGACGGTCGTCACCGTCACCGAGGACTCGCGCGGCGGCTTCGCGGTGAAGACCCTGCCCACGGACGACCGGAAGAAGGGCAGGGGCCGCACGTTCACCGCCCGCCGGGTCGTGATCGCGGCCGGCACGTACGGCACGCAGACCCTGCTCCACCGGATGAGGGACACCGGCCTGCTGCCCCGGATCTCGCACCGGCTCGGCGAGCTGACCCGCACCAACTCCGAGGGCCTGGTCGGCGCGCAGACCACCGACCGCCGCTACCGGAAGAAGCACGGCGGGGGGAAGGCCGACTTCACCCGGGGCGTCGCCATCACCTCCTCCGTCCACCCCGACGAGAACACCCACATCGAGCCGGTCCGGTACGGCAGGGGCTCCAACTCGATGGGCAGCCTCACCGTCCTCCAGGTGCCCTACGGCGCCCACCGGGTGCGCAACTGGGTCCTCAACCTGCTCCGGCACCCCGCGCTCGCCGCCCGCTCGCTCTCCAACCGGAAGTGGTCCGAGCGGACCATCATCGGCCTGGTCATGCAGTCCCTCGACAACTCCCTGACCACCTACCGCAAGCCCGGCGGCATCGGAAAGGGCCTGCTCACGGCCCGCCAGGGGCACGGGGCGCCGAACCCGGTCCAGATCCCGGCGGCCACCCGGGCCGCCACCCTCCTCGCCGAGGAGATCAACGGCTTCGCCGGCTCCAACGTCGGCGAGCTGATGGGCACCCCGCTCACCGCGCACTTCCTGGGCGGCTGCCCGATCGGCGCGGACGCCGCGTCCGGCGTCATCGACCCGTACCACCGGCTCTACGGCCACCCGGGGATCTCCGTCGTCGACGGGGCGGCCGTCTCCGCCAACCTCGGCGTGAACCCGTCCCTGACGATCACCGCCCAGGCGGAGCGGGCCATGTCCTTCTGGCCGAACAAGGGCGAGGAGGACCCGCGCCCGGCGCAGGGGGAGGGGTACGCGCGGCTCGCGGCGGTCGAGCCGAAGTCCCCCGCGGTCCCGGCCGAGGCCTTCGGCGCGCTGCGGCTGCCGTTCCTGGGGATGCCGAAGGTCCCGTCGAAGGCCCTGCCGGACGTTCCGCTGGAGGTCCCGTCGAAGCAGTCGACGCGGGAGTGACCCGGACGGAGCGGGAGTGACCCGGGCCGGAACGGCGGAAGACCCCGGCCGGAACGGCGGAAACAGAAAGGGCGCTGCATCCCCCTCCGAATGCAGCGCCCTTCCGGCTTCTGGTGTTGCTGCATGGTTGACCCGCCACCCCGGCGATTGGTTGTAGCGGTTGCACGAGATCGTCATGTGACGCGCGTCACATCCCGGAGGGCGGGGGTACGGGCGAGGGCCCCGTGCCGCGATTCGGGTCGCGGCACGGGGCCCTCGGGGGTCGGCACCGGTGTCGGGGCGGCGGCGGTGCCGAACGGAGCGGCGCCGGGGGGTCGCGCCGCCGTGGGGGAGGGGGAACGGAGTGGGGGGACGAGGGGACGGGGTCTGCGCAACGGTGCTGGGGCCGCGGGGTGCGGCCGGGGGAGCCGGTTGCGGTCGACCCCGGGCGTCCCCGGGGCCGACCGCCCTTTCTGGGTGACCGGACCGCTGTCCCCTGCTGCCCGGTCACACGCGCTGGTGCGAGGTCCCACGACGTACCGGAGAGGCACGCCACACGCCCCAGCGAAGCCACGCGTGGTTTTTCTTCGGGCCCGCCCCTGGCTGGCACGGACAACCGGACCAACGAAGCCGGCGCGGAGCCGGTCACGCGCCGTACGGGTGAGAGCGGGTCCGAACTCGGGTGCGGGCACCCACTCAGACGCGTCCCCGGCACAGCTCCAGCATCGTCATCGCGAGCGCCGTGCCCGGCTTGCCGAGGGCGTCCCTGTAGTGGCCGAGGACCTCCATCTCGCGGTTCAGGTTCACCCGGCGGCCCCCGGAGGAGATCCGGGCCTCCTGGATGACGGCCGAGACGGCCATCCGTTCCTGGATGAGACCGATGATCCGGTCGTCGAGCGCGTCGATGCGCTCACGGGCGTCGTCGATCAGCGCCGCCGCCTCGTCGGTGCGGGCGCCGGTCTTCTCGGTGGTGGCGGTGTGCTTCTCGGTGGTGGCGGTGGTCGTCGTCATGGTGGGGCTCCTGGGGTGTCGGGCCCCCGGAACGATCCGGCCCGGGAACGACAGAGCGCCCCGGGCCTTGTCGGCCCGGGGCGCCTGGGAAGTCGCTCGTCAGTTGCTCAAGCAGCACGACCATGGCAGCCGGTGGGCCGGTTGCCATAGGTAAAGACGAAGGTCGGGTGCTTGCGCATGGCGACAGTATGGACCCCGCCCCGGAGCCGGGGCCAACCCGGGTTCGGATGGTGAGACGAATGATCCGACCGGCGCGCCGGTAGAATCGACAAATAGCACCCCTTTCGAGGGACCCCCTCCTACCGCCGGAAGGCCGCCGTAGTGTCATCAGCGACCCCCGCTGCCGCGCCCGACGTCACCAACCCGGACGTAGTCCTCGTTGTCGACTTCGGCGCCCAGTACGCCCAGCTCATCGCCCGCCGCGTCCGTGAGGCCCGGGTCTACAGCGAGATCGTCCCGTCCACCATGCCGGTGGCCGAGATGCTGGCCAAGAACCCGAAGGCGATCATCCTCTCCGGCGGCCCGTCCTCCGTGTACGCGGAGAACGCCCCCCGCCTCGACCGCTCGCTGTTCGAGGCGGGCGTCCCCGTCTTCGGCATGTGCTACGGCTTCCAGCTGATGGCGACCACCCTCGGCGGCACCGTCGACAACACCGGCGCCCGCGAGTACGGCCGCACCCCGCTGCACGTCTCCAAGGCCGGCTCCACCCTCTTCGAGGGCACCCCCGTCGAGCAGTCGGTGTGGATGTCGCACGGCGACGCCTGCTCCGCCGCCCCCGAGGGCTTCGCCGTCACCGCCTCCACGGACGTCGTGCCGGTCGCCGCCTTCGAGAACGACGAGAAGAAGCTGTACGGCGTCCAGTACCACCCCGAGGTGCTGCACTCCACGCACGGCCAGCAGATCCTGGAGCACTTCCTCTACCGGGGCGCCGGCATCGAGCCCAGCTGGACCACCGGCAACGTGATCGAGGAGCAGGTCGCGGCCATCCGCGCCCAGGTCGGCACCAAGCGCGCGATCTGCGGCCTCTCCGGCGGCGTCGACTCCGCCGTGGCCGCCGCCCTCGTGCAGAAGGCCATCGGCTCGCAGCTCACCTGCGTGTACGTCGACCACGGCCTGATGCGCAAGGACGAGACCGAGCAGGTCGAGAAGGACTTCGTGGCCGCCACCGGCGTCCAGCTGAAGGTCGTCGACGCGCAGGAGCGGTTCCTCACCGCCCTCGCCGGCGTCTCCGACCCGGAGACCAAGCGGAAGATCATCGGCCGCGAGTTCATCCGCGTCTTCGAGCAGGCCCAGCTGGAGATCCTCCAGGAGGAGGGCCCCGAGGTCGCGTTCCTCGTCCAGGGCACGCTCTACCCGGACATCGTCGAGTCCGGCGGCGGCACCGGCACCGCCAACATCAAGTCCCACCACAACGTCGGCGGCCTGCCCGACGACATCGAGTTCGAGCTCGTCGAGCCGCTGCGCCAGCTCTTCAAGGACGAGGTCCGCATGGTCGGCCAGGAGCTCGGCCTGCCCGAGGAGATCGTCCAGCGCCAGCCCTTCCCCGGCCCCGGCCTCGGCATCCGCATCGTCGGCGAGGTCACCAAGGAGCGCCTGGACCTGCTGCGCGAGGCCGATGCCATCGCCCGCGAGGAGCTGACGGCCGCCGGTCTCGACCGCGACATCTGGCAGTGCCCGGTCGTGCTGCTCGCCGACGTGCGCTCCGTGGGCGTCCAGGGCGACGGCCGCACCTACGGCCACCCGATCGTGCTGCGTCCCGTCTCCTCCGAGGACGCCATGACGGCCGACTGGTCGCGCCTGCCCTACGAGGTGCTCGCCAAGATCTCGACCCGCATCACCAACGAGGTCGCCGACGTGAACCGCGTCGTCCTCGACGTCACCAGCAAGCCGCCGGGCACCATCGAGTGGGAGTGACCCCTCCCGCCCGCCCGTGAAACCGCCGCTCCGGACCACCGGGGCGGCGGTTTCGTCGCGTCCGGGCCCGGGTGACCCGACCGGCCGGGCACTGCCTCCCGGCGCATGAGCCTGCCACCGGACCCCGTCCCCCACGACGCCGCCACCACCCGCGAGCGGCTCGGGGCGGTCTCGTCGCCCGGACCGACCGCCAGCCGCTCCGGCGCGGGACCGGCCGAGCGGATCCCGAACTCCTGTCGTCACACCATCGCTTCACCCTTCTGTACGTCAATCCGACGACACGGCAATCACTCCTGGGTGGGGCGCACGCGGCGGTGGCGGGAGCCCTCGGTACGGCACAATTCCGTGGAACCAACGGCACGTTGGCCCTCCACGGCACCTCGCGGCGCACCGGAACACGCCGGGACGCACCGGAACGGGTCGTGGAGCGAGCCCGGAGAGAGAGCACCGTGGCGGTTCAAGAGGCGAGACGGTACGGCGAGCACGCGACGGCCTGCGACGGCTGCGCCCCTTGCGGGCGGACCGGCCACCGGCGCGCGGTCGCCGCCTTCCTCGCCCGTCGCGACGAGCTCGCCGCCGGACACGGCGTCCCCGCCGCCGTCGCCCACTCCCCGGTCGCCGCCCGCCAGTGGGTCTCCGACGAACTCGCCCAGTCCGCCCGCGCGGTCGCCGCGCACGCCCGGGAGGCCGGACCCGCCCGGCTCGACCTGGTCCGGCGCGGCTGTCTCCGCACCGTCTGGGGCGCCGTCCTCGCCCTCCTCCTCGGCCAGGCCCTCACCGCCGTCGAGTCCGGCTGGACCGGCGCCCGCACGGCCGGCCTCTGCACCGCCCTGGTCCTCGCCGCCCTCCTCAGCGCCGCCGCCCACGTCCACCGGGCGCGCGGCGGCCTCCTCGCGCCCCTGATCGGCGAGGACAACCGGCTCTCCACCACCCGCGCCGTCGCCGCCGCCTGGCTCCTGCTCCTCTCCTTCTCCCTCCTCTTCCTGGCCGCCCGGCTCCCGGCCCTCCGGCCACCGGCCGCGACCACCACGACCACGGCCACGGCCACCGCCACGGCCTTCGGTCTGTCCCGGGCCGCCGGCCTGCTCACCGCCCTGGCCCTGGTGGCGGCCGTCACCGTCACCGCCCGCCTCGTCGTCACCGCCGGGATCGCGGCGGGCCGCCTCCAGAAGGTGCGCGCCGACCGCCCGCGCGCCGCCGACCTGCTCTGCGACGACAGCGGCCGGGCCTGTCTCGCCGACGTCCAGTACCTCCTGGTCTCCAGCGCCGTCCTCGCCCTCGCGGCCGTCGGACTCGCCCGCGACCCCGCCCGGCTCCCCGAGGTCCCCTGGTCCCTCGTGCTCCTCCTCGGCGTCTCGGCGGCCTGGCACCTCGCCGCGAAGTGCGCCGAGGGCGTCCGCCCCACGATCCACTCCGTGGTCCGGTCCCGGGAGGCGGGCGACCTCGACGCCCCGATCCGCACGGGCGACGACATCGAGATCCGAGGCCGCGGCTTCGTCCCGCCGGGCGCGGGCGCCCCCGACCCCCTGACCCGCCTCGTCGTCCGCATCGGCCCCGTCCACGCCCACGTCCCCCTGGTCCCGGTCCCGGGCGGCTTCGCCAACCCCACCGACACCGCCCTGACCGTCCCCCTCCCGGCGGACGTGGAACCGGGCCGGGCGGAGGTCTCGGTCGTGACGGCGGCGGGCGTGGAGACCAATCGGGTCACGATCGACGTCGTGGACTGACCTCCCGGCCCCTCCTCGCACCCCGGGGCCGCCGAACGGAGGAGAATCGTTCCGCGAGCAGCCGTACGGGGTGTGAGAGGTGACCGGCGATGACGGAACAGACGGACCGGACGGGCCAGGGGGACGACGGCCCCCGCGGCGGGACCGGCGGCGGTGGAACCGGCGGTGGCGGCAGGACCGGCGGTGGCGGCAGGACCGGCGGTGGCGGCAGGACCGGCGGCGATGGTGACGGGACCGGTGCCTGGAAGGCCCTCGCCTCCCGTTACGCCCTCCTTCCCCTGCGGATCTTCCTCGGGATCACGTTCGTCTACGCCGGACTCGACAAGCTCACCGACTCCTCCTTCTTCGCCGACGCCGGCAGCGGGTCCATCGGCGAGACGATGCGCGGCGTCCGGGACGGCTCCGCGCTCCCCGCCCTCGTCGACCTCGCCCTCAAGAGCCCCACCGGCTTCGGGTACGCCCTCGCCTTCGGGGAGCTCGCCGCCGGGCTCGGAACCCTCTTCGGCCTCTTCGCCCGGGTGGCGGCGCTCGGAGGCGCACTGATCTCGCTGAGCCTCTGGCTGACCGTGAGCTGGCAGGCGTCGCCCTACTACCTCGGCAACGACCTCGTCTATCTGATGGCCTGGCTGCCGCTGCTGCTCGCCGGGGCCCCGGTGCTCTCGCTGGACCGGATCCTCGCCGAACGGCGCCGTATTCGATAGGCGACCCAGGTCGCGAGGGCGGCGGCGCCCAGGCCGCCGCAGAGCACCGGGACCACCGCGTACCAGGGGGTCGTCCAGGCCCCGGCGGCATCGCCCGCGTACAGGGCGGTCAGGGCGAGGGCGGTGAGGCCGACGAGGAGCCGGCCGGGACGGAACTCATGAAGCAGCACGGATGACCTCCACCTGTCCGAGTGCGACCTCCAGGGAGAGGTCCAGGGTGCCCGCCGGGGCGGTCCCGGCCGGCGGCGCGAGCGTGTGGGTCTCCTCGCGGCCCGGTGCGATGTCGATGTCGTTCGGGGGCTGTCCCGGCAGGCGCAGGTCGCCCAGCGCCACCTCGGTGCGCAGCTTCACGACCGCGTCCTTCGGGACGACCACCTTGAGCTGCCCTGCGCCCACCTCGGCGCCGGTGGTGACCGTCGTGCCCGCGGGGAGCGGGAGCCCCGACAGGTCGAGCGTGCCGACCCCGCTGCCCAGCTCGTAGCGCGGCTGCACCGCGGCGACCGACGCCGGCGCCCAGGTCTCGCGGACCCAGTCCGTGGTGATCCGGTCGGGCAGCGCCGTCGCCAGGGCGAGCAGGCCCGCCGTGACCACGGTCAGGAAGACCGTGCCGAACCCGGTCCGCCCGAGGAAGCTGCTGACGACGAGCCCCAGGCCGAGCACCCCGAGGGCGGCGGCCAGGCCGATCTGCAGACTGGTGCCGAGCGGCTCCGTCTCCCAGGTCAGGGCCGTGCCGAGGCCGGCCGCCACCATGGCGAGCAGCTGGACGAGACCGCCGATGGAGAGCGGGCTCTTCCGCACGGAGGGCGTCGGACGCCCGGGCGCCGGGGCCGCGGGACCCCACTGGCTGCCGGGCCTCGGCACCTCGCCGTTCACCTTGCCGTCCTCGTCGAGCACGCCGTGCGGGCCCCACAGGTAGCCGACGGCCACCCGGCCCGTCGAGCCGTCCTTGACGATCGGGTCCTTCCACCAGGAGGTGTACTCGATCAGCGGCGGGGCCTTCGTCTCGGGCGGGGCCTCGGCGACCGCGAGCGCAGCCGCCGTGTCCGTCCTGCCCTCGGTCTCGACCGCGCCGGTCCGTCTCCGCCGGGACCAGACCGCCGCTCCGCACGCCACGAACGCCACCAGCAGCGAGGAACCCAGCATCGATCCGCTGCGCAGCATCGACAGGAAGACCCCACAGCCGACCAGCGCCATCAGCAGGGCCGCGAGGGAGGAGCCGGAGACGCGACCGGTCAGCAGCCTGCGCCCCTCGTGGTCCTCCTCGCCCGCGAGCGGGATCAGCAGCCACGCGAAGCCGTAGAAGATCAGACCGAAGCCGCCGGTCACCGCCAGCACGCCGATCGCGACGCGGAAGACCACCGGGTCCAGGTCGAAGTACCGGCCGAGACCGCCGCAGACACCGCCCACGACCTTGCTTCCGCGCGAGCGCCGCAGGGGCGCGGCGGAAGCGGCCTCCGCCGCCGGCGGGGCCTCGTGCTGCGAAGGCGTCGAACTCGTCATGCCTCCATGGTGACGGCCCGTGACGCCCCGCGGCACCGGGGACGACCCTGGCCCGACCCTGATATTCGGAGGGCCCTCCTCCCCGAGGCCGTACCGGGGAAGATCTCAGGGCCGACCCTGATGTCCCGGGCGGGCCGAACGTGTGACGATCGGCGCATGTCCGTATCCGCTCGTGTCACCGAGACCGACGAACCGCCCCTGCGCAGGCTCTACCGGAGCGCCGACGGGCGGTGGCTCGGCGGTGTCGCACGCGGTCTCGCGGGACACCTCGGGCTGCCGGTCGTCTGGGTGCGCACGGCGTTCGCGGTCCTCGCCATGGCGGACGGCCTCGGCGCCGTGCTCTACGCGGTCTTCTGGATCGTCGTCCCGCTCGGCGTCGGCGGACGGACCGCCCCGCGTCCCGTCTTCGAGACCACCCCGGACGGGCGCCGCAAACTGCGCAAGCCCGACCGGGGCCAGGTCTTCGCCCTGGTCGTGCTCGCCGCGAGCCTCGCGGTCGTCGCCGGGAACGCCAGCTTCGACGGCCAGACCGGTCGCTACATCTGGCCCGTCCTCCTCACCGGCGTCGGCGTCGCCGTCTTCTGGCGCCAGACGGACAACGCCCGCCGGGCGAGCTGGACCGACCCCGGACGGCACCGGCGCGCGTTCCAGCTCGCCCGCGGTCTCGTCGGCGTCGCCCTGGTCGGCACCGGTCTCGCGGTCTTCGTGGTGGTCCGCGGCTCCGTCGCCCAGCTCGGCACCGCCCTCACCGCCGCCGTCGCCGTCCTCACCGGCATAGCCCTGCTCGCCGGCCCCTGGCTGGTCCGCATGTCGCAGGACCTCACCGAGGAGCGGACCATGCGCATCCGCGCCCAGGAGCGCGCCGAGGTCGCGGCCCACGTCCACGACTCGGTGCTGCACACCCTCACCCTGATCCAGCGCAACGCCGACGACCCGGGCGAGGTGCGCCGGCTCGCCCGCGCCCAGGAGCGGGAGCTGCGGAACTGGCTCTACAAGCCGGAGGGCACCGGCAGGGACGAGGAGGAGCCCGAGACCCTCGCGGAGGCGGTGAAGAGGGCCGCGGCCGAGGTCGAGGACAAGCACGGCGTCCCGCTGGAGGTGGTCGTCGTCGGCGACTGCCCCCTCGACGAGGGACTGGTCGCACAGATACAGGCCGCGCGCGAGGCGATGGTCAACGCCGCCAAGTACGGTGGCGAGGGAGGGGCGGTGCAGGTGTTCGCGGAGGTGGACGGCCGCACGGTCTTCGTCTCGGTGCGCGACCGGGGGCCGGGATTCGACCTGGACGACGTGCCCGAGGACCGGATGGGCGTACGAGAATCGATCATCGGCCGGATGCAGCGCAACGGCGGTACGGCCCGGCTGCGGTCACCGCAGGGCGGAGGCACCGAAGTGGAGCTCGAGATGGAGAGGGCGGACGGATGAGCGACGAGACCGGGGCAGCGACCGGGAGCGGGGCGGGCGCGGACGCGGGGGCGGCGACGCCGGGCGCCGGGCGCCGGGTGCGGGTGGTGCTCGTCGACGACCACCGCATGTTCCGCACCGGGGTGCAGGCCGAGATCGGCCGGACCGAGGTCACCGGCGTCGAGGTGGTCGGCGAGGCCGCCGACGTCGACCAGGCGGTCACGGTCATCACCACGACCCGCCCCGAGGTCGTCCTGCTCGACGTGCACCTGCCGGGCGGCGGCGGGGTCGAGGTGCTGCGGCGCTGCGCGAGCCTGCTCGGCGCGCCCGAGGACCCGGTCCGCTTCCTGGCGCTCTCGGTGTCGGACGCGGCCGAGGACGTGATCGGGGTGATCCGGGGCGGCGCCCGCGGCTACGTCACCAAGACGATCACCGGCACCGACCTGGTCGACTCGATCTTCCGGGTCCAGGAGGGCGACGCGGTCTTCTCCCCCCGGCTCGCCGGCTTCGTCCTGGACGCCTTCGCCTCGACGGACGCGCCCCCGGTGGACGAGGACCTGGACCGGCTCACCCAGCGGGAGCGGGAGGTGCTGCGGCTGATCGCCCGGGGCTACGCGTACAAGGAGATCGCCAAGCAGCTCTACATCTCGGTGAAGACGGTCGAGTCGCACGTCTCGGCGGTGCTGCGGAAGCTCCAGCTCTCCAACCGCCACGAGCTGACCCGCTGGGCCACCGCCCGCCGCCTGGTCTGAGCCCGCACCCCGGACCTGGGACGCGGGGACCCGGGACCGGGACCGCGCCCCGCCGGGGCGGTGGACGGGCGTGCGGGGGGGTCGGGCCCGGGGCCGGCCCACACGGCAGGCCCGGGTCAGGACGTCAGCTCACGCGGGTCGCTCCGGCGAAGGGCATCTCGTCGATCGGGGCGATCCGGATCGGGGCGCCGGGCCGGGGGGCGTGAATCATCCGGCCGCCGCCGATGTAGAGCCCGACGTGGCTGATCCCGGAGTAGAAGAAGACCAGGTCACCGGGGGCGAGCTGGGAGCGGGAGACCCGCTTGCCGGCGTTGATCTGGGTGTACGTCGTGCGGGGCAGGGAGACGCCGGCCGCGCGCCAGGCCGCCTGGGTGAGGCCCGAGCAGTCGTACCCGGAAGGACCCGTCGCCCCCCACACGTACGGCTTGCCGAGCTGGGCGTGGGCGAAGGAGACGGCCTGGGCGGCCCGGGAGTTCGGGGCGCTCACCGGTCCGCGCGCGCTGCCCGAGGAGCGGTCGGCCCGTACGCGGGCGGAGGTGCCGGGAGCGTTCGTTCCGTACGGCCGCGTCGCGGTGTCCGGGACGTTCCGGGTGGCGGTGGCGGCCTCGTACCGGGCCCGTTCCTCCGCGGTCAGCCGGGCGAGCAGGGTCCTGGCCGCCTTCAGTTTGCCGAGGACGGCCGCCTTCTGCCGCCGCAGTTCGGCCTCGTGACCGCGCAGTGCGGTCAGCCGTTCCGCCGACTCGCCGCGCAGCTGCCCGATCGCGCCGAGTTCGCGCCGTACGGCCCGGATCGCGGTCGTCTGCCGGTCGCCGGCCTGCTCGGCGAACGCGGCCCGCGCCAGGTACTGGTCCGGGTCGGAGGTGAGGACGAGCCGCACCGTGGGGTCGAGCCCTCCGGAGCGGTACTGGGCGGCGGCCGCGGCCCCGAGGGCGTCCCGTGCGTCGTTGAGGCGCCGGGTCCTGCGGGCGGCCTCGTCGCGCAGCCGGTCGAAGGCGTCCCGCGCCTCGTCCGCCTTCTCCTTCGCCCCGTCGTACCGCTCGGTCGCGGCCCCGGCCTCCTCGTAGAGCCGGTCGACCTGCGCCTTGACCTGGGCCGCGGTGGGCCGGGGGTCCGCGTGTCCGGACCCTTCGAAGAGCGTCGTCGTCGCCGCGGAGGCGAGGGCGAGGGTGGCGGCGGTGCGGACCGCCTGACCGCCGAGGAGGGACGGCGTGGACTTCCGGTGCGCTGCCACGAGGGCGGGTCACATCCTCTTCCCTGGGGGACGGTGTCCGCCGGGCCGGCGGCGGCCCGCACAGGGGGACGGACCGCCGCCGGTTTTCTCGGCGGGGGTGACCGACGACCGCCGACCTGCCGGCGGGGTGGGGAGCCGGTCACCTGGTGGAGGACGCTAGGCCCGGGGTCACGCCCGGATGACGGGTTGACCGCTATTGGCGGCAGTTGACAGGTGGGCGACCGAACCCTTTCGCCGGGTGACGGGGTGAGGATCGGTTCCGGGGCGCCCGGGCAGCCGACCGGAGTTCCGGGGTGCCCGAGGCGCGCCGGCAGCCGACCGGGGTTCCGGAGCGGACGGGACCCGTCCGGAAAGGGGGACCGGGGGCCCGGCTAGGCTCCGCCCCATGGACGTCCTCATCAATGTCTTCGTCGCCCTGCACGTCATCGGCATCGCCTCCCTCCTCGGCGGCTTCCTCACCCAGATGAAGGCGATGGGCGCCGGTACGGCCCGCTTCAGCCCCGCGATGCTGCACGGAGCGCTGACCATGCTGATCACGGGCGTCGCGCTCGTCGGCCTGAACCAGGCCGACGACCAGAGCGTGAACAACCTCAAGATCGGCATCAAGCTGGCGATCCTCGTCGTGATCCTCGGCCTGGTCTACGTCAAGCGGGACGACGAGAAGGTCGACAAGGGCCTCTTCGCCGCCGTCGGCGGCCTGACCACGGCGAACGTCTTCATCGCGACCCTCTGGACCTGAGCCGCGCCCGCGGTGCGCGGCCCCGGTGTGACCCGTTCCGCACCCAGGCGGCGCCGCTCGGCTCCTCAAGGCGGGCCCGGATGTCGGCGGGGCGTCCTAGACTCGTGAGGCGATGAGCAGCCTCTTTGACGACAGCTTCCTGGCCGGTCTCCAGAACTCCTCGGAGGAGCCCCCGCCCCACCCCGAGGACGACGAGCAGGGCTCCCCGGCCCCGGAGGAGGTCCCGCACGACCTCTTCGGGGAGCACTTCGACGCGCCCCCGCCCCGGGACGCGTACTACCGCGACGGCGCCCCGCGCCCCGTCGTGGACCCCGCCGCGCTCCTGGAGGGGCTGAACGAGCAGCAGCGCGCCGCCGTCGTGCACACCGGCACCCCGCTGCTCATCGTCGCCGGCGCCGGCTCCGGCAAGACCCGGGTGCTCACCCACCGCATCGCCCACCTCCTGGGCACGCGGCACGTCCACCCCGGCCAGATACTGGCGATCACCTTCACCAACAAGGCCGCCGGCGAGATGAAGGAGCGCGTCGAGCAGCTCGTCGGCCCGCGCGCCAACGCCATGTGGGTCATGACCTTCCACAGCGCCTGCGTCCGGATCCTGCGCCGCGAGTCGAAGCGGCTCGGCTTCACCTCCTCCTTCTCGATCTACGACGCCGCCGACTCCAAGCGCCTGATGGCCCTGGTCTGCCGCGACCTGGACCTCGACCCGAAGAAGTTCCCGCCGAAGTCCTTCAGCGCCAAGATCTCGAACCTCAAGAACGAGCTGATCGACGAGGAGACCTTCGCCGACCAGGCGCAGGACGGCTTCGAGAAGACGCTCGCCGAGGCGTACCGGATGTACCAGGCGCGGCTGCGCGAGGCCAACGCCCTGGACTTCGACGACATCATCATGACGACGGTCCACCTGCTCCAGGCGTTCCCCGACGTCGCCGAGCACTACCGCCGCCGCTTCCGCCACGTCCTCGTCGACGAGTACCAGGACACCAACCACGCCCAGTACACCCTGGTGCGCGAGCTCGTCGGCACCGGTTACGACGACCTCGGCCCGGCCGAGCTGTGCGTGGTGGGCGACGCCGACCAGTCGATCTACGCCTTCCGCGGCGCCACCATCCGCAACATCCTCCAGTTCGAGGAGGACTACCCGGACGCGACCACGATCCTCCTGGAGCAGAACTACCGCTCCACGCAGACGATCCTCTCGGCCGCCAACGCCGTCATCGAGCGCAACGAGTCCCGCCGCCCCAAGAACCTGTGGACCAACGCGGGCGAGGGCGCGCGGATCACCGGCTACGTCGCGGACACCGAGCACGACGAGGCCCAGTTCGTCGCCGACGAGATCGACCGCCTCACGGACGCGGGCGAGGCCAAGGCCGGGGACGTCGCCGTCTTCTACCGGACCAACGCCCAGTCCCGCGTCTTCGAGGAGATCTTCATCCGCGTCGGCCTGCCCTACAAGGTCGTCGGCGGCGTGCGCTTCTACGAGCGCAAGGAGGTCCGGGACGTCCTCGCGTACCTCCGCGTCCTCGCCAACCCCGAGGACAACGTCCCGCTGCGCCGCATCCTCAACGTCCCGAAGCGGGGCATCGGCGAGCGCGCCGAGGCGATGATCGACGCGCTCTCGCTCCGCGAGAAGATCACCTTCCCGCAGGCCCTCAAGCGGGTCGACGAGGCGTACGGCATGGCCGCGCGCTCCGCGAACGCCGTCAAGCGCTTCAACGTGCTCATGGAAGAGCTGCGCACCGTCGTCGAGTCCGGCGCCGGACCCGCCGTCGTCCTGGAGGCCGTCCTGGAGCGGACCGGCTACCTGGCCGAGCTCCAGGCCTCGACCGACCCGCAGGACGAGACCCGGATCGAGAACCTCCAGGAACTCGCCTCCGTCGCCCTGGAGTTCGAGCAGGAGCGGGGCGAGGAGCCCGCGACCCTCGCCGAGTTCCTGGAGCAGGTCGCCCTCGTCGCCGACTCCGACCAGATCCCCGACGAGGACGAGGAGGGCCGGGGCGTCATCACCCTCATGACGCTGCACACCGCCAAGGGCCTCGAATTCCCGGTGGTGTTCCTCACCGGCATGGAGGACGGCGTCTTCCCGCACATGCGGGCCCTCGGCCAGACGAAGGAGCTGGAGGAGGAGCGGCGCCTCGCGTACGTGGGCATCACGCGCGCGCGTGAGCGGCTCTACCTCACCCGCTCGGCGATGCGCAGCGCCTGGGGCCAGCCCTCGTACAACCCGGCCTCGCGCTTCCTGGAGGAGATCCCGCCCACGCACCTGGAGTGGAAGCGGACCGGTCCGATGGCGAAGCCCGCCGGGCCGACCTCGGGCATCACCTCCTCGCTCTCCTCCTCCCGTGCGCGCTCCGGCCCCTCGGGCTTCGCCACGCGGCGGGCCGGTGAGAAGCCGGTGGTCTCGCTCCAGGTGGGTGACCGGGTCACGCACGACCAGTTCGGTCTGGGCACGGTGATGGCGGTGACGGGCGAGGGCGACAAGGCCCAGGCGACGATCGACTTCGGCGACGACAAGCCGAAGCGGCTGGTGCTGCGGTACGCGCCGGTCGAGAAGCTGTAGGGGACGTACGCGGTCACGGAAGGGGGCCCCGACTCCGGTCGGGGCCCCCTTCCGTACGTGCGTGGCGGATCAGATGGTCGGGTCGAGGCCGTGGCTGCGCAGCCACGCCAGCGGGTCGATCGCGTAACCGCCGCCCGGCCGGACCTCGAAGTGCAGGTGCGGGCCGGTGGAGTTGCCGGAGTCGCCCGAGTACGCGATGACCTCGCCGGCCTTCACGGAACCGGAGCGGATCTTGGCGCTGCTGAGGTGGCAGTACCAGGTCTCGGTGCCGTCCGGGGCGGTCACGATCACCATGTTGCCGTACGCGCTGTTGAGCTGGGTGCGGACGGTGCCGTCCGTCGCGGCCATCACGGGCGTGCCGCCGAACACGGGGAAGTCGATGCCGGTGTGCACGGACATCCAGTTGACGCCCGACTGGCCGAAGCGCGCGCTGAGCCGGTGGAGCTTCACCGGCAGCGCGAACTTGGGGCGCATCGCCTCCTTGCGGATCGCCTCCTCCTCGCGCTTCTTCTTCTCGGCGGCCTGACGGACCTTGAGGTCGATGCGCTCCTGGGTGCGGCTGGCGCGGCTGCCGAAGTCGCGGGCGTCGGCGTCGAGCGCGTCGAGCTGGGTGTTGAAGGCGTTGTTGGCGGCGACCGGCTCGACCGCGTCGGGGGCGGCGGCGAGCGCGGTCGTGTTGTCCTTCTTCTCGCCCCCGGCGCCGGTGCCGGGGAGCCCGCCGACGGACGCGGCGGCGATGCCGGCGACCCCCATGACACAGGCGGAGGGGACGGCGACGGTCAGCAGCGCGGACCGCTTGGCCGGGGTACGACGACGGCCGCGACCGCCGCCGGAGGAACGGCGTGCGGAGCGGCCGGCGGGGGAGTCGGTACGGAGCTCGACGGCGGGCTCGTCGTGGGTTTCCTCGTCGGACCCGTAGGTCTCGTCGGCCTCGTAGGCCTCATCGGTCCCGTGGGTTTCGTGAGCCTCGTCGGCCCCGTACGCCTCGTCGGTCTCGTGGGCCCCACGGGCCTCGCCGTCCGCGAAGGAGAACTCGGGCGCGTGCTCGGCGAGCGGGTCGTCCTGCGGGGTGTACTGGTGGGGGACGACCGGCTCGGCCTCCGGAGCCGCCTGGTTCCACGCGGTCGCGTCGTAGGCACCGGTCTCGGTCTCGGTCGCGAAGACCGGGGCGGCCCACTGGCCGGTGGCGTCGTAGGACTCGTAGCCGTACGTGCCCTGGGCGGCGTACGCGCCGGCGTGGGCGGCCTCGTACGGGCCGGCGTGCTGGGCATCGGTCCAGGCGGAGGCGTCCCACTGGCCGGAGGTGTCGTACTGACCGGGGGTGGCGTACGGCGCCGCGCCGGTCGCGTAGGCCTCGTACCCCTCGTAGGAACCGGTGGTTCCGTAGGCGGGGGTTCCGACGTTCCACTGACCGGTGGTGTCCCACTGACCGGTCGTGTCGTACTGCCCGATGGTGTCGTGCTGCCCGGCGGCGCCGATGGTGTCGGTGGTGCCGTACTGGCCGAGATCCCACTGGCCGCTGTGGTCGGCCCGGCCGCCGGGGTACGAGCCGAACAGCGGGTCTGCGGCGAAACTGCCAGTGGTGGGGGTGTCGTCTCCGACGTACCCGGCGTGGGGGTGCTGGTCGTTCACCAACGTCTCTCTCGCCTCGGCAGCAGGACCAGTCCGGGGCGGGCCCGACGAGGGGTGTCCCGGGGGGAAGCAGTGGCGCGACTGTACCCGGCGGTATGCGCGACGGACAATCTTCGGAGGGGTTTGCGACCGTAGGAAACGGGCAATCGGTCGTGTTTCGCCAGCTCGTGGAGACAGCTTTGGCCTTGTGTTCGAGAAACGTTCGAACGGGGGTGTCGCGCGGTCGGGCGACGGGTGCGGATGCCGGTGATGCCGTGTGAACGGACGGCCACAAGGCGTCTACGGAACGTCTACGAGGCGCCTGCGGGGCGTCGGCGAGGCGTCGGCGAGTCACGGGCGAGACGCCCTGCGGGCCCCGGTCGGGCCACCCCCGGTCAGGCCACGGAGGACGCGTCCGGTTCCTCTCCCCGCCCGGCCGCGGCACCGGGCCCGTCGGCGTCGAGCGCCTCGCGGACCCCGGTGGCCACCGTCGGGTGCACGGGCAGCGCGAGGTGGCCGATGCCGCTGACCCGGACGTTGTGCACGAGCAGGTCGGGGTGGTCGAGGCGGGCGGTCTCCACCGGCACCATCACCTGGTCGAGGTCGCTCCAGAAGCTCACGAACCGGGTCCGGCAGCCGGGCGCGGGCCCGGCCAGCTCCCGCAGCACCTCGGAACCGGGCCGCATCTGCCGCACCAGCGGATGGGCGGCGGCGAGCCGGGCCATGGTCGTGCCCGCGTGCGGGGTGCCGAGCATGACCAGGGTCCGCACCCGTGCGTCACCCCCGAGACACTGCACGTAATAACGGGCGATCAGCCCGCCCAGGCTGTGCCCGACGACGTCGACCTCGGCGTGTCCCGTGCGGGCGCGGATCTCCTCCACCCGGCGGCCGAGGAGCTCGGCGGCGGCCCGCAGGTCGCACGTGAGCGGTGAGTAGTTGAGCGTCTCGATCCCGTCACGGCCGTGCCGGGCGAGGGAGCGGCGCAGCAGGACGAAGACCGAGCGGTTGTCGACGAAACCGTGCAGGAGCAGGACGGGGCGCCTGCCCCGGGCGAGCCCCTCGGGGGAGGCGTCGGGCGGGGCGGGGGCGAGGCGCTCGGCCGCGATCCCGGTGGGGTAGAGGACGAGGTGGCCGGTGAGGATCGCCAGCTCGAGTGCGGTGGCCTTCATCAGGGTGGTGACCTTGGCGAACTCCATGGCCGGCCTCCCGAACGGCGTGCGGGGCCGGACGCTGTGGCCGGTGCGCCGCGCCCCCGCGCCGCACGGACGGCGGCACGGAGGCGCGGCGCACCTCGTCGCGGCTCCCTTCGCGACCGGTCCCGCCTGCGGCTGGTGGGCCCAGGAGGAGGGCCCTGAAGCGGGGACGGTGCGGAGCGAACATGTCCCACGTGTGATTTCCCCCTCGGTGGCTGCCGCGAAACAGCCGCTTGCGGGATGCTGGGGATAACGTTCGTTCACCTCCCCGGCAAAGAGGCGCGGGGGTCGCATGTGGAGGCAGTGATGGGTGTGACCGGTCCGATCCGCGTGGTGGTCGCCAAGCCGGGTCTCGACGGCCACGATCGCGGGGCCAAGGTGATCGCGCGAGCGCTCCGGGACGCCGGCATGGAGGTCATCTACACCGGACTCCACCAGACGCCCGAGCAGATCGTCGACACCGCGATCCAGGAGGACGCCGACGCGATCGGCCTCTCGATCCTCTCGGGCGCGCACAACACGCTCTTCGTGAAGGTCCTGGAGCTCCTCAAGGACCGCGACGCGGAGGACATCAAGGTCTTCGGCGGCGGCATCATCCCGGAGGCGGACATCGCGCCGCTGAAGGAGAAGGGCGTGGCGGAGATCTTCACGCCGGGTGCGACGACGGCGTCCATCGTCGACTGGGTGAACGCGAACGTCCGCGTGGCCGCGTAGTACGCGGGGCGCGAAGCGGCACGGGTCGCGAAGCGTTTCACCCTCCTCACTGTCCAGGGCCCTCCCGCGGGAGGGCCCTTCGCCGTCCGTGCGTCCCTCGGGCGGGCGGTGCGAGTTCGGCGCGTATCGACGCGCGCAGGCGGAGCGTGGAGACCAGGCGCCGGAAGGCCTCCGACCAATAGCCGCCCGCGCCGGGGACGGCGTCCTCCGCCTCGTCCGGACGGGCCGTCAGGGGTTCGAGGTGCCGGGCCGCCTCCGGGGCGAGGCAGCGCTCCGCGAGACCCATCACCCCGCTGAAGCTCCACGGGTAGCTCCCCGCCTCGCGCGCGATGTCCAGGGCGTCGATCACCGCCCCGCCGAGCGGCTCCGCCCACGGCACGGCGCAGACGCCGAGGAGCTGGAACGCCTCCGACAGGCCGTGGGCCGCGACGAACCGGGCGACCCAGAGCGCCCGCTCCTCCGGGGACAGCATCGACAGGAGCTGGGCCCGCTCGGCCAGCGACGAGGTGCCGGGGCCCGTCGCGGGCGGGGTCGCGGGCGAGCCGAGCAGCGCGCGCGACCAGGCCGCGTCCCGCTGCCGCACGGCCGCCCGGCACCAGGCCGCGTGCAGCTCGTCGCGCCACTCGTCGGCGACCGGCAGGGCCACGATCTCCTTCGGGCCGCGCCCGCCGAACCTGGCCGGCCAGCAGGAGAGCGGCGCGGACTCGACGATCCTGCCCAGCCACCAGGAGCGCTCGCCCCGGCCCGCCGGGGGGACCGCCACGACGCCGTCCCGCCGCATCGCCGCGTCGCACTCGTGCGGGGCCTCGACGCCGATCGTCGGCACGTCGGCCGTCCGGTCGAGGCCGACGCAGGTCAGGGCCCGGACCGCCATCCGGGCCGCGAGGGCGGAGGAGGGCAGCGCGGAGAGCAGTTCGGCGGCGGTGGCGCGGACGTTCCGGCTGCGGTCGCCGAGCGCCGCCTCCAGGAACTCCTCGTCGGCGTCGGTGAGTCCGGCCCGCAGCGAGTCGAGGAACATCAGCCGGTCCTCCGCCCGCTCGGCGGCCCAGGTGGAGGCGAGGAGGGCGAGACCGGCGGCCGGGTCCTCGTTCCGTACGGCGGTGAGCAGGGCGACCCGTTCGGCGAACAGGCCCTCGTCCCACAGGGCCCGCACCGCCTCCGCGTCCCGGGGGGACGGGAGGGAGCCGGCCGCCCCCGTCCCGCGGAGGGCGAACCTCCACTCGGGGTTGAGCCGGGCCAGCCACAGCCCGCGCGGCCCCGCGAACCGGAGGGCCGGGGCCCGCAGGTCGGTGCGGGCCCGGGCCGCGTCGAGGAGCGCGGGCAGGGCGGCGGGCGGCGCCTTGTACCCGTGCTCGTCGGCGAGGGCCAGCCACTGGGGGAGCAGTTCGGCGAGGTCGGGCGCGGTTCCGCGCCGCCCGGCGGGCGAGGGCGCGGTCCGGCCGGCGAGCAGTTGGTCGAGGCGCCGCCGGGCCGCCTCGGGCAGCGGCGCGCGCGGGTCCTCCGGCGCGGGCTCCGGCGGGGGCGCGGCGGGCCCGGGGCGCAGCCCCGCCCTGCGCCGTACGGTGTGCAGCGCGGCCGCGTCGAGCAGCGCGAGCGCCGCGGCCGCGCCTGCCGTGTCGCTGCCTGCCGTGTCGCTGCCTGCCGTGTCACCGCCTGCCGTGCTGTCGCTCGTCGCGCTGTCGTCCGTTGCGTTGCCGCTTGTCGCGTTGCCGTCCGTCGCGTTGCCGTCCCCCGCGCCGCCGCTCCCCGCGACACCGCCCGTCCCCGCGCGCGTGAGTCCGGCGGGCGGCCGTCGGTCCGTTCCGAGCAGCGCCGAGGTGACCAGCTCCTCCCAGCGGAGGTCGGAGGCGGGCCCGGCGGTCGTGCGGTTCCCGCCGCCGTCCGCGGCGCGGGCGGTCACGGCCTCGTCCGCTACTCCCGTCCCGCCCTTGGCGGACGTGGTCGTGGTGGTGTCCATCGGGCTCCTCCTGGCGGTCGGGCGGTCGGTCGCCGGTGACTGGTGGTTTTCGGACGTCATGAGGTCACAGGAGGGGGACCGTCTCGGCCGGGGCCTCCGGCGACCAGGCGGCGAGCGGGGTGAACCCCCGGTGCCCGCACTCCCCGAAGACGGTCACCGGGGCGCCGCCGGACAGGGCGACGAGCCGCCAGAGGCCCGGGTGGGGCCGGGCCCCGGACGTCAGGGGCAGCGCCTCGCGGCCGTCCGCGTCGGCGAGCTGCCAGCCGTACTCCGCCCGCGCCGGTACGACCCCGCCCAGCGTCACGGGCCACGCGTCCAGCCACGGGTCCCCGCGCAGCGCGCGTCCGTACGCGTCGAGGGCCTCGCCGACCGGGCCGCCCGGCGGCGGGGCGGCGGGACCGGCGACCGGGACGAAGTGCTCGCCGGGCTCGGCCCGCACCTGTCCGGAGCCGGCGTGCGGGGTCAACTCGCCGTCGAACACCGCGCCCACCGGAAGGGAAAGGCCGGGTGCCCGGCCCGCCGCCCCGTACGAGAGCACGAGCGCCGTGCGCCCGCCGGTCGTCCCGTACAGCCAGACGCGCCGGGTGGTCAGCCGGGCGTCACCCGTGTCGTACTGCGCGAGGACGAGCCAGTGGTCGCGCACCGGGGCTCCGGCGACCGGAGAGGGGAGGCCGACCCGGGTCCGCACGGTCGTCGCGAAGGGCGCGGGCAGCCGGTCGGCGGCCAGCCACGCCCGGTCGAGGAGGTGGGTCAGCGCGCACTCCTCCAGGAGCCGCACGGGCCAGCCCGGCCCCGAGCCCGGTATCGCCCCCAACTCCCGCACCCGGCCCGCGAGTCCCGGGGCCTGGGCGTCGACCATGCGGGCCGCCGTCTCCTCCCACAGGCCGTGTCCGGTCCGCCCGGCCGTCGCCAGGCCGCCCCGCAGCAGATCGGTGAGCCGCTGCTCCAACTCCCGCGCGCCCGAGGTGATCCGGGCCGCCCTGCGCTCGGCCCTGCGGCGGGCCGCGACGGGATCCGCCGGGCCCTCCTCGGCCGTGCCGGGCCCGCTCCCCGCTCTGCGCGACGCCTCGTCAGGAGCCGGTGCCGGCACCTGCCCGGTCGTCGAACGCACCCCCATGCCATCCATGTCCACGACGGTAGAGGGCACCACTGACAACGCTCCCCGGCCCGGGAGTTCGGGGAGGAGGGGCAGGGGGGCGGAAAGGTGGCTTTACTCTTCCTTTACCATTCCCTGTGCGGGGGTCACGCTCGGCCCTCCGCATCCGGACACGTCCAGGGGGACTCCCGTGAAGCGCACCACCCGTGCCACCCGTACCGCTCGTACCGCTCGTACCGTCCGTACCGCTCGTACCGTCCGCACCGCCGTCTCGGCCCTGGCCGTCACCGGCCTCGCCCTCGGCCTCGGCGCCTGTTCGGAGGCCGCGGAGAAGGCCGTCGACCAGGTCGACAAGTCCGTGAACGAGACCTACGAGGTCACGTACGAGGTCAGCGGCAGCGCGGTCGAGTCCGTCGACTTCCACGCCGGCGGCGGCACCGCGATGGAGCCGAAGATCGAGTCGGAGAAGAAGCCCGCCACCCCGTGGAAGAAGACGGTGACGCTGAAGGGCATCATGCCGCCGGCCGTCATGCCGGTCTCGCTCAACCCCTCCGACCTCACCTGCAAGATCACCTACAACGGCAAGGTCATCAAGGAGGCCAAGGCCGAGCAGGCGATGGCGGGCGGCTGCGTCGCCGTCTCCCCGGTCGTCGGCTGACCCCCGCCGGGACCGGAGGGTGCGTCAGCCCCTCCAACCACCCCTGACCAGCGGTGACATCGGATTGTCAGTGGCATGGTGCACGGTGGATCGCACAGCAGGTCGAACGATCTGGAGGGGGATCCATGCCCGTGCCCGAAACCATCGCGAAGCCCGGTGACGGTGCCGAGACGGACACCGCGCCGGGCCGGCCGCAGGCCTCCACCGAGGTCCTGCGGCCGCACGCCGAGCACGCCTTCGCCGCCGAACTCGCGGCGCTCGCCGCGGCCGACGACCGGCCGCGGCCCGCCCGCTGGCGCCTCTCGCCCGGGGCCGTCGCCACCTACCTCCTCGGCGGCACGCTCCCCGACGGGACCGTGATCACACCCAAGTACGTCGGTCCGCGCCGCATCGTGGAAGTCGCCGTCACCACCCTCGCCACCGACCGGGCGCTGCTCCTCCTCGGTGTCCCCGGCACCGGCAAGACCTGGGTCTCCGAGCACCTCGCCGCCGCCGTCAGCGGCGACTCGACCCTCCTCGTCCAGGGCACCGCCGGCACCCCCGAGGAGGCGATCCGGTACGGCTGGAACTACGCCCGGCTCCTCGCCCACGGCCCCGACCGGGAGGCGCTCGTGCCCAGCCCCGTCATGCGGGCCATGTCCCGGGGCGCGACGGTCCGCGTCGAGGAACTCACCCGCATCCCCGCCGACGTCCAGGACACCCTCATCACGGTCCTGTCCGAGAAGACCCTGCCCGTGCCCGAGCTGGGGGAGGAGGTGCAGGCCGTCCCCGGCTTCAACCTCATCGCCACGGCCAACGACCGGGACCGGGGCGTCAACGAGCTCTCCGGCGCGCTGCGCCGCCGCTTCAACACGGTCGTGCTGCCGCTGCCCGCCACCCCCGAGGACGAGGTCGGCATCGTCGCCCGGCGCGTCGAGCAGCTCGGGCGCTCCCTGGAACTGCCGGTCCCGCCGGACGGGGCGGCCGAGATCCGCCGGGTCGTCACCGTCTTCCGCGAGCTGCGGGACGGGGTCACCGCCGACGGGCGCACGAAGCTCAAGTCCCCCTCCGGGACGCTCTCCACCGCCGAGGCCATCTCCGTCGTCACGGGCGGCCTCGCCCTCGCCGCCCACTTCGGCGACGGCGTCCTGCGCCCCGCCGACGTCGCCGCCGGCGTCCTCGGCGCCGTCGTCCGCGACCCGGCCGCCGACCGGGTCGTCTGGCAGGAGTACCTGGAGACGGTCGTCCGGGAGCGGGACGGCTGGAAGGACTTCTACCGCGCCTGCCGGGAGGTGGGCGCGTGACGCCGCCCGCCGCCACGGCCTCCGTCGGGGTTCCGGGGGGAGCCCGCGCTCCGCGGACGGGTCCCGGCGGCCCCCTGCTGCTCGGGGTGCGGCACCACGGGCCCGGGTCCGCGCGGGGCGTGCGGGCCGTCCTCGACGCGGAACGGCCCGCCGCGGTCCTGATCGAGGGGCCCGCCGAGGCCGACGCGCTGGTGGAGCTCGCGGGGGACCCGGGCATGCGGCCGCCCGTCGCCCTGCTCGCCCACGCCGTGGACGACCCCGGGCGGGCCGCGTTCTGGCCGATGGCCGAGTTCTCGCCCGAATGGGTCGCGATCCGCTGGGCCCTGGACCGGGGCGCCGCCGTCCGGTTCGTCGACCTGCCCGCCGCGCACACCCTCGCCGCCGACCCCACCTGGGACGACGCCGAGGAGGCCGCCGGGGACGGAGTGCCGATCGACCCCGTCGCGGAACTGGCCGGGGCCGCCGGGTACGAGGACGCCGAGCGGTGGTGGGAGGACGTCGTCGAACTGCGCGGCGACGGCGACCCCGCCGCACCGTTCCGGGCCCTCGCCGAGGCCATGGGCGCCCTGCGCGAGGCGTACGGACACGGCGGCCACCCTCGCGACCCCGTCCGCGAGGCGTACATGAGGCTCCGGCTGCGGGAGGCCCGGAAGGAGTTCGGGGACTCCGTCGCCGTCGTCTGCGGCGCCTGGCACGTCCCCGCCCTCGCCCTGCGCACCACCGTCGCCGCCGACCGGGCCCTCCTCAAGGGGCTGCCCAAGGTGCGGACCGAGGCGACCTGGGTCCCCTGGACCCACCGCAGGCTCGCCCGCCGCTCCGGCTACGGCGCCGGCATCGACGCCCCCGGCTGGTACCGCCACCTCTTCACCGCCCCCGACCGGCCCGTCGAGCGCTGGATGACCGAGGTCGCCGGTCTCCTCAGGGCCGAGGACCGCCCCGTCTCCTCCGCCCACGTCATCGAGGCCGTCCGGCTCGCCGAGTCCCTCGCCGCGCTGCGCGGCCGCCCGCGGCCCGGCCTCGACGAGACGATCGACGCCGTCCGCGCCGTCCTCTGCGACGGCTCCGACGTGCCGCTCGCCCTAGTCCGGGACCGCCTCGTCGTCGGGGACGTCCTCGGAGAGGTGCCCGACGGCGCCCCCGCCGTCCCCCTCCAGCGCGACCTGAGCCGCCGTCAGCGCTCCCTCCGCCTCAAGCCCGAGGCGCAGGAGCGGGAACTCGCCCTCGACCTGCGCAAGGAGACGGACGGCGACCGCAGCCGCCTGCTGCACCGGCTGCGGCTCCTCGGCGTCCCCTGGGGCGAACCGGTCGCCGGCCGCACCGGCACCGGCACCTTCCGCGAGACCTGGCGACTGCGCTGGGAGCCCGAGCTCCACGTCCGGGTCGCCGAGGCGGGCGTCTGGGGCACCACCGTCGAGGCCGCCGCCACCGCCAGGGTCACGGCCCGCGCCCTGACGGCCGGCGACTCCGCCGGGGCCACCGACCCGACCGTCTCCCCCCGCCCGGCCACCGCCACCGGCCCGGCCGCCTCCCCCCGCCCGACCGCTACCGGCCCCTCCCTCTCCACCACCCCTGCCGCCTCCACCGGCCCCGCCGTCACCCGCCCGATCACCACCACCCGCCCGGCCGCCGCCTCCACCGGCTCCGCCGCCTCCCCCCGCCCAGCCGCTCCCGTCCGTCCCATCGCCCCTGACGGCCCCGCCGCCCCCCTCACCCTCGCCGACGTCGCCGTTCTCGTCGAGGACTGCCTCCTCGCCGGGCTCACCCGTGCGCTTCCCGTCGTCATGCGGGCGCTCGCGGACCGGGCCGCGCTCGACGGTGACGTCGTCCATCTCGCGCGCGCCCTCCCGGCCCTCGCCCGCGCCCTGCGCTACGGCGACGTCCGGGGCACCGACGCCGCCGCCCTCGGGGAGGTCGCCGCCGGGATCGCCGAGCGGATCTGCGTCGGCCTGCCGCCCGCCTGCGCCGGACTCGGCGCCGACGCCGCCGCGTCCCTGCGCGAGCGGATCGACGAGGTCCACCAGGCCCTCGGCCTGCTCCCCGACGCCACGGGGATCCGCGAGCGCTGGGCCGGCGTCCTGCACCGGATCGCCGCGCACGACCGGGTGCCCGGCCTCCTCCGGGGCCGCGCCGCCCGACTCCTCCTCGACGAGGAGCGGATCCCCGACGACGGGGCCGCCCTCCTCATGAGCCGCGCCCTCTCGCCCGGCACCCCGCCGTCCGACGCCGCCGCCTGGATCGACGGCTTCGCCGGCGCCGCCGCCGACGGCGGACTGCTCCTCGTCCACGACGAGCGCCTCCGCGGCCTCGTGGACGCCTGGCTCACCTCCGTACCGGCCGAGGCGTTCACCGACGTCCTGCCCCTGCTGCGCCGCACCTTCTCGGCGTACGAGCCGGGCGTGCGCCGCACCCTCGGGGAGCTGGCCGCCCGGGGGCCCGGGTCCGGCCGCCCGAGCGCCTCCGCGCCCGGCGCGCCCGGGTTCGCCCCCGCCCCCGACCCGGAGCGCGCGGACGCCGTCCTCCCCCTCCTCCACCTCGTCCTCGGCACGGAGGTCCCCGCATGATCCGTACGACTCCCACGACTCCCACGACCTCCGACCCCGCCGACGAGCGGCTGCGCCGCTGGCGGCTCGTCCTCGGCGGGGGCGACGCCGACGGCACCGGGCGCGCGCTCACCGGGACCGACGCCGCCGTGGACGGAGCCCTCGCCGCCCTCTACGGGCGGAACCCGGACGACCGCGACGGCACCGGACGGAGCCGTACGGGCGGCCTCGGCGCCTCCGCGCCCTCCGTCGCCCGCTGGCTCGGCGACATCCGCACGTACTTCCCCGCCTCCGTCGTCCAGGTCATGCAGCGCGACGCGATCGACCGGCTCGGCCTCGCCGGCCTCCTCCTGGAGCCGGAGATGCTGGCGGCCGTCGAGCCCGACGTGCACCTCGTCGGCACCCTCCTCTCCCTCCGCGAGGCCATGCCCGAGACCACCAGGGAGACCGCCCGCGCCGTCGTGCGCAAGGTCGTCGACGACCTGGAGAAGCGCCTCGCCGCCCGCACCCGCGCCACCCTCACCGGCGCCCTCGACCGCTCGGCCCGCACCGCCCGCCCCCGCCACCGGGACATCGACTGGGACCGCACGATCCGCGCCAACCTCAAGAACTACCTGCCCGAGCACCGCACGGTCGTCCCCGAGCGGCTGATCGGGCACGGGCGCGCCGCCCGGGGGGTGCGCAAGGAGGTCGTGCTCTGCGTCGACCAGTCCGGCTCCATGGCCGCCTCCGTCGTCCACGCCTCCGTCTTCGGCGCGGTGCTCGCCTCCATGAGGTCGATCGCCACCCGGCTCGTCGTCTTCGACACCGCCGTCGTCGACCTCACCGACCGGCTCGACGACCCGGTCGACGTCCTCTTCGGCACCCGGCTCGGCGGCGGCACCGACATCAACCGCGCCCTCGCCCACTGCCAGGCCGGCATCACCCGCCCCGCCGACACCGTCGTCGTCCTGATCAGCGACCTGTACGAGGGCGGTGTCCGCGACGGGATGCTGAAGCGGGTCGCGGCGATGCGGGACTCCGGCGTGCGGTTCGTGGCCCTGCTCGCGCTCTCCGACGAGGGCACCCCCGCCTACGACCGCGACCACGCGGCGGCGCTCGCCGCGCTCGGCGTCCCGGCCTTCGCCTGCACCCCCGACCTGTTCCCGGAGATCATGGCCGCCGCCCTGGAGAAGCGCCCCCTGCCGATACCCGCCTGATCGCGGAGGCGCTCCGGGGTGCGGAATCCGTCGTCGCGGACCACCCGCACGGGTGGCCGGAGGGACACTGAGTTCCATGTCACAGCGGCCCCCGGACGCCCCTCACCCCGCCGCCCCGCGGGCCGTGAGCGGCCGGGACCCCAAGCCCCGCCTGCCACGACCGCCGCGGACGGCCGCCCCGCGACCCCCGCGGGCCGCGCCGTCGCCCCCACGGCCTGTGACCCGTATCACCGCTCTCCTGTGATCTGCGATTTAGGGACCCACGGCACACGGCGATAACCTGCGAGACGGACATGCCGCGTCCACGGACACCGTGTACGCCTCCCTTGTGACAGAGCAGTCACGTTGCCCTCCGCGGCACGCCCACGCAGACAACGAACCGCGATCATCAGAAAAGGGACGGACGCGCGTGGACCTGTTCGAGTACCAGGCGAGGGACCTCTTCGCCAAGCACGGTGTACCGGTGCTGGCCGGTGAAGTCATCGACACGCCTGAGGCGGCGCGCGAGGCCACCGAGCGTCTTGGCGGCAAGTCGGTCGTCAAGGCGCAGGTGAAGGTCGGCGGCCGCGGCAAGGCCGGCGGCGTGAAGCTGGCCGCCACCCCGGACGAGGCCGTCGCCCGCGCGACGGACATCCTCGGGATGGACATCAAGGGCCACACGGTCCACAAGGTGATGATCGCCGAGCTGTCCCCGGAGATCGAGGCCGAGTACTACGTCTCGTACCTCCTCGACCGCACCAACCGCACCTTCCTGGCCATGGCCTCGGTGCAGGGCGGCATGGACATCGAGGAGGTCGCGGAGAAGACCCCCGAGGCCCTCGCGAAGGTCCCCGTCAACGCCAACGACGGCGTCACCCTGGAGAAGGCCCGCGAGATCGTCGCCCAGGCGAAGTTCCCGGCCGACGTCGCCGAGGGCGTCGCCGAGGTCCTGGTCACCCTGTGGGACACCTTCGTCGCCGAGGACGCCCTCCTCGTCGAGGTCAACCCGCTGGTGAAGACCAAGGACGGCCGCATCCTGGCCCTCGACGGCAAGGTCTCCCTCGACGAGAACGCCGACTTCCGCCAGCCCGAGCACGAGGCCCTGGAGGACAAGGCGGCGGCCAACCCGCTCGAGGCCGCGGCCAAGGCCAAGGGCCTCAACTACGTCAAGCTCGACGGCGAGGTCGGCATCATCGGCAACGGCGCGGGCCTGGTCATGTCGACCCTGGACGTCGTCGCGTACGCCGGTGAGGACCACGGCGGCGTGAAGCCGGCCAACTTCCTCGACATCGGCGGCGGCGCCTCCGCCGAGGTCATGGCGAACGGCCTGGAGATCATCCTGGGCGACCCGGACGTCAAGTCCGTGTTCGTCAACGTCTTCGGCGGCATCACCGCCTGCGACGAGGTCGCCAACGGCATCGTCCAGGCCCTGGAGCTCCTCGCCTCCAAGGGCGAGGAGGTCACCAAGCCGCTGGTCGTGCGCCTCGACGGCAACAACGCCGAGCTGGGTCGCAAGATCCTGTCGGACGCCAACCACCCGCTGGTGCAGCGCGTGGACACCATGGACGGAGCGGCCGACAAGGCCGCCGAGCTCGCGGCTGCGAAGTAAGGGACGAGGGACACCAGAGCCATGGCTATCTTCCTCAACAAGGACAGCAAGGTCATCGTCCAGGGCATGACCGGTGCCACGGGCATGAAGCACACCAAGCTCATGCTGGGTGACGGCACCAACATCGTCGGCGGCGTGAACCCGCGCAAGGCCGGCACCAAGGTCGACTTCGACGGCACCGAGGTCCCGGTCTTCGGCACCGTCGCCGAGGCCATCAAGGAGACCGGCGCCAACGTCTCGGTCCTCTTCGTGCCGCCGGCCTTCGCGAAGGCCGCCGTCGTCGAGGCCATCGACGCCGAGATCCCCCTCGCGGTCGTCATCACCGAGGGCATCGCCGTCCACGACTCCGCCGCGTTCTACGCGTACGCCGTGGAGAAGGGCAACAAGACCCGCCTCATCGGCCCGAACTGCCCCGGTCTCATCACCCCGGGCCAGTCCAACGCCGGCATCATCCCGGGCGACATCACGAAGCCGGGCCGCATCGGCCTGGTCTCGAAGTCCGGCACGCTGACGTACCAGATGATGTACGAGCTCCGTGACATCGGCTTCTCGTCCGCCGTCGGCATCGGTGGCGACCCGGTCATCGGCACCACGCACATCGACGCCCTGGCGGCCTTCGAGGCCGACCCGGAGACCGACCTGATCGTCATGATCGGCGAGATCGGCGGCGACGCCGAGGAGCGTGCGGCCGACTTCATCAAGGCCAACGTCACCAAGCCGGTCGTCGGCTACGTCGCGGGCTTCACCGCGCCCGAGGGCAAGACCATGGGCCACGCCGGCGCCATCGTCTCCGGCTCCTCCGGCACCGCCCAGGCGAAGAAGGAGGCCCTGGAGGCCGCGGGCGTCAAGGTCGGCAAGACCCCGACCGAGACGGCCAAGCTGGCGCGCGCGATCCTCGCGGGCTGACGCCGCCACCACCGCACAGCGAGTGGGCCCCGCCCCCTCCCGGGAAACCGGGAGGGGGCGGGGCCCACTCGCTGTACGGGGCGGAGCAGGCTGCTAGCCGGCCACCGGGACCAGGCGCTCGGGGCCCGGGTTGGGCTCGGAGCGCAGCCGGTCGCGGAGCTGCACGTCCTCGGGCCTGAGCTTCTCCGGGCCGCCGCGCACCGGCACCCCGTTGACGGTCTCGCCGGGGGCGTTCACCGGGATGTACCGGGTCGGCGCCGTCACCGCCGTGAAGCCGGTCATCACGACGAGGGCCGCCGTCACGCCGACCACCGCCCGCGTCCAGGCGCGGGCCCGGTGCTCGCTGCCGGTCCGGACCGCGCGGGCCGCCGGGAGCGCCGCCGCCTCCGTGACCGGCGCGTTCAGCCGCCGGCGCAGTTCCTCCGGGTCGGCGAGACCGGGATCCCGCCGCGCGAGGACCGTGCGCGCGTGCAGCAGCCGGTGGGCGGCGGCGGGGGTGCTCGCCTCCGTCTCGGCCGCCGTGTCCGGCAGGTCGAGGCCGAGACCGTCGTAGAGCAGCACGGTGCGGCGGTACGGCGGCGGCAGTTCGAGCAGCGCGGAGACCAGCTCCCGTTCCCCCCGGCCCGTCTCGGCCGCCGGGGCGTCGGGGTGCTTGTGGGCGCGGCGCAGCCGGTGCCAGGGGGAGAGGGCGTACTCGTACGCCGTCGCCCGCACCCAGCCCACCGGGTCCGCGTCGACCGCGACCTCGGGCCAGCGGTGCCACGCCTGCTGGAAGGCGCGCTCGACGGCCTCCCGGGCGAGCGCCCGGCGCCCGGTGAGCAGACAGGCCTGGTGGACGAGGCCGGGGGCGGCGTGCGCGTAGAGCGCGTCGAACGCCTCCTCGGGGGTGAGACCCGGCACGGCGACCGGGCCCCCGACCGGTTCCACCGTCTCCGGTGCCTCCGGTTTCAGGCGCTCCGACGGCATGGAGACGCCGTCACCGGCCGGTACGGGAGGAAGGACCCGCGTCGACTCGGCGTCCCGCTCGGCCGCGTCCCCGGAGA
Organism: Streptomyces sp. NPDC088915; assembly: GCF_044749825.1. Classification (NCBI taxonomy): domain Bacteria; kingdom Bacillati; phylum Actinomycetota; class Actinomycetes; order Kitasatosporales; family Streptomycetaceae; genus Streptomyces; species Streptomyces sp. NPDC088915. Next base: position 174,789 of record NZ_JBIVIR010000006.1, read on the forward strand.
TGCTCCCGGCGGCACTCCCGGACCGGTCGCCGGCGCGGGGCCGGGAGGAAACCGGGGAGGAGGGGGCCGAAGGAGTGAGACCGGCGGTCTCGGAGGCCGGTTCCGGGCCGGGAGCCGGTTCCGGACCGGAGGCCGGTTCCGGGCCGGGAGCCGCTTCCGGGCCGGAGGCCACTTCCGGACCGGGAGTCGGTTCCGTCCCGGGGCGCCGTGCTTCCGCCCGCCCCGCTTCCGTCTTCCCGGCGGGGCTCGGGGGAGCGGACGGGGACGGGCCGTCGGGGCCGTCCGCGCCGAGCAGCCGCGCGTACGCCTCGCGCTTGCGGCCCCGGGGCGCCGAGCGCCCCGTCTCCCACGCCTTGACCGTGGCTTTCGTGACGCCCATGGCCTCGGCGACCTGCTCCTCGCTCAGGGCGAGGGCCTCGCGCAACCTGCGCCGCTCCTTGGGGGTCGGCAGGGTGACGGAGGTGCTGGAATCCGCGGTGCTCCGGCTCATGGGCGTCGACCTCCCGCAGAGCTTCTCTGGGCGGAAAAGTACATAAACGTATCTTGAGCGACACAACGGATGTTTGCCTGTTACGCGGCGAAAGCGCGTGTCGTTGGGAGCATGGCCCCGTGACCCACGTGACCGAACACCCCCTGGTCCAGGGCGGCCGTTCCGCCGCGCTCGCCGCCGCCTGCGTCCGGGGCGGGGTCGCCGCCGGACTCGGCCTCGGCGGCCTCGCGGTCCTGGTGATCGCGGCCTGGATCAGCTCCCCGTTCCCCGACGGCGGCCCCGGCGACGTCCTCCACGCCGCCACCGGGCTCTGGCTGCTCGCCCACGGCGTGGACCTGATCCGCACGGACACCCTCTCCGGCCCGCCCGCGCCCCTCGGCGTCGTCCCGCTCCTCCTGACCGCCCTGCCCGTCTGGCTCGTTCACCGGGCCGCCCGCGACACCCTCGACCGGAGCACCGCGGGCCGGGACCGGCCGCGCCCCTCCCCGAGCGGCGCGATCGCCTCGGTGGCCGGGGGATACCTGCTGGTCACGGCGGTGGTCGTGCTCTACAGCGAGAGCGGTCCGCTGCCCGCCGACCTGACCACGGCCGGGCTCTGGCCGCCCGCCGTCGTCGTCGGCGCGGCGGGGGCGGGGGTCTGGACGGCGCTCGGCCGCCCCTTCCCCGGGCAGCGGTGGGTGGTCCTCCCGCGCGCGGCGGGGCTCGGGCTCGTGACGCTGCTCGCCGGCGGCGCGGCGGCCGTGGCGGCCTCACTGGTCCGGCACGCGGACCGGGCGCAGGCCGTGTTCCTCGGCCTGGCGGGGGAGTGGTCGGGACGGGCCGTCGTCCTGCTGCTGGTCCTGGCGCTGCTGCCGAACGCGGCCGTGTGGGGCGCCTCGTACGGCCTCGGGCCCGGCTTCGCCCTCGGCACGGGCGCCCTCGCGACCCCGCTGGGCCTCGCCGGGGAACCGGCCGTACCGCCCTTCCCGCTCCTGGCCGCGGTGCCCGCCGAGGGGCCCGGCGGCGGGCTCCAGTGGGCGGTCGTGGCGGTCCCGCTGGTCGCGGCCCTGCTCCTGGGCCACCGGGTGGGCCGCTCGGCGCGGACCTGGACGGCCCGGGACACGGCGCTGACGGCGCTGGGCGCGGCCGGGGCGTGCGGGGCGGCCGTCGCCGCCCTCGCGGGCGCGGCGGGCGGCCCGGTCGGCTCCGGCCGGCTGTCCGCGTTCGGCCCGGTGTGGTGGCAGGCGGGCGGGGCGGTGGTGCTCTGGGGGGCCTGCGCGGGCGTTCCGGCGGCCCTGGGGGTACGGGCCTGGGGCCGCCGCGTCCCGCGGGCGGAGCGCGTACCGGCTCCGGCCCCCGCCCCGGACCTCACGGCGGGGGAGACGGCGACGGGCGCCGCCGGCCGCAAGCTCCTCCCGAAGTGGGTACGGCGCCCGGCCTGGAGCCGGAACCCGATCCCGCACCTCGACCGGGTCCGCCTCCGGCGGACCGGAGCGGCGACCGGGGCCCCGGCCTCCGGCGGCGGTTCGTACGGCGACCCGTACGGCGACCCCTTCGGCGACACCGGCTACGAGCCGTACGACTTCCTCCCGGCGGCCTGGGAGCCCTCCCCGGCGCTGAAACCGGAACCGGAACCGAAACCGGAACCGCAGCCCCAGCCGCAAACACGTCCGGGGCCGGATCCGAAAACGGACCCGACCCCGGACGCGAAGGACTCGGAGGACTCCAAGGCCTCCAAGGACTTCAAGGGCTCCAAGAGCTCCGAGAACTCGGAAGACCCCGAGGGCCCCGGCGCGTAGGCCCCGCCTACTCCCGGACTCCGAAGCCCGCCCGCAGCGGCTTCGGCAGGAGGTCGTTGCAGGCCAGCTCGCCCGCGTGGGTGAGGGCGTCGTCGCGGCACTCGTAGAAGTCGCGGTAGACGAGCTGCAGGGTGAAGCCGCCCGCCACGATCGCCAGGGCCACGGCCGAGGCGACCAGACCGCTGATCGCGGCCGTCCGCATCGCCCGCGCCGGGGCGGCCACCGGCGAGGCGCCCTGCCCCTGCGCCGGAGTCCGTCCCGAGGGCTGGGACGCCGGCTGTGACGTCGGCGACACCGCACCGGCCCCGGCGGCCCCGCCGGTTCCGTCCGCCGCCCGCTGCCCGTCCTGCTTCGGCTCGGTCCGCAGCGAGCTGATCCCCCAGTAGAGGCCGAGGGCGCCGAGGAGCAGCGCCAGCTCCGGGATCTCGAAGAGGGCGAAGAAGAAGGCCCACATGCCGGCGAGGATCGCGTACCGCGCCCGCCGCTGCGCCGGGTCCGTCGGGTCCCAGCGGAGCTTCGGGCCGCCCCCGGTCCCGCCCTGCTCCGGCCCGCCCTGCCCGCCGTCCTGACCGCCCTGGCGCTCGGGTCCGCGGCCGAAGCCGTCCTGGGAGGGGCCCGGCTGGCGCGGGCTCCAGCGGCCGTCGGACGGCCCCGGGGCGTCCGGGGTCCCGGACGCGTCGTCGTCCGAGCCCTCCGGCCGCCGCGGCTGCCACGGCTGATCCGGCCGCCCCTCGGGCGGCGGCGCGAACGGGTTGTTGTCGTCCGTGGACTGGCGTTCCGGCATCTGCTGAACGTCTTCCCTCTGTCGTCTCGACCACGGCCGCACCCGTGGTCTCCGCTGCTGTCTCGTGCTGCCCGGCACTGCTTCGTGCGCTTCGTACCGCTTCGTACTGCTTCGTGTCGTCTCGTCCGCGTACGTCCGCCGCGCCGTCCGGCCCCCGGCCCGGCCCCGGTCCGTGACCGGTCCGGTGCGCGTCCGGCGTCGGACCCTGACGCTACCGCCCTGCCCCGCCCCCGTCCCGCGGGGGCCGTCCGGTGTGCCGGTATCGTTGCTGACGGTCGAGCCATTCGTAGGGTTCCCCGTATCGAGCGGCACGATTCGTTCGTACGACCGCACAAACACCACGGAAAGAGTGACCCAGTGGCTGCCGCCCGCCTCGTCGTCCTGGTCTCCGGTTCCGGTACCAACCTTCAGGCCCTCCTCGACGGCATCGCCGCCGACCCCGAGGGGTACGGCGCGGAGGTCGTCGCGGTCGGCGCCGACCGCGACGGGATCGCGGGTCTGGAGCGCGCCGAGCGCGCCGGGCTCCCGACCTTCGTGTGCCGGGTGAAGGACCACGCGAGCCGCGAGGAGTGGGACCGCGCCCTGACGGAGGCCACCGCCGCGCACGAGCCCGACCTCGTCGTCTCGGCCGGCTTCATGAAGATCGTCGGCAAGGAGTTCCTCGCCCGCTTCGACGGCCGGGTCGTCAACACCCACCCGGCCCTGCTGCCCAGTTTTCCCGGTGCCCACGGGGTGCGCGACGCCCTCGCCTACGGCGCGAAGGTCACCGGGTGCACCGTCCACTTCGTCGACGACGGCGTCGACACCGGCCCGATCATCGCCCAGGGCGTGGTCGAGGTGCGGGAGACGGACGATGAAGCCGCTCTGCACGAGCGCATCAAGGAAGTCGAGCGCTCGCTGCTCGTCGACGTCGTGGGGCGTCTCGCCCGGCACGGCTACCGCATTGAGGGACGAAAGGTTCATGTCGGTGAACACGGACACCGTTAAGCCCATCCGCCGCGCGCTGGTCAGCGTCTACGACAAGACGGGGCTCGAAGAGCTGGCCCGCGGCCTGCACGAGGCCGGTGTCGAGCTCGTCTCCACCGGCTCCACCGCCGGGAAGATCGCCGCGGCCGGCGTTCCCGTCACCAAGGTCGAGGAGCTGACCGGCTTCCCCGAGTGCCTGGACGGGCGCGTCAAGACCCTCCACCCGCGCGTGCACGCCGGCATCCTCGCCGACCTGCGCCTGGAGTCGCACCGCGAGCAGCTCGCCGAGCTGGGCGTGGAGCCGTTCGACCTGGTCGTCGTGAACCTCTACCCGTTCCGCGAGACGGTCGCCTCCGGCGCCACCCCGGACGAGTGCGTCGAGCAGATCGACATCGGCGGCCCCTCCATGGTCCGCGCCGCCGCGAAGAACCACCCGTCCGTGGCCATCGTCACCAGCCCCGAGCGGTACGGCGACGTGCTCGCCGCCGTCCGGTCCGGCGGCTTCGACCTGACCGCCCGCAAGCGGCTCGCGGGCGAGGCCTTCCGGCACACGGCCGCGTACGACGTGGCCGTCGCCTCCTGGTTCGCCGCCGATTACGCCGCCGCCGACGACAGCGGCTTCCCGGACTTCCTGGGCGCCACGTACGAGCGGAAGAACGTCCTGCGGTACGGCGAGAACCCGCACCAGGGCGCCGCCCTCTACGTCGACGGCACGGGCGGCCTGGCCGAGGCGGAGCAGCTGCACGGCAAGGAGATGTCCTACAACAACTACACGGACACCGACGCCGCGCGCCGGGCCGCGTACGACCACGACGAGCCCTGCGTCGCGATCATCAAGCACGCCAACCCGTGCGGCATCGCGATCGGCGCCGACGTCGCCGAGGCCCACCGCAAGGCGCACGCCTGCGACCCGCTGTCCGCGTTCGGCGGCGTCATCGCCGTCAACCGCCCGGTGACGGTCGAGCTGGCCGAGCAGGTCGCGGAGATCTTCACCGAGGTCATCGTCGCCCCGGCCTACGAGGACGGCGCCGTGGAGGTCCTGGCCAGGAAGAAGAACATCCGCGTGCTGCGCGCCGAGGGCGCCCCGGCCAACCCGGTCGAGGTCAAGCCGGTCGACGGCGGCGCCCTCCTCCAGGTCACCGACCGCCTCCAGGCCGACGGCGACGACCCGGCGAACTGGACCCTCGCCACCGGCGACGCCCTCTCCGACGGGGAGCTGGCCGAGCTGTCCTTCGCCTGGAAGGCCTGCCGCGCGGTCAAGTCCAACGCGATCCTGCTCGCCAAGGACGGCGCCTCGGTCGGCGTCGGCATGGGCCAGGTCAACCGCGTCGACTCCGCGAAGCTGGCCGTCGAGCGGGCGGGCGAGGAGCGGGCGCGCGGCTCGTACGCCGCCTCCGACGCCTTCTTCCCCTTCCCGGACGGCCTGGAGATCCTCACCGCGGCCGGCGTGAAGGCGGTCGTGCAGCCCGGCGGCTCGGTCCGCGACGAGCTGGTCGTCGAGGCGGCGGCCAAGGCCGGCGTGACGATGTACTTCACGGGCACCCGCCACTTCTTCCACTGAGTCGCGTGACGCGGACGGCCCGTCGCCCTTCCCCGGGGCGGCGGGCCGTCGGCGTCGCATCGGCGGAACGGTCGATCGAGCGGTCTCTGTTCTAATGGATTGCTCTTCTGTCGGCCGCCGGTGATGGGGACGTGATGTTGGACGTAGGGAACAAGTCCCCCGAGGAGGCCGTCGAGGACGTCGGGGGTGCCGCCGCCGGGGCTCCGGCCGCCGCCGTCCCCGCCCCCGCGAGCGCCCCGGACGCCGTCGGTGCCGAGGCCCCCGCCGGCCCCGCGCCCGCCCCCCTCCGCCCGTACCTGATCGTCGCGGGCGTCCTGTGCGTCGTCTACTTCCTGTACTCCTGGGTGCAGTACGCCTACTTCCGCACCCCCTCCTGGGACCTCGGGATCTTCGGGCAGTCCGTCCGCGCGTACGCCGAGTTCCGGGCGCCGGTCGTCGACATAAAGGGGCCCGGCTTCCCGATCCTCGGGGACCACTTCAGCCCGGTCACCGCCCTGCTCGCGCCGCTGTACCGGGTCTGGCCCTCGCCGGTCGCCCTGCTCTTCGCGCAGGCCGCGCTCTTCGCCGCCTCGTCCGTCGTCGTCGGCCGCACCGCGCAGCAGGTCCTCGGCAGCCGGGCCGTCGGCCTCGGGCTCGCGGTCGCGTACGGGCTCTCCTGGGGACTCCAGGAGGCGGTGAAGTCCGACTTCCACGAGATCGCCTTCGCCGTCCCGCTGCTCGCCCTGACCTGCCGGGCCCTGGTCCTCGGCCGCTGGACCGCGGCCGCGGCCTGGGCGATCCCGCTGATCCTCGTCAAGGAGGACATGGGGCTCACCGTCGCCATGGTCGGCGCGGTCCTCTTCCTCAAGGGGAGCAGGCGGCTCGGCGCCGCCCTGGCCGCCTTCGGCGTCGCCGCCTTCGCCCTCACGGTCCTCGTCCTGATCCCGGCGGCGAGCAGCCTCGGCCAGTACGACTACTGGTCCAAGATCGAGAAGACGGGCGAGGGGGCCGACACCTCCTTCGGCCAGGTCGTCGCCGACGCCCTCGCCTCGGGCGAGCGCTGGGAGATGGTCCTCCACCTGCTCGCGATCACCGGCTTCCTCGCCCTGCGCTCCCCGCTGGTCCTGCTCGTCCTGCCGACCCTGGGCTGGCGCTTCCTCTCCCAGGACCCCAACCACTGGGGCATGCACTGGCACTACAGCGCGGTCCTCATGCCGGTCGTCTTCCTGGCCCTGGTGGACGGCGCCCGCGCGGTGCGCACCTCGCCGCGCGCCTGGCTCGTCTCGTACGGGAGGGTCGTCGTCCCGGTGGCGACCGCGGTCGCGCTCGTCCTCGCGGCGAACCTGCCGCTGCGGGAGCTCCTGAAGCCGGAGACGTACCGGGCGGACGCGCGGGTCGCGCAGGCGCGGGAGGCGCTGGCGGCGGTGCCGGAGGGGGTGAGCGTCGAGACGGACGTCCCGCTCCTCGCCCACCTCACGGCGGACCACCGGGTCTACTGGGCCGGGACCTCCGGGGACGTCGACCCCGACTACCTGGTCTACGACCTGCGCGGCTGGTCGCAGCAGGTCGCGGACCCGGTGGGGCTGGCCTCGCAGCTCCATCCGCGGGCCCGGTACGAGCTCACGCACCGCTCGGAGGGGTTCGCGGTCCTGAAGCGGCGGTGACGCGGGGCGCGGCGACGCGGGAGGCCCCGGGCATCGACCGATGCCCGGGGCCTCCCGCGTGCGACGGAGCCGGCTCGACGTCAGCCGTTCTCCTTGACGACCAGCGTGCTGCAGATCTTGTCCGCGAAGGTCTGCTTCTTGGAGTCCCAGATCGGCCAGAGGTAGCCGATGTAGCAGGCGATGCCGTCGAGGAAGTGCGCCAGCTGGCGCACGAACGCCATGCCGAAGCCGAGCGGGCGGCCGTCCGACTCGCGCAGCGTCCGGGTGCCGACGGCCTTCTTGCCGATCGTCTGGCCGGTCGCGCCCTCCTTGTAGATCTGGAAGAAGAACATGAAGATCAGGTAGACGAGGCCGACCACGCCGAGGATCGCCCCGAGGCCGTTCTCACCGCTGCCGTCGCTCGTCGCGGCGGCTATGCCGATCAGCACGTAGTACGGCAGCATGACGACGGCGAGGTCGATCAGCCGGGAGAGGAAGCGCCAGCCCCAGTGCGCCAGCGGCGGGACGTTGCCGTAGCCGCCCGCGCCCGGGTAGCCGCCACCGGCGTACGGCGAGACCGGCGGGGCGGCGGGGTAGCCGTAGCCCTGCTGCGGCGGCACGCCCTGCGGGGCCTGCTGCGGGTAGCCGTACCCGGGCTGCTGGCCCTGCGGGTAGCCGTAGCCGGGCTGCTGGCCCTGCCCCTGCCCCTGGCCCTGGCCGTAGGGGTTGTTCGGGTCGCCGAAGCTCATCGCGGGATTCCTCCGTGAATTTCTCTGTGCGGGGACGTCGCGGCCCGCGCGGAGGACTTTCACGGCATCTGAGCGGATTTCCCCCCGGCACTTTCCGCGGTGCTGCGCCGATCATCGTTGTCGCAAGGGCGAGTTTTTGTCCAGTCGATACGTCACGGAGTTGTGCAAGTGCAACCTTCCGTTCCGCGCCCCGGGGCCCTCGGCGCGAGCGAATTGGAAGAAGCCGGGGGGCATCCGGGAAGATGGCTCCATGAGCGCCCAGATTCTCGATGGCAAGGCCACCGCAGCCGCGATCAAGTCCGATCTGACCGCCCGTGTGGCGGCCCTCAGGGAGAAGGGCGTCACGCCCGGACTCGGCACCGTCCTCGTCGGCGACGACCCGGCCAGCCAGAAGTACGTGGCCGGAAAGCACCGCGACTGCGCTGAGGTCGGCCTCGCCTCCCTCCAGCGCACGCTGCCCGGCACCGCCACCCAGGAGGAGATCGAGGCGGTCGTGCGGGAGCTCAACGAGGACCCGGCCTGCACCGGTTACATCGTGCAGCTCCCACTGCCCAAGGGCATCGACGAGAACCGCGTCCTGGAGCTGATGGACCCGGAGAAGGACGCGGACGGGCTCCACCCGACCAACCTGGGCCGCCTGGTGCTCAACGAGCCCGCCCCGCTGCCCTGCACGCCCAACGGCGTCATCACCCTGCTCCGCCGCCACGGCGTGGAGATCAACGGCGCCGAGGTCGTGGTCGTCGGGCGCGGCGTCACCATCGGGCGCTCGATGCCGCTGCTGCTCACCCGCCGCTCCGAGAACGCGACCGTGACCCAGTGCCACACCGGCACCCGGGACCTCGCGGCGCACCTGCGGAACGCCGACATCATCGTGGCGGCGGCCGGCGTGCCGCACCTGATCAAGCCCGAGGACGTGAAGCCGGGCGCGGCCGTCCTCGACGTCGGCGTCTCGCGCAACGCCGAGGGGAAGATCGTCGGCGACGTGCACCCCGGCGTCGCCGAGGTCGCCGGCTGGATCTCCCCGAACCCGGGCGGCGTGGGCCCGATGACCCGCGCCCAGCTCCTCGTCAACGTCGTCGAGGCCGCCGAGCGCGCGGCCGCGGCGCTCTGACGTGACGTCCGGGGGCCTCCGGATGCGACGCGGACCGCGGCGGCGGCCGCCCACCGTCACCACCGACACCGCACGCCCCGAGGGCGGCGGGCGCGCCGCGCCCGGCGCCGCCCCGGCGCCCGCGCGCCAGTGGCCGCTGATCACGGTCCTCTGCGTCGCCGGGGCCGGACTGCTCGTGGTGGGCGCGGACGCGTTCCCGCAGTCCTTCCGCGTGGGGGCGATCCTGGTCGGGGTCGCGCTCCTGCTCGGCGCCGTGATGCGGCGGACGGTGCCGTCCGTGGGCATGCTGGCGGTCCGGTCCCGCTTCACCGACATGATCACGTACGGGGTGATGGGCGGCCTGATCGTGCTGCTCGCGCTCATGGTGCAGCCGGGGCCCTGGCTGCGGATCCCGTTCCTGGAGGACATCCTCCACCTGACGGTGACGTAGGGCCCGTACGCGCGGACGCGGCGCCCGCCCTCTCCCCCGTGGGAGGGCGGGCGCCGTCGTGATCAAGGGTCATGGACGCGCCAACGCCGGTTCAAGGCCCGTCGGCGCGCTGTGGCACGGAAGTGACCATTCCGGTACGTCGTCACCCGTGCGGGGCGCGCGCCGCCCCCGGCGCTGCCATCCTTCGACGTGACGGACGGGGCGGGTGACGAGAGCGGAGGCGAGGGGGTGGCACATGCCCGGCTGGAAGGCGCTTCCGGAGGGACTCGACCCGGAGGCGCGCGCGTCCACGGAGCGGATCCGGCGCCTGATCGACCGCAGCGGCCTGGGCGTGGTGGCCGTCGCCGAGCGCACCGAGCGCACCGAGCGCATCGAGCGCACCGAGCGCACCGGGCGCGAACGGTCCGCGCGGGACGCGTATCTGAACGCCCGTCGGCCCGTCCCGCGCGGTGCGTGCTCGCCCTCGCGGAGGTGACCGGCGCGGACCCGGCCGACCTCGCGGACCGCTGGGAACGCGCCCGGAGGCGCTTCGCGCCGGCGGGGGAGGCGCGCGCGGGAGCCCCGGACGCCGGGGCTCCGGGGGCCCGGTGCCGGTCTCGGTCCCGGCCCCGGCCCCGGTCGCCCCGCCCCGCCCCCCGTCGCCGTACCACCGTGCTCCTCCACGTCGCCGCCGTCCTCGGGGCCCCGCTCGTCGTCACCGCCGCCCCGCCCCTCGTCGACCTGGGCGGTGGCGGCGGGGCGGACGGTGGTGCGGGCGGGCGCGCGACCGCGCCGCCCACCACCCCCGCCCCGAGCCCGACGCCCCGCACCGAACTCCCCGCGGGGGTGGGGTGCTCCGGTGCCGACCGCGCCGGACGGGACCCCGAGGCCATGGGGTGCGGCGGCCCCCTCGCCGTCACCGTCGCACGCGCCCGCGTCGCCGCCGCCGCCGTCGAGGTCCGCCACAGCGCCGCCTGCGCGGCCTCCTGGACCCGGATCACCGGCGCCGCCCCCCGGCGACACCGCCTCCGTCGAGGTCGCGGGCGCGACCGGGCGCGCCACCGTCCCCGAGGGCGCCGACACGGCGGCGGAGGAGACCGACGCGTACACCCCGGTGCTCGCCGCCGCCCCGGAGGCGTCCGCACGCGCCTGCGGCACCCTCGCGGACGGCACCGGGGGCTGCGCGGCGGGCCGGTAGGACGGCCCGCGCGGACGGGTGGCAGTGAGCCGGACCACAAAGGGGTGGGGATTCAGGAGGGCCCGGGTCGGATAGCCTGACCGCTGGATATCTCTTCACGTCGAGACACCGATCGATCAAGAGGGGTATCCCGCACCAGGGGCAGGGACCCCCACCGCCAGCTGTCTTACGGAGATCGCCATGACCCGCACTCCCGTGAATGTCACCGTGACCGGCGCGGCCGGCCAGATCGGCTACGCGCTGCTCTTCCGCATCGCCTCCGGCCACCTGCTCGGCGCGGACGTGCCGGTCAAGCTCCGCCTCCTCGAGATCCCGCAGGGCGTCAAGGCCGCCGAGGGCACCGCCATGGAGCTCGACGACTGCGCGTTCCCGCTGCTCAAGGGCATCGACATCTTCGACGACCCGAACCAGGGCTTCGAGGGCGCCAACGTCGCGCTGCTCGTCGGCGCCCGCCCCCGCACCAAGGGCATGGAGCGCGGCGACCTGCTCGCGGCCAACGGCGGCATCTTCAAGCCGCAGGGCAAGGCCATCAACGACCACGCCGCGGACGACATCAAGGTCCTCGTCGTCGGCAACCCGGCCAACACCAACGCCCTGATCGCCCAGGCCGCCGCCCCGGACGTCCCGGCCGAGCGCTTCACCGCGATGACCCGCCTGGACCACAACCGCGCGCTGTCGCAGCTCGCCGCCAAGACCGGCGCCTCCGTCGAGGACATCAAGCGCCTCACCATCTGGGGCAACCACTCCGCGACCCAGTACCCGGACGTCTTCCACGCGGAGATCGCCGGCAAGAACGCCGCCGAGGTCGTCAGCGACGAGGCGTGGCTGGCCGACACCTTCATCCCGACCGTCGCCAAGCGCGGCGCCGCGATCATCGAGGCCCGTGGCGCGTCCTCCGCCGCCTCCGCCGCGAACGCCGCCATCGACCACGTCCACACCTGGGTCAACGGCACCGCCGAGGGCGACTGGACCTCCATGGGCGTTCCGTCGGACGGCTCCTACGGCGTCCCCGAGGGCCTCATCTCCTCCTTCCCCGTCACCACCAAGGACGGGAAGTACGAGATCGTCCAGGGCCTGGAGATCAACGACTTCTCCCGCGCCCGCATCGACGCCTCCGTGCAGGAGCTCGCCGAGGAGCGCGACGCGGTCCGCGAGCTCGGCCTCATCTGAGCCCGCTCCCCGCGCACTTCCGGCGCCCCCGGCCCGTACGACCGACCGTACGGACCGGGGGCGCCGTTTTTTCCACCGACGGGGGACTCCCGCCTCGCCTATGCTGTGCCACCGGCTCCCGGTCAACCCTCCGGGGGCGAAGGACAGTTCCACACCATCGGGGGAGCCTTGGCGCAGTCGTTCGTACCCCAGCAGCCCGGACAGCCACCCGGTACGCCGCCACCCGGCACGCCACCGTCCGGCACCCCGTCACCGGGCACCCACCCGTCGGCCAGCGAGGCGACCCGGCTGCTCTGCGCCGGCACGTACCTCGACGACGGCTTCCGCGACGAGGTCATCGACCAGCTCTACGTCCACGAGGAGCGCTTCGCCGCCCCCTCCCTCGGCTACGACGCGAGCCGCGTCCTCGCCCACGCGCTGCGCGCCCGCCGCGTCGAACTCGGCTGGGCCGCCGCGATCCTGGCGCTCTGGGTCGTCGCGTTCCCGCTGACCAAGGGCCTGGTCGTCCTCCTCGTCGTGCCCTTCCTGCTGCTCGGGGTCGCCCGCTGGATCCGCGGCCGGGCCGCCACCGCCGCCACCCCGGTGTACCGCCTCGTCCCCGCCTTCGTCCTGCGCTGGTACGGGCGGCTCATGCTCTTCCAGGGCGCGCTGTTCCTCCTCTTCCTCGCCCTCGGCGACGAGGAGGACCGCTGGGAGCTGCTCGGCGACCTCTCCGAGGCGGGCGAGTTCCTCGGCGCCCTGGCGCTGCTCGCCGCCGACGAGGTGTGGGGCGTCGGCCGGCTGGAGGCGTGGATCACGATCGCGGTGCCGCTGCTCGTGGCCTGGGCGGTGGCCGTCCAGCGCGGCCAGTTCGCCCGCGCGCTCACCCAGGAGCTCTCCCGGGAGCGCTTCCCCGACCAGCGCGCCGACCCGGCCGAGCAGGCCGAGGGCGCCCGCTCCCGCCGGCTGCGCGACCGCATCCGGATCGAGCAGCACGCGCGGCTCGTCATGTACGGGGCCGACGACCCGTTCTGCGGCGCCGGCGAACCGTACGAGCCCTGGTCGCTCTCCATCGAGCTGCGCCCCCGCAAGGACCTCGACGGCCGGGCGCCCGAACCGCTCGACAACAGCGCCATCATGCGGCACGTCGTCCCGCTCGTGGAGGCGCTGCGCGTGCCCTCCCCGCACGGCTCGCCGCAGATCCAGGCGGCCGTACGGGACCGGCTGCGCGACCTGGAGATCGACGAGGTCGTCTTCCTGCCCGTCGACGGCCTCCCGGACCGCACCGCCGCCCCGTACACCCCCGAGGGCTTCGAGGCGCACCGCTCGGGCTCCATCGAGGAGGGCGGCGAGACCCGCCGCCACTTCCTGCGCGTCCGGGTCGGCGGCTGGGGCGAGGAGATCGTCACCACCGTCTTCGTCCGCGTCCACACGCAGGGCGGCATGCTGATGCTGGAGGTCGCCCCGCACGTTCTGCGGCCCGTGAAGCCGCTCTACCGCTACGCCGACCGGATCGCCCACCGCTACCGGCACAACCACCACTTCGGCAAGGCCGTCTGGGCCCTCGGGCAGACCCCGCGCTCCGCCGGACAGGCCCTCGTCACCCTCTGGCGCTCGCTCGGCCACGCCTGGCGGCTGCTCACCGCGGGCCACGCCCACGCGCTGCCCGAGGGGCCCGAGGTCTCGGTCCGCGAGCTCGGCTCCGACGACGAGGCCTCCCTGTTCCAGGAGATGGACGTCAGCCGCTACCTGAAGAGCGTCCAGGACCGGGTCGCGAACGGCGTGACGGTCGCGCTCCGCGAAGCCGGTTACGAGACGGCCGAGTTCGAGCAGAAGATCGTCCACGTGGCCGAGGGCGGCACCTTCATCGAGAACACCAAGGGCAACGTGACCCTCGGCAACCACAACACCGTCACCAACAAGACCTTCACCACCTCGACGCCCGGAGGCAACCGTGGCTGACACCGACGACACCCCGCGCCGCGACGGCATCCAGGTCTCCAACACCGGCGGCAACGTCACCATCGGCGACCACAACACCGTCACCAGCACCGTGACCGGGAACCAGCCGGCCCGCGACCCCCTCCAGGAGGAGCTGCTCCTGGCGATCCGCCGCCTCCGCGGCGACCTGGGCGGTGTCGTCGCCTCCGAGCGGACGGCCGCCCTGGACGCCGAACTCTCCGACGCGGAGGACGAGATCGAGGGCACCGGCCGCGCGGGCACCGGCCGCCTCACCCGCCTGCGCCGGGCCCTCGCGGACGCCGGGGCCGTGACCGGCATCCTCGCCTCGGGCGTGGCCGTGGGGCAGGCCGTCGGCGCGCTCCTCGGAGGATGAGATGAGCGGGTACGGGGGAGGCGGGGGCGGCGGGGCCCGCTGGAACGACGAGACGCAGAGCTGGGAGACGGGAGCCCCGGCGCCCGCGCCCGGGCCCGTCGGCGGGAGCGGCCCGCTCCTCCCGCCGCTGCCCCCGCCCCCGCCCCCGACCGCGCCGGAGCACGGACCGGGATACGCGCCGGAGCGCGGACCGGAGTACGCGCCGGAGCACACCCTCGCGTACGAGACGCAGTACGGGCCCCGGTACGTACCGGAGACGGGCGGTTGGCAGTACGCGCCGCCCCCGCCCCCGCCGCCCCGGTCCTCCGCGCGGACGGCGGTCGTGGCCGGGGTGGCCGCGGCCGTCCTGGCGGCGGGGTCCGTCGGCGGCTGGCTGCTCTGGGGCAGGGGCGACGACGGGAAGGCCCCGGCGGCGGGCCCGCCGGCCTCGGTGTCGGCGTCGGACCCGGTCTCGGAGGAGACGCCCTCCGGGGAGACGGCGGAGCCGACCTCCGGCACGCCCACGTCCACTCCCACGGACGACGTGCCGCCACCCGGCTACCGGGCGGTGAAGGACCTCAAGAGCTTCACGATCGCGATCCCCGAGGACTGGAACCGCACCGAGTCCGACCAGGGCGTCTTCTACAACGCGCCGGACGGCCGGAGCCTCCTCCAGGTCTTCGTGGTCTCCGAGGGCGGCCTGACGCCGTACGACGCCCTGCGCGGCACCTCGCAGGACGGGAGGGCCACCAAGCCCGGCTACGAGGAGATCAGCCTCGAACGGGTCACCGGCGAACCGGACGCCCCGGCCGACGCCGCCGAGCTGGTGTACGCGTACGACCGCGACGGGGGCCGCCGCAAGGTGGTCGACCGGGCGTTCACGGCGGCGGACGGCACCCACTACGCGATCCTGGCGGCGGGCCCGGAGGAGGACTGGCCGAAGCAGCGCGAGGTGCTCCGGGTGGCCCTGGAGTTCTTCGAGCCGGGCGCGTACTGATCCCGGCTGTCCCGGCGGACGCCTACGGGGCGCCCGGCTCGTAGTGGCCGGGCGTCATCCGGGTGGTGACGCCGATCCGGTTCCAGGCGTTGATGGTGACGATCGCGGCGATCACCCGGGCCAGCTCGGTCTCGTCGAAGTGCGCGGCGGCGAGCGCGTACACCTCGTCGGGCACGAAGCCGTCGGTGAGGACGGTGACGGCCTCGGTCAGGGCGAGCGCCGCGAGCTCCCGCTCGGTGTAGAAGTGCTGGGACTCCTCCCAGGCGGAGAGCTGCACGATCCGCTCGACGCTCTCGCCCTCCGCGAGGGCGTCCTTGCTGTGCATGTCCACGCAGAACGCGCAGTGGTTGACCTGCGAGGCCCGGATCTTGATCAGGTGGTAGAGGGTGGGGTCGACGTCCTTGGCGGCGGCCGTCTCCAGGCGGATCATCGCCCGGTAGAACTCGGGGACCCGCTCGGCGAAGGGCATCCGGGGCGCGTGCTCGTGGGCGCGTTCGACGGTGGTGTGCGTACTGGTCATGGTGTCCACCCTAGGAACCGGTTGGCGCAGGGGTATGGTCCATTTCCATGGCGAACGACTGGGCCACTTTCGGGGCCGACCTCCATCTGGAACTCCGGGGGACGCGGCTGCGAGCGGGGCTCATGGACGCCCTGCGGGAGGCGGTGCGCAGCGGGCGCCTGGCGGCGGGGACCCGGCTGCCGTCCTCCCGCTCGCTCGCCGCCGACCTGGGCACGGCCCGCAACACGGTCGCCGACGCGTACGCCGAACTGGTCGCCGAGGGCTGGCTGACCGCCCGGCAGGGCTCGGGCACGCGGGTGGCCGACCGCGCGGAGCCCCGGGACCGGCCGCGCCACCGGCCCCCGACCACCCCTCCGGCCACGGCCACCCCCGTCCACAACCTCAGGGCGGGCACCCCCGACCTCGCCTCCTTCCCCCGCGCCGACTGGCTCAAGGCGTACCGGCGGGCGCTCACCGCCGCCCCCGACGAGGCCTTCGGGTACGGGGATCCGCGCGGCCGCCCCGAACTGCGCACCGCGCTCGCCGAGTACCTGGCCCGCGCGCGGGGCGTGCACGCCCGGCCCGAACGGATCGTGGTCTGCGCGGGGTTCGCGCACGGCCTGACGCTGCTCGGCCAGGCATTGCGGGAGCGCGGGGTGCGGGAGGCGGCCGTGGAGTCGTACGGCCTGAGGGTCCACGCGGACGTCCTGACCCGGGCGGGCCTGGGCACCCCGCTCCTCCCCTTCGACGAACGGGGCACGGACGTGAGGCGGTTGACGTCTCTCCCCGGCTGCGGAGCGGTCCTGATGACGGCGGCCCACCAGTTCCCGCTCGGCGGGGCCCTGCCCCCGGACCGGCGGGCGGCCGTCGTCGACTGGGCGCGGGCGTCGGGCGGCCTGGTCCTGGAGGACGACTACGACGGCGAGTTCCGCTACGACCGGCAGCCGGTGGGGGCGCTCCAGGGCCTCGACCCGGAGCGGGTCGTGTACCTCGGCACCGCGAGCAAGTCCCTCGCGCCCGGCCTGCGCCTGGCGTGGATGGTCCTGCCGGCGGGCCTGGTGGACGAGGTGACGGCGGCGAGGGGGACCGTGGAGCGGGCGTCGGGCGCGCCGGACCAGCTGGCGTTCGCGGAGTTCCTGCGCTCGGGGGCGTACGACCGGCACGTCCGGGCGATGCGGCTGCGCTACCGGCGCCGCCGCGACCAGCTCGTGGCGGCGGTGGCCGCGCACGCGCCGGAGACCCGGGTCGGCGGCATCGCGGCCGGCCTGCACGCCGTCCTCACCCTCCCCCCGGGCACCGAACGCCCGACCCTGCGGACCGCCGCCCACCACGGCCTCGCCGTCCACGGCGTCTCCCACTACCGCCGCCCCACCGCCACCCCGGCCCCGGACGGCCTCGTCGTCGGCTACGCCACCCCGTCGGACAGCGCGTGGCCGGGAGCGTTGGAGGCGCTGTGCCGGGTGCTGCCCTGAGGGGTGCGCGGTGCCTGTTGGGGCCGTCGGGAGGCAACGTCGTGGCGGGCACGGGCGTCCGAAGGAGTGTCGGACCCGGCTCGACCGGGTCGTGGTGAGGGGGGCTCGTGGAGCGGGACATGGACGAACAGGACGGTTCGGGGCGAGAGCCGAACGCTTACGAGAGGGTTCTCGCGGAGGACCGCCGGGTCGTGCGCGAGCTGTTCCGGGTGAGTATCGGCGGTGCCCATGCCGGGTTCGTCGTCACGGCCTTCGTCGTGGCGCTGTTCGCCGTCATCGGCGGCGCCGTGTGGGCCCTGGCCGTCGGCGGAGCGGTCGCGTCCTGGTTCACCGTCGCCCTTGCCGCGGCCGTCCGTACCGGTCGCCGCGGGCGAGCGGCGGTCACGCGCGCCTACCTCCTGACCTTCGGCTGGGCCAGCTGGCTGTGACCACCGCGGGGCACGACCGGCGGGGCCGAGCACCGGGACGGACGGCCTCCACCTCGCGCCACACCCGCCGCACGTCCCGGAGCCTCGGCGATCAGGCGGTTCCCCGCTCCGCGGCGGCGAAGTAGTGGCGCAGGGCGTCCTCGCTGTCCGGAGTGAACGGATTCTCCTCCATCGACCGGAGGAGTGCGGACTCCGTCAGCCAGCCGTGCCACATCACTTCGTCCGGGTCGGGATTCGGGTCGTCGGACAGGACGGCCTCGTGCACGGCGAGCCAATGGGGGCTGAGCCCCCTGCGGTTCAGGAACTTCACGACGAAGCGGACCGGTGCTCGGACGCCCAGTTCCTCGGCCAGTTCGCGCGATGCGGCCTCCTCGTAGGACTCACCCGCGGCGACGGCGCCGCCGGACGCCACCTCGTAGTGCCCCGGGAACCGGGTGAGGTGCTCGGAACGACGGTGCACGAGGATCCGGCCTTCACGGTCCCGGCACACCGTCACGGCGATCCGGTGCAGCCAGCCACGGCGAACGGCCTCGTCCCGGCCGACCACCGCCAGGACCCGGTCCTGCTCGTCGACACGCTCGACCGTCTCGTCGGCGAGTCCCGCGAGCGGCTGCCGAGGCACGGTCCCGGAGGCGGACGCCTGCTGCCGGTCGAGCTTCTCCAGGACCCGGTCGCGGAGGAGCTCGTACTCCTCGCGGAGCCTGCGCCACTCGGTCACGGGCGGGCGGGGAACGACGATGCCGCCGGTGACCACCTCCTCCGGCCCGAACTGCTCGCGGGTGAGGTCGATCTCGACGCCCGCGCCCAGGCGGTTCCACCAGTGGTGGTCCACGCGCTCTCCGCCGACGTGGACCTCCCCGCGGATCAGCTCGCCCCCCAGCAGGTCGTTGAGCACCATGGCGGTCACCCCGCACTGGTCCCGGGCCGGGTTGTCCTCGGTCCAGCGTGCTCGGAACTCGGGCGTGCACGTCTCGGCACTCCAACTGCCGCGCACGGCTCGTTCGATGTCGGAAAGGAGCAACGGCGTCATGCCCGTGATCCTGCCCGCGACCACTGACAACGGCCCGGGGCGCTGCCGCGCGAGGCCACGTGCTCGATGTTCGGCGAGAAACGCCCGCCCTCCACCGCGACAGGCCGGAAGTGCCCTGCAGGTGCTTCCCGGGCTCCTCCGATCACGGCTTCGGCCGGCCGCGGTGCTCTTCGAGGATCTCCCGGGCCGTCCGTACCAGGTGCGCGTTGCCCTCCGCGGTCGAGCCGTCGGGCAGTGTCCGTACGTCCTCCAGGCCGATCCTGGTGGCCAGGCCCAGGCCGGCCGCCGCGCGCAGGACGGGCCAGGCGCCGCCGTCCTCGCCGTGCAGCAGCAGGGGCGCCGCGAGGCCGTCCCCCAGTTCCCGCAGCAGGGCCGTGGCCGTGGACGCCGCCGTGGCCGGGTCGGTGTCGGTCACCTCGACCAGGACCCGCAGCACCCGGTGGGCCGACGGCCAGGTGCGGAACCGGCGGGCGCCGTCGGTGTCCGACCAGACGCCGGCCTCGACGCCGATCCCGCGCTCCAGCAGCGCGTCGGCCACCGCCTCGGCGCCCTCCTCGTGCCAGTTCACCGAGGCGTGGTCGGGCAGCACCGTCCAGGACCGGATCAGCGCGATCCGCCGCTCCGGGTCCGGGACCGCCCAGGCCCCGGTGGTGACCCCGACCCGCACCCCCTCCGGCACGGCGGCGCGCACCGCGCCCACCGCCCCGGCGACCGCCCGGGGCTCCAGCGAGTCGAGACCGTCGGCCCCCCGGGGGTGGAGGTGGACGTCCTCCGCTCCGGCCTCCACGGCGCGTGCCGCCTCGGCCGCCAACTCCCCCGGAGTCACCGGGACCCACCGGTCCTCGCTCCGGCTCCGTGCTCCGTTCAGGCATACCTGCAACATGCGTCGCACTCTGCCGGACACCACCGGCAGGAGGCCGGAACCCGAGCCAGGGCCTGTCTTCCGTGTCGGCCGGCTAAACGGCACCGGCAGGGGGCCCGGGATCCGCCTCCCGGTCCGGGTCCGGGTCCGGCGCCTCGCCGAAGCGCGCCAGGGTCAGGGAGCCCGCCACCGCCACGGCGAAGCCGGTGACCGCGAGCCAGCCGAGGCCGGCGCGGGTGGTGTCGCCGAGCCAGGCCACGCCGACCGCCGCCGGGCCGATCGTCTCGCCGAGGACCATGCCCGCCGTCGCCGTCGTCACCGAACCCCGCTGGAGCGCCGAGGTCAGGAGGAGGAACGCCGCCCCGCCGCCCGCCAGGAGCGCGTACAGGGTCGGGTCCGTCAGGTCGATCCCGTCGATCAGGCGGACCGCCACCTCCACCACCCCGAAGCCGAAGCCCGCCCCCAGGCCCAGGGCGAGCGCGCGCGGGCGGTCCGGCAGCCGGCCGGCCGCCGCGCCGAGCAGCAGGATCCCGAAAGCGACGGCCAGGAGCGCCCAGTCCAGCGCCTCCGGGCCCGCCCGGTGGCCCTCCCTGCCCGAGGCGAGGGCCAGCATCGCGAGCCCCGCGCAGACCACCGCCACCGCCGCCCACTCCACCCGGCTCAGCCGCACCCGGAGCACCCGCGAGGCGACGACCGCCGTCACCGCCAGGCTCGCGGCGAGGGCCGCGCCCACCACGTAGATGGGCAGCGTCCGCAGGGCCACGACCTGGAGGACGAACCCCAGGCCGTCCAGGCAGAGACCGGCGAGATAGCGCCACTGCCGCACCGCCCGCCACAGCAGCGCGACGTCGACGCCGCCGCCCGTGCCCGGCTCCGCCGCACGGGCCGCCACCGCCTGGAAGACGGACGCCGTGCCGTAGCAGATGGCTGAAGCAAACGCACAAATCATCCCGAGGAGCACGAAACGACTCTAGGGCCTGCGGCCGGAAAGCAGCGGACTGGACTGGCGGTCGCGGCATGTGTGACCGTGAGGCGCGCGACCGAGGGGATCGCGACCGCGAAGGGGGAGGGTGAGAGACGTGCGGAGGCTGAGGTCGAGCACGGTGGTGCTCGGCGGCATGGGCGTCCTTGCGGCGACGATCACGGCGTGCGGTTCCGAACCGGACAAGCGGTGCGTGGACCGGCTGAGCCGGGAACAGCTGCCCCGTTACGAGTGCGAGAGCGGCAGCGGCGGCAGCAGCTCTCCCCGCGGGTCGTACTACTACGGCGGGTCCGTCAGCGACAAGAAGGTGAGCGGCGGCAGCTTCGACAAGGCCGCCGTCGACAGCGGCGGCTTCGGCTGCTCCGGTTCCGGCGGCGGCTGAGGCGGGCCCGGCACCGTGGAACGCCACACCATCGAACCCCGCCCCGACTGGCAGCGGACCGTCGAGGAGCAGGGGCTCGTCTATCCGCTGACCCGCCACCCGGACGGCTCGCTGCGCCCGTACTGGGACGAGAGCGCGTACTACTCCTTCTCCCTGCCCGAGGTCGAGGCGCTGGAGGAGGTCGTCGAGGAACTGCACGCCATGTCCCTCGCCGCCGCCGCGCACATCGTCGAGGAGGAACGTTTCGCGGAGCTCGGCGTCACCGACCCCCGGCTGGCCGGACTGATCGCCGAGTCCTGGCGCCGCCGTGACGAACTACCCTCGATCTACGGGCGGTTCGACCTGCGGTACGACGGCACGGGGCCGGCCAGGATGCTGGAGTACAACGCCGACACCCCCACCTCCCTCGTGGAGGCCGCGAGCCCGCAGTGGTTCTGGATGGAGGAGCGGTTCCCCGGCGCCGACCAGTGGAACTCCCTCCACGAGCGGCTCGTCGACGCCTGGAAGCGGCAGGCCCACCTGCTGCCGCCCGGCCCCGTCCACTTCGCGCACTCGGAGGGCGACGAGCTCGGCGAGGACCTGATGACGGTCGCGTACCTGCGCGAGACCGCCCAGCAGGCCGGCCTGGAGACCGAGGCGCTCTCCGTCGAGCAGATCGGCTGGGACCGGCTCTCGGGCCGCTTCGTCGACGACCGGCTCCGCTTCGTCCGCAGCTGCTTCAAGCTCTACCCGTGGGAGTGGCTGACCACCGACCGCTTCGGCCCGTACGTCCTGGACACCCTTGACAACGGCGGCGGCACCGGCACCACCTGCTGGATCGAGCCCGCCTGGAAGATGCTGCTCTCCAACAAGGCGCTGCTCGCGATCCTGTGGGAGCTGTACCCGGACCACCCCAACCTGCTGCCCGCCTACCTCGACGGGCCGCGCGAACTCGCCGCCACCACCGGCTGGGTCGCCAAACCGCTGCTCGGCCGCGAGGGCGAGGGCGTCACCCTGCACGAGGCCGGTACGGAGCCCTTCGTACGGGACGGGGAGCCCTGCTGCTACCAGGGCCTCGCCCCGCTGCCCGACTTCGACGGCAACCGGGTGGTCCTCGGCGCGTGGGTCGTCGAGGACGAGGCGGCGGGCCTCGGCATCCGGGAGTCGGCGGGCCCCGTCACCGACGAGTACGCCCGCTTCCTGCCGCACGTGATCCTGTGACCGCGGCTCCGTCCCCGCCGGTCGCCGGACCGGCGGGGACGGACCCCGTCAGTCCGCCAGCACCCCCCTCAACTGCTCAAGACCCCAGTCCAGGTCCTCCTTCGCGATGACCAGCGGCGGGGCGATCCGGATCGTCGAGCCGTGGGTGTCCTTCACCAGGACCCCCCGGTCGAGCAGCCGCTCCGAGATCTCCCGGCCCGTGCCCTTCGACGGGGCGATGTCCACCCCGGCCCACAGCCCGCGCCCCCGCACCGCCTCCACCGCGCCGCCGCCCACGAGCAGCCCCAGCTCGGCGTGGAGGTGGTCGCCCAGCTCCGCCGCCCGCTCCTGGTACTCGCCCGTCCGCAGCATCGCGATCACCTCCAGGGCCACCGCGCAGGCCAGCGGGTTCCCGCCGAAGGTCGACCCGTGCTCGCCCGGCCGGAAGACCCCGAGCACGTCCCGGTCGGCCACCACCGCCGACACCGGCACCACCCCGCCGCCCAGCGCCTTCCCGAGCAGGTACACGTCCGGCACCACGCCCTCGTGGTCGCACGCGAACGTCCTCCCCGTCCGCCCGAGCCCCGACTGGATCTCGTCCGCCACGAACAGCACGTTCCGCCGCCGGGTCAGCTCCCGCACCCCCGGCAGATAGCCGGCCGGCGGCACCAGGACCCCCGCCTCGCCCTGGATCGGCTCCAGGAGCACCGCCACCGTGTTCTCCGTGACCGCCGCCTCCAGGGCCGTCAGGTCCCCGTACGGCACGATCTCGAACCCCGGCGTGTACGGCCCGAAGTGGTCCCGCGCCTCGTGGTCCGTGGAGAAGCTCACGACCGTCGTCGTCCGGCCGTGGAAGTTGTTCGCCGCCACCACGATCTTCGCGTGCCCGTCCGGCACGCCCTTCACCTCGTACCCCCACTTCCGGGCCGTCTTGACGGCCGTCTCCACCGCCTCCGCCCCCGTGTTCATCGGCAGCACCGCCTCCTTGCCGCACAGCTCCGCGAGCCGCGTGCAGAAGTCGGCGAACCGGTCGTGGTGGAAGGCCCGCGAGGTCAGCGTCACCCGCTCCAGCTGGGCCTTCGCCGCGTCGATCAGACGCCGGTTGCCGTGCCCGAAGTTGAGCGCCGAGTACCCGGCGAGCAGATCGAGGTACCGACGCCCCTCGACATCGGTCATCCAGGCGCCGTCCGCCGAGGCGACGACGACCGGAAGGGGGTGGTAGTTGTGGGCGCCGTGCGCCTCCGCGGAAGCGATCGCGTCTTCTGTCCTCGACACGGGATCTCCGTTCGTCCTGCGGCCCGGGGTGGATGTGCCCCCTTCCCCTATCGTCGCTCGCATGCCGGACGGGGAAACCTCCGACACGGCCGGGCCGCTACCCTGACGGCACGCACGGCGACTGGCGTACGGGGAAGCGACCCCGGGGGAGCCGTGCGCGGCAGACCGCACGAGGCGCCGCCCGCCTGGGCGTCCCGGGACCGACGTCCCGCGCGGCGCCGCGACCTCCTCGCAGTGCCCCGGGACACCGACCACGCCCGGAGGACACCACCGTGACCACCACCGAAGCCGTCGCAGTCGCAGACGCCCACCCCGCCCTCTCCGCCGCCGACCCCGAACTCGCCGCCCTCGTCGGCGCCGAGGAGCGGCTCCAGGCCGACACCCTGCGCCTCATCCCCAGCGAGAACTACGTCTCCGCCGCCGTCCTCGAAGCCTCCGGCACCGTCCTCCAGAACAAGTACAGCGAGGGCTACCCCGGCCGCCGCTACTACGAGGGCCAGCAGAACATCGACAAGGTCGAGGCCCTCGCCGTCGCGCGCGCCAAGGCCCTCTTCGGCGTCGACCACGCCAACGTCCAGCCCTACTCCGGCTCCCCGGCCAACCTCGCCGTGTACCTCGCCTTCGCCGAGCCCGGCGACACCGTCATGGGCATGGCCCTGCCCATGGGCGGCCACCTCACCCACGGCTGGGGCGTCTCCGCCACCGGCTCGTGGTTCCGGGGCGTCCAGTACGGCGTGCGCCGGGACACCGGGCTCGTCGACCTCGACGAGGTCCGCGACCTGGCCCTCAAGGAGCGCCCGAAGGTGATCTTCTGCGGCGGCACCGCCCTGCCCCGCACCATCGACTTCGCCGCCTTCGGCGAGATCGCCCGCGAGGCCGGCGCCGTCCTCGTCGCCGACGTCGCCCACATCGCGGGCCTGATCGCGGGCGGCGCCCACCCGTCCCCGGCCGGGCACGTGGACGTGATCTCCACGACCACCCACAAGACCCTGCGCGGCCCGCGCGGCGCCATGCTCCTGTCCCGCGAGGAGCACGCCCGGGCCCTCGACCGGGCCGTCTTCCCCGGCCTCCAGGGCGGCCCGCACAACCAGACCACCGCCGCCATCGCCGTCGCCCTGCGCGAGGCCGCCCTGCCCTCCTTCCGCACCTACGCCCACGCCGTCGTCGCCAACGCGAAGGCCCTCGCCGGGGCGCTCCTCGCCCGCGGCCTCGACCTGGTCTCCGGCGGCACCGACAACCACCTGATCCTGATGGACCTCACCTCCCGGCAGGTGCCGGGCAAGACCGCCGCCAAGGCCCTCGACCGGGCCGGGATCGTGGTCAACTACAACACCGTCCCCTTCGACCCCCGCAAGCCCTTCGACCCCTCCGGCATCCGCATCGGCACCCCCGCCCTCACCTCCCGCGGCCTCGGTACGGAGCACATGCCGCTGGTCGCGGAGTGGATCGACCGGGGCGTCACGGCCGCCGGCCGCGGCGACGAGGAGGCGCTCGCCGCGATCCGCGCCGAGGTCGCCGACCTGATGGCCGCCTTCCCGGCCCCGGGCCTGCCCGTCTGATCCGGCAGCCACCGCGAGGGGGCGCGGACCGGCGCGCGCACTGTGTTCCTGGTCTCATCCGCCACGGGCCACGGCCGCCGCGACCGGAACCGCGCCCCCGCGCGCGTACCCCCTGACACATCGGCCCGGCGGGACCTGACACATCGGTCGGGCGGGGACCGGTCCCGCACCTGAGAGAATGATGTGCATGGCCTTTGACAGTCCCCGTGTGCTCTCCGGAATCCAGCCCACCGCCGGCTCGTTCCACCTCGGCAACTACCTCGGCGCCGTCCGCCAGTGGGTCGCCCTCCAGGAGACCCACGACGCGTTCTACATGGTCGTGGACCTGCACGCGATCACGGTCCCGCAGGACCCGGCCGAGCTGCGCGCCAACACCCGGCTCGCCGCCGCCCAGCTGCTCGCCGCCGGTCTCGACCCGGAGCGCTGCACCCTCTTCGTCCAGAGCCACGTCCCCGAGCACGCCCAGCTCGGCTGGATCATGAACTGCCTCACCGGCTTCGGCGAGGCCTCCCGCATGACCCAGTTCAAGGACAAGTCCGCCAAGCAGGGCGCCGACCGCGCCACCGTCGGCCTCTTCACGTACCCGATCCTCCAGGTCGCCGACATCCTGCTCTACCAGGCGAACGAGGTCCCGGTCGGCGAGGACCAGCGCCAGCACATCGAGCTGACCCGCGACCTCGCGGAGCGGTTCAACGGGCGCTTCGGCGACACCTTCACGATCCCCTCGCCGTACATCCTGAAGGAGACGGCGAAGATCTACGACCTCCAGGACCCCTCGGTCAAGATGAGCAAGTCGGCCTCCACGCCGAAGGGCCTCATCAACCTCCTGGACGACCCGAAGGCCACCGCGAAGAAGGTCAAGAGCGCCGTCACCGACACCGACACGGTGATCCGCTTCGACCCGGAGAACAAGGCCGGCGTCTCCAACCTCCTCACCATCCTGTCCACCCTCACCGGCACCTCCGTCCCCGACCTGGAGAAGTCCTACGAGGGCAAGATGTACGGCGCGCTCAAGACGGACCTCGCCGAGGTGATGGTGGACTTCGTCACGCCGTTCCGGACCCGCACCCAGGAATACCTGGACGACCCGGAGACGCTGGACTCAGTCCTGGCCAAGGGCGCCGAGAAGGCCCGCGCGGTCGCCGCCGAGACCCTCGCGCAGACGTACGAGCGGATGGGCTTCCTGCCCGCCAAGCACTGAGTACCGGGGCCCTGGTCACGGGGGTGGTGCAGGCCGCACACTGGCGGCTGCACCACCCGCACGCCCACCCGCACACGCGACGCACCTACACGCACCGGACGACGGAGGAGAACGACGTGGGGACCGTAACGCTCGGCGTTTCGATCGCGGTCCCGGAGCCCTACGGCAGCCTGCTCCAGGAGCGGCGCGCCGGCTTCGGGGACCAGGCCGCGCACGGCATCCCCACCCACGTCACCCTCGTCCCGCCGACCGAGGTCCCCCGGGAGCGGCTGCCGGAGATCGAGGCGCACCTCGCGCGCGTGGCCACCGGCTACCACCCCTTCCCCGTCCGCCTGAAGGGCACCGGGACCTTCCGTCCGCTCTCCCCGGTGGTCTACGTGAAGCTGGCGGAGGGCGTCGTGCCCTGCGACCGGCTCCAGCAGCGGATCAGGGACGAGGCCGGGCCGCTCGTGCGCGAGCTCCAGTTCCCGTACCACCCGCACGTCACCGTGGCGCACGGCATCTCCGAGGAGGGGATGGACCGGGCGTTCGAGGAGCTCGCCGGGTACGAGGCGGCCTGGACCTGCCGCTCCTTCGCGCTGTACGAGCAGGGCGCGGACCTGGTGTGGCGGAAGCTGTACGACTACGAGTTCGGCAGCGGCCACCCGGCCCGCGCCGTCCCGGCCCAGGGCGGCAGCCCGGTCGACACGCCGACGGCCGCGCCGAGCGCCTGAGGCCCGGCACGGCCGCCTACACCGGCAGCCGCCGGTACAGCGGCCTCGGCACGTGCCGCACCGCCGACGTCACCATCCGCAGCGTCCCCGGCACCCACACCGTCTCCGAGCGGCGCCGCAGCCCCAGCTCGATCGCGCCCGCGACCGCCTCCGGGGTGGTCGCGAACGGTCCCTCCGGGCGCCCCGCCGTCGCCCCGGAGCGCACGGACCCGGGTCGCACCACCATCACGTGCACCCCGGTGCCGTACAGCGCGTCCCCGAGCCCCTGGGCGAAGACGTCCAGCCCCGCCTTCGAGGAGCCGTAGATGAAGTCGGCGCGGCGGGCCCGCTCGGCCGCCACCGAGGAGAGCACCACGAGCGAGCCGTGCCCCTGCGCCTGGAGCGCGCCCGCGCACACCAGGCCGGCCGAGACGGCGCCGGTGTAGTTGGTCCCGGCGACCCGGGCGGCGGCGACCGGGTCGGACTCGT
Source organism: Streptomyces sp. NPDC088915 (assembly GCF_044749825.1). NCBI lineage: Bacteria > Bacillati > Actinomycetota > Actinomycetes > Kitasatosporales > Streptomycetaceae > Streptomyces > Streptomyces sp. NPDC088915. Next base: position 201,967 of record NZ_JBIVIR010000006.1, read on the forward strand.
CGCGGGCCTGGTCGCCCGGGACCCCGAAGGCGAGCAGCACCATGTCGACGTCGCCCGCCGCGAAGACCGGGCCGAGCCGCTCCTCGTGCGACCCGGGGTCGAGCGCGTCGAAGGGGACGGTCCGCACCCCGGCCCCCAGCGCCCGCAGCGAGTCGGCGGCGGCGTCGAGGGCGGGGGAGGGGCGGCCGGCCAGGTGGACCGCGCGGGTGCGCCGGGCGATCATCCGGCGGGCCGTGGCGAGCCCGATCGCGGAGGTGCCGCCGAGGACGAGCAGGGACTGGGGCGCGCCGAGGGCGTCCTTCACGATCAGCTCCTAGAGGGTCCTAGAGGGAGAGACGGCGGGAGAGGTCCGAAGCGAGGACGGACCGGGGGCCGAGCGCGGCCCGCAGCGCCCGGAACTCGTCGAGCCGCGGGTACATCGCGGCCAGGACCTCCGGCCGCACCCGCGAGTCCCCGGCCAGGTACACCCGCCCGCCGGCCTCCGCGACCTCCTCGTCGAGCGCGTCGAGGAAGGCGCCGAGCCCCGGCAGGCCGGTGGGCAGGCCGAGGGCCAGGGACCAGCCGGGCAGCGGGAAGGAGAGCGGCCCGGGACCGCCCGGGCCGAACCGCTTGAGGACGGCGGGCAGGACGGGCCAGCGCCGGTCCGCGATCCGCCGCACGATCCCCCGGAGCACCTCCTCCCGCCCGTACGGGAGGACGAACCGGTACGGGACGGAGCCCCCGGGACCGTACAGCCGGTTCCAGTGCGGGACGGCGTCGAGCGGGTGGAAGAAGCCGGACAGCGGCCGGAGCCGGCCGGTGGCCGCGCGGGGCGCGGCCCGGTACCAGAGCTCGCTGAAGAGCCCGGCGGAGGCGCCGCCGAGCAGCCCGTCGGGGACGTGCGGCGGCGGGGCGGGCAGCCGCCCGGGCCGGAAGGCGAGCGGCGCGCGGCGGGCCGGGTGGCGGCGGGGCAGCGCGTCGTACGGGGCGGGGTTGCCGCGCGTGAGGACGGCGCGGCCGGTGGCGGCGCCCCGGGCGAGCAGGTCGACCCGGGCGGTGGAGTGCTCGTACCGGTGGTCGCCCCCGGCCAGCAGGGCGAGGAGGTCGTCGAGGTCGCGGGCGCGCTCGGTGTCCACGCGCATCAGGGAGGTCTCGACGGCCGGCAGCCGCAGGACGGCGGAGAGGACGACGCCGGTCAGGCCCATGCCGCCGGTGGTGGCGTCGAAGAGCGGGGTGCCGGGCCGGACGGTCCTGATCTCCCCGTCGGGGGTGAGGAGCTTGAGCGAGGCCACGTGCCGGCCGAAGGAGCCGGCGGCGTGCTGGTTCCCGCCGTGGACGTCGGCGGCGATCGCGCCGCCGACCGTCACGTACCGGGTGGCGGGCACGACGGGGACGAACCGGCCGAGCGGCAGCAGGACCTCCATCAGCCGGTGCAGGCTGACGCCCGCCTCGCAGTCGACGAGCCCCGCGCGCGCGTCGACGGCGCGGATCCGGTCGAGGCCGGTCATGTCGAGGACGGTGCCGCCGGCGTTCTGGGCGGCGTCGCCGTGGGAGCGTCCGAGGCCGCGGGCGATCGCGCCCCGGCCGCCGGGCGCGCGGAGGACCGCGACCGCCTCGGCGGGACTGCGGGGCCGGTGCACGCGCGCGAGGGTGGGGGCGGTGCGGCCCCAGCCGGTGAGGGCTTCGCAGTCGTCGTCCGGGACGCGGGTCTCGACAGCCATGGAGCCGACCGTATAGGCGGCAATGCCGCTTATGCCGGTATTACACGATATTCCCGGGCGGTGCGTCGAAAGGGGTGATGATCCGACGGGAGGAGGATCGGAAGAGAATTCCGGCGGCCGGCCCTCATGTCGACCGACCTCTTGCCGACCGACCTCATGTCGACCGACCTCTTGCCGACCGACCTCATGTCGACCGACCTCTTGCCGACCGACCTCATGTCGATCGCGCATGAGACGGCCGGGCGGGGGGATTCTCGTACTCCGGTCACCCGCGCACCGCACGGATCGAGGGGTACACGCACGACATGGACTGGCTGACCAAGCTCCCCGTCATCGGCCCCTGGGTCGCCCGCCTGATGCGCACCCACGCCTGGCGCGCGTACGAGACCCTCGACCGGGCCCACTGGAGCCGGCTCGCCGCCGCCATCACCTTCCTCTCCTTCCTCGCCCTCTTCCCGCTCATCACCGTCGCCGCCGCGGTCGGCGCCGCGCTCCTCAGCGACGAGCAGCTCGACCGGATCGAGGAGAAGATCGGCGAGCAGGTCCCCGGCATCTCCGACCAGCTGAACATCGGCGCGCTCGTCGACAACGCCGGCACCGTCGGGATCGTCGCCGGCGCCCTGCTCCTCTTCACCGGCATCAGTTGGATCGGCTCCATGCGGGAGTGCCTGCGCGCGGTGTGGGGCCTCGACGACGTCGAGGGCAACCCGGTCCTGCTCAAGGGCAAGGACGCGATCGTCCTGGTCGGCCTCGGCGGCGTCGCCCTCGCCTCGCTCGCCGCCTCCTGGCTCGGCTCCACCGCCGTCGGCTGGAGCGCCGACCGGCTCGGCGTCTCCGAGGGCGGGGCGGGCGGCGTCCTGCTCCAGGCCGGGGGCGTCCTCGTCGGCGTCGTCGCCGACTTCCTGATCCTGCTGTACGTCCTGTCCCTGCTGCCCGGCGTCGAGCCGCCCCGCAAGGAGCTCGTGGTGGCCTCGCTCATGGGCGCGGTCGGCTTCGAGCTCCTCAAGCTGCTGCTCGGCGGCTACATGAAGGGGGTCGCGGCGAAGTCGATGTACGGGGCGTTCGGCGTCCCCGTCGCCCTGCTCCTCTGGATCAACCTCACCGCGAAGCTGCTGCTGTTCTGCGCCGCGTGGACGGCCGCGGCCTCGCCGGGGAAGGACGGGGCTCCGGCCGGGACCGGCGAGGACGGGGACTCCGGTTCCGGCGAGGGCCCCGGTCCGGGCGGGACCTCCGGTTCCGGCGGGGCCCCCGGTTCCGGCGGTTCCGGGGCTACTCTTCTCCGCCCCGGTCACGGCGACGCGCCGCCACGGCCAGCGGCCAGCGCCGGTTGACCAGGAACACGGCGCCCGCGAGGAGGGCGAGGACCCCGCCCGCCACGGCCAGCGCGGTCCCGACCCCGCCGGTCCTCCCGGCCGCGACCGCCTGGACGGGCTGCGCCGGGGCGTTCTTGCCGGGTGCCGGGTCCGCCGCGCCGGCGGACGCGGACGCCCCCGTACGGGCCGAGCGCGGCGGCACCAGCTCGCCCACCGGCTCCACCTTCCCGAGCGCCGCGAAGCCCCAGTCGAACAGCCGGGCGGTCTCCCGGTAGACGGCGTGCTGCTCCTCGGAGGACGGGTTCATCACGGTGACGAGCAGGACCCTGCCGTTGCGCTCGGCGACCCCGGTGAAGGTCGCGCCCGCGTGCGTGGTGTTGCCGTTCTTGACCCCGGCGATGCCCTGGTACGGCGGGACGCCGAAGTCGCCCGTGAGCAGCCGGTTGGTGTTCTGGATCTCGAAGGTCTCGCGCTTCTTCTCGCCCGGCTTCCGTATGCCGGGGAAGGCGGCGCGGGCCGTGGCGGCGTACTCGCGGAAGTCCGGCTTCGTCATGCCGTTGCGGGCGATGAGCGTGAGGTCGTACGCGGAGGAGACCTGGCCCGGGGCGTCGTAGCCGTCCGGGGAGACCACCTTGGTGTCGAGCGCCTGGAGCTCGGCCGCCTGGTCGTTCATGTCCTGCACGGTCTGCTTCAGACCGTGGTTCATGTTCGTCAGGACGTGCACGGCGTCGTTGCCTGAGCGCAGGAAGACGCCGAGCCACAGGTCGTGGACGCTGTAGGTCTGCTTCTCCTTGACGCCGACCAGGCTGGAGCCCTCGCCCATCCCCGCCAGGTCCTGACCGGTGACCAGGTGGTTCTGCGTCTTGGGGAACTTGGGCAGCAGGGTGTCCGCGAAGAGCATCTTCAGGGTGGAGGCCGGGGCGAGCGGCCAGTGCGCGTTGTGCGAGGCGAGGACCTGGCCGTTCTCCGCGTCCGCGACGATCCAGGAACGGGCCGACAGCTCCTTGGGCAGCACCGGCGCCCCGGCCTTGAGCCGCACCTGCGTCCCGGGCCGGCCGAGCAGGGCGCCGCCCACCTCGGACATGGCGAGCGGCGGCTTGGGCTGCTTGTCCTGGGAGTCCTTCCCGTCCGCGTGGGCCGCGGGCGCGGCGAGGACGAGCGGGAGGAACACAGCAGCGGCGACCGTCCAGGCGGTCTTCTTCGAAGCAGACACGGTCGTGAACGTACAGGTACGGAACGGGGATACGAACCCGGGAAGGCCGTTCGAACCCATTCGTCCACCCGGGGGCGTGAAACCCCGCCGTCGCATCCGCTGGGTCCCGCTCGCGTTCGGGGCATGGAGCCGGCGCATCGGCATCACCTTTCGTACGTCACTGGCCCGGAGGGCGCACTCACGCCCTCCAAGACGTCGACGGGCCCGCCGAGGATCCGGATGCGGCGCTCTTCGGTCAATCCGTTCCGGCCGGGGCCCGCACGCCGAGCCGCTGCCCGGCGCCGTACTCCCCGTACCGCTCCACCTCGGCGAACCCCGGCCGCGCCGCGAGCCGCATCGCGCGGCCGGGTGGCGGATCCGGTCCCGGCGGTTTCCTACTTCCCGGTCGCCCGGACGCCCCGGAGGCCGATCACGCCGACGGCCGTTCCCAGGACGAAGGAGGTGACGGCGAGGGCGAGGTGCACCCAGAAGTACGCGGTCGGGTCCCCCGCGTCGTCGAAGGCGAGCCCGCTCCCGTCCTTCCAGAGGTTCTTCGCGAAGGTCACCCAGATCACCCAGGACCAGACCCCGAACGCGAGCAGGAACCAGGAGGCGCGGCGGCTGAGCTTCATGAGCTGTCCTTCGAGGGAGGGCGGGTCGTTCCCCGCCAGTATCGAACCGCCCCCGCCGGGCCCCGGAGGCGGGTCTCTGTACGCTGGGCCCGGCCGCGCCCGGGATCGACGGGCCGCGCGGGGCGCGCGTCGTACGGGCGCCCAGAAGGAGAAGGGGTTCCGGGCCGTGGTCGTCCTCCTGCTGGTCGTGGTCCTCGCGCTGCTCGGCGCGGTCCACCGGTACGTGTGGCGGCGCCTCGTCCGCGACGTGACGGCGCCCGGCGGCCTGCCGCGCCGCCTGGGCACGGCCGCCGTCGTGGCCCTGCCGCTGTGCTCGGTCGCGGCCCTGGTCTCCTCCCGCGCGGGCGTGCCCTTCCGGATCCAGCATGTGCTCGCCTGGCCGGGGCAGATGTGGCTCGCCGTGCTCCTGTACCTGGTCCTGGCCCTGCTGGTGGGCGAGGCCGTCCGCCCGCTCCTGCGCGCCCGGCTCGCCCGCCGGGCCCCGGCCCCCGACGCGGTCACGGCTCCCGAGCCGGTGCCGGTGCCGGCGGCCGCCGCGCCCGACACCGCGACCCCGGCTCCGGCGGCCCCCGCCCCGGAATCCGCGACCACCCCCACCGACCCCTCCCGCCGTCTCTTCGTCTCCCGGGTCGTGGGCGGCGGCGCCGCCGCCGTCGCGCTCGGGACCGTCGGGTACGGCACGTACGGCGTGCTGCGCGGGCCCCGGGTCAAGCGGGTCACCGTGCCGCTCGCCAAGATCCCGCGCGCCGCGCACGGGTACCGGATCGCCGTCGTGTCCGACATCCACCTGGGCCCGATCCTGGGCCGCGCCCACACCGAGCGCATCGTGGCCACGATCAACTCCACCCAGCCCGACCTGATCGCGGTCGTCGGCGACCTCGTCGACGGCACCGTCGCGGACCTCGGCCCCGCCGCCGAGCCGCTCGCCCGGCTCCGCGCCCGCCACGGCTCCTTCTTCGTGACCGGCAACCACGAGTACTTCTCGGGCGCCGACGCCTGGGTCGACCACGTGCGCGAACTCGGCCTGCGCCCGCTGCGCAACGAGCGCCTGGAGATCCCGGCCGGCTTCGACCTCGCGGGCGTCGACGACGTCGCGGGCGAGAGCGAGGGCCGGGGCCCCGACTTCGGCCGCGCCCTCGGCGACCGCGACCGGGCCCGCGCCGCCGTCCTCCTCGCCCACCAGCCGGTCGTCGTCCACGACGCCGTGCGCCACGGCGTGGACCTCCAGCTCTCCGGCCACACCCACGGCGGCCAGCTCTGGCCCGGCAACCTCCTCGCCGAACTGGCCAACCCGACCGTCGCCGGGCTCGAACGGTACGGCGACACCCAGCTCTACGTCTCGCGGGGCGCGGGCGCCTGGGGACCCCCGGTCCGGGTCGGCGCCCCCTCCGACGTCACCGTCGTCGAACTCGCCTCGAAACAGGCGTGAAGAGGGCCCGTCACTCCGCGCACCGAGAGTGATACGTGCTGCTCATCGACTTAAAGTCTCATATCCCGGACATATACCTGTGGTGTGAAAGTTTTCTCTTCCGCTTGTGAAGGCCGTGTGATGGGATGACGCCATCGCGGCGGTACCGGGGGGCCCCGCACCTGGGGTGGTACCGAAAAAAGGAAGCACGGCAATGCGGTCGACGGTCCGTCTGCGGATCCTCATCACTTGTGGAGTACTGGTGGCGGCCGGGGTGGGCGGCTGGCAACTCCTGCCCTCCGACGGCGTCAGGACCGATCCGATCGCCGTCGGCACCACCGACGAGATCACCTCGCTCGACCCGGCCGGCGCCTACGACGCCGGCTCCTGGGCGATCTACAGCAACGTCTACCAGTCCCTCCTGACGTTCAAGCCGGGCTTCACCGAGCCGGTGCCGGACGCCGCCGAGAGCTGCGGCTTCACGGGCTCCGGCCTCACCACGTACCGGTGCACGCTCCGCGACGACCTCACCTTCTCCAACGGCCGCAGGATGACCGCCGAGGACGTCGAGTACTCCTTCGAGCGCATGCTGGGGATCAAGACGGACGTCGGCCCGCAGCCGCTCTTCCCGACGCTGAAGAGCGTCGAATCCGAGGGCCGGACCGTCACCTTCCACCTCGGCGCCAAGGACGTCACGTTCCCGCTGAAGCTGGCCACCGGCGCCGGTTCGATCGTGGACCGCGAGCGCTACCCGGAGAAGAGGCTGCGCCCGGACGAGGCGGTCGACGGCTCGGGGCCGTACGTCCTCAAGGAGTACAAGCCGGGCGAGTCCGCCCTCCTGGAGCCCAACCCGCGCTACAAGGGCGCCGTCGCCAGGACCGGCCGCCCGGTCCTCGTGAAGTACTACGCCAAGTCCGAGGAGCTCGCCGGGGCCTGGAAGGCGAAGGACGTCCAGGTGACGCACCGGCAGCTCCCGCCGGACTTCGTCTCCACGCTGGAGGCCGCGGACGGCACCCGGGTCACCGAGGCGGAGAGCGCCGAGATCCGCAACATCAACTTCAACGTCCGCCCCGGCTCGCCCATGGCGGACAAGGCCGTGCGGCGGGCCGTCGCGGCGGTCCTCGACCGACCGGCGATCACCACCGGCGCCTACAAGGGCACGGTCGAGCCGCTGTACTCCCTCATCCCGCAGGGCTTCGTCGGCCACAGCACCGCGTTCTACGACCGCTACCCGGAGCCCAGCGGCGCGAAGGCGAAGAAGATCCTGGAGGACGCGGGGATCGGCACCCCCGTGAAGTTCACCTTCGGCTTCCGCGAGGACGACACCTACGCCGCCGAGACCACCGAGATCAAGCGGCAGCTGGAGGAGACCGGCCTCTTCGCGGTGAAGACCGTCGAGGTCAAGTGGGAGGACTTCCAGAAGCAGTACGCGAAGGGCGACTTCGACGCGTACACCGTCGGCTGGCTCCCCGACTTCCCCGACTCCGACAGCTTCACCGCCCCGCTCGTCGGCACCGCGAACACCCTGCACAACGGGTTCTCCAGCGAGCGGATCGACTCCCTGATCGCCTCGACGCAGCGGTTCAGCGAGCGTTCGCGGGCGACGGAGGACTTCAAGGCGATCCAGAACGAGGTCGCCGACGACGTCCCGCTCGTCCCGCTGTGGCAGAAGAAGGACTACGTCCTCTCCACGGAGGCGGTCGCGGGCTCCCAGTACCTGACGGACGGCACGGGCATCTGGCGCCTGTGGGAACTGAGCTGGATCTAGGGCCTGTCCGGCGGGGAGCCGTGCGGCTCCCCGTGCCGTCCCCGCCTACTGCTTGGCGCCCGCCCGCTTCGGCTTGCCCGAGGCCGCCATCCCGGCCGCCGTCGGCATGAAGTCGGCGAGCAGCTCGTGGGTCTCCTTGACCAGCGGGCGCAGGATCCGGAAGCGGGAGAGCGAGATCGCGCGGGCGGTGACCGGCGCGAGCCGCTCCACGAGCCGCCGGCTGTTGGCGGCCCCCTCCGACCGGTCGTACACCCAGAAGAGCACCAGACCCATCTGCTGGAGCCACAGCAACTGCGGCAGGGCCTCGGCCAGTTCGGGGTCGACCTTCACCGAGGCCCCGGAGATGACGCGCCGGTGCACCTCGATCGCGGCCTCGCGCGGCCCCTCCGACTCGGGCGAGAACGGGCTGAGCGGGCTGTCCGGGTCGGCGGCGTTCTTGAAGAACTGGGCGGCGAACTCGTGGTACGGCTCTGCGATGTCCAGCCAGCCGAGGTAGACCCCCCGGATCCGGGTCGTCAGGTCCTTCTCGCCCCCGGTCAGGATGGGCTCGACGGCGGCCTGGTGCTCCTCGGCGATCCGGTCGTAGAAGCCCTGGACCAGGTGCTCCTTGGACGAGAAGTAGTAGTACGCGTTGCCGACGGAGACCCCGGCCTCCTGGGCGATGGCCCGCATCGTCGTCTTGTCGTAACCGCGCTCCTTGAACAGCCGGAGCGCGGTTTCGAGGATGAGCGTGCGGGTCTGCTCGCTCTTGGGGGCCTTCTTCTCTTCCTTCACGTCCTTCACGGAGCCGAGCCTAACCGGGCGGACCGGGCACTTCGCAGCGCCCGTCCCCGCAGCCGCCCGGGCCGGGTCCCCCGCCGGGCCCCTTGAGCGCCTCGCGCCACTTGGCGGCGGCCAGGACGGTCATCCGGGCGAAGGGCTGCCCGGCGGGGGTGGCCAGCCAGTGGGCCCTGGGCCGGTGCTCGGCGAGGGCCCAGAGGCAGACGATCCAGGCGGCGGTCTCCCGGTAGACCTGGCCCCGGTCCCCGATCACGGTGATCTCCCGCAGGGTGGCGGCGTGGTCGAGGGCCGGGAACCGGCGCCGGGCCTCCTGGGACCTGGCCGGCACCAGGTCGAGCGGGACGAGCTGCCGCTGCCGCAGCAGCCAGTGCCGCAGGTGCACGCAGAGCGGGCAGTCGGCGTCGTACAGCACGGTCAGGCGCCTCACGGGCGTCCGCGGGGCGGGGGCCCCCGGCGCGGGGGCCGGTACCGGGGTGCCCTGTCCGGGTGCGGTCGGCACGGCGGTTCAGCCCTGCTGCGGCGCGGGCGGGGCCCAGGGGCCGCCCTTGGGGGTCGCGGTCCAGCCCTGCGGGCCGACCGGCGGCACCTGCTCGCGCTCCATGACCCCGCGCCGGCGGATCTTGTTGAGCACGTACACGTTCCCGAGGTGCATCACGCCGAGGACGAGCAGCACCACCCCGAGCTTGACCGAGAGGGCCTCGAAGAGCGCCCGGGCGTCGAGGACGGCGTCGTCCTGGCTCAGGTAGAGGGCGACGAAGCCGAAGTTGACGAGGTAGAAGCCGACCACCAGGAGGTGGTTGACGGCTTCCGCGAGCTTCTCGTTCCCGTGCAGGACGTCCGCCAGGAAGATCCTTCCGTTGCGGCTGAGCGTGCGGGCGACCCAGATGGTGAGGGCCACGGCGATCAGCAGGTAGACGATGTACGCGACGACAGTGAGGTCCATGCCCCACCCTCCCTTGAACGCGTTCAAAAGCTGGCAGTGACGACTGTAGACCTCCTCTTGAACGTGTTCAAGTCGCGGGGGGAGGGGATCGTCCACTCGCTCCCCTCCTAGGGCCTGTCCGGCGGATCAGGGTCGGACAGGCCCTAGGTGAACTTCCGTACGCCCGGCACCAGCGCCGTCCCCAGGCAGCAGCCGCCCACCGTCAGCGCGGCGGCGAGCAGCGGGACTTCGGGGCCCCAGGCCGAGGCGGCGAGCGGGGCCAGGGCGTAGCCGAGGGGCATCGCGGCGAGCGAGAGCAGCCAGTCGTACGAGGTGACGCGGGCGAGCGCGTGGGCGGGCACCGCGCGCTGGACGGCGGTCTGCCAGACGGGGGAGAGGAAGCCGAGGCCGGCCTGCGCGAGCCCGTAGGCCGCGATCGTCACCGGCGCGGGCGCGGCGACGGCGAGCAGGACCAGCGGCAGCGCGTACGTGGCGAGGCCGAGGTTCGCCGTCAGGACCGGGCGCCGGGGGCTGACGCGGTCCGCGAGCAGCGCCCCGAGGAGGAAGCCGACGGCGCCGACCTGGAGGAGGACCACCCAGGTGGTGCCGCCGCCGAGCCGCTGCACGGCGACGGCGGGCCCGAGGGTCGTCAGGACGGCGGCGGCGCCGTTCCAGGCGCTGTGGCCGACCAGGCTGGTCCAGTACCAGTCCCGGGAGCGGACCTCCCGCCAGCCCTCGACGAGGTCGGCGCGGAGCGAGCGGCGGGGGATCGGCACCCGCTCCACCCGTACGGCGGTCAGGAGCAGGGCGCTGACGCCGAAGGTCGCCGCGTCCAGGACGAACGCCCAGCCGGCGCCGACCGTGAGGACCAGCGTGCCCGCGAGCGCCGGGCCCGCGAGGCGGGCGGCGCTCTGGGCCACCCCCGTGGCCGCGTTGGCGCGGTGCAGCGCCCCGGCCTCCACCGTGCCCTTCACCAGGGGTGCGACGGTCGGCATGGCGAAGGCCCCGGCGGCCCCGCCGCACGCCTCCGCGACCGCGAGCACGGCGAGGCCGGGGGAGCCGCCGAGGAACTGGACGCCGACGAGGAGCTGGGTGGCGCAGCGTACGAGATCGGTGGTGAGCGCGACCGTCCGGGCGTCGAAGCGGTCGCCGACGACGCCGCCCAGCGGCAGCAGGAGCAGCTTGGGGACCATCGCGCAGCCGAGGACCAGGGCGAGCGCCGAGGTGGAGCCGGTGGCCTCCAGGACGGCGAGGGCCAGGGCGGCGGGGATGGCGGCGTTGCCGAGGAGGGAGAGGGCGCGGCCGGTGAAGAGGAGGCGGAAGGAGCGGGTGCGCAGGGGGTGGGGGAGGGATGCGGGCGCCGTGGCGGCGGCGGGAGCGGCGGGCATGGTCGAAGAGTATTTCGGTACCGAATAATTCGCCAACGAATTAGTTGGCGGAGGGCTATTCGACAGCGAATTATTCGGAACCGAAATGCTTGAGGAGACGGGTGTGCCCCTCCCCGACGTACGATCGCCCCATGGACCCCACCCCCGCGCCCCCCGCCCCCTCGGAACGGCGCGACTGGACCGACGGGCACGTCGCCCGCTGGCAGCCCGTCCTGCCCGGCCTCGACCCCGTCGTCGAGGGCGCGGTCACCCGGATGAAGAAGCTCTCGGTCCATCTGCGCCGGGTCAGGGAGCAGTCGCTCGTCGACTTCGACCTGGAGCGCCACGAGTTCGACACGCTCCACAAGCTGGCCGGCCGCGGCGGCAGCGCCGCCCCCTCCGAACTCGCGCAGGACCTCGACCTGGCCCCCGCCTCCGTCTCGGGTCGCCTCGACGCCCTGGAGAAGCGCGGCTTCGTCCGCCGCACCCGGTCGACCACCGACCGGCGCCGGGTCGCTGTCGAACTCACCGCCTCCGGCCGCGAGACCTGGCTCGGCGCTATGGACGTCCTCGGCCACGAGGAGTACCGGCTCCTCGGCGTCCTCGGGCCCGAGGAGCGCGCCCTGCTCAACGACATGCTGCGCCGCGTGATGGTGGCGGCGGAGGCGGGCGACGCCCCCGCCCCCTGGCGCGGCTGAGGTCCGCGGACCGGACCGTCACACGCTCAGCGAGCGCGCGAAGTTGAGCTGGCCCATCACCCAGTGGATGGTGTCCGGGCCCGTCGCCGGGATCATCGTCGCGTGGTGACGACCCCCGCTGGTCACGGTGACCTGGATGAAGCCCGTGGTCTTCTTCTCCTTCATCAGGAGGAACAGCAGACCCACCAAGCACAGCAGCGCGAAGACGATCGCGAGCACGACCGCGGCCGTCGGGATCTTCTCCTCGGTCCGCGACATGTCCATCGCGTTCCACACCGCGCCCTTGAGGGGCATCTCCCCGGCCGGCGTGATGATCCGGTCCCCGACCACCGTGATGTCACCGAGCGCGAGGACCGGCGCGGCCCCGGCCGCCATCGGCGGGAACCGCTGCGGCACGGGCACGCCCGCGGCGAGCGTCGGCTGGTACGCCGGGGGCTGCGGGTACCCGTACCCCGGGGGCACGTCCTGCGGGTACCCGTACGCCGGGGTCCCGGGCGCGCCGCCCTGCCCCGGAGCCCGCCCCGGCCCCCACGTGTACTCGCCGTCCGCGTAAGGATTCGGCTCGCTCATCAGTCCCCGCTCTCCACAACGACACACTCCTGCGCGTGCGGACGGGAAAGCCCGCCCCCGCACGCCGAGCGTACAGAAGCGGGCTTTCCCGTCGTGACCGCGATTCAGAAACGACGCGTGATCAGCGCGCGCTTCACTTCCTGGATCGCCTTGGTGACCTCGATGCCGCGCGGGCAGGCGTCCGTGCAGTTGAACGTCGTGCGGCAGCGCCACACGCCGTCCTTGTCGTTCAGGATCTCCAGGCGCTGCTCACCGGCCTCGTCGCGCGAGTCGAAGATGAAGCGGTGCGCGTTGACGATCGCGGCCGGACCGAAGTACTGCCCGTCGTTCCAGAAGACCGGGCAGGACGACGTGCACGCGGCGCACAGGATGCACTTGGTGGTGTCGTCGAAGCGCTCGCGGTCCTCGGCGGACTGCAGGCGCTCGCGGGTCGGCTCGTTCCCCTTGGTGACCAGGAACGGCATGACGTCCCGGTACGCCTGGAAGAACGGCTCCATGTCCACGACCAGGTCCTTGAGGACCGTCAGGCCCTTGATGGCCTCGACCGTGATCGGCTTCTCGGGGTTGATGTCCTTGATCAGCGTCTTGCAGGCGAGCCTGTTCTTGCCGTTGATCCGCATCGCGTCCGAGCCGCAGATGCCGTGCGCGCACGACCGGCGGAAGGTCAGCGTGCCGTCGACGTCCCACTTGATCTTGTGGAGGGCGTCGAGCACGCGCTCCTTGGGGTCGATCTCGATCTGGAAGTCCTCCCAGACCGCCGCGTCCGAGACCTCGGGGTTGAAGCGGCGGATCCGCATCGTGACCGTGATGTACGGCGACGCGGCGGAGTCCTTCTCGACCTTGTCCAGTACGGGGGTAGCCATCAGTACTTACGCTCCATCGGCTGGTAGCGGGTCGTGACGACCGGCTTGTAGTCGAGACGCACGGTCTCGGAGCCGTCCTTGCCGACCTCGCGGTACGCCATCGTGTGACGCATGAAGTTGACGTCGTCGCGGTTCGGGTAGTCCTCGCGGTAGTGACCGCCGCGGGACTCCTTGCGCGCCAGGGCCGAGACGGCCATGACCTCGGCCAGTTCGAGCAGGTTGCCCAGCTCGATGGCCTCCAGGAGGTCGGTGTTGAAGCGCTTGCCCTTGTCCTGGATGGACACGTTCTCGTAGCGCTCGCGCAGCTCGGCGATCTTGTCGACGGCCGTCTTGATGGTCTGCTCCGTGCGGAACACCATCACGTTGGCGTCCATCGTCTCCTGGAGCTCGCGGCGCAGGTCGGCGACCCGCTCGTTGCCCGTGGAGTTGCGCAGCTTCTCGATCTGGCCGACGACGAACGCCTCGGGGTTCTCCGGCAGCTCGACGTAGTCGGCCTTGGCGGAGTACTCGGCCGCGGCGATGCCGGACCGCTTGCCGAAGACGTTGATGTCGAGCAGCGAGTTGGTGCCGAGGCGGTTGGCGCCGTGCACCGACACGCAGGCGACCTCGCCGGCCGCGTACAGGCCCGGGACGACGGTGGTGTTGTCCGAGAGGACCTCACCCTCGACGTTGGTCGGGATGCCGCCCATGGCGTAGTGCGCGGTGGGCTGGATCGGGATCGGGTCCGTGTACGGCTCGATGCCGAGGTACGTACGGGCGAACTCGGTGATGTCCGGCAGCTTGGCGTCGAGCTGCTCCGGCGGGAGGTGCGTCAGGTCCAGGTAGACGTGGTCGCCCTCGGGACCGCAGCCGCGGCCCTCGCGGATCTCCGTGTAGATGGAGCGCGAGACGACGTCACGGGACGCGAGGTCCTTCATGACCGGCGCGTACTTCTCCATGAAGCGCTCGCCGTCCTTGTTGCGCAGGATGCCGCCCTCGCCGCGGGCGCCCTCCGTGAGCAGGATGCCCATGCGCCAGATGCCCGTCGGGTGGAACTGGAAGAACTCCATGTCCTCCAGGGGCAGGCCGCGGCGGTAGCAGGCCGCCTGGCCGTCACCGGTCAGGGTGTGCGCGTTGGAGGTCACCTTGAAGAACTTGCCGGTGCCGCCGGAGGCGTAGATCACGGCCTTGGCCTGGAAGATGTGGATCTCGCCGGTGGCCAGCTCGTAGGCGACGACGCCCGAGGAGTGCTTGACCCCGTCGACCTCGGTGATCAGCTGGTCCAGGACGTAGAACTCGTTGAAGAACTCCACGCCCTCCTTGACGCAGTTCTGGTACAGCGTCTGGAGGATCATGTGACCGGTGCGGTCCGCGGCGTAGCAGGACCGGCGGACCGGGGCCTCGCCGTGGTTGCGGGAGTGACCGCCGAAGCGGCGCTGGTCGATGGTGCCGTTCGGGGTGCGGTTGAACGGCAGGCCCATCTTCTCCAGGTCGAGGACGGCGTCGATGGCCTCCTTCGCCAGGATCTCGGCGGCGTCCTGGTCGACCAGGTAGTCACCGCCCTTGACCGTGTCGAAGGTGTGCCACTCCCAGTTGTCCTCCTCCACGTTCGCCAGCGCGGCGGCCATGCCGCCCTGCGCGGCGCCCGTGTGGGAGCGGGTGGGGTAGAGCTTGGTGAGCACGGCGGTGCGGCTGCGCTTCGTCGCCTCGATGGCGGCGCGCATGCCGGCGCCGCCGGCTCCGACGATGACGGTGTCGTACTTGTGGATCTTCATCAGTGGATTACCTCAGCCCCGTGCCTAGCGGATGTTCGGGTCGAAGGTGAAGATCACCAGCGTGCCCAGAAGGATGGTGAACACCGTGGCGGTGTACAGCAGGCCCTTGAGCCACAGGCGCGTGTTGGCCCGCTCCGCGTAGTCGTTGACGACCGTGCGGAGGCCGTTGGCGCCGTGCAGCATGGCGAGCCAGAGCATCAGCAGGTCCCAGACCTGCCAGAACGGGGACGCCCAGCGGCCGGCCACGAACGCGAAGCCGATCTTGGAGACGCCGCCGTCCAGGAAGAGCTGGATCAGCAGGTGGCCGAGGACCAGGACGACGAGGACCACGCCGGAGAGGCGCATGAAGAGCCACGCGGCCATCTCGAAGTTGCCGCGGGTCGCGCGCGGGGTCCTGCCGGTGCGCTTGCGGGGGGCCTCGATGTACGGCGCGGGGTTGTCCACGTCGTAGCCGCCGCCCTCGACGGGTCCGATCGCGGAGGTGGTGTCAGTCGACATGTCTGGCGTCAGCTCCCGAACAGTTCGCGTGCGGCGTGGCCGAGGACGGGGTACAGCGAGCCCGCCATCAGCACGACCCAGATGCCCACGACGGTCCAGAGCATCTGCTTCTGGTAGCGGGGGCCCTTGGACCAGAAGTCCACGGCGATGACGCGGAGGCCGTTCAGCGCGTGGAAGAGGATGGCGGCGACCAGGCCGTACTCGAGCAGAGCGACGATCGGCGTCTTGTAGGTCGCGACGACCTCGTCGTAGGCCTCGGGGGAGACGCGGACGAGAGAGGTGTCAAGGACGTGTACGAACAGGAAGAAGAAGATGAGGACGCCGGTGACTCGATGAGCCACCCAGGACCACATTCCTTCCCGGCCGCGGTACAGCGTTCCAGCCGGCACGGAAAAACCCTCCGGGAGCGGGGATCAGGGCCGGCCGGCTTCTCTGTCGGTCTGGCCCGGCCGGGTACGGTCCACCGGCCCCGGTCATCGTAGCGACGAGTTGTCGGTTCGCTCGCGCGGGGTCCATAGGTGTGATCAAACAGGCACGGACGGGCTATCGCACGGGGCGGAATCACCGCATTGCGGACGGAATCACGCTCCGGAGTGTCGGGGCGTGAGCGCACGGTCAGCCCGGGGCCAGCCGGAAGGCCAGGCGGGCGCGGGCGAGCCGGCGCAGTTCCTCGGCCGCGATCACCCGCTCCTCCTCCGGTTCGTTGCCGAGACGTGACCGGATTCCGGCCAGAACCTGGTCGAGCCGCTCGTCGGGACGCACCCCGTCGAGGCTGATCACGAACGCGTGTCCGAAGCTGCTCTCGTACGCGGCGTGCGCGGCCCGCAGCGCGGTCCGGGCGGCCGCCGGGGCGTCGGGGTGCGGCGGCAGGGAGGACTCGGCGGCCAGGGCTCCGTCCAGATCGGCGCGCGACAGGTCGTACCCGGCCTCGTCGGCGGCGGCGAGCAGGGCCTCCACCGTGGGGTAGGGGCGGTGCGCCGCCACCCGTTCGGCCCAGCGGAGGCTGTGGCAGCAGGAGAGCAGCAGGGCCACGGCCTCGGCGGGGGCCGCCGCGTTGAAGCCGACGAGGCCGCCGGGGCGCCGGGGGCGGGAGGACGGCCGACCGGGTATGGCAGGCGTGTCCGTGGAGCCCGGGGTCCGGCAGGTGGCGTGGGTGTCGCTGGTCAGCGTGGGCTCCGGTTACTCCGGGACGGGTGGGGTGGGCGTGACGCAACGTTATCGACGGGACGGGGTAAGTGTCCGACGGATGCGCGATTTTCACCCGGAAGGGAGAGTTTCGGAACATCTGATGGACGCCGGGATTCCGGTCGCCCGCCCGTGGGTGAACACGGGGTGACGATCGCCCGTCCCCGCCGCCGTCGGCGCGACGGGTGCCGCACTTGTTGACGGCGTCCGGGGTTCCGGCGTTCCCTCCGTCGCGGATGCGGGGGTTCCGATCTCGCCGTCCGTCGCGGATGCGGGGTTCCGATCTTGCCGTCCGCTCCGGATGCGTGGGCCTCCTGTTTCGCCGTCCGCTCCGGATGCGTGGGATTCTGGTTTCGCCGTCCGCTCCGGATGCGTGGGCCTCCGGTTTCGCCGTCCGCTCCCTCCCGGACCGTCGCCCGATTGGCCGGACCCTCATCCGTAGGGGAGGATTCCGATTGATGCGGTACTCCATACGGGGGCCCCGACGCGGCCCCGCGCTCCTGGCGACCTCGGTGGCACTGGCCACCGTGGCGGCCTGTTCCGGCGGCGCCGCCCCGGGCCCGTCCGCCGCCCCGTCCCCCGGCTCGGCCACGGCCGCCGCGCCCACCGGCGCGCCGCCCTCGCCGACCCCCACTCCCACGCCGACCAGGACGTATCCGCTCTCCAGCGCGCCCCGCACGGTCCCCGCCGTCCGCGCCCACGAGGCCGCCCGCGGCCCCGGCTGGAAGCCCGCGCCCACGGGCGGGGTCGTCATCGCCGCGAACAGCGGGGGCCTCGCCGACGAGGGGAAGCTGATCGCGGGCGAGCTGGGCGTCCCCTACCGGGGCGCCGTCGCCGCCGGACCCGGGGACGTCGAGCTGGCCCTGGGCGGGACGGGCGCCCCCGAGTCGTACACCCTCGCCGTCCAGGGCGGCCGGGTCCGGATCAGCGGGCCCGACGAGGCCGGGGTCTTCTACGGCACCCGGACCCTCAAGCAGTCGGTGAAGGCGACCGGCGCGATGCCTGAGGGGACGGTGAACGACCGGCCCGCCAAGCCGCAGCGGGGACTGAACGTGGACACCGCCCGCAAGCACTTCACGGCCGGTTGGATCGAGGACCGCATACGCGAGATGGGCGACCTCAAGCTCAACCAGCTCGGGCTGCACTTCTCCGACGACCAGGGCTTCCGGATCGAGTCCGACAGCCACCCCGAGGTGGTCTCCGCCCAGCACCTCACCAAGGCCGAGGTCCGGCGGATCCTCGCCCTCGCCGCCGAGCGGCACGTCACCGTCGTCCCCGAGATCGACTCCCCGGGGCACCTCGGCGCCGTCATCGCCGCCCACCCGGACCTCCAGCTCCGCAGCGCGACCGGCCGGGCCCCGCGCGGCGCCGTCGACATCGCGAACCCGGCGTCGGCGAAGATCGTCGACGACCTGCTGCGCGAGTACTCCCAGCTCTTCCCCGGCGCGTACTGGCACCTCGGCGCCGACGAGTACGTGGCGCTCATGGCGAAGGACCCCGAGGCCACCTACCCGGCGCTGGCACGGGCGGCGAAGGCGAAGTACGGGCCCTCCGGCCGGGTCCAGGACCTGGCCACCGGCTGGCTCAACGACCGCGCGGCCGTCGTCCGCCCCACCGGCAAGACGCTCAAGGCCTGGAACGACGGCTTCTTCACGGGCGGGGTCGTGAACGCGGCCGACGACCTGGAGGTCGAGTACTGGACGGGCAAGGAGTTCGGCGCCCGGCAGCCCGTCTCGTACCTGAGCCAGGGCCGGAAGATGGTCAACCTCAACGACGAGTACCTCTACTACGTCCTCGGCGAGCCCAACGACTTTGCGTACCCCACCGGCCGCCGGATCTACGAGCAGTGGACCCCGCTCGTCGTGCGCGGCACCGCCCCCGTCCCGGCGAAGTACGACCCCCAGATCCTCGGCGCCCGGTTCGCCGTCTGGTGCGACCTGGCGAACTCCCAGACCCCGGCCCAGGTCGCGGCCGGCATCCGGCTCCCCCTGGCGGCCCTCTCCCAGAAGCTCTGGAACCCGGCGAAACCGACGGCGAGCTGGGACCAGTTCCGGGCGCTCGCGGAGCGGGTGCGCGGCTGAGCCGGGCTTTTGACGTGGACGTAGCGACTTCGCAACGCGTACGTTCCCCCGGCGGCGGTCGCACGGCCGCCACCGGCGCCTCGGGGAGGGGCGCCGACCTTCCCCGGGGGGGACCCGCACCTTCATGCTCCGCAATCCGACCGGCCTTTCGCATGCCGTCGTGGCCCTGCTCGCCGGCAACATCGCCTTCGACGTGCTGCTCGCCGTGTTCGAGCTCCGCTTCCTGCTGACCGACGCCACCACGGACTTCTTCGACCCGGCCGTCTTCGGCGCCCTCGACCTGAACACGGCCTACGACTTCGCGTACCTGGTGTACGTGGCGACCGGGGTCGTCTTCATCGTCTGGTTCCACCGGCTGCGGAAGAACGCCGAGGTCTGGGCCGGCGACCTCCAGGGCCGGAAGCCCGGCTGGGCCATCGGCGGCTGGCTCATCCCCCTTGCCAACCTGTGGATCCCGCGGGGGATCGCCGCCGACATCTGGCGGGCCAGCCGTTGGCAGCCGTACGCCGCCGACGGCGCCCGGGAGCTGGCGCTCCTCAACGCCTGGTGGACGCTCTGGGTCGCCGACAGGGTCGTGGAAAGGATCGCCACCCAGCTCTACAAGCGGGCCGAGACCGCCGACGCCTACACCGTCGCGGCCTCCTTCTCCTTCGGCGGCTGCCTGCTCGACATCGCCGCCGCCGTCTTCGCGATCCTCTTCGTCCGGCGCCTCACCTCTATGCAGCATGCCAAGGCCACTGGCATGATTCCGGCCACACAGTGACGAAAAGGCGACACCCCGCGACGTAAGGGGAACCGCCGCGTCCACATCGGGTGGCGAGGAGGCGTCCATGACGTCGGGGAAGCCGGAGAACGACCGGAGCCTGCGGGAGCTGATCGACGGGGCCGACGAGCGGGGCCTGGCCGCGGCCGGCCTCGCCTGTCTCGACCGCTGCCTCCCGCTGCTCGCCGCCGACCGGGGCGACGCCCTGCGGCCCGCCTGGGCGGCCGTCGCGCGCGCCGACGGCGCGGCGTGGGGCGAGGCCGTCGCCGAGGCCCGCGTCGAGCTGGACGCCGAGGGCGGCGGGGAGGCGGCGGAGGCCGTGCGCGGCATGCTGGCCGCCGCCCCCGGGGACTGGTCCCCGGAGTCCCTGCGCGCCTGGGTCGGCGCCTGCTCCGGCACCGCCCTCGCCCTGCACGGACGGTACGACGCGGCCGGCGCCGACGAGGGTCTCGTCGAGCGCTGCCGCGCCGGGGACGCCGAGGGCGCGGGCCCGCTGCTCGCCGGGGAGCTCCGCCGCCAGCGGGCCGTCCTCGAATCGGTCGCCCACGGCCCGACCGGACTGCGCCGGGCCCGCGAGCTCTCCGTCGAGGGCGGCCGGGTGCTGCGCGCGGTCGTCTCGCGCCGGGCCCGCACCACCGCCTGAGGGGACGGTCAGGCCTCCGTCCCCGGCTCGGGGGCCTTGATCGCGATCGAGGCGACCGTCTCGGCGATCTCCCGCTCCGCCGTCGCCTTGTCGAGACCGAGCCCGCTCAGCACGCCCTGCCCGTCCTCGTGCTCCAGGAGCGCGAGCAGGACGTGCTCGGTGCCCACGTAGTGGTGCCCGAGGCGCAGGGCCTCGCGGAACGTCAGCTCCAGGACCTTCTTCGCCGCCGCGTCGTACGGCACGAGCGCGGGCGGCTCCTCGACGGCCGGCGGCAGGGTCGCGGCCGCGGCCTCGCGCACCCGCTCCAGGGGCACGCCCCGCGAGGTGATCCAGTGCGCCGCGAGCCCCTCGGGCTCGGCGAGCAGGCCGAGCACCAGGTGGGAGGGGGTGATCTCGGCGTTGCCGACGGCCGTGGCCTCGTTCTGGGAGGCCATGACCACGTTGCGCGCGCGGGGCGTGAAGCGGCTGAACCCGGCGTTCGGGTCCATCTTCTCGGCGTCGGGGTCCTTGGGCACGAACCGCTTCTGGGCGGCCTGCCGGGTGACGCCCATGCTGCGGCCGATGTCGGTCCAGGAGGCGCCGGAGCGCCGGGCCTGGTCCACGAAGTGACCGATGAGGTGGTCGGCGACGTCGCCGAGGTGGTCCGCCGCCATGACCGCGCCGGAGAGCTGCTCCAGGGCGTTCGGGTGGACCTTCTTGATGGCTTCGATGAGTTCGTCGAGACGGACGGGAACGGTCGGACCGACTGGATTCGTCATGAGGCAACCCTAGGTTGACACCCCAGCAGTGTCAACCGTCGGTTGACATGCGCGAGGGATCGCGCCTCTTCGTACTGCTCGATCGAGTGGGGTGACGGGCACCATTCCGTACTCGGCCTTCGCTCTGGCGAACGGCCCGACGTCGAGTTTGCCCGCCTTGGGCGCATGGACAGCGAGTGACCTGACCACGCCTTGCCTTTGACGGGTTCGGGCCGCTCGGCCGCTATCCCGACATCCCTGCCGCCCCACGACGGAGCGCGTCCGGGCTCGCGGTGAGAAATCTGTCCGCCGGAGTGGTGGATCGCTGTCGGCGGCCCGGCCGGGTCGGCAATCAAACGTGGCGCCCCCGCTGGGCCGAGTCGGTAACGACGTCCTGCTCACACTCGCAGGTCGGGGGAGGGTGAACGGACGGGCTGGAGGGCGTGCGCCGGGCCGACTGGAGTTGCCGACCATGCTGGCCGTCGAGGTGCGTCCCGGTGGTGCGGTTACAGGTCCGCGTGCTTCAGGAACAGCGCGAGATCGCTGTCGCGGACCCGGGGAACTCCTTGCGGGTGCTGGTTCGTCAGCGCCGCAAGCGGAACCGGGGAACGGTGAAGAGCCCGCGTCGCGTCCCGATCGAGCGAGGCCCGGAACCTCCACGGGTACTGGACGTCGCCAGTCACCTCGAAGGGTTCGTCCTCGACCTCCGCAACGGCGGCCACTTCTTTCACCGGAGCGGCGAAGTAGATCCAGATGCGGTCCCCAGGGGTCATACGGCGCTGCCGCGCCAACCACCACTCCTGGCTAGGAGCGGTCTCGGCAAGCTCCAGTACCCGGTCCTTGCTGGAGAGGCCCCCATCCGCGGTCATTTCTGTGGGTTTCAGAATGAACAGCCAGTCACGAATGTCGAGTCTCCCCTTCAAAACCAACGGATCAGGATGTTTCGTACGTGGTCGGAAGGGCCCCAGCCACGCACCCAGGACACCATCCGCCGCTCTCGCGCCAGGAACGCTCTTCGTTCTGCGTGGACAGTGCCTTGGCGTACCGGTGCAGTGTGCAGGCCAGGGCGTAGGTGCTCTCTTCCCTGCGGATGACCTGAGCATGGTCTTTCGGATGGTCGTAGACGAGGTCCCATCCAATGATCACGGACGGGCCGATGGCATCGACGCGGCGGCGCCCGTCACTGCTGACATGGATGGTGCGCTTCATGCGTCCCCCTCCGGTCCCTACGTCGCCTGGCGTCGAGGAACGAACGGCGTACATCGGAACGATGAATGTACCCGGTGATCCGGGAGCCAACTGCGTTTCATCGACGCGGATATCGCCGGATACGCGGGTCCTCGACCTGAAGGCGGAGCTTTGTCGATCGTAGGGCGCATACATGAGGCCGTATCGACGACGGTGCGTGATGCTGTGACGCGGTCTGGGGCCAGGTCGTGCGGGTTCGTCCGGCACTGGCAAGCCGGGCCGACTCGCCATGGACAGTTCGGAGTGGCCCAGTAGCCTTGGGTGGGTGCATGTCGCCTCTCGTTTGTATCGACAGTTCTGCCGTCTTCCTCCGATCCTCCAGGGCCTCCTTTGGGTTGCCCTCTTCCTGGCCCTCCTCAATTCGGTGTGGGGGCTCTGGAACGGAGGCACGGGCAGGCAGCCGGGAGGGCCGGACGGGAAGGGTTCGCTGAGCGCCTACGACCACGGCTACTCGATCACGAGAACAGTGCTGACCAACAACTCGATCACGCTTGAGATCCCGGGTACCGGATCAAGGGCTGCTCAGGACGCCCTCCTCAGGAACTGCCGACACGTCGTGCAGCGGATCATGGCGGGAGGAGATGTGCCCACGGGTTTCTACTCGTCGCCCGACGAGTGGCACCGCGGCTGCACCGACTATCTGGCCGAGTGGTTCGCCCAGCGAGACCGGTAACAGCGTTCCGGAGTGGCGACGCGGGGCCTTGGCTCGGCGAGGATCGAGCGAACGACCGGACACGTTGACCACCGGTGGTCACACGGAAGGACCGTGCCCTGGGTATCGCCCGCTCGAAGAAGAAAAGGAGAGACGACCGGGGCCGCCACCCCCCACAGGAGAGGCCCCGGTCGTCCTCCACGGAGCCGCAGCACGGCTCCGTACTCCTTTCAGCGCCGGGAGTGCGCTTTCTGTCACACCGTCTCCGGGCACTGGAAGGTTGCAAGTTGTACAAGGGACGGACACCGCGTGGACGCGGCGCCGGAGCACCACGTAGCGTGCTGGTGCGTGAGGCAGCGTGACGGCGGTGACCAGCCGTGACGAGACGGCGCGATCGACGAACAGGGTTTGGGGAGTGCTGGGGGACGACGCGGAGCTGACGGCCGCGGTGCTCGCCGCACAGCAGGGGGACGAGGACGCCTTCCGTGCTGTGTATCGCGCCGTGCACCCCCGGCTGCTCGGCTACATACGCACACTGGTCGGCGACACCGACGCGGAGGACGTGGCCTCCGAGGCCTGGCTCCAGATCGCGCGCGACCTCGACCGCTTCGGCGGCGACGCGGACCGCTTCCGCGGCTGGGCCGCCCGGATCGCCCGCAACCGCGCCCTCGACCACATACGGATGCGCGGCCGGCGCCCCGTCGTCGGCGCCGACGAGACCGAACTCACCGACAAGCCCGCCGAGTCCGACACCGCGAGCGAGGCCCTGGAGGCCCTGGCCACCGGCCACACCATGGACCTGATCGCCCGGCTCCCGCAGGACCAGGCCGAGGCCGTCGTCCTGCGCGTCGTCGTCGGCCTGGACGCCAAGAGCGCCGCCGACACCCTGGGCAAGCGCCCCGGCGCCGTGCGCACCGCCGCGCACCGCGGCCTCAAGAGGCTCGCCGAGCTCCTCGGCGTCGAAGGCGCACCGGACGGCGCCGGCGGGGCCGTCGTCCCCCTGGACGGCGTGCCTCCGCAGCGCGGCAGGACACCGGGACCCGTGGGGCCCGGCGGTGTGACGCAATGGCGTCCGCGTACGCAGAAGGACATGTGATGGCCGACGAGCGGTACCAGTGGCTCGACGAGGAGGCCGCGGAGCGACTGCTCCGCGGCGATCCCGTCGACCCCGTCGGCCCCGCCGACGACCTCGCGCGCCCGCGGGCCGGCCGCCTCGCGGAGGCCCTCGACGCGATCCGCGCCCCGGCCGCGGAGGACGGACTGCCGGGAGAGGCCGCGGCCCTCGCCGCCTTCCGCGAGGCCACGGCGGCCCGCGCCGCCGCCTCCGCGGCAGGGAGCGCGTCCGGGAGCGTGCCCGGGAGCACCGCCGACCTCGGCCGGGTGCGGCTCGCGCGGCCCGTCGCCGCCCCGCGCCGCTGGGGCCGCTCCGCGCGCTACGGCCTCGCCGCCGCGGTCGCCGCCGTCGCCGTCGGCGGGGTCGCCGTCGCCGCGGGCACCGGCGCCCTCCCGCTGGTGGGACCCGCCCCCGCCCGCTCCGTCTCCGCCGGGGACACCGCGCGGCCGCTCGTCTCGCCGGAGCCCGGCGGCACGCGCGAGGACCCCGGGATACCCGGGCCCCCGCCGCCCGTCGACGGCCGCACGCCCGGCGCGACCCCCTCCGCCGGTACGGGCTCCACGGCACCGGCCGCCCCGGCCCCGGACGGGGAGGGTGCGAACCGGCCGAAGCGGGACGCCCCGGAGCCCGGCCGGAGCACGGCGGACCCGCACGGGACCCCGCGCCCGGACCGCACGGACGACCGGGACCGGGACGGGAACGAGAACGGCGGCGGTACGGACCTCCGGGAGAGGGCCGTCGAGGCCTGCCGGGCCTACCGGTCGGGAAAGCTCGACGACGGGCGCCGCCGCCTGCTCACGGAGACCCTGCGCAACGGCGAGACCCTGCGCCGCTACTGCGACCGCCTCCTCGCCGGCGCCCCCGGGGACACCTCCGGGGACGGCGCGAAGGACGGCTCGGACCCCGGCTCCGGGGACGGCTCCGGGAACCGGCCGGGCGACGGCTCCGAGGGCGGCTCGAAGGGCGACGGCAGGGGCGACGGGAAGGGCGACGGGAAGGGCGGCAGCAGGGGCGACGGCTCCTGGGGCAGGGGCCGGGACGGCCGCGGCACCCCCCGGACCTCGGCGGAGACCCTCGCCGGACCGGCCGCCACGGACCCCGCGGAGCTCCCGGGGACGGGCGCGACGACGCGCCTCCCGCTCGCGGTGTAACACTTTCCGGCCCACCGGCGCAGTACGTAATGCCGACTGGTCATCGGCCGCGCGATGAGCCGGGGTTCCCCCCGTACCTACGGCTCGGCGCACCCGGCGCGGGTGGGACACGTTCCCCCGGTCCCACCCGCGCCCTCTCTCCTCCCCGCCCCTGTCGGGGGACTCCCCGCCCCTGCCAGTGGGCTCCCCGTCCCTACCAGTGGACGACGACCTTGTCCCCGACCTTCACCTGGTCGAAGAGGGCCGCGAGCTTGGCCCGGTCCCGGACGTTGACGCAGCCGTGCGAGGCCCCCGCGTAGCCGCGGGCCGCGAAGTCCGCCGAGTAGTGCACGGCCTGGCCGCCGCTGAAGAACATCGCGTACGGCATGGGCGTGTGGTAGATCGTCGACGTCCACTCGCGGGCCTTCCAGCCCACGCTGAACGTGCCCTCGCGGGTCGGGGTGTTCTCCGAGCCGAAGCGGACGTCCATCGACGAGACGACCTTGCCGTCGATCATCCAGGCGAGGGTCCGGCTCTCCTTGCTGATGCAGAGCACCCGGCCGGTCATGCACGCCGGGGCCGGGGCGTCCAGGGCGTTGGTGGTCGACGGCTTCAGCTCGTCGGCGGTCGGCTTCCGGCTGGCGCCGAGCAGCCGCTGCCAGGTGGCCTCGTCGACCGAACCGGTGGCGGCCAGCCCCTGCTTCTTCTGGAAGCCCCTGACCGAACCCGCCGTCATCGTCCCGTAGAAGCCGGTGGGGGCGCGGTCGAAGAACTTCAGCTGCCGCAGCCGCGCCTGGAGCTCGCGCACCTGCTCGTTCTCGTCCCCGTCCTTCAGGAGGACCGGGGACGCCGACGTCCCGTCGGAGGCCGAGCCGGAGGGCTCCGGCGTGGGGAAGGTGGGGGAGGCGGAGGGCGCCTTGCCGTCGTCCGTGGGAGAGGCCTCGGGGGTGGCGGACCCCGACTCCGACTCCGAGGGCGACGCGGTCGCGGACGTGGACGCCGATGCCGATGCCGACGGCTGTGCCGAGGAGCTGCCCGAAGGGCCCGCGCCGCCGCCGGCCCCGGCGCTCCCCGTGCCGGCCGCCTGGGCCGTACAGCCCGCGGCGAGCGCCACCGAGACCGCCGCCAGCACCACTCTGCGCACGACACCTCTGCGTACGACACCTCTGCGCACGACGGTCGAAGACCGCTTCATCGTTGCCCCCCGGGAAACTCGTCTGTACGTAGAGGGATGCTTCCCGCGCGCGCGTGGTTGCGCACCACGGCCGGAAATCGCCCTTCCGCGATGCGAAACGCGCGGGCGGAACGTCGTACGCGCGTGCGACACTCCGCCCATGCTGGGTGTCACCGATCTGCCGACCTACCTCGCCGGGCTCGTCCTCATCATCCTCCTGCCCGGACCGAACTCGCTCTACGTCCTGTCCGTCGCCGCCCGCAAGGGCACCCGGACCGGATACAAGGCCGCCGCCGGCGTCTTCACCGGCGACACGGTCCTCATGACCCTGGCCGCCCTCGGCGCGGCCTCCCTCCTCCAGACCACCCCGGTCCTCTTCATGATCGTGAAGTACGCGGGCGCCGGATACCTGGCCTGGATGGCGTACGGGATGCTGCGCGCGGCCCGGTCGATGTGGCGCTCCCGCGAGGAGACGGCCGCCGAGGAGTCCCCGGCCGCCGCGGCGGCCCCCGCCGAGCGCCCGTACCGGCGCGCGCTGGTCATCAGCCTCTTCAACCCGAAGGCGATCCTCTTTCTGATCTCCTTCTTCG
The DNA here is from genome assembly GCF_044749825.1 of Streptomyces sp. NPDC088915. Classification (NCBI taxonomy): domain Bacteria; kingdom Bacillati; phylum Actinomycetota; class Actinomycetes; order Kitasatosporales; family Streptomycetaceae; genus Streptomyces; species Streptomyces sp. NPDC088915. The sequence goes on from NZ_JBIVIR010000006.1 coordinate 228,749, forward strand.
TGCAGTTCGTGGACCCCGGCTACGCCTACCCGGCGCTCTCCTTCCTGGTCCTCGGCACCCTGCTCCAGCTCGGCAGCTTCCTCTACCTCACGACTCTCATCTTCGGCGGCACCCGCCTCTCCGCCGCCTTCCGCCGCCGCAGGCGCCTCTCCGCCGGCGCGACCTCGGCCGCCGGCGCCCTCTTCCTCGGCTTCGCCGCGAAGCTCTCGCTCAGCAGCGCCGCCTGACCCCGTCCACCGGCACCGGTTGACCCTCACACCGTGTGAGGCCGTTCCGTAGGGGGCGTCATGTTCACCATCGGAGACTTCGCCCGGCACGGGCGGGTGTCGGTCCGGATGCTGCGTCACTACGACGCCGTCGGACTGCTGCGCCCGGCCCGGGTCGACCCGCACACGGGCTACCGCTTCTACGCGGCGGACCAGCTGGCCCGGCTCAACCGCGTCATCGCGCTCAAGGACCTCGGCTTCACCCTCGAACAGGTGGGGGCCGTCCTCGACGAGCGAATCGACGCGGACGAGCTGCGGGGCATGCTGCGCCTGCGCCAGGCCGAGCTGGAGACGGCCCTGGCGGAGGCGCGGACCCGGCTCGACCGGGTCGGCGCGCGGCTCCGTGCCATCGAGAGCGAGGGACGCGTGTCCACCCAGGAAGTCGTCGTCAAGAAGATCCCCGCCGTCCGGATCGCCGAACTGAGCGCGGTCGCCGCGAGCTTCGGCCCGCAGGACATCGGCCCCGTCATCGGCCCGCTGTACGACGAGCTGTGCGGCCGGCTCGAAGGCGCGGGCGTCACCGGCTTCGGCCCGGCCGTCGCGTACTACGAGGACGCGGGCCGGGGCGACGGCTCGGTCGTCGTCCACGCGGGGACGACCGTCCCCGAGGGCACGGCGGCGGAGGGCGTCCTCGTGCACGTCCTGCCCGGCGTCGAGGAGGCGGCGACCGTCGTCCACCACGGCGCGATGGACGACGTCCTGCCGACCGCGCAGACCCTGGCGACCTGGATCGACGCCAACGGCTACGCCTCCGCCGGGTACGCCCGCGAGCTGTACCTGGAGTGCCCGGAGGACCCGGCGCGCTGGGTGACCGAGCTCCAGGAGCCGGTCGTCCGCGCCTGATCCCCTTCCGGCTCCCTCAGGCGGCTACCTCTTCAGCGCCCTGCGCAGCCGCAGCGCCCGCCGGGCCAGCCGGCGGACCTGCGGGTGCCGGGGGAGGGGCAGGCCGCCGGGGAGGCCCAGGACGGTGAGGCGGCGGCGGGTGAAGTGGTGCCGGGTGCGCTCGGCGAGCGGCCCCGACAGGTGCCGTACCGCCGCCGTCCGCAGCTCCGGCCGGATCTTCGGCTGCATCGCGAAGCCGACCGCCGCGACCAGGTCGTTCAGCTCCTCCGTACCGATCCCGGAGCCGCCGCCCGCCGTACCGCCGCCCGCCGGGTCGCCGCCCGCCGGGTCGCCGCCCGCCGGGTCGTCGAGCGGCGGGACGACCGCGTCCACCACCGTGAGCGGGATCCGGTTGCTGTTCTGGAACGGGGTGAGCCGCTCCAGGAGGGGGCGGGTGCCGACCCGGGCGACCGGCAGGCCGTAGAAGGTGCGCGCGGTGAGCAGCGCCGTCGAGAAGCAGCCGACGACGAGGGCGGGCCGCAGCTCGCGGTAGAGCACCTCAGCGAGGACGGGCCGGTCCTCGACCGTCAGCTCCGCGCCCAGCTCCTCCGCCGCGCGCACCAGCGCCCGCGACCAGGCGTCCGGGGCCGTCGGGTGCGGTTTGAAGACGAGCCGCCGGTGGCCCAGGGCGACCGCGCCCCGCACCATCCGCAGGTGCAGCTCCTCCTCCTCGGCGGCGGTCAGCAGGTTCAGGGCCGCCAGGTACTGGCCCAGGAGCAGCACCGGGCCCTCCTCCGCCGCCGGGCCCTCCGCCGGGGACGGGCCCGCCAGCTCCTCGACGCACTTCGTGAACGCCTCCACCGGTACGGCCTCCGGCACCGCCCCGAACTCCCCGAGCAGCAGCGGCGCGAGCCCCGGGACCAGGTCCAGGTGGAGCAGCCGGGAGACCCGGCCGCCGATCAGCGGGTCGATCTTGTTGCGGGTCGGCCCGTAGCTCATCAGCCCGTCCGCGTACACCGTGATCGGCGCCTCGGGGAGGAGCTGCGCGATGGCGAGCGCGGGCGTCACCTGGATCGACTCCAGGGCCAGTTCGACCCGGTCGTCGCCGAGGTCCCAGAGCCTGCGCAGATGGCGCTGGAGGAGGGGGAGGTCGCTCGCGCGGGGGGTCCAGCCGCCCGGGTGGAGCGGGGAGATCGTCTCGTTCCAGGAGAGGACGGAGTCGAAGCGGCCGCGCAGCCGCGCGAACCCCTCGGCCTCGTCGAGCGCGGGCGTCGTCTCCGGCACCGGCGCGTTGTTGGTGACCAGGAGGATCCGGCGGTCGGCGGATCCGAAGCAGCCGCTGTCGATCGCGGCGGCGAGCGTCACCGCCCCGTAGAGGGTGGAGGCGCAGAAGATCTGGGTGGTGCGGCGGGGGCGCGTACGGGAACTCATGCCGCGACCTCCGGCTCCGGGTTCGGCTTCGGGGACGAGGAGTCGGGACCCGCCGGTGTCGGCGGTGGGGCCGGCCTCCGCCTCCGCAGCCTGCGCAGCAGCGTCGCGCGGTCCCCGCCCATCGCGGTCAGGGCCTCGTCGAGGACGTCCTGCGGCATCCGGCGCAGCGCCCCCGCGCTCATCGCCCGCGCCTGCCGCGCCACCGCCGGCTCGAACTTCCCGATCGAGCCGATGTGGTGGGAGATCACCGCGCAATAGGTGCGCACGGCTTTCGGGAGGAGACGGTCCGCGTCCCGGTCCCGTGCCGTTTCCTCGATCACCTGGTCGAAAGCGCGGATGAAGTCCAATTGCCTGACGTCGCCGATCTGCGTGAGGGAGGTCGCCACTCCGCGCCGGTAGAACACGCCGAGTTCCCCGACCGCCGCGAACGATTCCGCCTCGCGGTGCAGCCGCCAGATCCACGGCCGGTCCTCGGCCGTCCGCAGGCCGGGCGTGAAGTGCAGCAGGCCCCGGTCCAGGAGCCGCCGGTGGTAGATCCCGGCCCAGGCGTACGGGTAGTCGACGGAGGTCGTCCGGTGCGCCGGCAGGATCGCGTCCCGCGGGCGCAGCACCTCGCCGCGCCGGGGGACCGGTGCCCGGCGCACCCCGCGCTCGCGGCCGGTCACCGAGACGTGGTCGGTGCGCAGGAAGTCGCAGCCCAGCTCCTCGGCGGTGGCGACGAGGCGGCCGTAATAACCCGGGGCGAGCCAGTCGTCCCCGTCGAGGAAGGCGACGTACGTGCCGCGGGCGGCGTCGAGTCCGGTGTTCCGGGCCGTGGCGAGGCCCTCGTTGCGCGCGTGCCGGAGCAGGACGGCGCCCGGGATCTCGCGCGCGGCCCGTTCGAGGAGCTCCGGGGTCCCGTCCGACGAGCAGTCGTCGACAAGCAGGAACTCGAAGTCCTCGCGGGTGTTGGCCCGCAGGCTCGTGAGGGTGTCGGGGGCGTATGTCTGCACGTTGAAGAACGGCACGACGACGGAGAGCTTGACCACGCGGCCGACGCTAGGCGCCGGCCCGGCATTCCCACCGACCGGCGGGGGGATGTCCGGTGAACACCAAGCGGCGAGCCGATTAACCGCCTTTTCCCGAGTGGGGAATCCGGCCGCGGGCGGCCGGATCCCGACCCGCTTCAGCAGGCGGAGAGGCTCTGTTCACCGGTTGTTGTGGCTCAGTTGGGCCGAAGAGCGGAATGCCCTTCTAGCGTCCTCGACGTGCCATCACGTACCCGAGAAGCGATACGGGTCGCCGTACTCGCCGATTCCGACACCCGGTGGAAATGGGGCGCCCTCACCGCGCGCCGCATCACGGCGACGAGCGCCGAACCCACCGGCTTCGTCCTGCGCGGACGCGCCACCCCCACCGCCCGCCAGCTCGCCGAGACCGGGGTGTCCGCGGACGCCCCCCGCGAGGTGACGGGCGTGGAGTTCCTGCGCGCCGTACGGGACGCGGAGGCGCGCGGCGAGGGGTACGACGTCCTCGTCCTCGCCCTCGTCGGCGGCACCGTCCGGGCCGTCCTCCAGGGCCTGGCCGACCTGGGCCTCGCGCGGCGGCCCGTGATCGTCACCGGTTACGTCGGGGTCGTCTACGAGAAGCTGACCGACGGCCTGCTGCTGCGCCACGGCGCCGACGTCGTCCTCGCCAACTCCCGCCACGACGCCGAGCGCTTCCGCGCCGTGTACGAAGGGGTGGGCGCCGGGGCCGAGTCGGTCGTGGAGGCGGCGCTGCCCTTCCTCGGCGGCGCTCCGTACGCCCCCGCCGCAGGCCGCGACACCCTGGTCTTCGCCGCCCAGCCCTCCGTGCCCGCCACCCGCGCCGAACGCGCCCACGTGCTGCGGCGGCTGATCGGGCACGCCCGGCTCCACCCGGGTCGCGAGGTGCTCCTCAAGCTCCGCTCCAAGCCGGGCGAACACACCACGCACCTGGAGGAGTTCCCCTTCCAGAAGCTGGTCCGCGAGCTCGACCCGCCGGACAACTTCCGCCTCGTGTACGGGCACATGGGCGAGGTCCTCGACCGCACCGACCTGCTCGTCACCGTCTCCTCGACGGCCGCCCTGGAAGCCCTGCACCGGCGGATCCCCACCGCGATCCTCACCGACCTCGGGGTCCGCGAGGCGCTCGGCAACCACCACTTCGTCGGCTCCGGCCTGCTGACCTGCTTCGACCGCCTCGACGAGGGGCTCGCGCCGACGCCCGACGAGACCTGGCTCGCCCGCCAGGGGGTCGCCTCCGACGGCTCGTACGAGAAGGCCTTCGACGCGGCCCGCGACCGGGTCGCCGCCCTCCTGGCGCTGCCCGCGCTCCCCCCGATCACCCCCTACTACACCGCGGAGACGGCCTCCGGCTACCTGCCGGGGATCCTCGCCCGCCACCGCCTGGACGTCACCGCGCCGGAGGCCCGCGAGAGCGGCCTGCGCCGGGTCGTCCGGGAGGCCGCGCGGGGCGCGTACCGCCACGGCGTGCAGCGCGTCGCCCCCGTCATCCGCCGCCTGGGAGAACTCTGATGACCGCCGCACCCGCTTCCGGGCCCGCCGCGCCTGCGCCCGCGACCGCCGCGCCCGCTCTCGGGACCGCCGCGCCCGCGTCCGAGGCCGCCGCTCCTGCTTCCGGGCCCGCCGCGCCTGCGCCCGCGACCGCCGCGCCCGCTCTCGGGACCGCCGCGCCCGCGTCCGAGGCCGCCGCTTCCGGGCCCGCGCCCGCGTCCGAGGCCGCCGCCTCCGCGACCACCGCGCCCACCCCCGGGACCGCGCCCGCCGCCCCCGTGCACACGAGCCCCGCGGCCGTCGTGCTCGCCGTGATCCCCGCCCGGGGCGGCTCCAAGGGCGTGCCCGCCAAGAACCTCGCCCCGGTGGCCGGGGTCCCCCTGGTCGGCCGGGCCGTCCACGCCTGCCTGGGCGCCCGCTCCGTCACCCACGTCGTGGTCTCCACCGACGACCCCGCCATCGCGGCCGCGGCCCGCACCGCCGGCGCCGAGGCGGTGCACCGCCCCGCCGCGATCGCGGGCGACACCGCCACCAGCGAGGCCGCCGTCCTGCACGCCATGGACGCCTTCGAGGCCACCCACGGCCGCGCCGCCGACGTGGTCCTCCTCGTCCAGTGCACCAGCCCCTTCCTCACCTCCGCCGAGGTCGCCGAGACCGCCGACCGGATCCTCGCCGGCGCCGCCGACACGGCCTTCACGGCCGCCCCGTCGCACGGCTTCCTCTGGCGCGAGACGGGGGAGGGCGCCGAGGGCGTCAACCACGACAGGGCGCACCGCCCCCGCCGCCAGGACCGGGAGCCCGAGTACCTGGAGACCGGCGCCGTCTACGCCATGGCCGCGCCCGGCTTCCGCACCCACCGGCACCGCTTCTTCGGCCGCACCGCGCTCGTCGTCACCGACCCCGCCCGGGTCCTGGAGATCGACGACCCGCACGACCTGGCCCGCGCCAAGGCCCTCGCCCCGCTCCTGGACGCCCCCGTCACCCCCGGCTTCGCCGACGTGGACGCGGTGGTCCTGGACTTCGACGGCACCCAGACCGACGACCGGGTCCACCTCGACGCCGAGGGCCGCGAGTTCGTCTCCGCGCACCGCGGCGACGGCCTCGGCATCGCCGCCCTGCGCCGCGCCGGACTCCCCGTCCTCATCCTCTCCACCGAACAGAACGCCGTCGTCGCCGCCCGCGCCCGCAAGCTCCGGATCCCCGTCCTGCACGGCATCGACCGCAAGGACCGGGCCCTCAAGGAGTGGTGCGAGGCCGAGGGCATCGACCCGCAGCGCGTCCTCTACGCCGGCAACGACGTCAACGACCTGCCCTGCTTCCACCTCGTCGGCTGGCCCGTCGCGGTGAGCAGCGCCCACGACTCCGTACGGGCCGCGGCCCGCGCGGTCACCGTCACCCCGGGCGGCGCCGGAGCGATCCGCGAGATCGCCGCCTGGCTCCTCGGACCCGAGCTCGACACCCCCGTACGCGCCGACGCCGCGCGCACGACCCCCGCACGCACCACCACCGAACCCTAAGGACCCGCACCATGAGCACCCGTCTCCGCACCCTCGGCGCCAAGACCGCCGGCCCCGGGCAGCCCGTCTACGTCACCGGCGAGATCGGCATCAACCACAACGGCGAGCTGGAGAACGCCCTCGCCCTCATCGACGTCGCCGCCGAGGCCGGCTGCGACGCGGTCAAGTTCCAGAAGCGCACCCCCGAGATCTGCACCCCGCGCGACCAGTGGGACATCGAGCGGGACACCCCCTGGGGCCGCATGACCTACATCGACTACCGCCACCGCGTGGAGTTCGGCGAGGAGGAGTACCGGGCCATCGACGCGCACTGCAAGGAGCGCGGCATCGACTGGTTCGCCTCCCCGTGGGACACCGAGGCCGTCGCCTTCCTGGAGAAGTTCGACGTCCCCGCCCACAAGGTCGCCTCCGCCTCCCTCACCGACGACGAGCTGCTGCGCGAGCTGCGCTCCACCGGCCGCACGGTGATCCTCTCCACCGGCATGTCGACGCCGAAGCAGATCCGGCACGCCGTCGAGGTCCTCGGCAGCGACAACATCCTGCTCTGCCACGCCACCTCGACCTACCCGGCCAAGGCCGAGGAGCTGAACCTGCGCGTCATCCAGACGCTCCAGGAGGAGTACCCGAACGTCCCGATCGGCTACTCCGGCCACGAGACCGGCCTCCAGACCACCCTGGCCGCCGTCGCCCTCGGCGCCGTGTTCGTCGAGCGCCACATCACCCTCGACCGCGCCATGTGGGGCTCCGACCAGGCCGCCTCCGTCGAGCCCCAGGGCCTGACGCGCCTGGTCCGCGACATCCGCACCATCGAGACGGCCCTCGGCGACGGGGTCAAGAAGGTGTACGAGTCGGAGCTCGGCCCGATGAAGAAGCTCCGCCGGGTCCAGGGCGCCGTCGCCTCATGACCGGGCAGCTGGCGTTCGTCGAGAGCCCGGTCCAGCTCCTCAACGTCCTGGAATGGGCACACACCCGGGCCCCCGGCACGGGCATAGGCGCGGCCCCCGGCACGGGGGCACCCGCCACGGACACGGACACGGCCCCCGGCACCGGGGCACCCGCCACGGGCGCCCCCGCCGCCGGGAAGCCCGCCCCGGAGGCCCCCGCACCCGTCACGGCCCCCGGCACCACGCCAGCCCCCCTCACGGTCGTCGTCCTCTCGCCGACTGACCCCATGTCGCGGGGCCAGCTGCGCCGGATGGCCCAGCTGGCCCGCGACGAGGGCCTCACCGTCCACTGGCAGGAGGCCCGCGGCGGCCGGGGCGCCCTCGTCCGCACCCTGCGGCGGCTCGCCGGGCCGCTGCGCTCGGCGGAGCGGGTGATCATCGGGGACCCGTTCTCCCGGTACGTCCAGCTCCTCCTGACCCTCTTCGCCCCCCGGCACCTGACCGTGGTCGACGACGGCACGGCGACCATGGAGTTCGCCGCCCAGCTCGGCCGCGGCGAGCGCCTGGTCCGCTGGCACCGCAAGGGCAGCCTGGGCCCCCGCGAGCTGGTCCTCGCCCCCGTGACCACCCTGGCCCGGCGGCGGCTCGCCCCGGCCCGGGGCCGCACCGTCGAGATCTTCACCTCGCTGCCCGTGGAGGCGCCGGCGGGCGTCGAGGTCACCGAGAACTCCTACGCCTGGACCCGTGCCCGCTTCGGCCCGCCGCTGCTCACCGGCGGCGCGGACCTGGTCGGCACCTCGCTGGTGGAGACGGGCGTGGTCGACGCCGACCACTACACCCGCGTGGTCGGCGAGCTCGCCCGGACCCACGGCGCCACCCGCTACTTCGCGCACCGCAGGGAGAGCGCCGAGAAGCTGCACCGGATCGCGGTCGAGACGGGCCTCCAGGTGGTCCGGCCCGAGCTGCCCCTGGAGCTGATCGCCCGGCGCGGACCGGTCGGCCGCACGATCGTCAGCTTCCCGTCCACGGTCGTGCACACCCTGCCGCTCGCCCTCGCCGGCACGGGCGTGAAGGTCGCCGTCTGCGACATCGCGCCCGAGTGGCTGCGGGCGACCGCCTCCCCCCGCGCGCAGGGCTTCCTGTCCGGCGTGACGGGCACGGCGGCCCACGAGGTCGACCGGCTCACCGCGCGCAGGACCCCCGCCGTCGACCGGCTGGAGTTCGGGTGACGTTTCCCGCCGCACATACGGGGCAATCGGGTGAGGATACCCACATGGAGTGGTCCTTAAGCCCGGGAAATCGAGGTTCTTTCCCCTAACGGACTGAACTTTTCGTGATCAACGGGCAGTTGGCCACCCCGAAGGCCTACCCTTCAAAAGGTGAACCAGTTGAAGTCCCGTGAGCCAGGCTCCGCCACTCTGCCCGGAAAGCTGCCCGCGACCCTGCGTGACGAACTGATCGTCTTCCGCAGGGACTTGCACATGCACCCCGAGCTCGGGAAGCAGGAGTTCCGTACGACCGCCGCGCTCAAGGCCCGCCTGGAGGCGGCCGGGCTCGCGCCGGAGGTCCTTCCGGCCGGCACCGGACTCATCTGTGACATCGGCACCCCGGACCCGCGGCGGCCGATGCTGGCGATCCGCGCCGACCTCGACGCGCTGCCCATCCCGGACGTCAAGACCGTCGCCTACCGCTCCACCGTGGCCAACCGCGCCCACGCCTGCGGACACGACGTCCACACCACCTCCGTGCTCGGCGCGGGCCTGGTCCTCGCCGAGCTGGCCCGGCAGGGGCTCCTGCCGGGCGCCGTGCGGCTGATCTTCCAGCCCGCCGAGGAGGTCCTCCCCGGCGGCGCCGTCGACGTCGTCGAGGCCGGCGCCCTGAACGGCGTCGGCCGGATCATCGCCGTCCACTGCGACCCGAGGGTCGACGCGGGGAAGATCGGCCTGCGCGCCGGCCCCATCACCTCCGCCTGCGACCGGCTGGAGATCACCCTGGACGGCCCCGGCGGCCACACCGCCCGGCCGCACCTCACCACCGACCTGGTCACCGCCGCCGCCCGCGTCGCCACCGACGTCCCCGCCGTCCTGGCCCGCCGCGTCGACGCCCGCTCGGGCCTCTCGGTCACCTGGGGCCGCATCGAGGCCGGCCACGCCCCCAACGTCATCCCGCAGCACGCCGAGCTCTCCGGCACCGTCCGCTGCCTCGACCTGCCGGCCTGGCGCGACGCGCCCGACCTGGTGCACGCGGCGATCGACGAGGTCGCGGCCCTGCACCGGGCCAAGTCGACCGTCACCTACGTCCGGGGCGTCCCGCCGGTCGTCAACGACGCGGCCGTCGCCGAGCTGCTCCGCGACGCCATGGCCGCCCGGCGCGGACCGCACGCGATCGAGGACACCGAGCAGAGCCTCGGCGGCGAGGACTTCTCCTGGTACCTGGAGCACGTCCCCGGCGCCATGGCCCGCCTCGGCGTCCGCGTCCCCGGCGACACCCGCGTCCGCGACCTGCACGCGGGCGACTTCGACGTGGACGAGAGCGCCATCGAGGCGGCCGTGGAGCTCTTCACGGCGGCGGCCCTGCTCGACGGCGGCGCGCCGGAGGCCTGAGGGGCCCGGCGCACAGGAGGCCCGAGCGCCCCGGGACGCCGACCGCGACTCGCACGCCCGACCCGTACGCCCGAACGACGCTTTCCGGCCGGACGGACGCCCTCATCCGTCCGGCCCAGCCGTTCCCCCCGACGGCCCAGCGTCCGGCGTGTCCGCCGTACGCCCCCTGTCGCGGCGGGCGCCCCCGCCGGTATAACCGGCGGTACCGGGCCGAACGCCCTCGGTCGCCCCGCCCGGCCGGTTCGCGACGATCCGATAACGACTCATGAACGGGTCTTTAACTGACATCTACGCGCGTTACGATCGCCGCGAAACCAGCGCCGGAAGAGGCGCTTTCGGTCAGTCTTGAAGGGACCCTCCTCTTGCGCCGGATCACCAGGATCACGACCGTGGGCATCGCCTCCGCGGCGCTCGCCCTCTCCGCCACCGCGTGTGGCAAGTCCTCGACGGACTCCGGTTCCAGCAGCTCCAGCTCGGACTCGAAGACCGTCACGGCCGCCATCGCGTACGACATCGGCGGCCGCGGCGACCAGTCCTTCAACGACGCCGCCTACGCGGGCCTGCAGAAGGCCGAGAAGGAACTCGGCGTCAAGGGCAAGGAGGCCGAGCCCTCGGAGGGCGAGGGCGACGCCGACAAGGTGCAGCGCCTCACCGCCCTCGCCCGCTCCGGGAGCAACCCGGTCATCGGCGTCGGCTTCGCCTACGCCCCGGCGATCGCCAAGGTCGCCAAGGCCTACCCGAAGACCACCTTCGGCCTCATCGACGACACCTCGGTGACCGCCCCGAACATCGCCAACCTCGTCTTCAACGAGGAGCAGGGCTCCTACCTGGCCGGCGTCGCCGCCGCCAAGACGTCGAAGACCGGCACGGTCGGCTTCATCGGCGGCGTCGAGGTCCCGCTGATCAAGAAGTTCCAGGCGGGCTTCGAGCAGGGCGCCAAGGACACCAACCCCAAGGTGAAGGTGCTCGTCCAGTACCTGACCCAGCCGCCGAACTTCGACGGCTTCTCCAAGCCCGACCTCGGCAAGGCCGCCGCGCAGGGCCAGCTCGACAAGGGCGCCGACGTGATCTACGCCGCCGCCGGTCTGGCCGGCTCGGGCTCGATCGAGGCCGCCGCCGCCGCGGACAAGTGGGCCATCGGCGTCGACTCCGACCAGTACAACCAGGCGGGTCTGGCCTCCTACAAGGACCACATCCTGACCTCGGTCACCAAGGACGTCTCGGACTCCGTCTTCAACCTGATCAAGTCGGTCAAGGACGGCAAGCCGCAGACCGGTGAGATCCGCTACGGCCTCGCCCAGGACGGCGTCGGCCTGTCCGACTCCAACCCGGCGTACAAGAAGATGACCGACGTCATCGCCGCCGTGAACGAGGCGAAGAAGAACATCGTCGACGGCAAGATCACGGTCAAGACCACTCCGTAAGGAACCGCAGGTCAGCGACCTCAGGGCCCGGCGACGGTGGGACCCCCACCGGAGCCGGGCCCCGTTCCCGTACGGATTTTCATTTTTCGGCAGTGCTACGCGTGTAGATGTCTCCCTGGCACGATAGCTTCGCCCCGCCCTGCCCTCCCGCTCCCACTCCTTCCGGCCAAGGAGAGTGCGTCATCAACGCGTCCAGCCCCCCCGCCGTAGAACTGCACGGCATCACCAAGCGATTCCCCGGCGTCGTCGCCAACAAGGACATCGCCATCACGGTCCGCAAGGGCACCGTGCACGCCCTCATCGGCGAGAACGGCGCCGGCAAGTCGACCCTCATGAAGATCCTCTACGGCATGCAGAAGCCGGACGAGGGCACCATCGCCGTCGACGGCGAGCAGGTCACCTTCTCCAGCCCCGGTGACGCCATCGCGCGCGGCATCGGCATGGTGCACCAGCACTTCATGCTCGCCGACAACCTCACCGTCCTGGAGAACGTCGTCCTCGGCGGCGAGAAGCTCCACGGCATCGGCGCCAAGGCCCGGAAGAAGATCCGGGAGATCTCCGACCAGTACGGCCTCGGGGTCCGCCCGGACGCCCTCGTCGAGGACCTCGGCGTCGCCGACCGGCAGCGCGTGGAGATCCTCAAGGTCCTCTACCGCGGCGCCCGGATCCTCATCCTCGACGAGCCCACCGCCGTCCTCGTCCCGCAGGAGGTCGACGCGCTCTTCGACAACCTGCGCGAGCTCAAGTCCGAGGGCCTGACCGTCATCTTCATCTCGCACAAGCTGGGCGAGGTCCTGAAGGTCGCCGACGACATCACCGTCATCCGCCGGGGCACCACGGTCGGCACCGCCGACCCGAAGACCGCCACCACCAAGCAGCTCGCCGAGCTGATGGTCGGCAGCGAGCTGCCCTCCCCGGAGACCCGCGAGTCGACCGTCACCGACGTGCCGATGCTCCAGGTCCGGAACCTGACCCTGTCCGAGACCGGCGCCGTCGCCGCCGCCCCGCTGACCAGCGCGGCCCCGCCGGACCCGGCCGGGGGCGCCACCGTCCTGGAGGAGACCGCCGAGGGCCGCAGGCTCCTCGACGACGTCTCCCTCACCATCCACAAGGGCGAGATCCTCGGCATCGCGGGCGTCGAGGGCAACGGCCAGACCGAGCTGATCGAGGCCCTCATGGGCATGGCGACCCCGGACTCCGGCGTGATCACCCTCGACGGCCGGGACATCTCCAAGGTCTCCGTGCGCAAGCGCCGCGAGGGCGGCATCGGCTACATCCCCGAGGACCGGCACCGCCACGGCCTGCTCCTGGAGGCCCCCCTCTGGGAGAACCGCATCCTCGGCCACGTCACCGAGGCCCCCAACTCCAAGCGCGGCGTCCTCGACCCGAAGGCCGCCCGCAAGGACACCGAGCGGATCGTCCGCGAGTACGACGTGCGCACCCCCGGCATCGACGTCACCGCGGCCTCCCTCTCCGGCGGCAACCAGCAGAAGCTGATCGTCGGCCGCGAGATGAGCCACGCCCCCAAGTTCCTGATCGCCGCCCACCCCACCCGCGGCGTGGACGTCGGCGCGCAGGCGCAGATCTGGGACGCGATCCGGGACGCCCGCCGCGAGGGCCTGGCGGTGCTGCTGATCTCCGCCGACCTCGACGAGCTGATCGGCCTCTCCGACACCCTCCGGGTCATGTACCGCGGCAAGCTGGTCGCCGACGCCGACCCCGCCACCATCACGCCCGAGGAGCTGGGCTCCGCCATGACCGGCGCTGCCACCGGCCGACTCGAAGGCACCGAAGAGCACCCCGGAAACGGTGACGCCCGATGATGAAATTCGACAAGGACCGGCTGATCCTGGGCGCGGCGGGACCGGTGCTCGCGCTGGTCTCCTCGTTCGTGCTCACCGTGCTGGTGCTGCTCGCGACCGGACTCGACCCGATCGAGCCGATCCGGATCATGATCGAGAACGCCGGGTATTCCGACATCCAGGTCCTGATCGTCAACCAGACCGGGATCTACTACCTCGCGGCCCTGGCCGTGGCGGTCGGCTTCCGGATGAACCTCTTCAACATCGGCGTCGACGGCCAGTACCGGCTCGCCGCGATGGTCTCCGCCCTCGTGGGCGCCTCCGTCGAGCTGCCGGGCCCGCTGCACATCCTGCTCATCGTGCTCGTCGCGATGCTGACCGGCGCCTTCTGGTCCGGCATCGCCGGCATCCTGAAGACGACCCGCGGCGTCTCCGAGGTCGTCTCGACGATCATGCTCAACGCCATCGCGACCTCCCTGGTGGCCTGGCTGATCCTGCCGAAGAACTTCGGCGTCCAGCCCGAGGGCTCCAACAACCTCACCACCGGTGAGATCGCCGAGTCCGGCTGGTTCCCCGGCATCGACATGGGCGAGGGCAGCGGCGTCATCTACGGCTTCACCTTCGTGGCCCTCGCCCTCGGCGTCGTCTACTGGTTCGTCCTCAACCGCACCCGGTTCGGCTTCGACCTGCGCGCCACCGGCGCCAGCGAGTCCGCCGCCCAGGCCAGCGGTGTCGACGCCAAGAAGATGATCCTCACCTCGATGCTGCTCTCGGGCGCGCTGGCCGGCCTCTCCGGCATGCCGACGCTGCTCGGCGAGTCCCACACGTACAGCCTCGACTTCCCGGTCGGCGTCGGCTTCACCGCCATCACCATCGCGCTGCTCGGCCGCAACCACCCGGTCGGCATCTTCTTCGCCGCCCTCCTCTTCGCCTTCCTCGACAAGGCGTCCTCGTCGCTCGACACCTTCGGCTACCCGAAGGAGATCACCAAGATCATGCAGGGCATCATCGTGATCGCCGTGGTCGTCTCCTACGAGCTCGTCCGCCGTTACGGCCTCCGCCGCCAGCAGCAGAAGGTCGGCGAGGAACTCGCCGCCGGCGGCGCCCTCAAGACCGACAAGGAGGTCTCGGCATGAGCACCGCCGCTGCCACCAAGCCGAGCGCCGCGCCCAAGGGCGGCGGACGCCGCAAGCTCACCCTGCCGTGGATCATGCTGATCGTCGCGGCCGGCCTCGTGCTCTTCTCGCTGGTCCGGGTCGTCTCCGGGGCCAATGACCTCACCTCCGTGGGCCAGGTCTCCGGCGCGCTCCAGCTCGCCGTCCCGATCGGCCTCGCCGGCCTCGGCGGTCTGTGGGCCGAGCGCGCGGGCGTCGTCAACATCGGTCTCGAAGGAATGATGGTCCTCGGCACCTGGTTCGGCGCCTGGGCCGGCTACCAGTGGGGCCCGTGGACGGGCGTCCTCTTCGGCCTCGTCGGCGGTGCGATCGGCGGTCTGCTCCACGCGGTCATCACCGTCACGTTCAACGTGAACCACATCGTCTCCGGTGTGGCGATCAACATCCTCGCGGTCGGCTTCACCCAGTACCTGTCGAACTTCACGTTCGCCGAGGCCGAGGGCGGCTCCTCCAAGCAGTCCCCCCGCATCGAACAGATCACCAAGATCACCGTTCCGGGGCTCTCCGACTGGTTGCAGGACCTCCAGGCCAAGCACTGGTTCCTGATCTCCGACCTCGCCGGCATCCTCGGCGGCCTGGTCACCAACCTGTCGCTGCTCACCGTCGTCGCGATCCTGCTGATCCCGGCCACCTGGTGGATCCTGTGGCGCACGGCCTTCGGCCTGCGGCTGCGCTCCTGCGGCGAGAACCCGGTCGCCGCCGAGTCCCTGGGCGTCAACGTCTACAAGTACAAGTACATCGCCGTCACCGTCTCCGGCGCCCTCGCCGGCCTCGGCGGCGCCTTCCTCGCGATCGTCGCCACCGGCATCTACCAGGAGGGCCAGACCGGCGGCCGCGGCTACATCGGTCTCGCCGCGATGATCTTCGGCAACTGGATGCCCGGCGGCATGGCGCTCGGCGCCGGACTCTTCGGCTTCACCGACAGCCTCAAGCTGCGCGGCGGCGCCGAGAACGTCCACGCGCTGCTGCTCCTGGTCGCGCTGCTCCTGGTGATCGCCGCCCTCTGGCAGCTGTACCGGAAGAAGTACGTGGTCGCGGTGGTCTCCGCCGCCTTCTCCGCCGTCTTCTTCCTCTGGTACGCGCTGACCGACGAGGTCCCGAGCCAGTTCGTCGACGCCGCCCCGTACGTCACCACCCTGCTCGTGCTCGCCCTGTCGGCACAGCGCCTGCGGATGCCGAAGGCGGACGGGTTGCCGTACCGGAAGGGCCAGGGCAAGTGACCGCGAAGCTCTCCGAGTCCGACTGGGAGGCCCTGCGGGTCACGGCGCGCGAGGCGATGTCCCGCGCGTACGCCCCGTACTCGGGCTTCCCGGTCGGCGCGGCGGCCCTCGTGGACGACGGGCGGACGGTCTCCGGCTGCAACGTGGAGAACGCCTCCTTCGGCCTCGGCCTGTGCGCCGAGTGCGGGCTCGTCTCGCAGCTCCAGGCGACCGGCGGCGGCCGGCTGACCCACTTCGTCTGCGTGGACGGCCGGGGCGAGTCCCTGGTCCCGTGCGGGCGCTGCCGTCAGCTCCTGTACGAGTTCGGGGGCCCCGAACTGGTCCTGGAGACCCCGGCCGGTCTGCTGACCCTGGCCGAGATGCTCCCGCAGGCCTTCGGCCCGGAACACCTGTCCCAGTAGCACTTCGGAGCGGCCCTTCCGGCACGATGGAAGGGCCGCTCCTCCTTTCCCCCTCTATGCGCGTAGAAAGAGGCACCACCCCATGGACGTCATCTCCGTCATCCGTACGAAGCGGGACAAGGGCGAGCTGAGCCCCGAGCAGATCGACTGGGTCATCGACGCGTACACCCGCGGCGCGGTCGCCGACGAGCAGATGTCCGCCCTGGCCATGGCGATCCTGCTGAACGGCATGAACCGCGACGAGATCGCCCGCTGGACCGCGGCCATGATCGCCTCCGGCGAGCGCATGGACTTCTCCTCCCTCTCCCGGCCCACCGCCGACAAGCACTCCACCGGCGGCGTCGGCGACAAGATCACCCTCCCGCTCGCCCCGCTCGTCGCCGCCTGCGGCGCGGCCGTGCCGCAGCTCTCCGGCCGCGGCCTCGGCCACACCGGCGGCACCCTCGACAAGCTGGAGTCCATCCCCGGCTGGCGGGCGCTGCTCTCCAACGAGGAGATGCTGCACGTCCTCGACACCACCGGCGCGGTCATCTGCGCGGCGGGCGACGGCCTGGCCCCGGCGGACAAGAAGCTGTACGCGCTCCGCGACGTCACCGGCACCGTCGAGGCGATCCCGCTGATCGCCTCCTCGATCATGTCCAAGAAGATCGCCGAGGGCACGGGCTCGCTGGTCCTGGACGTCAAGGTCGGCACCGGCGCCTTCATGAAGAACATCGAGGACGCCCGCGAGCTGGCCTCCACCATGGTCCGGCTCGGCACCGACAGCGGCGTGAGGACGGTCGCGCTGCTCACCGACATGTCGACCCCGCTCGGCCTGACCGCGGGCAACGCCCTGGAGGTCCGCGAGTCGGTCGAGGTCCTCGCGGGCGGCGGCCCGGCGGACGTCGTCGAGCTGACGATCGCGCTGGCCCGCGAGATGCTCGACGCGGCCGGGATCAAGGACGCCGACCCGGCGAAGGCCCTCGCCGACGGCTCCGCGATGGACGTCTGGCGCCGGATGATCGCGGCCCAGGGCGGCGACCCGGACGCGACCCTCCCGGTCGCCCGCGAGCAGCACGTCGTGACGGCCCCCTCCTCCGGCGTCCTGACCCGCCTCGACGCCTACGACATCGGCATCGCCGCCTGGCGCCTGGGCGCGGGCCGCGCCCGCAAGGAGGACCCGGTGCAGGCGGGCGCGGGCGTCGAGCTCCACGCCAAGCCCGGCGACACGGTCACGGCGGGCCAGCCCCTCCTGACCCTCCACACGGACACCCCGGAGAAGTTCGACTACGCCCTGGGCTCCCTGGAGAACACCTGGGACATCGCCCCGGCGGGCACGTCCTTCACGGCCTCCCCGATCGTCCTGGACCGCATCGCCTGACACCTGGGCATATGCGCCTGACACGTCCAGGCGAACGGGACCGGTGGACCCCCGCCGGTCCCGTTCGGCATGCTGGGATCGGTGACGCACTGATTGGAGACCGCCGTGAGCGCACTCACCGTCGACTCCGCGGGGGCCAACGGCCGCGACTGGGACGACCTCGTCCGGATCTGGGAGGAGACGGACGCGCCCGAGGGCTGCAAGGTGGAGATCATCGAGGGGATCATCACCGTGTCACCGCCGCCGTCACCCCTGCACAACGACATCGCCGACGAAGTCCAGAGGGCGCTCTACGGGGTGATCCCCCGCGACCGGGGGGTCTACCAGACGCAGGCCGTCACTCTGCCCACGCGCGCGGGGATGTTCATTCCCGACCTCCTCGTGGCTCCCAAGGGGGCCGTGCGCGAAGCCCCTCTCGCGATCCAGGCGTCCGACGCCGAACTCGTCGTCGAGATCACCTCGCGGAACAACGCGAACCACGACCGGATCGTGAAGCTGCAGGCCTATGCCACCGCCGCCGTCCCCCTCTACCTGCTCGTCGACCGCTGGCACTCCGGCCGCCCCACCGCGACCCTGTACGGCGAGCCGAAGAAGGGCCTGTACCGGGTCCTCGACGCGGTCGAGTTCGGCCGGGAACTCCACCTCCCCGCCCCCTTCGACCTCACCCTCGACACCGGAACCTTTCCGCTCGGCTAGAGCCCCGTCCCCGCCAGCAGCCCCGGCAGCGTCCGCATGTCCTCGAAGACCACCGTCCCCTGGCCCGCCAGGCGGTCCGCGCGGGTCAGGCCGCCGCAGTAGCCGAAGGCGCGCATTCCGGCGGCGCGGGCCGCCTCGACGCCGTACGGGCTGTCCTCGACGACGGCGCACCGCGCGGGCGGGACGCCCATCGCGGCGGCGGCGTGCAGGAAGAGGTCCGGGGCGGGCTTGCCCCGGGCGACGTCACGGGCGCTGAAGATCCGGTCCTCGAAGCGCTCCAGGAGCCCGGTGCGGCCGAGGTTCCGCCGGATCGTGGGGTGGCTGCCGTTGGAGGCGAGGCAGTACGGGACGGACAGCGCGTCCAGGACGTCGGCGACGCCCTCGACGGCGGTCAGCTCGGCGTCGAGCGCGTCCTCGTACCGCTGCCGGAAGGGTTCGTGCCAGCCGGGCTCCAGGGGGCGCCCGATGCGTTCCTCCAGGATCGCCGTCAGGACCTCGTGGGAGGAGCCCACGAACCGCTCGACGATCTCCGCCTCGGTGAACTCCGCCCCGAGGCCGGCGAACACCTCCCGGTCCACCCGGCAGTAGATCCGCTCGCTGTCCACCAGTACGCCGTCACAGTCGAAGATCACCAGTTCGACGGGTTCGAGAGTCATGACCGGGAGCCTAGGGGGTGTCCGGCGGAGGGGCCTTCCGATGAGTTCCCGCCCGCGCTCCGGTCTCACCGGACGTGGACACCAGTCAGCCGGGCACCAGCCGGCCCCTCGTCGTGACCCTGAGCGCCCGGCCCGGGCGGGAGGAGGTCGAGCGGCTCTGCGCGGAGCTCGCCGCCGCCCCGCCCGCCGAGGTCGTCTGCGAGGCCGGCGCGCTCGTGCCCGACGGGCTCGCCGCCGTCGACGCCCTGGCCCGGCTGAAGCTCGCGGCGGTCCGGCACGGCCACCGCCTCCGGCTCCACGGAGCGGGCCCCGAGCTGCGGGCCCTGCTCCGGCTGACGGGGCTCGACGGGACCCTAGGCCTCTAGCCTCGCAGGCAGGTCGAAGAGCGGGAACCAGCGCTCGGTGTCCAGGAAGAAGTCCATCCCCGCCACCTTGCCCTCCCGCAGCTCCAGGACGATCAGCGCCCACGGGCCGTAACCGCCCTCCGGGTCCGGGTGGTAGTGCGCGAAGGCCGGCGAGCCGTTGGCGACCGTCGGCACCAGCTTCGAGCCGCGGCAGACGTCACCGACGCCCAGCATCCAGCCCACGATGTCGTCGTGCCCCCGGAGCCACAGGTCGTACGGCGGCATGGACATCGTCGCGTCCTCGTGGAGGAGGGCGGTCAGCGCCTTCATGTCGTAGCCCTCGAAGGCGGCCACGTACCGCTCCAGGAGCGCCTTCTGCTCCTCGTCCAGCGGGTCCGCCGGGTCGGAGGAGGCCGGCGCCTGCTCGGCCAGGGTCGCGCGGGCCCGCTGCAGCGCGCTGTTCACCGAGGCCACGGAGGTGTCGAGCAGCTCCGCCACCTCGCTCGCCTTCCACGCGAGCACCTCGCGCAGGATGAGGACCGCCCGCTGCTTGGGCGGCAGGTGCTGGAGCGCGGCCACGAACGCGAGCCGCACGGTCTCCCGGGAGACGGCCGCCTCCGCCGGGTCCGCCACCGAGGGCAGCACCCGCCCGTCCGGCACCGGCTCCAGCCAGGTGATCTCGGGCTGCTTCACGAGCTGCGCCCGCTCCACCGGCGTCGGGGAGGTCAGGTCCATCGGCCGCGCCCGCCTGTTCCCCGCGTTCAGCGCGTCGAGGCAGACGTTGGTCGCGATCCGGTACAGCCAGGACCGCAGCGAGGAGCGGCCCTCGAAGGAGTCGAGCGCCTTCCAGGCCCGCACCATCGTGTCCTGCACCGCGTCCTCCGCCTCGAAGGAGGAGCCGAGCATCCGGTAGCAGTAACCGGTCAGCTCACGGCGGTACTTGTCGAGTTCCTCGGTCGTCGCGATCGCTGCGTCGCTCATCGGTGCACACCCCGCTCGCCCTCACCGGCACCCGTTCGGTGCCGATGGGAGCGAAGCTACCGCAGCGCACTGACAGCCGGGGTCAGGTTCCCGGCTTGCGCCCGTACACGTAGACGTCGTCGCCGTTGCGCAGCAGGTTCCAGTACGCCTTCGCGTCGGCCGACGTCATGTTCACGCAGCCGCCCGAGCCCGGCGGGTTCCACATCGACTTGGTGGTCGAGTGGAAGGCCTGGCCGCCGTCGAAGAACTGCGCGTACGGCATGGAGACGTGGTAGAGCGTCGACCAGTGGTCGATGTTCCGCCAGTAGATCTTCTTCGGGCCGGTACGGGTCTCCGTGCCGTTCTTGCCCGTGCGCACCGGCACCGGGCCGTACTTCAGCTTGGCGCCGTCCTGGATCCAGCTCAGCTGCCGCGTCAGGTCCACGCAGGCGATCCGGCCCTTGTCGGTCGGACACTTGCGGTCCTTGTTCGGGTTCTTCCCGGCCGCCTTCTGCTGGTTCATCGTGTTCATGGTGCGCCAGGTGATCTCCCCCGCGTACCCGGCGGACGGCGTGATCCCGTGCTTCTTCTGGAAGGCCTGGATCGCCTTGCAGTCGGCGGACGACTGGCGCCCGTCGACCGGCCGGCCCAGGAACTTCTCGACCTGCTTCTGGTACGGCCCGGTCGTCACGTTGCAGGTCGCGGCCTCCGCCGTCCCCGTCCCGAGCGCGACCGTCAGCGGCACCACCAGCGCCGTCAGACCGGCCGTGACGACCGCCCTCCGGCCCGTCCGGCGTATGACTTCCCTCATGTCCTCTGCACCCCCTGGAGTCCTGTCCCCGAAGACGTACGGAGGAGTCTGGCGGTTGCGGCCCGCCCGGGGAAGAGGGGCTTCCGTCACGGGCGGGCCGCCGCGGGGCGCCCGGCGCGCCTCAGGCGGTCGCCGGACGGATCCGCCGCGCCTCCACGCGCGCGCTGTGCGTGCCGTACAGGGTGATCGAGACGACGCCGAGGACCGCGACCAGGCCGATCAGGACCGTGCCCGCCCAGCCGCCCGCGTGGAAGGCGACCGCGCCGAGCGTGCCGCCCGCGCTGGAGCCCAGGTAGTACGCCGACTGGTACAGCGCCGAGGCCTGCGCCCGGCCCGTCTTCGCCGTGCGGCTCACCGAGGAGGACGCGACCGCGTGGCCCGCGAAGAAGCCGGCCGTGATCAGGACGAGGCCCGCCAGGACCGCGGGGAGCGCGTCGGCCAGCGAGAGCAGCAGGCCCGCGGCCGTGGTGGTCACCGCCAGGTAGAGCGCCCCGCGCCGGCCGAGCCGCCCGACCAGCTTCCCGGCCGCCGCCGAGGAGACCGTACCGACCAGGTACACCAGGAAGACCGAGCCGATCACGCCCTGCGGCAGCGAGAACGGGGCCTCCACCAGGCGGTAGCCGATCACGGTGTACACCGCGCCGAAGACCGTCATGAACAGGGCGCCGATCGCGTAGAGCCGCATCAGGAGCGGGTCGGCGAGGTGGCCGCGCACGGTCCGGGCCAGCGCCCTCGGGTGCAGCGTCCCGGGCGTGAAGTGCCGGGCCTTCGGGAGCAGCGCCCGGAAGGCGAGCGCGCACGCCAGGGAGACCAGGCCCACGGCGGCCACGCCCGCGCGCCAGCCCCACACCTGGGCGATCCAGCCGGACACGATCCGGCCGCTCATCCCGCCGATGGAGTTGCCCGCCACGAAGAGGCCGATCGCGCCGACCAGCGCCTTGGGCCGCACCTCCTCGGCCAGGTACGCCATCGCGGAGGCCGGGAGCCCGGCGAGCGCCGCGCCCTGGAGCGCGCGCAGCACGACCAGGGACTCCAGGTTCGGGGCGAGCGGCACCAGGAGCGCCAGGGCGACCGCGACCGAGAGGGAGACGGTCATCGTCGCGCGCCGGCCGAAGCGCTCCGAGAGGGCGCTGAACGGCAGGACGCACAGGGCGAGGGCGCCGGTCGCGGCGGAGACCGTCCACGAGGCGGCCGAGGCGGTGGCGCCGAAGTCGGCGGAGATCGCCGGGAGGAGGGCCTGCGTGGAGTAGAGGAGGGTGAAGGTCGCGAGCCCGGCGGCGAAGAGCGCGAGGCTCATGCGGCGGTAGCCGGGGGCGCCGGGGGAGAGACGGGTGTCGGCGGACGCGTGGGTGGCGGCCGCCCTGGTACTGGCGGAAGGCATGCCACGAACGTAGGACGACGGGTTTCATGCGTCCAATGCACGGAACTGCTGTAATCGTTCCCATGGTGCATGAGTACAGGTCACAGCCCCGGCTGTCACCGAGCAGTAACGAAGAAGACATGGGACTGCTGCTCGCGCCCCGGCTCGCGTACTTCGCGGCCGTCGCCCGGCACGAGCACGTGACCCGGGCCGCGGCCGAGATGGGCGTCCCCCAGTCCACGCTCTCGCGGGCGATGGTCCGGCTCGAACAGGACCTCGGCGTGACCCTCTTCGCCCGCCGGGGCCGCACGGTCTCCCTCACCCCGGCGGGCCGCCGCTTCCTCACCGCCGCCGAGCGGGCCCTGGCCGAGGTGGAGCGGGCCGCCGACACCGTACGGGCCGACGCCGACCCGGCCGCCGGGCGGGTCGCCTTCGGGTTCCTGCACACCATGGGCTCCGAGACCGTCCCCGGGCTCATCCGCGCCTTCCGGGTCGACCACCCCCGGGTCCGCTTCACCCTGGTCCAGAACTACGGCGAGGCCATGATCGAGCGGCTGCGGGCCGGCGACCTCGACCTCTGCCTGACCTCGCCGGTGCCGGACGCGCCCGACCTGGTGGCCCGGCGCCTGGACGAGCAGCGACTGCGGCTCGTCGTCCCGGACGACCACCGGCTCGCGACCCGCAAGCGGGTGCGGCTCGCGGAGGCCGCCGACGAGACCTTCGTGACCCTGGAGCCGGGGTACGGGCTGCGCCGCATCACCGACGACCTGTGCGCGGAGGCCGGGTTCAAGCCCCGGGTGGCCTTCGAGGGGGAGGAGGCCGAGACCCTGCGCGGCCTGGTCGCCGCCGGGCTCGGCGTCGCCCTGCTGCCCCCGCCGGCCGTGCCCCGGCCCGGTGTCGTCGAACTGACCGTCACCGCCCCGCGCGCGGTCCGCGAGATCGGGGTGGCCTGGCTCGACGGCCACCCGGACACGGCCCCGGTGGCCGCCTTCAAGAAGTTCCTCCTGAGCCGGCGCGGCCACCTGCTCCCGAAGGAGCCCTCGCCCCCGGCGTGAGGCGGTCACGTCCGCCGCGCGCCCCCGAACCCCGCCGCGAGCGGCATCCGCAGGCCGAGCGGCGGGGGCGCGGCGAAGGCGTCGGTCAGGGGGCGGGCGACCGGCCGGGCGAAGAGGGCGCCGAGGACGAAGTCGACGGCCAGGGCCCGGACCTCGTCCGCGTACTGGCGCAGCGCGTGGCCGTCCGAGTGCACCTCGAAGCGGCAGGTCTCCCGGTTCGCCTTCTTCGCCCGCTCGGCGAAGCGGAACGACAGCTCCGGGTCCGTACGGGCGTCGTTGGTGCCGTGCACGAGCAGCACCCGGCGCCCCACCAGCTGCCGCACCGGCTCCGGTTCGGCCGCCACGTCGTCCTCGGGGAGCCAGGGGGCGAGCGCCAGGACCGCGCCGACCGCGTCCGCCCCGGCCGCCCGCAGCGCGGCCCGTCCGCCGAGCCCGTGCCCGGCCAGGCAGACCGGGACGTCGCCGTAGCGCCGTACGGCCTCCTCGACCGCCCAGGAGGCGTCCGCCGCGAGGTCCGCGTCCGCGCCGTTCCAGCCGCGCGCCCGGTAGCGCACCACGTGCGCGACGAGCCCCTCGGCCCGGCCCGCCCGCACCAGGGCGCGCCCGAGCGGGACCATCGCCGCGTGGGCCCGCGCGGAGGCCCGGCGCCTCGACGACGGCTCGCCGTCCGGGAGGAGCAGCACCACGCCGCCCACCGCCGACGTGCCGGAACCTGCGACGGACCGTCCGAGCCGGGGTCTCCGTGCGTCGGGCGGCCCCACGAGTGCGAAGTGCGCCATGGCAGAACAGTCTCAGAAGCGGAGGTGTACGCCAGCCGTACGCGCGGTCACTGTTGCGTATCGCCGCCGGGGCCCTCGAACGGACGTGCCCGGCAAGCCCGTTCGAGCCCGGCGGGCGCCGCCGCGAACGTACGGGAAGGCGAGCGCCACGAGGGGCGCTCTACGCGCGTAGGGGCTAGAGTGCGGCAATGACGAGCCAGACCCACAGCGTCCCCACCGCGGACCGGATCCGCCGCGCCCCGAAGGTGCTGCTCCACGACCACCTCGACGGCGGGCTGCGCCCCGGCACGATCATCGAACTCGCCCGCGAGCAGGGCTACGAGAACCTCCCCGAGACCGAACCCGACAAGCTCGGCGCCTGGTTCAGGGAGGCCGCCGACTCCGGGTCCCTGGAGCGGTACCTGGAGACCTTCGCGCACACCTGCGCCGTCATGCAGACCCGGGAGGCCCTCTTCCGCGTCGCCGCCGAGTGCGCCGTCGACCTCGCCGAGGACGGCGTCGTGTACGCGGAGGTCCGCTACGCCCCCGAGCAGCACCTGGAGGGCGGCCTCACCCTCGAAGAGGTCGTGGAGGCCGTCAACGCGGGCTTCCGCGAGGGCGAGCGGCGGGCCAGGGAGGACGGCCACCGCATCCGGGTCGGGGCCCTGCTCACCGCCATGCGGCACGCGGCCCGCTCCCTGGAGATCGCCGAACTCACCAACGCCTACCGCGACTCCGGGGTCGTCGGCTTCGACATCGCGGGCGCCGAGGCCGGCTACCCGCCCACCCGCCACCTCGACGCCTTCGAGTACCTCAAGCGGGAGAACAACCACTTCACGATCCACGCGGGCGAGGCCTTCGGGCTGCCCTCCATCTGGCAGGCGCTCCAGTGGTGCGGCGCCGACCGCCTCGGCCACGGCGTCCGGATCATCGACGACATCGAGGTCGCGGACGACGGCTCGGTGCGCCTCGGCCGCCTCGCCGCCTACGTCCGCGACAAGCGGATCCCGCTGGAGATGTGCCCCTCCTCCAACCTCCAGACCGGAGCCGCCGCCTCGATCGCGGAGCACCCCATCGGCCTGCTGCGCAAGCTGCACTTCCGGGCCACGGTCAACACCGACAACCGCCTCATGAGCGGCACGAGCATGAGCCGTGAATTCGAGCTGCTGACCGAGGCGTTCGCTTATACGCTCGACGACATGCAGTGGTTCACGGTCAATGCGATGAAATCGGCGTTCATTCCTTTCGATGAACGACTGGCCATGATCAATGAGGTCATCAAGCCCGGCTACGCCGAACTCCGGTCCGAATGGCTGTTCCAGCAGACCGCCGCGACCAGCGGGTCTTCCGGCACGGAGGACTGAGCGGAGCCCCCGGGAGGGGCGGAGGCGGCCGGGACGGCACGACATCCGGCCGCTTTCCGGTGTTTGCGGAGGGTCCCCCCGCTGGTTAGGTTGCAGAGCCGCTCTGCGTTCCCCCTGTCATTCCCCGGATTTCCCCGCACGGCTTTTCCCGAAGCCCCCGGATTCCCCCTTAGGAAGTTCCCCAGATGAAGCAGTCCGCCAAGAAGCTCGGTGTCGTCGCCCTCGGTGCCGCCTTCGCCGCTGCCGCCGCCGGCACGGCCTCCGCCGCGCCCGCAGCCCCCGACGCGCTCGGCCTGGTCACCCAGACCGTCCCGCTGGGCGACGGCCTCGGCGAGCTCCCCGACGACGCCGCCAAGGGGCTCGACGCCGGACAGGGCGCCCTCGGCCAGGGCCTGGACCAGGTCACCAGGACCCTCCCGACCGCCGCCGGCCAGGCCACCCAGAACCTCCCGCTCGGCACCGCCACCAGCGGCCTCGGCGCCACCCCGCTCGGCGGACTCCTCGGCGGCCTGCCCCTGAACGGCCTGCCGCTCGGCTGACCCGGCCCGTACGACGGCCGAGGGGGCGCGCACCCGGAAGACCCCGGGTGCGCGCCCCCTCGTCGTGCGCGCGGCGGCTACCAGGCCGCGCTCGCCGTCTTCTCGGCCGGCAGCAGCAGCCACAGCGCCAGGTACACCAGGAACTGCGGGCCCGGCAGCAGACAGGACGCCAGGAAGATCACGCGCATCGTCGTCGCGGAGGTGCCGAAGCGCCGGGCGAGCGCCGCGCACACCCCGCCGATCACGCGTCCGTCACGGGGGCGGATGAGTGCGGCCATGGTGGGCTCCTTCAGGTCGGTCCGGGAGCCGCTCCGTCGGGCTTCCGATGACTCCATACTGCGGTCGAAAGGGGGACGAAGCGTCGGTCTACCGGGCGATCGGGACCCTGGGAATCGTCGGGGTCGCACCCTGAGAACCCTCGTTCCGCGGCAGGACGGAACCCCGGCCGCGCCCGGTCCCTCCGGAGGACCCCGGACGGCCCGCACCCGACCTGCGGCGCAGCCAGACCCGCCCGGCCGGCACGAGCAGGAGGTGCGCGAGGACCACGCCCGCCGTGTTCAGGAGCACCGAGTCCACATCCACGACCTGCCCCGGCACCGCGGTCTGCAACAGCTCCACCGCGAGCGACACGAGCGCCCCGGCGGCGGCCGTCCGGACCAGGGAGGCCCAGCCGGGCACGTCGAGCCGCCCGTCGGCCATCGGGAGCAGCACCCCGAGCGGGGCGAGCAGCAGCAGGCCCTCGCCGATCAGCCGGACCGCCTCGGCGGACCCCAGCGCGAGATCGGCCCGCAGGCCGTCCAGGGGCACCGTGTTCGGCGCGGTCACCCAGGCCACGTCCCGTGGGCGCAGACTGACCCAGGCGACGAGCAGCAGATGCGCGACGAGGAGGACGAACCCCGTCGCGCGGACGACCACGGCGGCACTGCCGCCCGAACCTTGACGCTGCACGCCCCCCAAGACGCCCCCGGGAGCGGAATCGGTTCCGCCGCGCGACGACTCAGCCGGTCGGGGCCGCGGGGGACGACCCCGGGACCGGCCCCGACGCCGAGGCCGTCGGCGGCGGGGCCGTCGGCGGCGCGGACTCCGGGCGCTCGCGCAGCTCCGTCGTACAGCGGTAGCGCTTCGGCGCGTACGGGCCGGGGCCGCCGAGCAGGACCGTGCGGTCGCCCGCGCCCGCCGAGCTCTCCGCGAAGGAGCAGACGACCTGCGACAGGGCGACCGGCGTCAGGTCCTCCGGCTGCCGGCTCAGCCGCAGCGTGCCCACCGGGTCGCCCCGGTGCCCGCCCTTCACCGCCAGCGGACCGCGCACCGCGGTCGTGAACCCGGCCCGCCGCTCGCCCTCCGAGGGCGCGGCGAGGAGCTGCGTGAGCAGCAGCCGGGCCGTCCGCACCGGATCGGCGTCGGCCTTCCCCTCCGGCAGCGGCGAGCGGCGGTCCACCGTCTCCAACTGCGAGCCGCAGACCAGGAACACCCGGACCGGCACGCCCCCGACCGCGGCCCCGGTCGTCCCGTCCCCGGCCGTGGCGCACGGCACCCGGGACGGGGCCGCGCCCGCGTCCACCGGGACCGACGTCGTCCTGATCCCGCAGCCGGCGACCAGGGCGGCGAGCGCGACCGCACCGGCCGCGCGCCCGAAGGTACGGCGCCTCACGCTTCCTCCACCTCGCCCCGGCCGCTGCGGGTCCTGACCTCGCTGGTGATCCCGGAGGCGTCCAGGGGCAGCCGCAGCACGAACACCGCGCCGTCCGCCTCCCCCTCCTCGCCCACCGAGTTGGAGGCCGTGATCGAACCGCCGTGGATCAGGGCGTTCTCCATGGCGATCGACAGGCCGAGACCGCTGCCCTCGGACCGCGGCCGGGACGCGCTGGCCTTGTAGAAGCGGTCGAAGACGTGCGGCAGCACCTCCTCGGGGATGCCGGGGCCGTGGTCGCGGACCGCGATGACCAGCTCCCCGTCCTCCGTGCGCACCGACACCCGCACCGGCGAACCGCCGTGCTTGAGCGCGTTCCCGATCAGGTTCGCCAGGATCACGTCCAGTCGGCGCGGGTCGAGCGGCGCCACGATCCCGCGCTCGGCGTCGAGCTCCACCGCGTCCAGCCACGCGCGCGCGTCGACGCACGCGGTGATCTGGTCGGCGATGTCCACCTCGTCCAGGACGAGCCGGGCGGTGCCCGCGTCGAAGCGCGTCACCTCCATCAGGTTCTCCACCAGGTCGTTCAGGCGCCGGGTCTCGCTCACCACCAGCGCCACCGCGGGCGCGATCATCGGGTCCAGGGAGTCCTGCTCGTCCTCCAGGACCTCCGTGACGGCCGTCAGGGCGGTCAGCGGGGTGCGCAGCTCGTGCGACATGTCGGCCACGAAGCGCCGGCTGGACTCCTCCCGCGCGCTCATGTCCGCGACCTTCTTCTGCAGCGACTCGGCCGCGCCGTTGAACGTCCGGGTGAGGTCGGCCAGTTCGTCGGCGCCGGTCACCCGCAGCCGGGTGTCCAGCTTCCCCTCGCCGAGCTGCCGCGCCGCCTCCCCGAGCCGGTGCACCGGACGCAGCACGGTCGTCGCCGCGACCTGCGCGAGCAGCACCGAACCGGCCACCGCGAGCGCGGTGGCGATCCCGAGCGACCAGGCCAGCGAGTTCAGGTCGGCCTTCTCCGCCGCCAGCGACTTGAACATGTAACCGGCGGGCCCGCCGCCGTCGATCCGCACCCCGCCCACCAGGTACGGCGTCCCGCCCCGCTCCGTGCGCTGCCAGAACAGGTGGTACGGATACGGGTTGGCGTCCGTCACCGGCCGCCGGGTGTCCACGGCGTCGCGCAGCGGACGCGGCACGTCGGCCAGGGTGAAGTCGTCCGGGTCCGAGGCGCCCACGATCGGCTTGCCCTCGTCCCGCTCGCCCAGCAGCAGCACCTGGTAGCCGGCGCTGCCGCTCGCCATCTGCTCGGCGGTCCGCCGCAGGTCGTCCTGGCCGGGCCGCAGCGGCAGCGTCGCCACCCGGTTCTGCATCTCCTGCCGGAAGTCGTTGAGCGCCCCGTCCTGGGTGCGGGTGAGCACCGCCTCGCGGTTGAGCCAGTACGCGATGCCGGAGGCGGCGACGGCCGCGGTGAGCGCGACCAGGGCGAAGACGACGACGAGCCGCAGGCGCAGGCTGGAGAGGCGCAGCCGCGCGAGGATCCCTCTGCTCACGCAGGGACGTCCAGCCGGTAGCCGACGCCGCGCACGGTGCGGATCAGGGTCGGCGAGGACGGCACGTCCTCCACCTTGGCGCGCAGCCGCTGCACACAGGCGTCCACGAGCCGCGAGTCGCCCAGGTAGTCGTGCTCCCACACCAGCCGCAGCAACTGCTGCCGGGACAGCGCCTGTCCGGGCCGTCGGCTCAGCTCCAAGAGCAGCCGCAGTTCGGTCGGGGTGAGCTGGAGGTCCGCGCCGTTCTTGGTGACCGTCATCGCGGACCGGTCGATGACCAGCGAGCCGTACGTCGCCGAGTCCGTCGACTCCCGCTCCCCGCGCCGCAGCACGGCCCGGATGCGGGCGTCCAGGACCCGGCCCTGCACGGGCTTGACGACGTAGTCGTCCGCCCCGGACTCCAGGCCCACGACCACGTCGATGTCGTCGCTGCGCGCGGTCAGCAGGATGATCGGCAGCTGATCGGTCCGGCGGATCCGCCGACAGACCTCGAAGCCGTCGATGCCGGGCAGCATGACGTCGAGCACGACCAGGTCCGGCCGCTGCTCGCGCAGCAGCTGGAGGCCGTCCTCGCCCGTGGCGGCGGTGGCCACCCGGTGACCCTGCCGGGACAGGGACAGCTCGAGAGCCGTACGGATGGCGTCGTCGTCCTCGATCAGCAACAGAAAAGGCACGGCAGCATTCTGTCTCATTCGGCCGTCCGAGTTCGACCGCCAGGGGCCACGCTTCCGCGACGGGCCCTGTGACACGCCTGTGACAGTCGGCGGACACCGCCATGAAGTCCCACCGGCAAGCTTCTTGGCACACGGACCGAAACACACTCCAGCCGACGGGGGGCGCGAGATGAACGCACTGCACAGCACCAACTCCAGCGCAGTTGTCACGCGTCTCCACGACGTCGTGCGGAGCACGGAGAAGTCCGGCGCGGCAATGAACGGACGGGGGTGCGTTCGCAGCGTCGGGCGTCAGCGCAAGGCGCCTTACATGGTGGCCGTCGCTGACGGGGGAGCGGTGTACGGGGAGGCCACGGGGGAACGCCCGGGCTGTTCGGAGGCCGAGTTCACGGCCTACGTCCAGGAGCGTCGGGCCTCCCTGTACGCCACCGCCTACCACCTCACCGGTGACCGTTTCGAGGCCGAGGACCTGCTCCAGAGCGCGCTGTTCTCCACGTACCGCGCCTGGGACCGGATCAGCGACAAGGCCGCGGTCGGCGGGTACCTCCGCCGGACCATGACCAATCTGCACATCAGCGCCTGGCGCCGGCGCAAGCTCAACGAGTACCCCACCGAGGAGCTGCCGGAGACGGTCGGCGAGACGGACGCGATGCGGGGCACCGAGCTGCGCGCGGTCCTGTGGCAGGCGCTGGCCCGACTGCCCGAGCTCCAGCGCACGATGCTGGTGCTGCGGTACTACGAGGGCCGGACCGATCCGGAGATCGCGGAGATCCTGGACATCAGTGTCGGCACGGTGAAGTCGAGCATCTGGCGCTCGCTGCGGCGACTGCGCGAGGACGAGGTGCTGAGCTTCGGCCGTGACGAGGAGGAGTCCTTCGGCGAGCTGGTGGCCTGAAGGTCGGGGGGAAGCACGGGGGAAGCGGGGGAAAGCAGGGGGGGAAAGACCCACGGGAGCCCACGGGGGAAACGGGGCTCGCGGGGGAAGCACGGGGGAACCGTACGGGGGTACGGGGGAAAGAAAGAAGCGGATCGTACGGGCCCGGGGGTCTCGTACGGTCCGCTTCCTTCGTGTCGGGGGCGCGTCGGGGGGCCTCTACGGGCGGGCGGCCGGGGTGCGGTGGCGGCCCGCCGCCGCGGCGGCCAGTCGGCCCAGGGCCTCCGGCTTGGCGCAGGGATGCGCGCCCAGCTCCGCCTGGCGGGCCACGATCGCGCGCTCGGCCCGCATCAGGCGCCAGCCGCGGCGCAGCAGGAACGGCACCGACTTCCGGCCCTCCCGGAGATCCCGGGCGAGCCGGCGGCGGAACGTCGTCGAGGGCCGGCCGCGCAGACAGATCGCGTCGGCCAGGACGCCGAGGTCGCGGCAGCGGGTCACGATCTCGGCCGCGAAGATCCCCTCCGCCACGAAGAGCGGGGTCCGCCCGATGTCCACCCCCTCCCGGCCCGTCCGGGAGCTGGTGGCGATGTCGTACACGGGGACGTCGGTCCGCCCCGTACGGCACAGCTCGACGACGGCGGAGACGGCGGCGTCCGCGTCCCAGGACTGCGGCGAGTCCCAGTCGATGTCCGGACTGCCGTCGACGAGCGGGAGCGACGGGTCGTCGTGCTCCTTGTAGAAGTCGTCGAGGCGCAGGACCGGGAGGCCGGTGACGGCGGCGAGGGACGACTTGCCGGAGCCGGAGGGGCCCGTCAGCAGGACGACCCGGGTCGGGATCGGTTGGGAACTCACGGAACACCAGTGTGAGGCATTCCCCCGTGCAGGGGACCCTCAGGGAGGGCGTTGGTATCGGGCGTCACACCTCCACTACTGTCGGTGTCCGCCCGAACACCCCCTGGAAGGAACGCCATGGCGCGTCACGCAGCCCCCAGCACCTCCCGTCGCAGCGCCCTGTTCAAGGCCGGACTCACCGTCACGGCGGCGGGCGCCGCGCTGGTCGGCGCGGGGGCCGGGGCCCAGGCCGCCGCCCCGGTGCCGCTGCCGCTGGACGGCCTGACGAGGACGGACACGGGCGCGGCCGGCACGGGTGCGCTCGACGGGGTCGGCTACGCCCTGGGCCCGCTGACCCAGCTCCAGCTCGACCCGCTGGCCAACACCGGCGTCGACCCCCTCGACAACGGACTGGGCACCCAGGTCGCCGACTTCAAGCCGGTCGGCACGCACCTGGTCACCGACCACCTCACGAAGGGCGGGGCCGTGGCGGACCTTCCGGTGGTCGGACCGCTGTCGCAGGGGCTGCTCCCGTAGGTGCGGACGCGGGCGTGGGAAGGGCCCCCGGGATCATCGTCCCGGGGGCCCTTCTCCGCGTGCTCCAAGTACGAGCGTGCTCTAGTACGAGGAGCCGGAGGCGCCCAGGCTGCCCGTCGGGTGCCAGACCGTCTTCGTCTCCAGGAACGCGGTCATGCGGTCCGTGCCCGGGGACTCCGCGAAGTCCTCGGTGCGGCGGCGCAGGACGCGCTTGAGGTTGTCCGCCGCCGCGATCTCCAGGTCGCGGGCCAGGTCGGCGTCCGCGCCCGTGAGGTCGATGGCGTTGACGTCCTGGTGGGCCGCGAGGTGCGGGCCCATCTCGGAGGCCTTGCCGGAGAGGACGTTGACCACGCCGCCCGGCAGGTCGGAGGTGGCGAGCACCTCGCCCAGGGAGAGCGCCGGCAGCGGGTACTTCTCGCTCGCGACCACCACGGCCGTGTTGCCCGTCGCGATCACCGGGGCGATCACCGAGACCAGGCCCAGGAAGGACGAGTCCTGCGGGGCCAGGACCGTGACGACGCCGGTCGGTTCGGGCGTGGAGAGGTTGAAGTACGGGCCCGCGACCGGGTTGGCGCCGCCCGTGACCTGGGCGATCTTGTCGGTCCAGCCCGCGTACCAGACCCAGCGGTCGATCGCGGCCTCGACGACCGCGGCCGCCTTGTTCTTGGACAGGCCCTCGGCGTCCGCGACCTCGTGCACGAACTGGCCCTTGCGGCCCTCCAGCATCTCGGCGACGCGGTAGAGGATCTGGCCGCGGTTGTACGCGGTCGCGCCCGCCCAGCCGCCGAAGGCCTTGCGGGCGGCGACGACCGCGTCACGGGCGTCCTTGCGGGAGGAGAGGGGCGCGTTCGCCAGCCACTTGCCCTTGGAGTCCGTCACCTCGTACACCCGGCCGCTCTCGGAACGCGGGAACTTGCCCCCGACGTACAGCTTGTAGGTCTTGAAGACGCTCAGACGGTTCGCGTCAGACATCGAGGTAGGCCTCCAGACCGTGACGGCCGCCCTCGCGGCCGAAGCCCGACTCCTTGTAGCCGCCGAAGGGCGAGGTCGGGTCGAACTTGTTGAACGTGTTGGCCCAGACGACGCCGGCCCGGAGCTTGTTCGCCACCGCGAGGATGCGGGAGCCCTTCTCCGTCCAGATGCCCGCCGACAGGCCGTACTGGCTGTTGTTGGCCTTCGCCACGGCCTCGTCGGGCGTACGGAAGGAGAGCACCGACAGGACCGGGCCGAAGATCTCGTCGCGGGCGATGGTGTGCGCCTGCGTGACGCCCGTGAAGAGCGTCGGGGCGAACCAGTAGCCGGCGGACGGGATCTCGCAGGCGGCGGTCCAGCGCTCGGCGCCCTCCGCCTCGCCCTGCTCGACCAGGGTGGTGATGCGGGCCAGCTGCTCGGAGGAGTTGATGGCGCCGATGTCGGTGTTCTTGTCCAGCGGGTCGCCGAGGCGGAGCGTGGAAAGGCGGCGCTTGAGCGCGTCGAGCAGCTCGTCCTGGACCGACTCCTGGACCAGGAGGCGCGAGCCCGCGCAGCAGACCTGGCCCTGGTTGAAGAAGATGCCGTTGACGATGCCCTCGACGGCCTGGTCGAGCGGGGCGTCGTCGAAGACGATGTTGGCGCCCTTGCCGCCCAGTTCCAGGGTCAGCTTCTTGTCCGTGCCCGCGACCGAGCGCGCGATGGCCTTGCCGACGGCGGTCGAGCCGGTGAAGGCGACCTTGTTCACGTCCGGGTGCTCGACCAGGGCGGCGCCCGCGTCCCCGTACCCGGGGAGGATGTTGACGACGCCCCTGGGCAGTCCGGCCTGGCGGCAGACGTCCGCGAAGAACAGGGCGGTCAGCGGGGTCGTCTCGGCCGGCTTCAGGACGACCGTGTTGCCGGTCGCGAGCGCCGGGGCGATCTTCCACGCCAGCATGAGCAGCGGGAAGTTCCACGGGATGACCTGGCCGGCCACGCCCAGCGGGCGCGGGTTCGCGCCGTAGCCGGCGTGGTCGAGCTTGTCGGCCCAGCCCGCGTAGTAGAAGAAGTGCGCGGCGACCAGGGGGAGGTCCGCGTCGCGGGTCTCCTTGATCGGCTTGCCGTTGTCCAGGGTCTCCAGGACGGCCAGCTCGCGGCTGCGCTCCTGGATGATCCGGGCGATCCGGAAGAGGTACTTGGCGCGCTCGGAACCGGGCAGCGCGGACCACTTCTCGAAGGCCCTGCGGGCCGCCTTCACCGCGCGGTCCACGTCCTCGGCGCCCGCGCGGGCGACCTCGGACAGGACCTCCTCGGTGGAGGGGGAGACGGTCTTGAAGACCTTGCCCTCGGCCGCGTCGACGAACTCGCCGTCGATGAACAGGCCGTAGGAGGGGGCGATGTCGACGACGGACCGGGACTCGGGCGCCGGCGCGTACTCGAATGCAGATGCCATGTTGATCAGTCCACCGTCACGTAATCGGGGCCGGAGTAGCGGCCGGTCGCCAGCTTCTGGCGCTGCATCAGCAGGTCGTTGAGCAGGCTGGAGGCGCCGAAGCGGAACCAGTGGTTGTCCAGCCAGTCCTCGCCCACGGTCTCGTTGACGAGCACCAGGAACTTGATCGCTTCCTTGGTGTTGCGGATGCCGCCGGCGGGCTTCACGCCGATCTGCACGCCGGTCTGGGCGCGGAAGTCGCGCACGGCCTCCAGCATGAGGAGCGTGTTGGCCGGGGTGGCGTTGACCGCGACCTTGCCGGTCGAGGTCTTGATGAAGTCCGCGCCGGCCATCATGCCGAGCCAGGAGGCGCGGCGGATGTTGTCGTACGTGGACAGCTCGCCGGTCTCGAAGATCACCTTCAGGCGGGCGCGGTCGCCGCACTCCGCCTTGATCGCGGCGATCTGCTCGTACACCTCCAGGTAGCGGCCGGCGAGGAAGGCGCCACGGTCGATGACCATGTCGATCTCGTCGGCCCCGGCGGCGATGGCGTCGGCCGTGTCGGCGAGCTTCACGGGGAGGGCGGCGCGGCCGGCCGGGAAGGCGGTGGCGACCGAGGCGACCTTGACGTCCGAGCCCGCGAGGGCGGCCTTGGCGGTGGCCACCATGTCGGGGTAGACGCAGACGGCGGCGGTCGTCGGGGTCGTGCGGTCGGTCGGATCGGGACGGACGGCCTTGGCGGCGAGCGCCCGGACCTTGCCCGGGGTGTCCGCGCCTTCGAGCGTCGTCAGGTCGATCATGGAGATGGCCAGGTCGATGGCGTACGCCTTGGCCGTGGTCTTGATCGAGCGGGTGCCGAGGGACGCGGCGCGCGCCTCCAGGCCGACGGCGTCGACGCCGGGCAGCCCGTGGAGGAAGCGGCGCAGCGCACTGTCGGACGCGGTCACGTCGGCGAATGCGAGAGCTGCGGGTGCAGTGGTGGGCATGGTCACCAGTCGAGCATATCTACGCGCGTAGCGACCTGTACAGGGGGCGGGATCCGTAGAGCCCGAGGTCACAGGCGGCGGTCGGCGTGGTGGTCCCCGTCACGTGGTCGTGACATGAAGCGGACGCGTTACGCATACAAGATCACTAAATTTTTTCTTGCAGCCAGCCAGACCTCACCGGGATCACGTTCGGACCGAGAAAAAGCGGCATGCGGCTCTCCATCCACCACCTGCCTGAAGTCCAGGAGTCGTTATGCGCACCGCCCTTCGCACCGCCATCGCCACCGCTCTCGTCGCGGGCGTCGCGATCACCGCTCCGGCGTTCGCCGCCGGTGCCGCCTTCGCCGCCGACGGCCCGGCCGCCACGCCGGCCCCGGCGGCCACGAGCGAGGCCCCGGCCGTTACGAGCGCCGCTCCGGCCCCGGCCGTCACGAGCGAGGCCCCGGCCCCCGCCACCACGACGGCCGTGCCGAAGCCGACGGCCACGACCTCCACCCCGGCCGGTGCCGCGAAGGGCACCCTCGTCCGTACCGAGACCCTCCGCAGCGGCACCGTCGCCAAGATCTACGAGGTCACCTCCTTCCACCACCGTGCCGAGCTCTTCGCCCGGGGCGCGTCGGTCGGTGTCGTCGACGCCAACACCCGCTGGGCGGTCGGCCGGAACAACGGCGAGTTCTTCGTCCTCTCCGCCGAGGGCCGCTCCTACAACTGGCAGGGCAACCACGTTCCCGCCGCCGCCCCCGGCCTCTACCGGCTCGCCGACGGCACGGTCGTGGAGCTGGGCCGGAAGGACGGCCGCTACGGCCTCCAGCTGGTCGAGAACGGCAAGGGCCGCGGCTTCACCTACCTGAACGGCTTCCGCCAGGTCTGGCTGTACGGCGGAAAGGCCCTTGTCGTCCTGGAGCAGGACGGCGGCCTCGCCGCCTACCTCCCGGGCTCCTCGAAGCAGGCGGCCCCCCAGTACGTCGGCACGGGCGCGCCCGCCCCGAAGCCCGGCCCGGCCGCCCTGCCGCCGGCGAAGGTCCTCGACGGACCGACCGTCCTCGGTCCGTGCACCATCACCCAGGAGATCCGTTCCTCCCGGGGCGACGACTGGCTTCTCGTGATGACCAACGACGCGGTCAAGGGCCCGTGGGCCGTGCTGAAGAACCCCAAGCCCGAGTTCGTGTCCCGCGTGGACCGCGCGCACCCGCTCGACACGGTCGACGGCCTCAAGATCGAGGGTGCGGACACGCGTACCCCGCGCCTGGGGCAGCGTTCCCAGGGCGGTGACACGCCGTACCGCTACAACGACTTCCCGGTGCTCCCCAAGAGCTGCTACGCCTCCGCCACCCCGGCCGGGCAGACCGGCACGGGCGCCGTCCAGCAGGGCGGTCAGACCTCCGTCGTTCCGAAGGGCGGTGTCGCGGCCGGTGCCGAGGGCGTCGCGGCGGACGACTCCACCGCGCTCGTCGCGGCCGGTGCCGGCGCGGCCTCGCTCGCCGCCGCGGGCCTCGGCTTCGTCGTCCTGCGCCGCCGGGCCGCCGCCCGCGTCTGATCCCGCACGCCCTCCCCGCACCACCCCACTCCCCGCCCCTCGACCCGAGCGGGAGCACCACCCCACCCCGAGGCCGGTCGCCGCGTCCCGCGCGGCGGCCGGCCGTGCCCGTCCGTCCGGAGCCCGCCGTGAACCGCACCCGTATCCGCACCCGCACCCGTCCCCGTACCGCCGCCGTCGTCCTCCTGGCCGCCCTCGCCGCGCTCACCGGCTGCTCGGCCGGGTCCGAGGGGCAGGCCGCCCCGCCCGCCCGGATCACCGAGACCGCCGCGCCGAAGGCGAGTGCCGTCCCCGTCCGGCCCCTCGCGCGCTCCCTGCCCGCCCGGGTCGCGCTGCCCTCCGCCGGGGTCGACACCGGGCCCGTCCTGAAGCTGGGGCTCGCCGCCGACGGCACCGTCGAGGTGCCCTCCGTCGCGGACGCCGACCGCATCGGCTGGTACGACAAGGGCGTCACGCCCGGCGAGACCGGCCCCGCCGTCCTCATCGGCCACTTCGACACCGAGCGCGGCCCGGCCGTCCTCAAGAACGTCTCCCGCGTCCGGGCCGGCGACGAGATCACCGTCACCCGCGCCGACGGCAAGGCCGCCGTCTTCCGCGTCCGGGAGCTGGAGCAGGTCGACAAGGACGCCTTCCCGACCGCCAAGGTGTACGGGAACACCACCCGGCCCGAGCTGCGCCTGATCACCTGCGGCGGCGAACTGGTCGACGGCCACCGCCCCGACAACATCATCCTGTACGCCGACCTCGTGGCCGTGCGGGCCGCCTGAGCCCCCGCCCGTCCGCTGAGGCAGAATCGGCGGCATGACGACCCCCGAGCCGACCCCCGGGCCGCACGACGAGCCGAGCACCGGGTCGACCCCTGAGCAGTCCTACGCCGACCGGGTCTTCCGGTCGCCCCTCGGGATCGCGAGCGGGGTGTTCCTCCTCGCGCTCGCGGCCGTGTTCGCCGGTGACGCGATGGTCCGCGGCGAGGGCAGGACGCCCTGGCTCGCGCTCGCGGGCCTCGTCCTCGCCGTGCCGCTGATCGTCGCCTTCACGATCCGGCCCGCCGTGTACGCCGATGACCGGCGGCTGCGGGTCCGCAACCCGTTCCGGTCGATCACCCTGCCCTGGGCCTCCGTCGCCGACGTCCGCGCCGGCTACTCCAGCGAGGTCTTCACCCAGGAGGGCGCCAAGTACCAGCTCTGGGCCGTCCCCGTCTCGCTGCGCCAGCGCAAGAGGGCCGCCCGCCGGGCCGCCCGCGCCTCCCAGGACGACCCGCACGGCCGCACCTCGGTCACCGCCGACGTACGGCAGAGCGCCGCGCGCACCGCGCCCACCGACCAGACCGTCGCCGACCTGCGCGAGCTCGCCGAGCGCCACGGCGGGAGCCCGCAGGCGCAGGGCGAGCCGCAGGTCCGCTGGGCGTACGAGATCATCGCGCCCGCCGTCGTCGGACTGCTGCTCCTGGTGGTCCTGGGGGCGACGGGCTGAGCGGCCGGCCGCCCGTCCGGACATGACGGAGGGCCGGTACGGAGGATCTCCTCCGTACCGGCCCTCCGCGCGTCCTACGGGGTCACAGCCCCGCGGCCTCCGCCAGGTCCCGCTTGATCGCGGCGAGCAGCCCGGCGGCCGTGGTGCGGGCCGCCGGCAGGCCGTCGGCGCCGGAGACCGGGACCACGACCTCCAGGTAGCACTTGAGCTTGGGCTCGGTGCCGCTGGGGCGCACGATCACCCGGGCCTTGTGATCGCCCTCCAGGTGGTAGCGCAGCCCGTCCGTGGGCGGCAGCGCCTCCGTGCCCTTGGTCAGGTCCTCGGCCGAGACGACCGTCAGACCGGCGAGGGAGACCGGCGGGCGCTCGCGCAGCGCGGCCATCGCGCGCGCGATGATCCCCAGGTCCTCGACCCGCACCGAGAGCTGGTCCGTGGCGTGCAGCCCGTGCTCCACGGCCAGGACGTCCAGGAGGTCGGTCAGGGTCCGGCCCTCCTCCTTGAGCACCGAGGCCAGCTCGGTGACGAGCAGCGCGGCCGTGATGCCGTCCTTGTCGCGGACGCCCTCCGGGTCGACGCAGTAGCCGAGCGCCTCCTCGTAGCCGTAGCGCAGGCCCTCGACGCGGGCGATCCACTTGAAGCCGGTCAGCGTCTCCTCGTACCCGAGGCCCGCCGCCGCCGCGATCCGGCCGAGCAGCGAGGACGAGACGATCGACTCGGCGAAGACGCCGGTGACGCCCCTGCGCACGAGGTGCGCGGCGAGCAGCGCGCCCACCTCGTCGCCCCGGAGCATCCGCCAGCCGCTCTCGGCGTCCGGGTCCGGCACGGCCACTGCGCAGCGGTCGGCGTCCGGGTCGTTGGCGATCACCAGGTCCGGGGCCACGGCGCGGGCCGCCTCGAAGGCGAGGTCCATCGCCCCCGGCTCCTCCGGGTTCGGGAAGGCGACCGTCGGGAAGTCCGGGTCCGGGTCGGCCTGCTCGGCCACCAGGGCGGGCGGCGGGAAGCCGGCGCGCGCGAACGCGGCCGTCAGGACGTCCTTGCCGACGCCGTGCATGGCCGTGTAGACGGTCCGCGCGGTGCGGGGCGAGCCGGGCGTCAGGACCGCGTCCGTACGCTCCAGGTAGGCGTCGAGCACCTCGTCGCCGAGGGTCTCCCAGCCGTCCTCCGGGCGCGGCACGTCGTGCAGCGAGCGGACGGCGGCGATCTCGGCGGCGATCTCCGCGTCGGCGGGCGGCACGATCTGCGAGCCGTCGCCCAGGTAGACCTTGTAGCCGTTGTCGCGCGGCGGGTTGTGGCTCGCGGTCACCTCGACGCCGGCGACGGCCCCCAGGTGCCTTATGGCGTACGCGAGGACGGGCGTCGGCAGCGGGCGGGGGAGCAGCGCGGCGCGCAGCCCGGCGCCGGTCATCACGGCGGCGGTGTCGCGGGCGAAGTCGGCGGACTTGTGGCGGGCGTCGTAGCCGATGACGACGAGGCCGCCCTCCTGCCCCTTGGCCTTCAGGTACGCGGCGAGGCCGGCGGCGGCGCGGATGACCACCGAGCGGTTCATCCGCATGGGCCCGGCGCCCAGCTCGCCCCGGAGCCCGGCCGTGCCGAACTGGAGCGTGCCGGCGAACCGGACGGCGAGCTCGTCCGTCGTACCGGCCCTGCCGGCCTCGATGAGCCGCGCGAGCTCCTCGCGGGTCTCCTGGTCGGGGTCCTCGTCGAGCCAGGTCTGGGCCCGGGTGAGGAGGTCGTCCTGCGTCACGGTGTGCCTTTCGGAGGGGACGGGCTCTGTACGGGGGTGGGCGCTTTGTGCGGGCGGCGGCGGTGCGGGTGCGGGTGCCGGTGGGTGCGGGCCGCTGCGCGGAGCCTTTCCCCGTCCCACCCCTTCCCGTAACCGGGGGCGAGCCCCCGGGCCCCCGTACGCCCTCCGGGCGTGTCCTCAAACGCCGGACGGGCTGAAGTTCCGCCCGCAGGGGGAAAATCCAGCCCCGCCGGCGTTTGAGGCGCGGGGTCCGGGGCGGAGCCCCGGTTACGGGAAGGGGCAGGGTGGGGGAGAAGCCCCGCGCAGCGGCGCCCCCGCCCGCACCCGACCGCGTCCCGGGGCCCGTACCGGCCCCGGGACGCGGGAAAGGTTAGATCCGGTCCAGGACCCGCGTCAGCAGCTCGCCCATCCGCGCCGCCGAGTCCCGCCCCGCCTGGAGGACCTCCTCGTGGTTCAGCGGCTCGCCCGAGAGCCCCGCCGCCAGGTTGGTGACGAGCGAGATGCCCAGGACCTCGGCACCGGCCTCGCGGGCCGCGATGGCCTCCAGGACGGTGGACATGCCGACGAGGTCGCCGCCCAGGACGCGGACCATGTTGATCTCGGCCGGGGTCTCGTAGTGCGGGCCGGGGAACTGCACGTAGACGCCCTCTTCGAGGGTCTCGTCGACCTCCTTGCACAGCGCGCGCAGCCGCGGCGAGTACAGGTCGGTGAGGTCCACGAAGTTCGCGCCGACGATCGGGGAGGCGGCCGTCAGGTTGATGTGGTCGCTGATCAGGACCGGCTGCCCGGGGCGC
The DNA here is from genome assembly GCF_044749825.1 of Streptomyces sp. NPDC088915. Classification (NCBI taxonomy): domain Bacteria; kingdom Bacillati; phylum Actinomycetota; class Actinomycetes; order Kitasatosporales; family Streptomycetaceae; genus Streptomyces; species Streptomyces sp. NPDC088915. Next base: position 269,720 of record NZ_JBIVIR010000006.1, read on the forward strand.
ATGCCCTCGCGCAGACCGCCGCAGCCGTTGGTCAGGACGACGGTCTCGCAGCCGGCCGCGACCGCGGTGCGGACGCCGTGGGCGACGGAGGCGACGCCCCGGCCCTCGTAGAAGTGGGTGCGGCCCAGGAAGACCAGGGCGCGCTTCTCGCCGATCTTGTACGAGCGGATCGTGCCGCCGTGGCCCTCGACGACCGGCGGCGGGAAGCCGGGGAGCTCGGTCACCGGGAACTCGGCCTCGGGAGCGCCGAGGGCGTCGACGGCGGGCGCCCATCCCGAGCCCATGACCAGGGCGACGTCGTGGCTCTCGACTCCGGTCAGCTCGCGGAGACGCGCGGCGGCGGCCTCGGCGGCCTCGTACGGGGTGGCAGTTGCGTTCACTGACTTCTCTCGCCTCGGGGAGGGGAGTCCGAGGCGGGCCCCGGACGATTTGCTACGCGAAGAAGCGTAGCCGGAGAATCCCTACGCGCGTAGATGACGGTGCTGACGGACATGCGATCGTTGTCTTGTCGTTTCCGACGAAAACCGGGGCGGACCGCTCAGCAGGGGCGCTTGCGCAGTTCCATCACGTAGTCGTGCGGCGCGCCCGCCGACTCGGCCGCGTCCGCGACCTCGCCCAGGTAGCGGGCCGACGGGAGCCCGCCCTCGTACCCGTTGAGGACGTACGTCCAGACGGGTTCCTCGCCGTCCAGGGTGTGCGCCCGCACCCGCATGCGCCGGTAGACGTCGAGGCCGACGCCCTCCCAGCGGTCCATGGAGTCCTCGTCCATCGGCGCGATGTCGTACAGCGCCACGAAGACCTGGGAGCGGGGGGCCTCCACGATGGTGGCGAGCGCTCCCTCCCACCCCATCTGCTCCCCGCCGAAGGTGAGCCGCCAGCCGTTCAGCCAGCCGGTGCCGCGCAGCGGGGAGTGCGGTGCGCGGCGGCTCATCAGCCGCGCGTCCAGGTTGCCGGCGAAAGCGGCGTAGAGGGACATGGGACCGAGGGTACGGGAGGGACCGAGGGGGCGGGCCGGTTCGCCGGAGCGTCGCCGGACCCCCTTCGGAGGCCCCGCCGCGTGGCCGCGCCGGACGTGCGGGACAATGGGGTACGCACTTGAAGCGTGCGGGACAATGGCGTACGCACTGCACCCCGGCGGGGGGACCCCCCGGCAGAACGAGAGCGCGAGGCGTAGATCCCAGTGACCCGGATCGTGATCATCGGCGGCGGACCCGGCGGATACGAGGCGGCCCTGGTGGGCGCCCAACTCGGCGCGGAGGTGACCGTCGTCGACACCGACGGCCTCGGCGGCGCGTCCGTCCTGACCGACTGCGTCCCCTCCAAGACCCTGATCGCCACGGCCGAGGTGATGACCACCTTCGACTCCTCGTACGAGGAGCTGGGCATCATCGTCGCGGACGACACCCCGCACGTGGAGCAGGCCGCCCGGGTCGTGGGCGTCGACCTCGGCAAGGTCAACCGGCGGGTGAAGCGCCTCGCGCTCGCCCAGTCGCACGACATCACCGCCTCCGTCACCCGGGCGGGCGCCCGCGTGCTGCGCGGCCGCGGCCGGCTCTCCGGCCGGCAGGCCGTGGACGGCTCCCGCCAGGTGGTCGTGACCGCCGCCGACGGCACCGAGGAGACGCTGACCGCGGACGCCGTGCTGATCGCGACCGGCGGCCACCCGCGCGAGGTGCCCGACGCCGAGCCGGACGGCGAGCGGATCCTGAACTGGACCCAGGTCTACGACCTCAAGGAGCTCCCCGAGGAGCTCATCGTGGTCGGCTCCGGCGTCACCGGCGCCGAGTTCGCCGGCGCCTACCAGGCGCTCGGCTCCCGGGTCACCCTGGTCTCCAGCCGCGACCGGGTCCTGCCCGGCGAGGACCCGGACGCCGCCGCCGTCCTGGAGGACGTCTTCCGGCGCCGCGGCATGAACGTCATGGCCCGCTCCCGCGCCGCGTCCGCCAAGCGGGTCGGCGACCGGGTCGAGGTCACCCTCGCCGACGGCCGGATCATCTCCGGCACCCACTGCCTGATGGCGGTCGGCGCGATCCCGAACTCGGCCGGCATGGGCCTGGAGGAGGCGGGCGTCCGCCTCAAGGACTCCGGGCACATCTGGACCGACCGGGTCTCGCGCACCTCCGCCCCCGGCGTCTACGCGGCCGGCGACGTCACGGGCGTCTTCGCGCTCGCCTCGGTCGCCGCCATGCAGGGCCGGATCGCGATGTACCACTTCCTGGGCGACGCGGTGACCCCGCTCGACCTGAAGACGGTCTCGTCGAACGTCTTCACCGACCCCGAGATCGCCACCGTCGGCTACACCCAGGCCGACGTGGACGCGGGCAAGATCGACGCCAAGGTCGTCAAGCTGCCGCTGCTGCGCAACCCGCGCGCCAAGATGCAGGGCATCCGGGACGGCTTCGTCAAGATCTTCTGCCGTCCGGGCACCGGCATCGTGGTCGGCGGCTGTGTCGTCGCCCCGCGGGCGAGCGAGCTGATCCATCCGATCTCGATCGCGGTCGACAACAATCTGACCGTCGAACAGATCGCAAATGCTTTCACCGTGTACCCCTCCCTGTCGGGCTCGATCGCGGAAGTGGCACGGCAGTTGCAGACCCGAAAGTCGGCGGGCGACGCCTAGTCGCCGCGTCCGGCCCGGCTCCCGCCTGCGGGAACGGTTCGCCGACCCGGACAACCCCCGGCAAGCCGGGGCATAGAACGATCAATGACGGGGCCTCCCATACCACTTGGGGGCCCCGTCCGTGCGCAACTTCTGCAATTCGCCGCATACTGCTGAAAAGCATCGCGCGGCCACGTTACTGTCAGTTTCGTGTTCGCTGCAGAACGTCGCCAGTTGATCCTCGAAATGGTGCGCGCCAACGGAGCCGTGTCGCTCCGCGAGCTCGCCCGCGTCGTCCAGACCTCGGAGGTGACCGTACGGAGGGACGTACGGGCCCTGGAGGCAGAAGGACTCCTCGACCGCCGCCACGGCGGTGCGGTGTTGCCGGGCGGATTCACGCGAGAATCCGGCTTCCCGCAGAAATCCCATCTCGCGGCCGCGGAGAAGACGGCCATCGCCGACGTCGCGGCGAGCCTCGTCGAAGAGGGCGAGGCCATCGTCGTCGGCGCCGGGACGACCACGCAGGAGCTGGCCCGCCGGCTCGCCCGCGTGCCCGGCCTGACCGTGGTCACCAACTCCCTGCTCGTCGCCCAGGCCCTCGCCCACGCCAACCGGGTCGAGGTCGTCATGACCGGAGGCACCCTGCGCGGCTCCAACTACGCGCTCGTGGGCAGCGGGGCCGAGCAGTCGCTCCAGGGGCTGCGGGTCTCCCGGGCCTTCCTCTCCGGGAGCGGCCTGACCGCCGAGCGCGGCCTGTCCACCTCCAACATGCTCTCCGCGAGCGTGGACCGGGCGCTCGTCCAGGCGGCGGCCGAGGTCGTGGTCCTCGCCGACCACACCAAGCTGGGCTCCGACACCATGTTCCAGACGGTGCCCACGGACGTGATCGCCCGTCTGGTCACCGACGAGCCCCCCGCCCACGACGAGCGGGCCGCCACCGAGCTCCAGGCCCTCGCCGACCAGGGCGTGCAGATCGCCGTCGCGGGCACCGGCGCCGGCTCCGGACCCGCCGGGGGCGACCAGCTCCCCCCCGGGGCCCGGCCCCGCCGTGACGTGCCCCTTCCCGGCCAGCGCGGCCGGATGGTGGCGGGGCAGTTCCGGGGCCCGGGCGGCGGCGGTTTCGCCGCGGAGGCGCTGGAGCGCACGGCCAGGGTCGCGGACCTGCGCCGCCGCTGAGGGAGCGGCCCCCGGGCCGCCTCCGTACGCGCCTGCGTACCTCTCCCGTGCCTCAGGTCGTGATGCCCCGCAGTGTCAGCGCGAGCAGGCGGTCCGCCAACTCCGTGTCCTCCGGGGACTGTTCCGCCGCGAGCGCGATCGCGTTGGTCAGCTGCATCAGGTCGCCGATCGACACGTCGGCCCGCACCCGGCCCGCCTCCCGGGCCCGTTCGAGCAGCCGTTCGCCCGCCGCGCGCAGCGGATCGCTGCACCGGGAGAGCGCCGAATCCCGGTCGTGCGAGGCGGACATCAGCGCGTGCGCGAGGCCCCGGTACTCGCCCGCGTGGGCGACCAGGGCCCGCAGCCACTCCACCAGCGCCCGGCACGGCTCCTCGGCGTCCGCCAACGCCCGCGAGCGGTCGAGGAGTTCCGCCAGGGCCTCCTGGAAGACGCCGTTCAACAGGTCGGCGCGGGTGGGGAAGTGGCGGTAGAGGGTGCCGATCCCCACGCCCGCGCGGCGCGCGATCTCCTCCAGGGGCGCGTCGGCGCCCCGGCCGGCGAAGGCGGCGCGGGCCTCGGTGAGCAGGCGTTCGTGGTTGCGGCGTGCGTCGGCGCGCATGGGTGACGGAGGCCCTCCCCTCGGCGAAGGGCCCGCAGGCGACTGCCCGCGGGCCCTCCGTACCGTACTGGGTGCGCCGGTCAGTCCTTGATCTCGCAGATGGCGGCGCCGGAGGTGATCGAGGCGCCGATCGCGGCGCTGAGGCCCTTGACGGTGCCGGAGCGGTGCGCGTTGAGCGGCTGCTCCATCTTCATGGCCTCCAGGACGACGATCAGGTCGCCCTCCTTGACCTCCTGGCCCTCCTCGACCGCGACCTTCACGATCGTGCCCTGCATCGGGGAGGCGAGGGTGTCGCCCGAGGCCGCCGGACCGGACTTCTTCGCCGCGCGGCGCTTCGGCTTGGCGCCGGCCGCCAGACCCGTACGGGCAAGCGACATGCCGAGCGACGAGGGCAGCGAGACCTCCAGGCGCTTGCCGCCGACCTCGACGACGATCGTCTCGCGGCCCGCCTCGTCCTCGTCGGCGTCCGCGCCGGCCGGGGCGAAGGGCTTGATCTCGTTGACGAACTCCGTCTCGATCCACCGGGTGTGGACCCGGAACGGGTCCGCGGTGAACGCCGGGTCGACCACGACCGCCCGGTGGAAGGGGATGGCGGTGGCCATGCCCTCGACCTTGAACTCCTCCAGGGCGCGCGCGGCGCGCTGGAGGGCCTGCTCGCGGGTGGCGCCGGTGATGACCAGCTTCGCGAGGAGGGAGTCCCAGGCCGGGCCGATGACCGAGCCGGACTCCACGCCCGCGTCCAGACGGACGCCCGGGCCGGTCGGGGGCTGGAAGAGGGTGACGGTGCCGGGGGCCGGGAGGAAGCCCCGGCCCGGGTCCTCGCCGTTGATGCGGAACTCGAAGGAGTGGCCCCGGATCTCCGGGTCGCCGTAGCCGAGCTCCTCGCCGTCGGCGATGCGGAACATCTCGCGGACCAGGTCGATTCCGGTGACCTCCTCGGTCACCGGGTGCTCGACCTGGAGGCGGGTGTTGACTTCCAGGAAGGAGATCGTGCCGTCCACGCCCACGAGGAACTCGACCGTGCCGGCGCCGACGTAGCCGGCCTCCTTCAGGATCGCCTTCGACGCGGCGTAGAGCTGCTTGTTCTGCTCCTCCGACAGGAAGGGGGCCGGGGCCTCCTCGACCAGCTTCTGGTGGCGGCGCTGGAGCGAGCAGTCACGGGTGGAGACCACGACCACGTTGCCGTGGGTGTCGGCCAGGCACTGCGTCTCGACGTGCCGCGGCTTGTCGAGGTAGCGCTCGACGAAGCACTCGCCCCGGCCGAAGGCCGCGACGGCCTCGCGGACGGCGGAGTCGTACAGCTCGGGGACCTCTTCGAGGGTGCGGGCGACCTTCAGGCCGCGGCCGCCGCCGCCGAAGGCGGCCTTGATCGCGATCGGCAGGCCGTGCTCCTTCGCGAAGGCCACGACCTCCTCCGCGCCCGAGACCGGGTCGGGCGTGCCGGCCACCAGCGGCGCGCCGGCGCGCTGCGCGATGTGACGGGCCGCCACCTTGTCGCCCAGGTCCCGGATCGCCTGCGGCGGCGGGCCGATCCAGATCAGGTCCGCGTCCAGGACCGCCTGCGCGAACTCGGCGTTCTCCGAGAGGAAGCCGTACCCGGGGTGGACCGCGTCCGCGCCCGAGTCCTTCGCGGCCTGGAGGACCTTGGCGATGTCCAGGTAGCTGGTGGCCGGAGTGTCACCGCCCAGGGCGAACGCCTCGTCGGCCGCACGGACGTGCAGCGCGTCCCGGTCCGGCTCGGCGTACACGGCCACGCTGCCGATACCCGCGTCCCGGCACGCCCGGGCCACACGGACAGCGATTTCGCCACGGTTGGCGATGAGCACCTTGCGCACGATGGCTCCCTCCTTGAAACAAGCTGAGTTTAGGGACTGCCGACACGGCCTTTCGACCCGTCCCCAGTGGTGAGCTTTCCCACACGGAGGGTGACCCCGGGCCTGCTCGGATCGTGAATTCCCTTGTCGCACCACGGTACGCAGGGTTCCTTTACGGCACAGTAGCTCCGAGGTGTGGCGCAGGTCTCTGTTCACGCGGCCAGTCGCCGTTCGGGTTTCTTTGTCGGGTCCCTACGAACGGCCTGGTGATTCTTTGCCCGACGCTCCGTCGTGTCCGGTCGTGCACGAACTCTTGTCCGGGGTTTTACCGGCCAGTAGCCTTCCCGCTGTCGATCGTACTGTCGGTAACAGGCGAATCCAGGGGGTGGCCGAGGTGGCCCGCAGACCGATGGCTCTCGTGACCGCGCTGGTGCTCCTCCTCGAAGCGCCCGGCATCGTCGCCCTCAACGCCGTCATGGCGCGCTTCGTGGAGGCGCAGTCGATGTCCCTCGACGGCATGGACCCCGACGCGATGGCCACCGGCACCCGGATCCTCGGCTACGTCTCCGGGGCGGCCCTCGTCCTCTGCGCCCTCGTCGCCCTCCTCGCGGGCCTCCGCGACCGCCGCCCCGGCCGCCTCGGCCGGGGCCTGCTCATCGGCTGCGCGGTCGTGCACGGCGTCCTCGGGGCGGTCGCCGTCGGCCTCCTCGGCTGGCAGGCCTTCGCCTTCCTGATGGTGGTGCTCGGCCTGATCGTCCTCACCCTGGTGGCCTACGGGAAGGAGACCGGGCGGCCGGCCGCGGAGAAGGCGCCGGCCCCCGCGTAGGACGGCCCGGGGCTCAGGCCCGCGGCTCGGTCCAGAGGTCCGTGATCCCGACGTCCAGCTTGCGCAGCAGCCGGCGCAGCAGCGGCAGGGACAGGCCGATCACGTTGCCCGGATCGCCGTCGATGCCGTCGATGAACGGCGCCGAGCGCCCGTCCAGGGTGAACGCGCCCGCCACGTGCAGCGGTTCGCCGCTCGCCACGTACGCCGCCACCTCCTCGTCCGTCGGCTCGCCGAAGCGGACCACGGTGGAGGCGGTCGCCGACTCGTAGCGCTTGGCGGCCGTGTCGTACACGCAGTGGCCCGTCTGGAGGACGCCGACCCTGCCCCGCATCGCCTTCCAGCGGGCGACGGCCTCCTCGGCGTCGGCCGGCTTGCCCAGCGCCCTCCCGTCCAGCTCCAGGACCGAGTCGCAGCCGATGACCAGCGCGCCGAACACCTCGGGCCGGGCGGCCACATGGGCGGCCTTCGCCTCCGCGAGGGCGAGCGCGAGCTCGGCCGGGGTCGGGGCGTGGACCTTGTCCTCGTCGACGCCGCTCACGATCACCTCGGGGGCGATGCCGGCCTGCCGGAGCAGACCGAGCCGGGCGGGGGAGGCGGAGGCGAGCACGACACGGCGCGGATCAGCAGTCATGGGGGCAGCGTAGCCAGTGCGCAGGACCCGGACCCACCGGACGGCCGGGGTGCGCGCGCGTGCCCGACCCGGACCGCCGGAGACACGCGCGGGGTCAGCGCACGCCGGCCGCGAACATCGCCACCACCATCGCGAGCGCGAGGAGCACGCCCGCGCGGCGGAGCATCGTCTGCATCTCGCGCATGAACTTCGGCGGCTCGTTCTCCGGGTCGGACCACAGCATGCCTCCGATCCTGCGGCCGGGAGGACCGCGGCGCCTGAGTACGGATACTCAACCGGCCGGTGTCCGCAGTCACACGCGCGAAGGAGCCGGAGAACGGAAGCACGCGCGCGAAGGGCCGGACCCCCCGCACAAGGGGTCCGGCCCTCCGGCCCTGACGTTCAGACGGGCCAGTACGACCTCGCCCAGGCCCGCGGACCCGGGCGCTGCCGTACGGCCCGTGCGATGCGGGAGGGGTCCGACCACCCCTCCGGCACCGCCGGGCCGCCGCCCTCGGCGGACGCCGCCGCCGTGGCCGCGGCCCGGGCCTGGACCACCGCCAGTGCGGCGGCCAACTCCTCCGGAGTCGGGTTTCCTCGTACGACCTTGATCATGTCGGCTCCTTGGAGGTCCGGAGGGGCTGCTAGAGCGGGATGTTGCCGTGCTTCTTCGGAGGCAGGGATTCCCGCTTCGTACGGAGCTGACGCAGGCCCTTGACGATCTGCGGGCGCGTGTCGGACGGCAGGACCACGCCGTCGATGTAGCCGCGCTCGGCCGCCGTGTACGGGTTGAGCAGGGCGTCCTCGTACTCCTGGATCAGCCGCGCCCGCGTGGCCTCGGTCTCGTCGGCGTCCCCCGCCTCGGCGATCGTCCTGCGGTGCAGGATGTTGACCGCGCCCTGCGCGCCCATGACCGCGATCTGCGCCGTCGGCCACGCCAGGTTCAGGTCCGCGCCCAGGTGCTTGGAGCCCATCACGTCGTACGCGCCGCCGAAGGCCTTGCGGGTGATGACCGTGATCAGCGGGACCGTGGCCTCCGCGTACGCGTAGATCAGCTTCGCGCCGCGCCGGATGATGCCGCCGTACTCCTGGTCCACGCCCGGCAGGAAGCCCGGCACGTCCACGAAGGTCAGGACCGGGATGTTGAAGGCGTCGCAGGTGCGCACGAAGCGCGCGGCCTTCTCGGAGGCGTCGATGTCCAGGCAGCCGGCGAACTGCATCGGCTGGTTGGCGACCACGCCGACGGGGAAGCCCTCGACCCGGCCGAAGCCGGTCAGGATGTTCGGCGCGAACAGCGCCTGCGTCTCCAGGAACTCGCCGTCGTCCAGGACGTGCTCGATGACCTTGTGCATGTCGTACGGCTGGTTCGCCGAGTCCGGGATCAGCACGTCCAGCTCGCGGTCCTCGTCCGACACCGCGGTGTCCGCGGTCTCCGGGAAGGCCGGCGGCTCCGAGAGGTTGTTCGAAGGCAGGTAGGAGAGCAGGGACTTCACGTACTCGACGGCGTCCTTCTCGTCCCCCGCCATGTGATGCGCCACGCCCGAGGTCGCGTTGTGCGTCCGGGCGCCGCCCAGCTCCTCGAAGCCCACGTCCTCGCCGGTCACCGTCTTGATGACGTCGGGACCGGTGATGAACATGTGCGAGGTCCGGTCGACCATCACCGTGAAGTCGGTGATCGCGGGGGAGTACACCGCGCCGCCCGCGCACGGGCCGACGACCAGCGAGATCTGCGGGATCACGCCGGAGGCGTGGGTGTTGCGGCGGAAGATCTCGCCGTACATGCCGAGCGCGCTCACGCCCTCCTGGATGCGGGCGCCGCCGGAGTCGTTGATGCCGATGACCGGGCAGCCGGTCTTCAGCGCGAAGTCCATCACCTTGATGATCTTCTGGCCGTACGTCTCGCCGAGCGCCCCGCCGAAGACCGTGAAGTCCTGCGAGAACACGGCCACCGGGCGCCCGTCGACCGTGCCGTAGCCGGTGACGACGCCGTCGCCGTACGGACGGTTCTTCTCCAGCCCGAAGTTGGTGGAGCGGTGCCGGGCGAACTCGTCCAGCTCGACGAAGGACCCCTCGTCGAGGAGGAGGTCGATCCGCTCGCGCGCGGTCAGCTTCCCCTTCGCGTGCTGCTTCTCCACCGCACGCTCCGAGCCGGCGTGGGTGGCCTCGTCGATACGGCGCTTGAGGTCCGCGATCTTGCCCGCGGTCGTGTGAATGTCGATCTCGTGCTGCTCTGCCGGCTCGGACATCGGGATGCGGCTCCCTGCCTGGTCACGGGGGGTTCGTGGACTGCGAATGGGCTACTGGTGCCCTACTGACCCGTAGCGTATCCACGCCGATACGGTTCGGCACTGCGGTCTTTGCCACACCTACTCTGGCTTGCATGACGTCCTCCCAAGGCTCCGGCGGACGCTGGTCCGACCTCGACCGGCCCCCGCTCAACGAGACGGCCCTGCGCCGCGCGCTCGTCCTCCCCGACGGACTGTGGACCTCGCTCGACGTGGTCCCCACCACGGGATCCACCAACACCGACCTCGCCGCCCGGGCCGGCGAACTGCCCGGGGGCGCGGTGCTCGTCGCCGAGGAGCAGACCTCGGGCCGGGGCCGCCTCGACCGCACCTGGAGCGCGCCCGCCCGCTCCGGGATCTTCGTCTCCGTGCTGCTCAAGCCGGACGTGCCGGCCCACCGCTGGGGCTGGCTCCCGCTGCTCACCGGCGTGGCGGCGGCGACCGGCCTCGCGAAGGCCGCCGGGGTCGACATGTCCCTCAAATGGCCCAACGACCTCCTGGTTTCCGTCCAGGGCGAGGAGCGCAAGACCGGCGGCATCCTCGCCGAGCGGGCCGGCGCGGACGGCGTCGTCGTCGGCCTCGGCCTCAACGTCACCCTCCGCGAGGACGAGCTCCCCGTCCCCGGCGCCGGGTCCCTCCTCCTCGCCGACGCGGTCTCCACCGACCGCGACACCCTCCTGCGGGCCGTCCTGCGTTCCCTCGAACGGTGGTACGGGGAGTGGACGCGGGCCGACGGCGACCCCGCCGCCTCCGGGCTCCAGGAGGCCTACGCGGCCGGCTGCGCGACCCTCGGCCGCCGGGTCAGGGCCGAGCTGCCCGGCGAGCGGACCCTGGAGGGCGAGGCGATCGCCCTGGACGGCGACGGGCGCCTCGTGGTGGCCACGGAGGGCGGCGGCACGGAGGCGGTGGGCGCGGGCGACATCGTCCACGTGCGGACGCCGGAGGTCTGACGGGCCCGGGGCGAGGGGGAGGTTCCGGTACGGGCCGGGCCCGGTCGCGGGAGGGCCCGGGCCCGGTCGTGGGGCAATTCGGGCGTCGGTCGCGGGACGGTCCGGGCCCGGTCGCGGGACGGTCCGGGCTTCGGTCGCGGACGGTCCGGGCGTCGGCCACGGGGCGGAACGGCTCGCCGTCCGGGCGTGAGCCATTCCACACCTGTCGTATCGTGGAGCGCGATCCAGGCGACAGATCGGCAGGGCAAGTGGGCAGGGAACGGGCAGGAGGCGGCCGGTGACCGTCGACGACGAGAACGCGGGCGGCGCGCCCGAGCCGTCCGCGTACCCCACCCCCCACCACGAGGTCGACCACACGGCCGAGCCGACCGACGACCCCCTCGCGATCCGCCTCGAACAGCTCATCCTCGGCGCGGACCGCCGCTACACCCCCTTCCAGGCCGCCCGCACGGCCGGCGTCTCCATGGAGCTGGCCTCCCGCTTCTGGCGCGCCATGGGCTTCGCGGACATCGGGCAGGCCAAGGCGCTCACCGAGGCCGACGTGCTCGCCCTGCGGCGGCTCGCGGGCCTCGTCGAGGCCGGGCTCCTCAGCGAGCCGATGGCCGTGCAGGTCGCCCGCTCCACCGGCCAGACCACCGCCCGGCTCGCCGAGTGGCAGATCGACTCCTTCCTGGAGGGCCTCACCGAGCCGCCCGAGCCCGGCATGACCCGCACCGAGGTCACGTACCCCCTGGTCGAGCTGCTCCTGCCCGAGCTGGAGGAGTTCCTGATCTACGTGTGGCGCCGGCAGCTCGCCGCCGCCACCGGCCGGGTCGTGCAGGCCGCCGACGACGAGGAGATGGTCGACCGGCGGCTCGCCGTCGGCTTCGCGGACCTCGTCGGCTTCACCCGGCTCACCCGCCGCCTGGAGGAGGAGGAGCTCGGCGAGCTGGTCGAGGCCTTCGAGACCACCTGCGCCGACCTCGTCGCCGCGCACGGCGGCCGGCTCATCAAGACCCTCGGCGACGAGGTGCTCTACGCCGCGGACGACGCCGGCATCGCCGCCGAGATCGCGCTCCGCCTGATCGAGACCCTCGGCCACGACGAGACGATGCCCGCGCTGCGCGTCGGCATCGCCTTCGGCACCGTGACGACCCGGATGGGCGACGTCTTCGGCACCACCGTGAACCTGGCCAGCCGGCTCACCTCGATAGCCCCCAAGGACGCCGTCCTGGTCGACAGCGCCTTCGCGAAGGAGCTGACCAGGACCGGCGAGGCGCCCGTCTCGGAGGCGGAGGCGGCCGAGGAGGCGGCCCGCGCCGAGAAGGAGGGCCGCACCCCCGCCGCGTACCGCTTCGCGCTCCAGCCGATGTGGCAGCGCCCGGTCCGCGGCCTCGGCGTCATCGAACCCTGGCTCCTGGGCCGCCGTCCCACTTAGGATCTCCTCCGTGAACGCCGGTTAACAGCCGTTAACGGGCGGAGCCGGCTGGTGGGAGGGTGTGCGGTCATGTCCGAGCAGCGTTTCGGTGAGTTCGTGGTGGTCCGGCGGGAGGGGTACGTCGCGGAGCTGGTCCTCGACCGGCCCAAGGCGATGAACGCCGTCTCCTCCGAGATGGCCCGCTCCCTCGCGGCCGCCTGCGACGCGCTCGCCGCCGACGCCGCCGTCCGCGTCACCGTCCTCACCTCCTCGAACGACCGCGCCTTCTGCGTCGGCGCCGACCTCAAGGAGCGCAACTCCTTCACCGACGCCGAGCTGGTCCGCCAGCGCCCGACCGCCCGCGCCGCCTACACCGGCGTCCTGGAGCTGCCCATGCCGACCGTCGCCGCCGTGCACGGCTTCGCCCTCGGCGGCGGCTTCGAGCTGGCGCTCGCCTGCGACGTGATCGTCGCCGACGCGACCGCCGTCGTGGGCCTGCCCGAGGTCTCCGTGGGCGTCATCCCCGGCGGCGGCGGTACGCAGCTCCTCCCGCGCCGGGTGGGCGCGGCGCGCGCCGCCGAGCTGGTCTTCACGGCCCGCCGGGTGGAGGCGCCCGAGGCCCGCGAGCTCGGCCTGGTGGACCTCCTGGCGGAGGACGCCCGCACGGGCGCCCTGGAGCTCGCCGGGCGGATCGCGGCCAACTCCCCGGTGGGCCTGCGCGCCGCGAAGAGGGCCATGCGGCTCGGCCAGGGCCTGGACCTGCGGGCCGGCCTGGAGGTCGAGGACGCGGCCTGGCGCTCGGTGGCCTTCTCCGGCGACCGGGCCGAGGGCGTGGCGGCCTTCAACGAGAAGCGGAAGCCGGAGTGGCCGGGGGAGTGACCCGGCCGGTCCGCCCGGTGCCGGTTCGCCAGTGCCGGTCCGTGCTGCCGGTTCGCCAGTGCCGGTCCGTGCTGCCGGTCCGTGCTGCCGGTTCGTGCCGCCGGTCCGCCCCGGCGATTCGCTCGATGCCGGAACACCCGGTAGCGATTTGCCCGTTTCGTGACTTTCCGTGACGCCCCGAGGGGGAAAACGGTTCAAACCTCCCTAAGCTGGAGGAATGGGTGAGGACGGGCGGCTGCGGGCCGTAGTGGCGCTGGCGCAGGGGATGGCGGCGGCGCACACTCCACGGGAGTTCTGGCGGGCGGCTGCGCTCGGGGCCCGCGACGGGCTCGACGGGAGCTTCGCCGCCCTGTCCGTCTGGGAGCGGGACCACGGGCGGCTCAAGGTCCTGGTGAACGCCGGGGAGCGGGCCGTGGGGGAGGAGGAGTTCCCGGACGCGGAGACGTACCCGGTCCACCAGTTCCCCGAGATCACCGAGTTCCTGCACGAGCGGTGGGCGGGCGGCGGCGAGCCGGACGCCTGGGTGGAGACCGCCGCCGACCCCGTCCCCACCGGCCGGGTGACCGGTCTGCGGCGGCGCGGGCGCGGCTGCTGCGTGGTCGCCCCGATCGTGCTCCACGGGCGGGCCTGGGGCGAGCTGTACGTCGCCCGGCCGCCCGAGGCGAAACCTTTCACCAGCGCGGACGCGGGCTTCGCGACCGTGCTCGCGGCGGTCGTCGCGGCGGGCATCGCCCAGGCCGAGCGCCTGGAGGAGGTCCGCAAGCTCGCCTTCACCGACCCCCTGACCGGCCTGGCCAACCGGCGGGCCGTCGACACCCGTCTGGACGAGGCCGTCGAGCGCTACCGCACGGACGGCTCCGTGGTGAGCCTGGTGGTCTGCGACCTCAACGGCCTCAAGCGGGTCAACGACACCCACGGCCACGCGGTCGGCGACCGCCTCCTCGAACGCTTCGGCTCCGTCCTCTCCCGCTGCGGCGCCCGGCTCCCCGGCGCCCTCTCGGCCCGTCTCGGCGGCGACGAGTTCTGCCTCCTGACGGTCGGCCCGACGGCGGACGAGGTGGTCGCGGTCGCCGAGGAGCTGTGCGTACGGGCGGCGGAGCTGGAGCTGGGCGAGGGCGTGGCCTGCGGGGTGGCGTCCACGGGCGACCCCATCGGGCCCCTCAAGTCGGCCCGCCGCCTCTTCCGGCTCGCGGACGCCGCCCAGTACCAGGCCAAGGCCGGGCGCTCGGCGAAGCCCGTGGTGGCGGGGCGCGACGGCACGGTGGTGCGCCTCGCGGACGCCCCGCCGGGCGCCCGCGACCGCCGCCGCTTCCGCGACGCGCCGACGGTGGAGCTGCCGGCTCCGGGCCCGCCGGACCCGGAGCCGGATCCGCGCACGGCTCCGGACCCGGCGGACCGGGGCCCCGGGGCCTGGCCCGTCGAGCCCCCGGGCGAGGAGCCGACGGAGACGGCCCTCCGGCCCGAGGAGCCCACGGAGACCGCTCTCCGGCCCGAGGAGCCCACGGAGACCGCTCTCCGCCCCGGGGAGCCCGCCGCCCGCCCCGGGGAGCCCCCGTCGGCGGACCGGTGAGACGAGGGCCGGCCGCCCGTCGGGGACCTGCGCATCGGTAAGGGACGACCCCCTGCCGGGACGGTGACGAAATCCCCTAGTGACAGGTCGGTCTTCAATCCGTAGGGTGCTGAATATGGATATGCAGACAGTCGTCCTCGGCACGTCCGGCACGACCCCGCAGGACGTCGTCGACGTCGCCCGCCACGGCGCCCGCGTCGAGCTGTCGACCGAGGCCGTGCAGGCCCTCGCCGCCGCCCGGGAGGTCATCGACGCGCTCGCCGCCAAGCCCGAGCCCGTCTACGGCGTCTCCACCGGCTTCGGCGCCCTCGCCACCCGCCACATCGGCCACGAGCTCCGCGCGCAGCTCCAGCGCAACATCGTGCGCTCGCACGCCGCCGGCATGGGCCCCCGCGTCGAGCGCGAGGTCGTGCGCGCCCTGATGTTCCTGCGCCTGAAGACCGTCGCCTCCGGCCACACCGGCGTCCGCCCCGAGGTCGCCCGGACCATGGCCGACGTCCTCAACGCCGGCATCACCCCGGTCGTGCACGAGTACGGCTCCCTCGGCTGCTCCGGCGACCTCGCCCCGCTCTCCCACTGCGCCCTGGCCCTCATGGGCGAGGGCGACGCCGAGGGCCCCGACGGGCGGGTCCGCCCCGCCGGCGAGCTGCTCGCCGAGCACGGCATCGCACCCGTCGAGCTCAAGGAGAAGGAGGGCCTCGCCCTCCTCAACGGCACCGACGGCATGCTCGGCATGCTGGTCATGGCCCTCGCCGACCTCGACCTCCTCTACAAGTCGGCCGACGTCACCGCCGCGCTCTCCCTCGAAGCCCTCCTCGGCACCGAGAAGGTCCTCGAACCCGAGCTGCACGCCATCCGCCCCCACCCCGGCCAGGCCGCCTCCGCCGCCAACATGCTGGCCGTGCTCAAGGGCTCCGGCCTCACCGGCCACTTCCAGGCCGGCGAGGCCCCCCGCGTCCAGGACGCCTACTCGATCCGCTGCGCCCCGCAGGTCGCCGGCGCCGGCCGCGACACCCTGGCCCACGCCCGGCTCGTCGCCGAGCGCGAGCTGGCCGCCGCCGTCGACAACCCGGTGGTCCTGTCGAACGGCGAGGTGCGCTCCAACGGCAACTTCCACGGCGCCCCCGTCGCGTACGTCCTCGACTTCCTCGCGATCGCCGCCGCCGACCTCGGCTCCATCGCCGAGCGCCGCACCGACCGGCTCCTCGACAAGAACCGCTCGCACGGCCTGCCGCCCTTCCTCGCCGACGACGCCGGCGTCGACTCGGGCCTGATGATCGCCCAGTACACGCAGGCCGCCCTGGTCAGCGAGATGAAGCGGCTCGCCGTCCCGGCCTCCGCCGACTCCATCCCGTCCTCCGCGATGCAGGAGGACCACGTCTCCATGGGCTGGTCCGCCGCCCGCAAGCTGCGCACCGCGATCGGCAACCTCACCCGGATCATCGCCGTCGAGCTGTACGCCGCCACCCGGGGCGTCGAGCTCCGCGCGGGCCTCACCCCGGCCCCCGCCTCGCAGGCCGTCATCGCCGCCCTGCGCGGGGCCGGCGTCCAGGGCCCCGGCCCGGACCGCTTCCTCGCCCCCGACCTGGCCGCCGCCGACGCGTTCGTGCGGGAGGGCGGGGTGGTCGCCGCCGTGGAGCCGGTCACCGGCCCGCTGGCGTAAGGACGTCGGAGCGACAGACGAGGGCCCGTCCCACCGGAGGATTCCGGAGGTGACGGGCCCTCACCCGTAAGTACGCGACGGAGGAGGGCGGTTCAGGAGGCCCGGCCCCGGCGGCGCATCGCGAGCACCACGAAGCTCGCCCCGACGCCCAGGAACGCCGTCCCGCCGAGCAGGTACGGCACCGTGTCCCGCTCCCCGGTCTCCGCGAGGCGCCCGTCGTCCACGGCGGGCCCGCCCCCGCCCACCCGCACCCCGTCGCCCCACCGGTCGGCGGCGTTCGCGGACGGCACGAACCACAGGGCGCACAGCAGCGTTCCCGCGACGGCGGCGGTCAGCAGGAGGCGTCGGGCGGCGGACACGGAGATTTCGATCCCCCTTGCGGAAACCACGAATTGATCGACGTGCAGATGCTAATGAACACAGCGGGTCGCGGGAAACCCGAGGCCCTCCGGACCCCTACGCTCCGACTCATGAACACTTCTGACACCGCACGCTATGTACGTCTTCGCGTCGATGTGGTCCTGGAGATCGACGGACCGGCCGAACTGGCCGAGGCCGCCGAGGCCCGGATCGGCGCCGACGAGTTCATGCCCGAGGAGGAACGGACGCACGCCCGCGCCGCCGCGCGCGAGGACGCCGCCGAGGCCCTCGCGTACCTCGTCGAACCCTTCGACCTGATCCGCGACGTCCCCGGCATCGAGATGGTCCAGGCGTCCTGGAGCAGCGAGGAGGTCGATTACGACCCCGATGCGCTGGAATGGGACCTCGGGGAGGAAGATGGGGCGGAGGAGGACGACGACGACCAGCCGTGAGGCCGGTGTCCTCCCTGCTCGCGGGTCCCGGGGCGCCGTCCCGGGGCCGCCGCACGCCACCGGGCGCACGGCGGGGAACCGAACGCTCCGCCGGCGCGTGTCGATCAGTGGTGTTCCCCACAAACCGTCCGGTTCCCGAACCGAACGGGTTGTGATGGGTAGGGAAGCAATCGTTCACAGGGAATCGGCGACGATGGAGAAGCGTGTGATGACGGACGGCAAGCGCCGCAGGAGCCTGGCCGCCGCGGCTGTCGTGCTCAGCGGTGTGTTGGTGCTCTCGGCGTGTGACGACGGCGACAAGGGCGGCAGCGGTGCCTCCGGAACCGCGACCCCGCAGTCGCAGGAGCAGGTCGACGAGGCGGCCGCGCAGAAGACCTCGAAGGCCAGGATCACCATCTCGCCGAAGAACGGCGCCCAGAACGCCTCCATCAACAACGACGCCAAGGTCACCGTCGCCGACGGCAAGCTCACCGAGGTCGTCATGACCTCCGCCGAGGGCGACGCGGTCAAGGGCGAGATAGCGGCCGACGGCCTGAGCTGGAAGCCGACCGTCGCGCTCAAGCGGGCCACCGTCTACAAGATCACCGCCACCGCCGCGGACGCGGGCGGCCTGGTGGCCCACGAGAACTCCTCCTTCACCACCGTCTCGCAGGCCAACAGCTTCATCGGCAACTTCACGCCCGAGGACGGCTCGACCGTCGGCGTCGGCATGCCGGTCTCGATCACCTTCAACAAGGCGATCACCGACAAGAAGGCCGTCCAGAGCGCCGTCACCGTCACCTCCAGCTCCGGCCAGGAGGTCGTCGGGCACTGGTTCAACACCCAGCGCCTCGACTTCCGCCCCGACGCCTACTGGACCGAGGGCTCGACCGTCACGCTGAAGCTGGACCTCGACGGCGTCGAGGGCGCCGAGGGCGTCTACGGCGTCCAGCAGAAGACCGTCACCTTCAAGATCGGCCGCAACCAGGTCTCCACCGTCGACGTCGCCACCAAGACCATGACGGTCAAGCAGGACGGCAAGACGGTCAAGACCATCCCGGTCTCCGCCGGCTCCCCGGAGAACCCGACCTACAACGGTCAGATGGTGATCTCCGAGAAGTTCAAGGAGACCCGGATGAACGGCGCCACCGTCGGCTTCACGGACGACGACGGCAAGGGCGAGTACGACATCAAGGACGTGCCGCACGCCATGCGCCTGTCCAGCTCGGGCACCTTCATCCACGGCAACTACTGGGGCCCGGACTCGATCTTCGGCTCCACGAACACCAGCCACGGCTGCGTGGGCCTCAACGACGTCAAGGGCGCCGGCGACCCGAACCAGTCGGCCGCCTGGTTCTACGACCACTCGCTCATCGGCGACGTCGTGATCGTCAAGAACTCCAAGGACAAGACGATCGCCCCCGACAACGGCCTCAACGGCTGGAACATGAGCTGGTCGGAGTGGAAGGCCGGCTCGGCCGTCTGACCCGCCCGGTCCGCGCACGAGAGGGCCCCTCCGGGTGGAGGGGCCCTCTCGCGTACGCGCCCGGCCCTACCGCGCGTCCACGGCCTCGTCCACGCCCCACTGCGCGAGCAGCCGCAGCGCCTCCGCCGAGGGCGTGCCCGGCTCCGCGTGGTACGTCACGAGCACCAGGTCCGGATCGTCGCCCGACACCTTCAGCGTCTCGTACGACAGCGTCATCTCGCCCACCAGCGGATGCCGCATCCGCTTCGTGCCGTGCCCCTTGTCCGCCACCGTGTGCGCCGCCCACAGCGAGCGGAACTCCTCGCTGCGCACCGACAGCTCGCCCACGAGCGCGAGCAGCAGCGGATCGTCCGGGTAGCACCCCGCGTACAGCCGCAGCACGCTCACCACCTCGGTCGCCTTGCACTCCCAGTCGAGGTAGAGCGAGCGCGCGTTCGGGTCGAGGAAGACCATCCGGGCCATGTTCCGCTCGTGCGGCTCCCAGGCGGCGAAGTCGCCGAGCAGCGCCCGCGCCATCCGGTTCCAGGCGAGCAGGTCGAGCCGGCGCCCCACGACGACGGCGGGCACCCCGTCCATCGAGTCCAGCAGGTACGAGAGCCCCGGCCGCACCTGCTGCGGACGGGAGATCGCCGCCCGCTGCCGCTTCTTCACCGTCGGCCTCGCCAGGTGCGTCAGATGCGCCCGCTCGCTGTCGCTCAGGCGCAGCGCCCGCGCGATCGAGTCCAGGACCTCCATGGACACGTTGCGGCCGTTGCCCTGTTCGAGCCGGGTGTAGTACGCCACCGAGACCCCGGCCAGCTGCGCCAGCTCCTCGCGGCGCAGCCCCGGCACCCGCCGGTGCCGCCCGAACTCGGGCAGCCCCACGTCCTGCGGCTTCAGCCGGGCCCTGCGGGAGCGCAGGAATTCACTGAGTTCGGCACTGGGGTCCATGCGACCCCATTATCGCCGCCGGGCCGGGCCCGCGGACGTACGTTCCTGACCCTGCCAGTGGTAGGCACGGCAGTCGTAGGTAGAACAGGTGTCTGGGTGACGGCGGCTTTCCCGGGCAGGCTCGGAGCCATGACCACGAACGCGACCACCGTCCCCGCCTACGCCGCACCCGCCGCCAACGCCCCGCTGGAGCGCACCACCGTGCCGCGCCGCCCGGTCGGCGAGCACGACGTCCTCATCGAGATCAAGTACGCCGGCATCTGCCACTCCGACATCCACCAGGCGCGCGACGGCTGGGGCGAGGGCATCTACCCGATGGTCCCCGGCCACGAGATCGCCGGCGTCGTCGCCGAGACCGGCCCCGGCGTCACGAAGTTCCGGGTCGGCGACCGGGTCGGCGTCGGCTGCTTCGTCGACTCCTGCCGGGAGTGCGACCACTGCCGCCAGGGCCTGGAGCAGTACTGCGTCCAGGGCGGCACCGGCACGTACAACGCCCGCGACAAGGACGGCGAGCCGACCTACGGCGGCTACTCCACCCACATCGTCGTCGACGAGAACTACACCCTGCGCATCCCCGAGGGCATCGGCCTCGACGAGGCCGCCCCGCTGCTCTGCGCCGGCATCACCCTCTACTCGCCGCTCGCCCACTGGCAGGCCGGCCCCGGCAAGAAGGTCGCGATCGTCGGCCTCGGCGGCCTCGGCCACATGGGCGTCAAGATCGCGCACGCGCTCGGCGCCGAGGTGACCGTCCTCAGCCAGTCCGAGAAGAAGCGGGAGGACGCCCTGAGGCTGGGCGCCGACCACTACCACGCGACGAGCGACCCGGAGACCTTCACCGCGCTCGCCGGCACCTTCGACCTGGTGGTCTCCACCGTCTCGGCGCCGCTCGACTTCGACGCCTACCTGAGCCTGGTGCGCACGGACGGCGCCCTGGTGAACGTGGGCGCGCCCGAGGAGCCGGTCAAGGTCAACCTGTTCTCCTTGATCGGCGGCCGCAAGACCCTCGCCGGCTCGATGATCGGCTCCATCGCCGAGACGCAGGAGATGCTCGACTTCTGCGCCGCGCACGGCCTGGGCGCCGAGATCGAGGTGATCGCCGCGGACCGGATCAACGAGGCGTACGAGCGGGTGATCGCCAGCGACGTCCGCTACCGCTTCGTGATCGACGCGTCGACCATCTGACGCGCGCACGGCAGCCGGGGCACGGCAGCCGGGGCACGACGGCCGGGGCATGACGTCGGGGGTAATCGACCCGTACGGCACGCCCCGGCACGCTGTCCCCATGACCGCCTACGCCCTCGGAAACCTGCACCCGAAGCCCGTCCTCGACGAGGAGGTCTTCACGTACATGGAGCACGTCCAGGCCACCCTGGCCCCCTACGGAGGCCGTTTCCTCGTCCACGGCGCCCCCACCCGCGAGGTCCCGGAGGGCACCTGGCCCGGCGCCCTCGTGATCATCGCCTTCCCGACCTACGAGAACGCCCGCGCCTGGTACGCCTCCGACCCCTACCAGGCCCTGATCCCCCTCCGCACCCGCCACATGACCGGCGACGTCCTCCTGATCGACGGAGTCCCGGAGGGCTACGACCCGGCGGCGACGGCGGCCGCGCTGAGGGGGGCGGCGGGGTGACGGCGGCAGACCTGCGGTCCGGGGGCACCGGTCAGGGCGCAATCCGCCGTGGTCGTGCGCGTTCGGGCGGGTCGGGTCGGGGCGTCCTGCTGGTGTGGGCCGGGAACGATCCGGGCGGGCCGCCGCCGGGATCGGCCGCGGCGCGGGCTCAGCCGTCCGCCTTCGCCACCCCGATCGGGCACGAGACGCCCGTGCCGCCGATGCCGCAGTAGCCCGCCGGGTTCTTGTCCAGGTACTGCTGGTGGTACGCCTCCGCCGGGTAGAACGGGCGGTCGTCGGCCGGCAGGACGTGGGTGGTGATCTCGCCGTAGCCCGAGCCCGTCAGGACCTTCTGGTAGGCCTCGCGGGACGCCTCGGCCGCCGCCGCCTGGGCGGGGGAGTGGGTGTAGACCGCCGAGCGGTACTGGGTGCCCACGTCGTTGCCCTGGCGGAAGCCCTGCGTCGGGTCGTGGGACTCCCAGAACAGCTTCAGGAGCGACGCGTACGAGACCTCCGACGGGTCGAAGACCACCCGGACGACCTCCGTGTGACCGGTCAGGCCCGAGCAGACCTCCTCGTAGGAGGGGTTCCGCGTGAAGCCGCCCTGGTAGCCGACGAGGGTCGTCCAGACGCCCCCGGTCTGCCAGAACTTGCGCTCGGCGCCCCAGAAGCAGCCCAGGGCGAAGTCGGCGACCTCCAGGCCCTCCGGGTACGGGCCGACGAGCGGGTTGCCGAGGACCGTGTGGCGCGCGGGCACGGAGAACTCCGGCTCGGCGCGGCCGGGCAGGGCCTGCTCGGGGGTGGGGAGGACGGGGGTGCGGGACAGGAACATGCTGCATCTCTCCTCGACGGTCGTCGGCAGTCCGCACAACACCGGCGGACCGGAAGGGATTCCCCCGTCAGCGCGGCAGCGTCAGCGGGCTGCCGCCGTTCGCCTCGTACCCCGCCACCGCCAGGTTCCGGAAGACCGTGTACTCCGCCGCCGGGTCCGCGCTCAGCGTCCACGGCACCGCGCCCACGTGCCCGTCCACCTTCACGAACTGGTGCATGGCCTCCGCCCAGCGCTCGCCCCGCACCAGGAACCAGACCAGCAGGTGGCGGACGTGCGCCGCCATCGGGTCGTCCGGGCGGGCGGAGTGCACCGCGTACAGCGCGCCCTCCACCGCCTTCGCCACCACCCGCGTACGGAAGAAGTCCTGCACGAGCACCACGTCCGGCACGTGCTCGTACACCGCGAACAGCGGCAGCGCGGCGAGCAGCGAGCCGCGCGGGGCGCGCGCCGCGGCCGTCGTCGCGAAGTGGTCGGCCTCCTCGCGCGAACCGTGCCACTTCTCGCACCAGTAGTGCAGGGCCGCCAGGTGCGCCCCCATGTGCTGCGGCGCCCGGTCGATCACCTTCGCCCACACCTGGTCGAACCGCTCGTGCCCGTAGCCCAGACCGCGCGCCACCGCGAGCCGCGTGATGTACGGGACGGGGTCGCCCGGGGCGAGCAGCGCCGCCTCCTCGGTGACCTTCAGCGCCTCCTCCAGGATGATCCGGAAGTCGTCGGTCCCGGCCGCCGAGGAGCGCCACGCCTGCTGCACCAGGAACTCCGCGTGCACCGCCGCCCCGCCCGGGTCCTTCGGCGCGTCCGCCCGCCAGGCCCGCAGCCAGGCCCCGCCGACGCCCGGCCGCTCCTGGAGCTCCAGGGACGCCGCGCCCGCGAACGCCTGCACGCGCTGCCAGCGCAGCTCGCCGTCCTCGCCGGTGCCCGCGAGGAGCTGCGAGGCCGCCTTCCAGTCCTGGGTGGCCTGCACGACGTTCAGCACGTCCAGCAGGTCCTCGTCCGCCCCCGGCAGCCGCACGTCCTGGTCCTCCTGCGGCACGAACCCGTACGCCGCCGGGTCCGCCGCGTCGGGCGCCCCCGGCGCGGCCAGCCGGATGCCGCCGCCCCTGCGGCGCAGCACGTAGGGGCCGAGGACGCCGAACAGCAGCCCGAGCGCGATGAGGAACCAGAGAATCTCCATGTGTCCATTGTCCAGGACACCCCCTGAGACGAACGCGGCACCGGAGGTCCCGCGGCACTACGCTCCTGAACCATGAGCGACCAGCACATCCACCAGAGCTTCGAGACCCGCGCGATCCACGCGGGCAACACCGCCGACCCGCTGACCGGCGCGGTCGTGCCGCCCATCTACCAGGTGTCCACGTACAAGCAGGACGGCGTGGGCGGGCTGCGCGGCGGTTACGAGTACAGCCGCAGCGCCAACCCGACCCGCACCGCCCTGGAGGAGAACCTGGCGGCCCTGGAGGGCGGCCGGCGCGGCCTCGCCTTCGCCTCCGGCCTCGCCGCCGAGGACTGCCTGCTGCGCGCCCTGCTGGTCCCCGGCGACCACGTCGTCATCCCGAACGACGCCTACGGCGGCACCTTCCGGCTCTTCGCCAAGGTCGTCGAGCGCTGGGGCGTGGACTTCTCGGTCGCGGACACCTCCGACGTCGCCGCCGTGCGGGACGCGATCAACGACCGCACGAAGCTGGTCTGGGTCGAGACCCCCTCGAACCCGCTCCTCGGCATCACCGACATCGAGGCCGTCGCGGGCGTCGCCCGCCAGGCCGGCGTGAAGCTCGTCGTCGACAACACCTTCGCCTCGCCCTACCTCCAGCAGCCGCTGGCGCTCGGCGCGGACGTCGTCGTGCACTCGCTCACCAAGTACATGGGCGGCCACTCGGACGTCGTCGGCGGCGCCCTGGTGACGGCCGACGCGGCCCTCGGCGAGGAGCTGGCGTACCACCAGAACGCGATGGGCGCGGTCGCCGGGCCGTTCGACTCGTGGATCGTGCTGCGCGGCATCAAGACCCTCGCCGTGCGCATGGACCGGCACAGCGAGAACGCCGAGAAGGTCGTCGAGATGCTGACCCAGCACCCGAAGGTGACCCAGGTCCTCTACCCGGGCCTCCCGGAGCACCCGGGCCACGAGATCGCCGCCAAGCAGATGCGGTCCTTCGGCGGCATGATCTCCTTCCGCGTGCAGGGCGGCGAGGAGGCGGCCGTCGAGGTCTGCAACCGCGCGAAGCTCTTCACCCTGGGCGAGTCCCTGGGCGGCGTCGAGTCCCTCATCGAGCACCCGGGCCGGATGACGCACGCGAGCGTCGCGGGCTCCGCCCTGGAGGTCCCGGCCGACCTCGTCCGCCTCTCGGTGGGCATCGAGAACGCCGACGACCTGCTCGCCGACCTGCGCCAGGCGCTGGGCTAGAGCCGCAAGGGAACGGCCGGGCGGGACCTCGAACGGTCCCGCCCGGCCGTTCCCCCGTCCTCAGGCCGGGACCTTCTCGTCCTCCAGCTCCTCGCGGACCATCGCCCGCAGTTCGGCGGTGTCCTCGTGGCCGTGGACGGAGACCGCGTGCTCGGCGGCGGCCCGCACCACTTCCTCCTCCTCACCGGTGATGGTGAGGGTGCAGTTCATGACGCTCGGCGTCCTGCGGCAGTCGGCGACTTTCCTGGTCATGACAGCCTCCTCGGCACCCGGTACGCGTGCCGTCTCCCCTCCAGCCTAGATCCGTCCTCACCAGGCTTCGAGCGGCGGCGTCGTCCCGGTCGGCGGGGGCTCCCACGGGCGGGCCGCCGACGCCCACACCACGAACGCGAGCAGGGCGAGCGCGGCCAGGGTCCACAGCAGGCGCCGGGTCCGCCGGGCCCTGCGGAGCCGTCTCCCGCCGAGGGCCGCCGCCCGGGTCACGAGGTCGTGGGGGACCGGCGGGTGCGGGGTGTCGAGGAGCCGCCGGACCGTCGTCTCCCGGTCCTCCCGGCGCCGCGCGGGACCGCCGCCCAGCGCGACGACCGCGCGGGCGCAGACCGCCAGGACGTGCGCCTCGGTCACCCCGAGCAGCGCCGCGACCTGCTCCTCCGCGATCCCCTCGTACAGGCGCAGGACGACGACGAGCCGCTCCTCGGAGCCCAGGGCCGCCAGGGCGCCGCCGCGGCCGCCGCGGTGGCGGCGGGCGGCGCGCGCGAAGCGGGCCGTGAGCGCGCCGCGCGCGTACGCGTACGGGTCGTCGTCGCGCATTCCGTTCTCCGCCGCGCACGTCTGCGCGAGGACGTGCGTCAGGAGGGCGCGGGCGTACGGGTTCCGGGCGCGGGTCTCGGCCGTCAGGAGGGTCGCGACGTGCAGCAGCCGCCCCGCCGCCCCGGCCGCGAACGCGTCGAACTCCCGGGCGCGCGGGGCGCGTCGGACGTCCCGGCCGCTCCGCCGCTCTTGCATCCCCTCATCCGACGACAGCGCGGGGACGGGGTCAAGGGGTCGGGAGCGAGGAGCCGGGAGCGGGGTCAAGGGGTCGGGAGCGAGGAGCCGGGGTCGGGAGCGGGGCCGGAGTCGGGGCCGGGTGGACCGGTCAGGAGGCCGGGGCCGGAGTCGGGGCCGGAGTAGGGGGCGGGAGGACCGGTCAGGAGGCCGGGGCCGACTCGCCTCCGCCGGTGGTCCCGGACTCCGCCGGCATCTGACCCGTGTGCGCCGACTGGCGTGCGGACAGGGCGGTGTTGAAGCGGGTGAGCAGGGTGCAGAAGGCCTCCCGCTCCTCCGGCGTCCAGCCCTCCGTGACCTCGACCATCAACTGGCGGCGCGAGGAGCGGACCTCCTCCAGGCGCGCGAGCCCGCGCGGCGAGAGCTGGAGGACGACCGCCCGCCCGTCCTCCGGGTGCGAGGTGCGCTTCACCAGGCCGGTGTCCACGAGCGGGGCGACCTGGCGGGTGACCGTCGACGAGTCGATCCCCATGCCCGCCGCGAGCGCCTTGACGCCCATGGGGCCCTCCCGGTCGAGCCGGTTGAGGAGGAGGTACGCGGCCCGGTCCATGGAGTTGCGGAGCTGGCCGGTGCCGCCGAGGCGGGTCTGCTCGGCCCGGCGGGCGAAGACGGCCACCTGGTGCTGGAGGGCGTCGAGGAGACCGGGGTCGAGAGCGGTCGTCATGTCCTGGGACGGGGGCATGGCTGGAGGTCTCTCTCGTGCGGGAGCGGTCGGACGGTGGGGGACAGAGTACGCGGACCCGGGGGGGTCCGTACCGGGCCCGTCCAAACCCGTTCCGACGCCCGTCCGCCGGTCGGTCATCAGGGCCGTGAGCTGCGAGACTTGCTGTCATGAGCTTCCGTACACCACACCCCTTGCACCGGCTGATGCTCGACGACGTGCGCGGGGCGCAGAAGATGCTGTCCGGGGTGGCCCGCGTGACGGCGATGGAGGGCAGCCGGCACCTGTCCTCCCTGGTGGGGGCGCCGGTCCACCTCAAGTGCGAGAACCTCCAGCGGACCGGCTCCTTCAAGCTGCGCGGGGCGTACGTGCGGATCGCCGGGCTGCGGCCCGAGGAGAAGGCCGCCGGGGTCGTCGCCGCCTCCGCGGGCAACCACGCGCAGGGCGTCGCGCTCGCCTCGCAACTGCTCGGCGTGCGCGCCACCGTCTTCATGCCGGTCGGCGCCCCGCTGCCGAAGGTCGCGGCGACCCGGGAGTACGGCGCCGAGGTCCGGCTCCAGGGGCAGGTCGTGGACGAGACGCTCGCGGCGGCGGAGGAGTACGCGCGGGAGACCGGCGCCGTCCTCATCCACCCCTTCGACCACCCCGACGTCATCGTCGGGCAGGGCACGGTCGGCCTGGAGGTCCTGGAGCAGTGCCCCGAGGTCCGCACGATCGTGGTCGGCGTCGGCGGCGGCGGGCTCGCGGCCGGCATCGGCCTCGCGGTGAAGTCGCTGCGCCCGGACGTGAAGGTGATCGGGGTGCAGGCCGAGGGCGCCGCCGCCTATCCGCCCTCGCTGGCCGCCGGGCACCCGGTGGTCGTCGAGTCGCCGGTGACGATGGCCGACGGCATCAGGGTGGGGCGCCCCGGCGACGTGCCGTTCGACCTGGTCAGGGAGTACGTGGACGAGGTCCGCACGGTCACCGAGGACGCGCTCTCCTCCGCCCTGCTGCTCTGCCTGGAGCGGGCCAAGCTGGTCGTGGAACCGGCGGGCGCCAGCCCGGTCGCGGCCCTGCTCTCCGACCCGGAGTCCTTCCGGGGCCCGGTGGTCGCGGTCCTCTCCGGCGGGAACGTCGACCCGCTGCTCCTCCAGCGCGTGCTGCGGCACGGCATGGCCGCCGGGGGCCGCTACCTGAGCCTGCGGCTGCGCGTGACGGACCGGCCGGGGGTGCTCGCGTCGCTCCTCGCGGCCCTGACGGTGGTCGACGCCAACGTCCTGGACGTCAGCCACGTACGGACCGACCCGAGGCTCGGCCTGACCGAGGCGGAGGTCGAACTGCACCTGGAGACGAAGGGCCCGGAGCACTGCCGGGAGGTGACGGAGGCGCTGCGGGACGCCGGGTACACGGTCCTGGGCTGACCGCCGTACGGGACTGGGTTCACGGTCCCGGGCCGGCCCCGTGCGCCGGGTACACGGTCCTCGGCCGATCCCCGTACGCCCCTGACCTCGGATTGTGGCGCGGATCACCTATTCGGTGGGCGCGGGCCGCCCCCCAAACCTAGGATCGGTGGGAAAAAGTCCCGATCCATGGGGAGTATCGACATGCCAGGCGCGATCTACGCCGAGGGTCTGGTGAAGACCTTCGGCGACGTACGAGCCCTGGACGGGGTGGACCTCGACGTGCCCGAGGGCACCGTCCTGGGTCTGCTCGGCCCGAACGGCGCGGGGAAGACCACCACCGTGCGCGTCCTTACGACCCTCCTGCGGCCCGACAGCGGGCGGGCCGTCGTCGCCGGGATCGACGTCCTCGAACACCCCAACGAGGTGCGCCGCTCGATCGGCCTCTCCGGACAGTTCGCGGCCGTCGACGAGTACCTCACCGGCCGCGAGAACCTCCGGATGGTCGGGCAGCTCTACCAGATGAAGGCGAAGGCGGCGAAGGCGCGGGCGGGCGAGCTGCTCGAACGGTTCCACCTCGCCGAGGCCGCCGACCGGCCCGCCAAGACGTACTCGGGAGGCATGCGCCGCCGCCTCGACCTCGCGGCCGCGCTCGTGGTCTCCCCGCCGGTCATGTTCATGGACGAGCCGACCACCGGCCTCGACCCGCGCAACCGGCAGGAGCTCTGGGAGGTCATCAAGGAGCTCGTCGCCGGAGGCACGACCCTGCTGCTCACCACCCAGTACCTGGAGGAGGCCGACCACCTCGCCCACGACATCTGCGTGGTCGACCACGGCCGGGTCATCGCGCGCGGCACCTCCGACCAGCTCAAGGCCCGGACGGGCGGCGAGCGCGTCGAGGTCGTCGTCCGCGACCGGGAGATGCTCACCGGCGCCCGGGAGGTCCTCGGCCGCTACGGCGCCGCGCACACCGGCCCCGCCGCGGGCGCGGGGCACGGCGAGGTCTCCGTCGAGGAGCACACCCGCAGGCTCACCGTCCCCGTCACCGGCGGCGCCAAGCTGCTCGCCGAGGTCATCCGCGACCTGGACGCCGTCGGCGTCGAGATCGACGACATCGGCCTGCGCCGTCCCACCCTCGACGACGTCTTCATCTCCCTCACCGGCCACGCGGCCGAGCAGGAGGAGGCGAAGGAGGACGGCGCCCCGGACCGGCAGGGCGGCCGCGGCCGCAAGCACCCCACGAAGGAGGAGGCGAAGTGAGCACCGTGACCCCCGAGGCCCCGACCCGGGCGCCGCAGCCGCGCGGGGGCGTCGCCCAGGCCGTCGGCGACTCCCTCGTCGTCGCGAAGCGCAACCTCATCCGGATGACCCGGATCCCCGAGATGATCCTCTTCGGGCTCATCCAGCCGGTGATGTTCGTGGTGCTCTTCACGTACGTCTTCGGCGGCTCCATGACGATCGGCGGCACCACCGACGCCGGCGTCTACAAGGACTTCCTGATGGCGGGCATCTTCGCGCAGACCGTCACCTTCGCCACGGCCGGATCGGCGGCCGGCATCGCCGACGACATGCAGAAGGGGATCATCGACCGCTTCCGCTCCCTGCCGATGGCGCGGGGCGCCGTCCTCACCGGCCGCACCGTCGCCGACCTCGCGCAGACCTCCGTCACGCTGGTCGTCCTCGCGGTCGTCGCCCTCCTCGTGGGCTGGCGCACCGGCTCCGCCGAGCCGACCAACGCCGGCCGGGTCCTGGGCGGCTTCGCCCTGCTGCTCCTCCTCGGCTACGCCTTCACCTGGATCGGCGCCCTGATCGGCCTCTCCGTCCGCACCCCGGAGGCCGCCACCTCGGGCGGCATCATCTGGCTCTTCCCGGTCACGTTCATCTCGAACGCGTTCGTGGACTCGGACCAGATGACCCCCTGGCTGCGCCACATCGCCGAGTGGAACCCGTTCAGCGCCACCGTGCAGGCCTGCCGGGAGCTGTTCGGCAACCCCGGCGTCTCGACCTCCGACGCCTGGCCCATGCAGCACCCGGTCTGGGCGTCGGTCATCTGGTCGGTCCTGATCATCGTCCTCTTCCGGACCCTCGCGGTCCGCAAGTACCGCTCGGCGGCGTCCTGACCGCCCGGGCCCCGCGTCAGGGCAGGTAACCGGAGACGACGAGGCCGCCGGGGAGCGGCAGGAAGGCGGCGCCCCCGGCGACCAGCGGCTCCCCGGCGACCTCGGAGGCGAAGCCGGTGGGCAGGCTCAGCCGGTAGACCGCGCCCTGCTCCCCGCCGGTGGACAGGAAGGGGCCGGCGGCCGGATAGGTCCGGACCTCGTCCTCGTCCGTGGTCACGACCCGGTCGCCCGCCAGGTGGACGCGGTCCGCGGAGACGCCCGCCACCCGCCACCGCTCCCGGCCGCTCTCCAGGTCGTACGCGAAGAGCGTGCCCTCCGCGTCGACGAGGGCGACGAGCCCCGCGGCGTTCACCGCGGGACCGGCCACGACCCCGGAGCCCAGGGTCCGCACCGTCCGCAGCGTCCGGGCGTCGAGGACCCCGACGGCCCCGTCCTGCCGGGCGGAGCAGAGCACGGTGCCGCTCTCCTCCTGCTTCTCCCGGACGACGAAGCCGCCGCAGTACTCCGCCCCGCGCGCCGCCACCTTCCCGGTGCGGGCGTCCAGGGCCACCGGCTCCGTGCCCACCGGGACGAACACCCGCCCGGCCCCCGCGACCGGCTGCTCCGGCAGGCCGTCGAGCGGCGAGCGCCACAGCTCCTTCCCGTCGCGCAGGCGCACGGCCGTGACCAGACCGGTCCGCTCGTCCCGCATGTTGACGTACGTGGAGTACAGGACCCCGTCCCGCAGGTCGGTGCCCTTCACGGCCCAGTCGCTCCCGGGCCCGGGCAGGCGCCGCCGTTCCTTCCCGTCCGCGAGCCCGTACGCGACGACCCCGTCGGGGCCCGTGACGTACGCCGTGTCGCCGACGACCGCCGGGTACTGCGGCGCGCTGCGCAGCCCCTCGCCCCGGCCCGGCACCTTCCACCGCTCCTTGCCGTCCGCCGCGCCCAGGGCGGTGACCGCGCCGCCGTCCCCCGGGCAGACCAGGACCTCCGGGGAGAGCGCGCAGGCGCCGCCGCCCGGCTCCACCTCGGCCCGCCAGGGCGACCAGCCGGCCGGGCGCGAGGCCCGGTCCGTGCCCGCCGCGCCGAAGTCGCCGGCCCGGCCCGCGCCGCCGTACGGCAGGACGACCCGGCTCAGCGAGGCCGGAACCGGGGCCGGAGCCGGGGCCGCGGTCGCGCCGGCGGAAGGTCCATCCGGAGTCCCCGGGCCGCCCCCCTGCTCGTCCGTTCGGTTCAGGAGCACCGTGCCCGCCGTCGCCAGGACGGCCACCGCCACCG
Source organism: Streptomyces sp. NPDC088915 (assembly GCF_044749825.1). Taxonomy (NCBI): domain Bacteria; kingdom Bacillati; phylum Actinomycetota; class Actinomycetes; order Kitasatosporales; family Streptomycetaceae; genus Streptomyces; species Streptomyces sp. NPDC088915. The sequence goes on from NZ_JBIVIR010000006.1 coordinate 300,599, forward strand.
CGCCCGCCGCCAGGGCGCCCCAGCGGCGCGGCCGGCCCGCCAGGGCGGCGGCCGGGGCCACCGGCCGGTCCGGCACCGCCGTGGGGGAGTACGGCACCACGGGGCCGAGCGTCGGCAGGTCCGCCACGCCCGTGCCCGAGGCCGCCGCCTCCCCGACCGCCCGGGCCGCCTCCCTGGACTCCGCGACCAGCGAAAGGACCCCGCCCGGCCACGGAAAGGGCTCCGGCGCGCCCCCGCTACCGCCGAGGAGCTCCGCAAGCTCCGCCGCCGGGGGCCGCTCCGCCGGGTCGAGCCGCAGACAGCGCTCCAGTACGGGCCGCAACTCGCCGGGAACACCGTCCAGTTCGGCCTCCGCCCGGCTGATCCGGTAGATCACGGCGGCCATCTCGTCGTCCTGGAACGGCCCCCGGCCGCTCGCCGCGAACGCGAGCACCGCCCCCAGGCAGAACACGTCCGACGCGGGCACCACCGCCCGGCTCCCCACCAGGTGCTCCGGCGCCATGAAGCCGGGGGAGCCCACCACCAGGCCGGTCGACGTCAGCGCCGTCGCCTCGAAGGCCTGCGCGATCCCGAAGTCGATCAGCTTCGGACCGGCCGCGCCGAGCAGCACGTTCGCCGGCTTCAGGTCCCGGTGCAGCACCTGCACGCCGTGCACGGCCGCCAGGGCCCGGGCGAGCGCCGCCCCCAGGGCCCGCACGGCCCCGGCGGGCAGCGGGCCGGTCCGTACGACGGCCTCCGCGAGCGAGGGGCCCGGTACGTACTCGGTCGCCAGCCACGGCGAGGGCGCGTCCGGGCCGGCGTCCACGAGCCGCGCCACCCCCGGCCCGTCCACGGTCCGCGCCGCCGCGATCTCCCGCCGGAACCGGGTCCGGAAGTCCCCGTCGACCTCCAGGTCCTCCCGTACGGTCTTCACCGCGACCATCCGGTGCGGATCGGCCGTCGGCGCGTCCGTCCGGCAGGCGAGGTGGACCTCGCCCATGCCGCCCGCGCCGAGCCGGGCGAGCAGCCGGTAGGGGCCGACGAACCGGGGCGGCCGCCCCTGGGGCAGGGCTTCCAGCACGGGACCTACTCCTTCTCTTCAGCGGCCGAACCGGCGGCGGAACCGGCGGCCGAACCGACGGCCGAACCGGCGGCCTGGCCGGGCGCCGCGCCGAGAGCCTCGCGGGGAAGCTCGACGGAGACGACGACCCCGGTGTCGTACACGACGTGGGCCACCCCGCCCAGCGGCAGCACCTGGGGCGGCCGGACCTCGCGGTCCAGGTACGCCCCGGCCGGGCGGTCGTACTCTTCCTCGGCGCGCGGTCCGGGCGCGCCCGGCACCGGCACGACCCGCTCCTTCCCGGGCCTGCCGTCCGCGCCGAGCGGCACCACCCGCAGGGCCGAGAAGTCCGCGTACACGAGCGCGCTCCCCGTGATCAGCGGGTTCGAGAGGAGCTGCCGCCGGCCGTCCGCCGAGGTGAGCGCGGGGGCCGGGTAGTGGCCGAGGGACCTGCCGGTGGCCGGGTCGAGGACGTACACCCCGGCGGGCGCGTCCGTCTTCCCCCAGTCCGTCCAGGGCAGGGGGCCCGCGTCGAGGACGACGGCGGCGCGGTCGGAGACGGCGGCCGGCCAGGCGCCCGACTCCGCGACCCCGGCGGGCACCGCGAGCCGCCCCGGACCGACGGGGGAGAGCGTCACGGCGTCCAGGCGGTGGAGCACGAGCGGGCTCTCGTTCGTCGCGTCGAGCGGCGCGCAGTACGCGTACCGGCCCCGGACGAGCAGGGCGTCGCACGCCTTGGCCTCCGAAGGCACCTGGCCGCGCTGGTCGCCGGTCTTCGCGTCGTACGCCACGAAACCGGCGTCGCTCATCGCGTACACGAGCCCGTTCGCGGCGGCGACCGGCTCGAAGTCGCGGTACTCCACCCGCGCGAGGTCGGCGTTGGTGAGCGACTTGGACCACAGCTCGCGTCCGTCGGCGAGGGCGAAGGCCGCCATCCGGCCGCCCGCGTCGTCGCCGGTCGGGACGAAGACCGTCCCGTCGGCCACGACGGGCCGGGTCGCGAGCCCGCCGCCCGACGGGCCCTCCTTCTCCCAGCGCACCGCGCCGCTCCGGGCGTCCCGGACCTGGAGGCGCCCGCCGGAGAGCAGGACGGCGTACGGGCCGTGGACGGCGGGCACGGCGGTGCCGCCCGCGACGAAGACGCCGCCGGTGGGGCCGATGAAGCTCTGGTCGTCGCGCGGGTCCTCGACCAGGTCGGCGGTCCACAGCCGCTTCCCGCCCGCCGGGTCGAGCGCCTCGTACCGGCCGTCCGTCGTCCGGCAGACGAGCGCCTGTTCGCCCGCCGAGCAGCCGAACGCCGGCGCGCCCAGCTCCGCCCGCCAGGGCTTCCACCCGGCCGGGCGCTGGGCCGCGTTCTGCGCGACGAACCCGGACCCGTCGGCCGGGCCGCGGTCGTCGACGCCCGGCACCCGGGGCCCGGCGGCCTTCGCGGGCGCCTTCCCCTCCCCGCCGCCGTCCTCCGGCCACAGCAGGTACGCGCCGGTGCCGCCGGCCGCGACCGCCAGTGCCAGGACGGCGGCGAGCAGCCGCCCCCGGCGCGGGGGACCGGTGGGCACGGCGGCCGGACTCCCGGGGGCGAGCGTCGGTACGGAGTGGAGGCCCGGGACGTCCGGGACGACGACCGGCCCGAAGCCGGCCGGCACCTCCAGGAGCGGCCCGCCCGACGCCACGAGCCGCGCCAGCTCCCCGCCGTACTCCCCGATGTGCTCCCGTACGCCCTCCGGCCACGGGAAGGCCTTCGCGGGGACCGGCCCGAGCAGCTCCGCGAGCCGCTCCGGGGCCGGCCGGTCCGCCGGGTCCGCGGCCAGACAGGCGGCGAGCGTCCCGCGCAGCTCCTCCGGGACCCGGGACAGGTCGGCATCGGCCCGCGAGACCCGGTACAGGACGGCGGCGAGGGGGCCGTCGCCGAAGGGGTCCTCGCCGGTCGACGCGTAACAGAGCAGCGAGCCGAGGCAGAAGACGTCGGAGGCGGCCGTGACGCGCCGGGCCCCGGCCACGTGCTCGGGGGACATGAAGGAGGGGGTGCCGACCATCAGGCCGGTGGCGGTCATGGCGGTGGCGGCGCTGCTGCGGGCGATGCCGAAGTCGATGAGGCGGGGGCCGTCGACGGACAGCATGACGTTCCCCGGCTTGAGGTCCCGGTGCAGCACCCCGGCCCGGTGCAGGTCGGCCAGGGCGCGGGCGATCCCGGCGCCGAGCGCGCGCACGGCGGGGACGGGCAGCGGGCCGCCGCGCCGCACGGCCTGCGCGAGGCTGGGCCCGGGGACGTACTCGGTCGCCAGCCAGGGCGTCCCGGCGTCGGCGTCCCCGCCGACGGGCGCGGCGGCGTACGGGCTGTCGACGAGCGAGGCGACCCTGATCTCCCGCCGGAACCGGTCCCGGAAGGCGGGCTCCCCGGCGACGTCCCGCCGCACGGTCTTGACGGCGACGAAGACGCCCGGGACGGGCGCGGCGGCCCCGCCGCCGGGGGCCCCGCCACCGGAGGCCCCCTCACCGGAGGTCCCGTCACGGGAGGCTCCGCCACCGGAGGTCCCGTCACGGGAGGCTCCGCCACCGGAGGCCCCCTCACCGGCCCCGGCGGCTCCCTCACCGGCGCTCCCGCCCGTACCCGCACCCGGGACGGCGCCCGGAGACCCCGTACCCGCACCCGGCCCCGTGTCCGGCAGCCCCGCCCCCCTGGCGAGGAACACCTCGCCCATCCCGCCCGCTCCGAGCCGTGCGAGGACCTCGTACGGTCCGATCCGGCGCGGCGCGTCCGCGCGCAGTGGTTCCAGCATCTCGTCGCCCCCCTGTGACGTGATCGTCGGCGCGGCCTCATCGTACGGAGGCGCGCGCACGACGGAGGGCCGGACCCCCCGGGGTCCGGCCCTCCGTGGAAGAGCGGGGGTCTCAGCCGGTGTACGGCTTCGCGCTGAGGATCTTCACCGCGGCCTTCTTGCCGTTCGGCAGCTCGTACTCGGCCTGGTCGCCGGCCTTCTTGCCGTTGACGCCGACGCCCAGCGGGGACTGCGGCGAGTAGGTCTCGACGTCACCGCTCGCGTACTCGCGGGAGGCGAGGAGGAAGGTCAGGGTGTCGTCCTCGTCGCCGTCGAAGGCGATCGTGACGACCATGCCGGGCTCGACGACGCCGTCGTCCGCCGGGGCCTCGCCCACCTTGGCGTGCTGGAGCAGCTGGGTGAGCTGACGGACCCGGAGCTCCTGCTTGCCCTGCTCCTCCTTGGCCGCGTGGTACCCGCCGTTCTCGCGCAGATCGCCCTCTTCGCGCGCGGCGGCGATCTTGGCGGCGATCTCGGTACGCGCGGGACCAGACAGGTACTCAAGCTCGTCCTTGAGCTTGTTGTACGCCTCCTGGGTGAGCCAGGTGACGTTGTCGCTGGTCTGGGTCACAGGTGCTCCTCGTAGGTACTGGGAATACAAAGCATCGCCCTACACGGGAATGCTGTGCTGTCCCGGGTGGGCGAAACCACGAGCCTAACAATGAGTGGCGGAAAGCGGGAGGACATAAACCACCGGAATGGCGTCGCCCCAGCTCACAGCGGTGACCCGCCGGGACTAGTCACCGGCTCCCTACCCACCGCTACCGGGTCGTACACCCGATCAGCTCGGCGCTCGTCGCGCGGGCGGTGGTGCGCAGGGAGAAGACCTGGTCGACCCGGGCGGCGGGGTCGTCGATCCGCACGTCCTTGCGGGCCACCTCGGTGCCGTCCTCGGAGCGCGAGCGCAGGGTGCAGACGCCCTCGACGCCCTCGTCCTTGCGGACCTCCAGGTGCACCTGGACCTCGGAGGCGCTCACCACGTCGAACTTGATCAGCTCGGCGCTGATCCTGCTGTCGACGACGTAGTACCAGCCGAACCAGCCGAGGACGGCGAGGAAGAGGACCCCGAGCACGGACCCGACGATCCTGAGCTTGCGGTCGGCCCGCTCGTCCGCGGAACGCCCGTAGCGTCCCTCGGGCGGCTGCTCTCGCACCGCGCTCATGATCGATCCTCTCGAAGCCGGGGGGTGGCGGAATTTTCGGCCCCCCGATTCCGTCACTATAGAGACCTCCCTCCGCGACCAATCACTGAGGATCGAGTCTTGACTGAGCAGCTCCGACTGATGGCCGTTCACGCCCACCCCGACGACGAGTCGAGCAAGGGTGCGGCCACCATGGCCAAGTACGTGTCCGAGGGGGTGGACGTCCTGGTGGTGACGTGCACGGGCGGCGAGCGCGGCTCGGTCCTCAACCCCAAGCTCCAGGGCGACCCCGAGATCGAGGCGAACATCCACGAGGTGCGCCGCAAGGAGATGGACGCGGCCCGCGAGATCCTCGGCGTCTCCCAGGAGTGGCTGGGCTTCGTCGACTCGGGCCTGCCCGAGGGCGACCCGCTGCCCCCGCTGCCCGAGGGGTGCTTCGCGCTCCAGGACGTCGACGAGGCGGCCGGCCGGCTGGTCCGCAGCATCCGCTCCTTCCGTCCCCAGGTCGTCACGACCTACGACGAGAACGGCGGCTACCCGCACCCCGACCACATCATGACCCACAAGATCACGATGGTGGCCTTCGACGGCGCGGGCGACCCCGAGGCGTTCCCCGAGGACGAGTTCGGCCCGGTCTGGCAGCCCCTGAAGCTCTACTACAACCAGGGCTTCAACCGCCCCCGCACCGAGGCGCTGCACCAGGCGCTCCTCGACCAGGGCCTGGAGTCCCCCTACGGGGAGTGGCTGGAGCGCTGGAAGGAGTTCGAGCGCAAGGAGCGGACCCTGACCACCTTCGTGCCCTGCGCCGACTTCTTCGAGACCCGGGACCGGGCGCTGATCGCCCACGCCACCCAGATCGACCCCGACGGCGGCTGGTTCCGCGTGCCCATGGAGATCCAGAAGAAGGTCTGGCCGACGGAGGAGTACGAGCTCAGCAAGGCGCTGGTGCCGACCTCCCTCCCCGAGGAAGATCTCTTCGCGGGCATCCGCGACAATGCCTGACATGAGCGCACACCTGGCACTGACCCAGCTTGTCCCCTTCGCCGCCGAAGAGCTGGACAAGAACAAGGTGACCCCCGGCGTCCTCGGCTTCGTCGTCTTCGCGGTCCTGGCCCTGGCGGTCTGGATGCTGATGAAGTCGATGAACCGCCACATGGGCCGGGTCTCCTTCGAGGAGGCCCCGGACCCGGCGGCCGCGCCGAAGACCCCGGCCGAGACCCCGAAGAAGTAGCGGCTCCCGGACCACCGGAGCCCCGCCCCGCCCTCCGGGCCGTACCCCCGCGGTACGCCCCGGGGGGCGTCCGCGCGTCCGGACGGTCCGCTCACTCGGTACTTTCACGCCGACGAGCGGCGAGCGGTACGGATCGGGGTACGGCCCCGGCGGGGGAGGCCCCGACGCCCGGCTCCGGTCGGAGGCCCTACGCCCCCGGCACCCCCAGCACCTCCCGGGACCGGCGGTTCGGGACCAGGCCCAGGTCCCAGGCCTGCCACGGCGTTCCCGGGGCCACGCCGCGCGCCAGGACCGCGCCGTACGCCTCGGCGCAGTCGACCAGGCGCGGGTCGCGCGCCGGGTGCCGGTCCGCGACCAGGGCCGCCAGCTCCTCGCGGGCCGTCTCCGTCCCCGGCTCCGGGGAGCCCGGGACGGCGTGCGGGAGCAGGGTGCAGCGCAGGAAGCGGGCCCAGTCCGCGCCGCGCAGGTCGCCGTACGAGGCGAACAGCGCCCGCGCCTCGTCGCACAGGCCCAGCGCCTGCGGCACGCGCGCGTTGCCCGCGTCGACGACCGCCAGCTCCAGGCAGGTCCAGGCCTCCCCGTGGGCCACTCCGATCCGGTGGTAGTCCGCCCGCGCGTCCACGAGGAGCTGCCGGGCGAAGCCCGAGTTCCGCAGGCCGCCCGTGCGGGCGGCCGCCTGGTCGCGGGTGACCCGGCCCGAGTGGTGCCGGGCGCCGGCGAGCCCGTACACGTCCCGCATCCGGGAGAACATCGTCCGCGCCCGCCCCAGCTCCCGCACCGCCTCGTCGCGGTCGCCGCGCTCCTCCAGGGCGTGCCCCAGGTGGTACAGCGTCCACGCCTCGCCCCGCGCGTCCTCCTGCTCCCGGTGGCGGGCGAGGGCGCCGCGCAGCTCCTCCACGGCCGGCTCGGCGTCCCCGGCGGCGAGCCGGGCCCGGGCCAGCTGGGTCAGCGCCCAGGCCTCGCCGCGCCCGTCGTGGATCCGCCCGTACCCGTCGAGGGCGGCCCGCAGCTCGGTCCCGGCGCCCGGCACGTCACCGCGCAGCAGCAGCACCTGTCCGTACTGGAAGTGCGCCCACGCCTCGCCGTGCGGAGACTCGTGCGCCCGGTGCAGCGCGAGGGAGCGGTCGAGGAGCGCCGCCGCCTCCGCGAGCCGCCCCCGGTCCCGCTCCACGGCCGCGAGCGCGTGCAGCGTCCAGCCCCGGTCGGCGGCGAGCGCCTCCGGCTCCTGGAGCGCGAGCGCCTCCCGCAGCCGGTCCGCCGCCTCCGCGAGCTTCCCCTGGTGGTGCAGGGTGATGCCGAGCGAGCAGAGCGCGAGGGCCGCGCCCGGGTCCTGGTGGTCCTCCCGGTACGAGGAGACGACCGAGGCCAGGGTGGTGCGCGCCTTGTCCAGCTCGCCGATCTGCCGGGCCGCGATGCCGGTCCGCCACCGCACCGAGCGCGACAGCGGCGCCTGCCCGACGGACGCGGCCAGCTCGTCGATCTCCCCGAGCCGGTAGAGGTCGCCGCGCAGCAGGCAGTAGTCGCAGAGCGCGCCGAGCAGGTCCAGGACGGCCCGCTGGTCGACGCCCCGGCTGTGCCGCAGCGCGGCCGTGATGAAGCTGGTCTCCTCGTCGAGCCAGCTCAGGGCCGCCTCCAGGGAGCCGAAGCCGTGTCCGCCGAACCGGTCGGCGCGGGTCGACATCTTGCCGTCGACCATCCGGATCACCGCGTCCGCCAGCTCCGCGTAGTTGCGGACGAGGCGCTCCTGCGCCGCCGCGGCCTCCGCCGCGTCCTCCTCGTCGAGGAGCCGGGCCGCCGCGAAGCCGCGTACGGCGTCGTGCAGCCGGTACCGCTCCCCGCGCACGTGGTCCAGGAGCCCCGCGTCGGCGAGACCGCGCAGCAGCCGCGCGCCCTCGGCGCCGTCCGCGCCGAGCAGCGCCCCGGCCGCCGCCGCGCCGAGCGAGGCCCGCCCGGCGAGCGCGAGCCGCCGCAGGAGCCGCCGGGAGTCGTCGTCGAGGTCGAGGAAGTAGCGTGCGTCCAGGGCGCGTTCGACGGGGCCGGCGCCCCGGCCGGGCCGGCCGAGCAGCCCCGCCACCTCGTCCATGGACCGCCGCCCGAGCAGGGAGCCCGCCGCCCGCAGCGCCAGCGGGAGCCCGCCGCACAGCTCCCGGATCCGCCCGGCGGCCTCCGCGTCGTACGGCCCGGGGTCGCCCGCCCCGCCCGCCGCCCGCAGCAGCTCCTCCGCCCCGGCCGCGTCGAGCGCCGCCACCGGCAGCGCGTGCACGGCGGCCGGCACGTCCGGGCCGAGGTCCAGCGGCTCCCGGCAGGTCACCAGGACCAGGCTCTCCGAGCGCCCGGGCAGCAGGGCCCGCACCTGGGCCGCGTCCACGGCGTCGTCCAGGACCACCGCCACCGGCGTCCCGGCCAGCTGCCGGTGGTACGCCTCCGTAAGTCTCTGTACTTGTTGCTCCACCGAAGCGCCCTCCCGGAAGAGCAGCCGCTCGCGCGGGGCGCCGAGCCGGTTCAGCAGGTGCAGCAGCGCCTCCCGGGTCGCGACCGGCCCCTCGCCCGCCGTGCCCGGCACGGCGGTGGCGTTCCCCCGCAGGTCCACCACGCACGCCCCGCGGAACCGCTCGCGCAGCGCGTGCGCGGCCCGGACCGCGAGCGCGGTACGCCCCGAGCCCGGCGCCCCGTGCAGCAGGACCACCGTCGGCCGGGTCTCCACCGAGGCCCTGCCCTCCCGCACCCACCCGGCGATCCGCTCCAGCTCCTCCCGGCGCCCCGCGAACACCCCGACCGGCTCGGGCAGTTGCCCGAAGGACCGCTCCAGGACGGTACGGCTCCGGGCCGCGGCACTCCGATCGACCCCCCGCAACGGCCGCGCGACGGGGGCGGGGGCGGCCGGCTCCCGCTGCCGCTCCAGGAAGGGCCGTATCCCACGGCTCTCCAGGGCCGCCAGCCACCGCGCCCGCGCCTCCTCGACGCCCCCGGGGGCCGCCGCCCGGGACCCGGACGCCGACTTCAGCACGGTCGCGGCCGCCCCGGCCACCGCCACCACGGCGCCCGCGCCGAGGGCCGTCCCCGCCGACGTACCGAGGGCCAGGTCGGCGCCGACCGCCGCGATCCCGGCGACCAGCACGGGCACACCCGCACGGGACCCGCCACCCCGCCCGCCCGCCGCCTCCGCAGCCTCCGCGACCCGCAGGAACTCCGCGTACTCCCCACCGGCCCCCGCCGCCATCGCGTCCAACTCGGCCCGCCCCCGCGCGAGCAGCGCCCCGGCGTCCCCCCGGCCCCCGCCACCGCGCACCTCCTCCGCCACGACCCGCTCCAACAACCGCTCGGCCTCGGCCCGGTGACTCTCCCTCATCCGCGTTCCCCCTCCACACGCACCCGACGAAACGACCCCAGTCTCCTGCGCGACACGCTCCGACGCGAGGGAACGGGGGAGCGCGAAGAAGAGACCGACCGGTGGCAGAGGGAGCCCGCGGCCTTTCGGCCGCCTGTGCCGGTCGGCTGAGCCAAGTAACGGCTAGTTCGCACTGTTGCCCTCATACCGGCCGCGGGGTGACGAGTTCACCACCACGGACTTTCCCGAAGCGGTTGAGACGGCCCGTGACATCCTGGCGGAGCCGGACAGCGAGTCATGTAGGCGGCCGAGCATCGATATCGGGGCGAGCTCTTTGTGCTCTGCAGGACCTTGAGATCGACCGTGAGAGAGAAAGGAACGCTGGTGAGCGGGACGTCCTGCAGGCGGACGTCGAAGTCCGTGTCGGCGTTCCGGTCCGGTCCCGCGGCGGCGTCCAGGGCATTGGCCAGGAGCCGAGCCGGCCGGTTGTGCCGCTTCGAGGCGCTCGGGCTCACGACGACCATCCCGTCCACGATCTCGATGCCGGCGCACTGCTCCTCGGACCAGGAGTCGTACTGCTCCGCGCCGATCTGCGTGCGCATCCACGCGGGCGCCACCATCTCGGCGGAGATGGTGTACCTCCTTCGAGGAGCCTCGGCAGGTCCGGCGCTACTGCGCCCAGTCTGCTGTTCGGGGATGCCGGGCCGCCCGACTCCGCGAACAGCAGGCGGGTTCGTACCGCTTCCATCGGCCGCACCAGGCGCTGTGAGAGGCTGGATCACATGAACCGGCTGGCTGGTGTGACCTCCCCGTATCTGCTTCAGCACGCTGAGAACCCGGTCGACTGGTGGCCGTGGGGACCGGAGGCGTTCGAAGAGGCGCGACGGCGCGACGTGCCCGTCCTCCTGAGCGTCGGCTACAGCGCCTGCCACTGGTGCCACGTCATGGCCCACGAGTCCTTCGAGGACGACGCCACCGCCGCCCTGATCAACGACGGCTTCGTCGCGGTCAAGGTCGACCGTGAGGAGCGGCCCGACGTCGACGCCGTCTACATGGAGGCCGTCCAGGCCGCCACCGGGCAGGGCGGCTGGCCGATGACCGTGTTCCTGACCCCGGACGCCGCCCCCTTCTACTTCGGTACGTACTTCCCGCCCGAGCCCCGCCACGGCATGCCCTCCTTCTCCGAGGTCCTGACCGGCGTCCGGGACGCCTGGGCCGGGCGGCGCGGGGAGGTCGACGAGGTCGCGGACCGGATCGTCAAGGAGCTCGCCGGCCGCTCCCTCGCGTACGGCGGCGACGGCGTCCCCGGCGAGGAGGACCTCGCCCAGGCCCTGCTCGGCCTCACCCGCGAGTACGACGCCACCCGCGGCGGCTTCGGCGGCGCCCCCAAGTTCCCGCCGTCGATGGTCCTGGAGTTCCTGCTCCGCCACCACGCCCGCACGGGCTCCGAGGGCGCCCTCCAGATGGCCTCCGACACCTGCGAGGCCATGGCCCGCGGCGGCATCTACGACCAGCTCGGCGGCGGCTTCGCGCGCTACGCGGTCGACCGCACCTGGACGGTCCCGCACTTCGAGAAGATGCTCTACGACAACGCCCTGCTCTGCCGGGTGTACGCCCACCTCTGGAAGGCCACCGGCAGCGACCTGGCCCGCCGGGTCGCCCTGGAGACCGCCGACTTCCTGGTACGGGAACTGCGCACCCCCGAGGGCGGTTTCGCCTCCGCGCTCGACGCCGACTCCGACGACGGCACCGGAAGGCACGTCGAGGGCGCCTACTACGCCTGGACCCCCGAGCGGCTCGCCGAGGTGCTCGGCCCCGAGGACGCCGCCGTCGCCGCCGCCCACTACGGCGTCACCGAGGACGGCACCTTCGAGGAGGGCAGCTCCGTCCTCCAGCTCCCGCAGGACGCGGGCGTGGCCGACGCCGAGCGGATCGCGTCGATCGCGGACCGGCTCCGCGCCGCCCGCGACGAACGCCCGCGCCCGGGCCGGGACGACAAGGTCGTCGCCGCCTGGAACGGCCTCGCGATCGCCGCGCTCGCCGAGACCGGCGCCCTCTTCGACCGCCCCGACCTGGTCGAGCGCGCCACCGAGGCCGCCGACCTCCTCGTCCGGGTCCACATGGACGAGGGCGCCCGCCTCACCCGTACGTCCAAGGACGGCAGGGCCGGCACCAACGCGGGCGTCCTGGAGGACTACGCCGACGTCGCCGAGGGCTTCCTCGCCCTCGCCGCCGTCACCGGCGAGGGCGCCTGGCTGCAGTTCGCCGGCTTCCTCCTCGACCTCGTCCTCGACCGCTTCACCGCCGAGGGCGGCGCGCTGTACGACACGGCCCACGACGCCGAGACCCTCATCCGGCGCCCCCAGGACCCCACCGACAACGCCACCCCGTCCGGCTGGACCGCCGCCGCCGGAGCCCTGCTCTCGTACGCGGCCCACACCGGCTCCGAGGCCCACCGGGCCGCCGCCGAAGGGGCCCTCGGCGTCGTCAAGGCCCTCGGCCCGCGCGCCCCCCGCTTCATCGGCTGGGGCCTGGCCGTCGCCGAGGCCCTCCTCGACGGGCCCCGGGAGATCGCCGTCGTGGGCGCCCCCGACGACGAGGCCTTCCGGGAGCTGCGCCGTACCGCCCTCCTGGCCGCCACCCCCGGCGCGGTCCTCGCCACCGGCGCCCCCGGCGGCGACGAGTTCCCGCTCCTGCGGGACCGGCCGCTGGTGGACGGGCGGCCCGCCGCGTACGTCTGCCGCCGCTTCACCTGCGACGCGCCGGTCACCGACCCGGAGGCCCTGCGCCGGAAGCTCTGAGGGCCCGGAACGGGGACGGCCCCGCCACCCCTCCGAAGAGGGGCGGCGGGGCCGCACCGGAACCGGGGCCGGAGGCTCAGCCGTTGCCGGCGCCGTTGCCGGACAGGACCGGGATGTCGCTGAGGATGTGCGACAGCGCCTCGTCACCCTTGGCCTGGGTGGAGTTCTCGACGCACTGCTGGTTCTGCGGGGAGGACAGGACGTTGATGTCCTGGACCGTGATCGGGACGAGACCGATCAGCGAACCGGCGTTGACCTTGGCCGGCAGGCCCACGCACGGCTTGTTCAGGGAGCCCTGGACCAGCGCCAGCTGCGGGCTCATGTTGCCGTAGGTGGCGGAGTTGCCGTACACCTGGCTGGCACCGTTGCCGCTGAGCGAGGTGGTGCCGGTGTCGTCGGCGATCGCGAGCGCCTGCCCGGCACCCGTCGCCGTCGCGCCGAGGACCGACGCGGCCACAGCAGCCGTAGCGAACAGCTTCTTCATCAGTTCAGGCCTTTCGAATACTGGCTCGCCGATTGCCGAGCCGCACTGATCAACAGGTCAGGGTCCCGGAGGTTCCGGGAAGTCCACCGGACGGACTACGGGCAGATGAGCGAAATCCCCTGGACCGCACCGTATTTCGACCCGCTCGCACACAGGTGCGCGACGCGACATGGAGAGGACGAATCACCCTCCCGAGGCCTTTGTGTAATGATGCGGGAATCGCAGCGGAAGGAGCGAAGATGGCGCCGGACCCCGGGAAATGGGAACGGATGGCCTTCATTCCGAAGAGCCGGTACGTGAGCGACCCGACCCCCGCCGACCGCACCCCCTTCCCCCTCTACTCCGCCCTGGTGGCGCAGTGGACGCAGGCGGGCCGCGCGGTGCCGGGGATGCCGGACCGGGAGTGGGAGCGCCTGATGGCCGCTCCGGTCTGGCCGCGCTGAACGACCCGGAGGACCGAGGACGACGAAAGGGGCCGCTCCCGAGGGAGCGGCCCCTGACGCGTGGACGGGGAACGTCAGTTGTTGCCGACGCCGTTGCCCGACAGGACCGGGATGTCCTCCAGGAGGTGCGACAGCGGCTCGTCGCCCTTGGCCTGGGTGGAGTTCTCGACGCACTGCTGGTTCTGCGGGGAGGACAGGACGTTGATGTCCTGGACGGTGATCGGGACGAGGCCGATCAGCGAACCGGCGTTGACCTTGGCCGGCAGACCGATGCAGGGCTTGTTCAGGGAGCCCTGGACCAGCGCCATCTGGGGGCTCATGTTGCCGTAGGTGGCGGAGTTGCCGAACGCCTGGCTGGCACCGTTGCCGCTGAACGAGGTGGTACCGGTGTCGTTGCTGGTGGCGAGCGCCGGGGAGGCCACGGCGGCGGTGGCGCCGACGATGGAGACGGCCGCGGCCGCGGTGGCCATAACCTTCTTGATCACGGGAGTTCCCTTCTAGAACCGGCTCCGTGCAGGGAGCGACCTGATCAACAGGGGCTCGGACGCCGGGGTTCCGCCGTGTCACCCTCATGGCGGAGCGCACGCGGCAGCGCGAAGGGAGGCGCCCTTCGAACGGGTGAAGCGCCGGAACCTAACCCTCCGAGGGCAGTTGAGCCGGGCGCATCAATCAGGTCGATTGGTGGGAACAGGAACGGAATCACCGTGATCAAGAAGATTGTGGCGGCTGCGGCTGTTGCGGCCTCCGTCGTCGGCGCTTCTGCCGCGGCGGCCTCCCCGGCGCTGGCCATCGCCGACGACACCGGCACCACCTCGCTCAGCGGCAACGGTGCCACCTCGGCGTTCGGCAACTCGGAGACCGCGGGCGACCAGAGCCCCCAGCTCACCCTGGTCCAGGGCTCCCTGAACAAGCTCTGCCTCGGCGTTCCGGTCAAGGGCAACCTCGGATCCCTCGTCGGTCTCGTCCCGATCACCGTCCAGGACGTCAACGTGCTGTCCTCCCCGCAGAACCAGCAGTGCGCGGAGAACTCCACCCAGGGCAAGGGCGACGAGGCGCTCTCGCACCTGGTGGACGACATCCCGGTCCTCTCCGGGAACGGCATCGGCAACAACTGACCGGCAGCGCGTGCGACGGGGCCGGCGGAGAACGGTGACGTTCTCCGCCGGCCCTGTTTCGTGCGGAGGATTCTGTGCGGAGGAGTTCGCGCGGGCTGTTCCGTGCGGGCTGTTCCGTGTGGGCGATTCCGTGCGGGCAATGGGGTGAAACGTTCCCCGTCCGCGTTATTCAGGTTTCCTTTGTGCGGGATGTTCGTTGTGTTGTGTACAGCGGAGGCCGGGGAGCTTTCCTCCCCGGGCATCACGAGATCCGTGAGAATTCTTCCGCCGAGGAAAGGATCCAGACGAAATGAACTGTAAGAAGGCTGCGGCCGTCGTCGCCGGAATCGTCCTGGCCATGGGTGTGGCGTCGCCCGCCTTCGCGGACGCCGACGCGGAGGGTGCGGCCGTCGGCTCGCCCGGCGTCCTGTCCGGCAACGTCATCCAGGTCCCGATCCACATCCCGGTCAACCTCTGCGGCAACAGCGTGAACGTCGTCGCGCTGCTGAACCCGGCCTTCGGCAACGTCTGCGCCAACGACTGACCCGACGCGGTTCGCGGACAGGCACGGGGTCGGCCCCGGGGAGCACCCGCTCCCCGGGGCCGGCCCTCGTCGTGCCCCGGCCGGACGTCCACCGCCGCCGCAGCGCCCCCAGGGCCTTGCGCAGCAGGTGCGCGAGCCAGGCGCGGCCCATGGCGAGCGCGGGCAGCGGGTCGTCGGCCGCGCACCAGGCCCACTCGGTCCGCCGCCGCACCCCGCCGGTCTCGGCCGCCCACCGCCGGCGCGGGACGGCGAGCAGCGAGAGCAGCGCGTAGTTCTCGGCCACGAACCGGCGCCCGTACGCGGGGGAGGGCGGGGGCACGGGGCGGCCGGTGAGGTCCAGGTGGAGCGCCCGGACCGCGTCCAGGCCGTCCTGGTCGGTGAAGAGCCGGAACTGCGCGCCGGGCCGGGGGTTGAAGTCCAGCAGGTGGTAGGCGCCGGTCGCCCGGTCGAGCCGGAAGTCCAGGTCGCACACGCCCCGGTAGCCGAGCGCGTCGAGCAGGGTCCGGGCCGCCCGGTCCACGGCCGGGTTCACGGTCCAGCGGCCCGCGGCGGTCAGCCCGGCCCCGGTGGGCCAGGCGCGTTCCTTGCGCCCGGTGGCCCCGGTCGGGCAGCGGCCCGCGGAGTCCACGTACCCCTGGAAGAACCAGTCCAGGTCGCGGCCCGCCGGGAGGAGCTCCTGGAGCAGCAGCCGGCTGCCGGCCTCGGGGGAGCGGGCGTACAGCTCCCGCACCTCGGCGAGGGAGCGCACGATCGACGTGCTGCGCAGCCCGGCACCGGCCGGCAGCAGCCAGGGCCGGCTCCACTTGGCGACCACCGGCAGGCCGAGCGCCCGGGCCATGGCGGCGGCCTCGTCGGCGTCGGTGGGGAGCGCGGTACGGGGGTGGGGCAGGCCCAGGGCCGCGCAGGTCTCGGCGAGCGCCGCCTTGTCGGCGACCCGCAGCAGCTGCGCCTCGGTCTGCTCGGGCAGCAGGAAGCGCGGGGTCAGCTCGGTGCGGCGGCGGGCCAGGGCGAGCGCGGTGACGTCGTCCAGCGGAACGGCGAGCAGCGGGGACGACGGCCCCTCGGAGATCTCGTCCCCGACCCGCAGGAGGAAGTCGGCCAGCTCCGCCGGGGAGGCGGCGGCGGGGCCGGGGCGGGCCGAGCTGAGGTGGCGGGAGCGGGCCACCGGACTGGTCCGCGATTCGACGACGGCGTGGACCGGAATTCCCGCCCGGCCCAGTGAGCGGACCGCCCCGAGGGTGCCGTGGTGAAAGGGGTTCCGGTCGAGCCGCACGAGGACGGCCGGGACGCGGGTGTCAAAACTCGGCACGGCATGCCCTTCGTCTCGGTGCACCAACCGGGCGATCAAATCCTCCAATGGACTAGCGAGCGAGGGAAAGTCGAGTTCACGGACGGCTCATTAGGAATACTTTCTGAACATCGGATTGACGATCCCTCACCTATCGTGCGACGCGGAGGAACGGCCATGAAAGCTGCGTACCGGAGAACGTCGAGGGCGTGGCTGGGGGTGTGCGCCGCCGGTCTGCTCGCCTCGGGTTCCCTCGCACTGACGCCCCTCGCCCACGCCGAGGGATCCGCGACGACGCGGGACGCACGCGGGGTGGAGGCGCGGGAAGGGGAGGCGCGGGACCCCGGGCCGTCCGTCGCCGGCGCCATGGGGGCCTTCCTCTCCTCCGGCGCGTACGGCGTCGCCCGCATCGGCGAGCTCGAACGCTGGCTCGGCGGCCGCGAGCTCCGCGTCGGCCACACCTACCTGCCCGGCGACCGCTGGCGGAACATCGAGGGACCCCCCGGCTTCCTCGACGCCTGGGCGGACTGGCGCAACGAGAAGGCCGACCGCCTCTTCGTCCTCAACGTCCCCATGATGGAGCGCAACGAGGCCCGCGTCCCCGACGCCGAGGTCCGCCGCCTGCTCCGGCTCGCCGCGTCCGGGTACTACGACCACCACTTCAGGACCCTCGCCCGGCGCCTCGTCGAGCTGAAGGCGAACGACACCGTCGTCGTCCTCGGCTGGGAGATGAACGGCACCACCTACACCCACCGGTGCGGCCCCGACCCCGAGGCCTGGAAGGCGTACTGGAACCGCATCGTCGCCGCCATGCGCTCCGTCCCCGGCCAGAAGTTCCGCTTCGACTTCAACCCGAGCCGCGGCCGCGACGCCGTCCCGTGGACCGAGTGCTACCCGGGCGACGACGTCGTCGACATCATCGGCATGGATTCGTACGACCAGCCGCCGGGAAGCAGTTTCGACGAACACGTCAACGAGCCGTACGGACTGCGGAAGCAGGTCGATTTCGCGGCCGAGCACGGAAAGCTGATCTCCTATCCGGAATGGGGCCTCTTCCGGAACGGCGACAACCCGGAATACATGCGGCGCATGCTGGAATGGATGGACCTCCACAAGCCGCTGTACCACACGATCACCGATTACTGCCCGCACGGCGTCTGGCAGTGCGACGACAACCCGAGGTCGTCGCTGGTGTTCCGTCAGATGCTGTACGGGAAGGAGCCGGAGGTCCCGACGCAGCCGGAGCCCGTACCGACGCCGACGCCCACGCCGCCGCAGCCCACACCGGTGCCGACGCCCACGCCCACGCCCACGCCGAAGCCGGAACCCACGCCGACGCCGACGCCGACTCCCACCCCGACGCCGACTCCCACCCCGACGCAGCCGGAGCCGAAGCCCGCGCCGACGACGCCGGTCCCCACGCCGACGCCGACACAGCCGACGCCGACACAGCCGACGCCGACACAGCCGACGCCGACGCAGCCGACACCGGTACCGACGCCCACGCCGACTCCCACCCCCACACCGCCGGATCCCGAGCCCAAGCCCGCGCCCACGCCGACTCCGACGTCCGAGCCCACGCCCGTGCCCCTGCCCACGCCCGTGCCCCAGGCGAACTGCCGGCCCGTCGACCTCGGGTCCTGGGTCGAGAGCTGGCTCGGCGGGCCCGTCTGCGTCCCGGAGTCCTGGAAGGAGGAGGCCGACCTCGACTGGAAGGAGGCGCTCAAGGGCGTCTGGCCCTTCTGACCGGGGCGGAACTCAGCCGCCGCGGGGCGGGCGACCCTTCACCCGGTCGAGCGCCCGCCCCGCCCAGGCCCGTTCGCGCGCCTGACGGGCCGCCCAGCTCCGCGCGCCGGCCGCGCCCGCGCGGAGCCAGAGCAGCGGGGCCGTACCGGGCCCGGCGAGGAGCAGCCGGCGGTTGCGCACGGGCTCCGGGCGCCAGTGGTGCTTGTACGCCTCGCTGCCCCGCAGCATGCTCAGCGTGGCCCGCCCGCCCGCGCTGGTCTCCCGGGCCCCGTGCCGCAGCAGCATCGTCGCCACGTCGACCTTGCGGGCCCGCAGCGCCGGATCGGCCCCGTACAGATAGCCGCCGGCCAGGCGCGGCGACATCAGCGTCAGGTCGGCGGCGACCACGTCCCCGGCCAGCCGGAACTCGGTGACCATCGCGTCCCCCCGCTCCACCATGGGCCGCACGGCCCGGTTCAGGTGCTGGGCGAACCGCTCGCTGGTGTGCTCGGCGGTGACGCCCCGGCCCTGCCACTGGAGCCGGTGCAGGGCCAGGAGCCGGTCCAGGGCGGCCGGGACCTCCTCGCCGGTCACCACGCGCGCGTCGATGCCGAGCGCGTCCAGCTTGCGCAGCTTGGCGCGCACCCGCTGGGCCTTCCCGGAGGGGATCCGTTCGAGCAGGCCCTCCATCGGGACGGCCGGCAGTTCCAGGCACAGCGAGTCGGGCAGCCGCCGGCGCGGCCCCCGCCAGTGGGCGAAGACCCGGTCGCCGGCCGCGCCCGGCCGGACCTCCCGCAGGTCGACCACCGCGCCCCGGGCGGTCCGCGCGACCGCCCGGGCCAGGGCGGGCGCCGCCTCCGGGCAGCCGTCGTCGAGGAGGACGTCCGTGAAGTCGGTGATCGAGCCGCCGAGCAGGGTGAGGACGGGCAGCGGGCCCCGGGCCCGCATCAGGGGCGCGGCGGCGACCAGTGCGCCGTCCCCGCGCCGTACGAGCACCACCCGCAGCGCACCGGGCCGCCCGTACGAGAGCCACCAGGAGTGCAGCCAGGAGTGGGACTGGAAGGGGGTGGCGGAGGAGCAGCGGCCGTACAGCGCCGTCCACTCGGCCGCGAGCCGCCCGAACCCCTCCTCGTCACGGCAGACCTCCGTCCGCAGGGCGCCCGCGGTCACACCGTCTCCGGCTGGTGCGCGCCGGACACGGCCGGGGCGGGTACCGGGGCCCCGGCCCGGCGGGAGTGGCGGGACTCGCCGCGCGCGGCGGCGCGCTTCGGGCGGACCAGCAGGGCCAGGCCGCCGAGCAGGCCGCCCGCGCAGCCGCCGACGAGCGCGGAGAGCGGCGCGGACGGGGAGACCGGGTCGACGGGCTTCGTGGCGCGGGAGAACTGCACGACCTTCACGCCCGTGCTGGCCGCCACGTGCGAGCTGTCGAGGATGAGCGCCCGGGCCACCCCGTCGGCCATGGACACGGCCTTCGCGGGCCGCTCGGCCCGCGCGGTGATGGAGATCATCGGGGCGTCCGGGGAGGTCTCCGCCGTCACCTGCCTCCGCAGCGTCGCGGCGGTCACCCCGGCCCACACCTGGGCGTCACCGGTCACCGCGATGTCGGTGGCGACCCGCCCGTACGCCTGGGCGAAGCCGAGCGCCCCCGCCGGGTCGGACTTCCCGTCCGGTACGACGATGACGTAGCTGGTCGCCGCGTACTCCGGCGTCTTCAGGGCCCCGTAGCCGCCGCCGAGCACGGCCCCGGCGAGGACGGCGGCGGGCAGCACGGCCCAGCGGCCGGGGAGGCGGAGCCCGGCGGACGGGAAGGCGCGGGACGGTGTGGTGGTCTTCATGGACGGGCTTCTCTCACTTCACGGATGCTTGGTGGTGCTGCACGGGCGACGGTGTGCCGTGGACGGCCTGGTCGTAGAGGGACATCAGCTGCCGGGCGCTGCGCGCGATGTCGTAGTGGCGGGCGGCCTCCGGGACGGGGAGGCGGCCGGGCCGGGACTCGCCGGTGCCGCGCAGGGCGGCGGCCAGTTCGGGGACGGAGCCGCCGGTCCGGCGCGCGCCCGGGGCCGCGTCCGCCGGCAGGTCCTCGATCGCCGGGCAGGCCGCGTACAGGACGGGCAGGCCCGCCGCGAGCGCCTCGACGACCGCGAGCCCGAAGGCCTCGTCCGGGGAGGCGGAGACGAAGACGTCCATCGCGGCGAGCAGGTCCGGCAGCGAGGGCCCGGTCGCGCCGGCGGGCGGCGGGTCCGCGCAGGCCCCGGTCAGCAGCACCCGGTCGGCCGCCCCGAGTGCGCGGGCGAGCCGCAGCAGCTCCTCCCGCTCGCCGCCCTCCCCGACGAGCAGCAGCCGGGCCTCCGGGACCGCCGCCACCGCCCGTACGAGCCTGTCGAACCGCTTCCCGGGGGCCAGCCGCCCCACCCCGCCGACGACGTACGCGTCCTCGGGGAGCCCGAGCGCCGCCCGGGTCCGGCGGCGGGCCGCCGGGTCGAAGGCGAACCGGCCGGTCTCGATGCCGTTCGGCACCACCCGGATGCGCTCCTCGGGCACCCCCCAGTCCGCGAGCCGGCGGGCCACGCTGGGCGACACGGCGACCGTGGAGGTGCCGAGCCGCTCGGACGCCAGGTACAGGGCGCGGGTGCCCGCCGACAGCGGCCGGCCCTCGATCTGGTGCGCGCCGAGGGAGTGCTCGGTGGCGACGATCCGGCGCACCCCGGCGATCCGGGCCGCCGTCCTGCCGTACACGCACGCCCGGTACAGGTGCGTGTGCACGAGGTCGTAGCGGCCCTGCCGGACGATCCGGGCCAGGCGGGGGAGCGCCCCGAGGTCGCGGTTGCCGGTCATGCCGAGGTGGGTGACGGGGGTGCCGTCCGCCTCGATGCCCGCGGCGACCGCGCCCGGGTTGGTGAGCGTCACCACCCGGCCCTGTACGGGGAGGTGGCGCAGCAGCAGCCGGAGCTGCTGCTCGGCGCCGCCGATGCCGAGGCCGGTGATGACGTGCAGGACCCTCATCGCGCACCCACCACGGCCGGGCCGTACGGGACGGGGACCGGCAGGTCGGCGGGCCGGCGGCGGCGCAGCGGGTGCAGCACGCGCTTGGCGGCGAGCCGCCAGGAGGTGTCGTTCTCGCCGATGTGGACGCGGGGCAGGGCGTACGCGCCGGTGTGCGGCCCCGGGTCGATCGCGCAGGCGTAGCGGTAGCCGGCCCGGCGCACGGCGCGCATCGCGCGCGGGTCGACCCGCCCGTACGGGTAGCAGAAGCCCTCCACCGGGCGGCCCGTCATCTCCTCCAGGAGCTCGCGGCTGCGCCGGGTCTCGGCGGCGAGCGTCCGGTCGTCGGCCTCGGGCAGCGCCACGTGCGTCAGGCCGTGCGAGCCGATCTCCATCCCGGCGTCGGAGATCCGCCGGATCTCCTCCCCGGAGAGCAACCGCTTGCGCGGGCCGGCCGTGTCCCAGCCGTTCTCGCCGCCGAGCCGGCCCGGCAGGACGTACACCGTGGCCGTGAAGCCGTGGCCGCGGAGCAGCGGCAGCGCCGAGTCGACGAAGTCGGCGTAGCCGTCGTCGAAGGTCAGGCCCACCAGGCCCCGGGCGCGCCCCTCGGCGGTCGCGGCGAGCAGCTCCCGCACCGACACCCCGCGCAGTCCCCGGTCGCCCAGCCAGCGCAGTTGCCGGGCGAAGCGCGCCGGGGAGACGGTCACCCGGTACGGATCATCGGCGGTGTCCGTGATCGAGTGGTACATCGCCACCCACAGGGGAGGCCTTCCCCACAGGGGCGACCCGCCCCGCGGGGGGAGGCTCCTCCGCAGGGGCGGCTTCGGCAGCAGACGGCTCAGCGCGGTGACGGCGGGCATGGGGGGTCCTCCGGTAGGCGGAGCGGGGAAGGGACGGAAGGCCGGACGCCTCGGGGGCGCAGACCAGGAAGAGCGCGAAGACGCCGGTGGCGGCGAGGGCGGCGACGGCGACGGCGGGGAGGGCGGGGCCGACCGCGACCGAGGAGACCCAGCCGGCCCCGGTGGCGCCCGCGCCGGCGGCGGTGAGCCGGAGCAGCCCCGCGCCGAGCCGGCCGGCCCGGACCGGGACGGACTGGCGGTGCGCGCCCCGCAGCAGCAGGACGGCGGTCAGGGTGATGCCCAGCGCGTTGGCGGCGGCGATGCCGACCGCCCCCCAGTGCTGGGCGCCGGGCACGCCCGCGGCGCCGGTCGCCACGAGCCCCGCGCCCATGGCCGCGGCCGGGTACCAGAGCGGGCGGGCGGCGGAGAAGTAGCAGCGGACCAGGGCCCCGACCACCGTCTGGCCCAGCAGGCCGAGGGCGTACACCCGCATGACGGCGGCGGTCGCGGTGGTGTCGGAGCCGCCGAACTCCCCCCGCTCGAAGAGGACCTCGACGATCCGGGGGGCGGCGGCGATCACCGTCGAGGCGCCGACGAGCACGACGACGGCGGCGAGCAGCAGGTCCCGCTCGACCCGGTGGCGGGCCGTCTCCGCGTCGCCCGCCGCGAGGGCGCGGGCGACCACCGGGAAGCTGACCGTGCACAGCATCAGGGAGAGGATCATCGGCATCTGCGCGACCTTCTGCGCGTAGTTCAGGTGCGAGATGGCCCCGGCGGGCAGCGGCGAGGCGAGGAACCGCTCGATCAGCGTCTGGGACTGGCGGCACAGCGAGAACGCGACGACCGGAGCGATCAGTCCGAGCACCAGGATCCGCCCGTCCTGCCCGCCCCGGGGCGCGGCCGCCCGCGGCGGGGGCACGGAGCCGGAGCGCAGCTCCCGGACGAGGGAGGGGGCCTGGACCAGGACCATCAGGACCCCGCCGACCGCGACCCCGGCGGCGGCCGACCGCACCCCCCAGGGCTCGCGGAGCACCAGGATCGTGCCGATGATCCCCACGTTGTACGCCGTGTAGATCGTGGCCGGCGGCAGGAAGCGGCCGTGCGCGCGCAGCGCGGCCGAGCAGTAGCCGACCAGGGCGAACGAGAGCACGCAGGTCGCGGTGAGGCGCGTGCAGTCGACCGCGAGCGCCGGGTCGGGGAGGCCGGGGGCGAGGGCCGCGACGAGCAGCGGGGCGGCGACGACGAGGACGGCGGCGGCGATCCCGACGGCGAGGGCGAGCCGGGGGAGCGTCCCGCGCACGAGCGCGCGCACCGGGTCGTCGAACACGCCGTCGCCGCGCCGGGCCAGGGCGCGGGAGAACGCGGGCACCAGGATCAGGGCCATCGCGTCCTCGATGAGCAGCGTCGAGGCGAACTCGGGGACCGTCCACGCCACCAGGAACGCGTCGGTGGCGGCCCCGGCCCCGAAGTACCCGGCCAGGATCTGGTCCCGTACGAGCCCGAGCACCGCCCCGACGGCGGTGAGCCCCGCCGTCACGGCCGCCGCCTTCGCCAGGAACCCCCGCCCCTGCGTCCGGTCGCCCCCGGCCACGCGCCCGCGCGCGTGGGCCCGGCGGCCGGCGCGGGGGGCGGGGGGCGTCGTCGGCGTCGTAGTCGGGTCCGTGGGCGTGGCCGTGGGCGTACTTCCGGACCGGCCGCGCGCGGCGACGCGGCGGGCCCCGGCGAGGCCGCCCGTGGGCGGGGCGCCGGCGGGGCGGCCGGGCCCGGGGGGCCGCGGAGGCTCCGTACCCCTCCGCCCGGAGGTCTCCGCCCCCGGCGGCACGACGGCCCCCGGACCCCACGGGGAGTCCGTGGGGCTCAGGGGCGAGGTCGACCAGGGGTCGGCCGGCGGGGTGCCGCAGGGTTGCCGGGGCGACCGCGACACGGGGTGCGGCCCGTCGGACCGCGGCGGGTCCACGGGCCCGGCCGGCTCCGGCCACCCCGCGTCCGTGGGCTCCGGTTCCCCGGCCCACGGGTCACGCACGTCTCGCCCCCACCAGCGACCACCAGGCCGCCAGGCCGAACACGACCGCCATCAGCACCGTCGAGGGGCCGCCGATGTCCGCGTAGAAGAAGTCGACGAGCTGCCAGACGAGCAGGCCCGTCGCGACGAGCGCGCAGTCCGCGCCGGACCCGGACCCGGGGCCGAAGCCGCCGCGCCGTCGCAGCGCGCCCACGAGGAGCGCCGTCCAGCTCCCGACCAGGGCGAGCAGCCCCACCAGGCCCTGCTCGCTCAGGACGAGCAGGTACATGTTGTGCGGGGAGAGCAGCGGCTGCCGCTGGAAGCCGGCGCCCGCGCCCGCCGTGTCGCTGCCCGAGGACAGCGCGACCGAGGCGTGCGCGTCGCGGTACTGCGGGAAGCCCTTCAGGCCGACGCCCGTGAGCGGCTCCGCGCGCCACATCTCCCCGGCCGCCGCCCACATCGTGTACCGGTCCGTCACCGACTGGTCCGGCGCCGCCGTCACCCGCGTGATGCTGGCGACCCGCTCCTCCACCAGCTCCGAACCGATCCCGAGGCCGCCCACGAGGACCACCCCGAGCGCGCCCGCCGCGAGCGCGACCCGCGCCGCCCGGCGCGGCCCCGCCAGGAGCAGCTGGAGCGCGCAGGCGAGCACGGTCGCGATCCACGCGCCCCGGCTGAAGGAGAGGACCAGCGGGAGGAACAGCAGCCCCGCGCAGACCAGGGCCGCCGTCCGCGCCCGCCCCGGACGGCGGCCGAGCGCGATCCCGGTGACGACGACGAGCCCGTACGAGACGACGGTCGCCATGCCCATCACGTCGGTCGCCCCGAACGTGCCGACCGCCCGGATGTCCTCGCCCTGGTACGAGGCGCCCGTGCCGGTCAGGTACTGGGCGACGCCCACCGCCCCCTGGAGCAGGGCGAGTCCGACCAGGGCCCAGGCGACCACGGCGAAGTCCCGCCGGTCGCGGACCGTCAGGAGCACGGCCGCCGGGACCAGGACGAAGACCTGGACGTACCGGGCGACGCCCGGCAGGCTCGACGCCGGGTCGTTCGAGGTGATCGCGGCCAGGCAGACCCCGAGGACCGGGAGGCCGAGGACGACGGCGGCGGTACGGGTCAGCGGCCGGGCCCGGCCGCGCGCCACCCGCACCAGGCAGACCAGGACGAGGAGCCCGGAGGCCGCGTCGGCGACCGTGCCCGTGCCGCCGGTGCCGCCCTGCGCGCCGCCGTCGCCGCCCGGGACGAGCAGCAGCGCGACCACGGCGAGGACCGGGGAGAGCGCCCCCGCCCTGCGGAGCAGGTCCCGCGCCCCCGGGCCGACCACGGGGAGCATCGCGGCCGTGGCCATCCTCAGCTCCCCGTGGGTCGGACGAGCTCGGCGGCCGTGCGCAGCAGGATGCAGACGTCCTGCCAGAGCGACCAGTGGTCGATGTAGTGGTTGTCGAAGCGGCAGCGGTCCTCGATCGAGGTGTCGCCGCGCAGTCCGTGCACCTGCGCGAGCCCGGTGAGCCCCACCGGCATCCGGTGGCGGGCCGCGTACCCGGCGTGGGTCTTGCTGAACTGCGCCACGAAGTACGGGCGTTCCGGCCGGGGCCCGACCAGGCTCATGTCCCCGCGCAGCACGTTCCACAGCTGCGGCAGCTCGTCGAGCGAGGTCTTCCGCAGGAACCCCCCGGCCGCGCTCATCCGCCGGTCGCCCGCCACGTTCCAGCGGGTCGCCGACTCGGTGTCGTCCGAGGGGCGGAGCGTACGGAACTTGAGCAGCGTGAAGGGGCGTCCGTGCTGGCCCACCCGCTCCTGCCGGAACAGGATCCCGGGGCCGTCGGAGAGGCGCACGGCCAGCGCGCAGAGCAGCAGCACGGGCAGCGCGAGCACGAGCGCGGGGGCGGCGAGGGCGATGTCGAGGGCCCGCTTGGCGGTCAGGCCGCGGCGCTCGTCCAGCGGGACGACGCGGTGCCAGGCGTACCCCCACATGTGCTCGCCCATCGGGCCGTCCCGGTGCCGCCCGCCGACCCGCCAGGTGGTGCAGCCGTACTGCTGGAAGAGCGTCACCAGACCCGGGTCGTCGTCCAGGAACACGGCGTCGCGCACGGCGTTCTGGATGACGGCCCGGTGGATCTCCTCGGTCGTCGTGAGCACCGGGAGACCGGCCTCCCCGGGCGTCCGGGGGACGCCCTGCTCGGGCACGCCGACGATCCCGACCGGCCGCACCCCGTACTCGGGGTGCTGGACGGCCGCCGCCGCGAACCGGCGTGCGGCCCCCGTCCCGCCGACGACCAGCGCCGACCGGGGGCGGGCCCGCGCGACCCGGCGCCGCCGGCCGAGGACGAGGGCGCGGACCGCGCAGACGAGGACGACGTGGACGGCGTACGCGGCGCACAGCCGCAGCGGCCCGATGGCCAGGTGCGCGGAGTACGCGGCGACTCCCGCCGCCGCCAGGCACCAGGCGACCCCGGCGCGGGAGGCGAGCGCGGGCAGCTCGTCCAGGGCCCGGACGTGCGCGGCCGGGCGGTGGAGCCCGGCGTGCCCGTCGAGGACCAGGACGAGCGCCAGGACCGGCAGGACGAGCCGGAGGTCGTGGTGGGCGGCGCTCAGCACCGAGGCGGCCGCGACGACCGCCAGGGCGTCGACCGCCACGAGCGGTGCCGCGCCGGACCGCGGGCGGGTCCGGGAGCGGCGCCGGCGCTGCGGCGCGAGCCGGCCGGGGGCGCCGCGGGGCGGTGCGAGGGAGGCGAGGCCGAAGGCCCGGCCCTGGCCCGCCGCGGGCCAGGGGCCCGGCGAGGAGGGGACGCTGGTGCTTTCCGTGGTCACTGTGCGATCGGCTCTCTGTGCTCGGCCCCCCGCACCCCGGCCAGCTCGCGGTAGAGGTCCGCGACGGCCGCGCCGGTGCGCCGGACGTCGAAACTGCTGAGGACGTGCTCGTGGGCCTCCCGGCCCAGGCGGTGCCGCAGCTCCGGCCTGCCGAGGAGGCGGCCGAGTGCGGCGGCGAGCGCGGCCGGGTCCTCGGGCGGGACCAGGCACAGGTGTTCGTGGGCGGGTGGCAGGCTCTCCCGGGCCCCGTCGACGTCGCTGACGACGACGGGCCGGCCGCTCGCCATGGCCTCCAGGGGCGCGAGCGCCATGCCCTCCCAGCGGGACGGCAGGACGACCACGTCGGCGGCCCGGTACCAGGGGGCGGTGTCCCCGACGGCCCCGGCGAACCGCACCGAGGGGCCCGCGGCGGCCCGCAGCCCCTCCGCGTCCGGGCCGTCGCCGACCAGGACGAGCCGGGCCGCGGGGACCTCCGCGAGGACGGCGGGCCAGGCGGCCAGCAGCACGTCCTGTCCCTTCTGGCGGCAGAGCCGGCCCACGCAGACGACCGTGGGGGCCGGGTTGCGAGGCGGGCCGTCGTTCGCGAACCGGGCCGTGTCCACACCGTTGTGGACGACCGACCAGTCCGCCTCGACCCCGGCCGCCTCGCCGGTGCGCCGCTCGGCCTCGCTCACGCAGAGGACCCGGTCGGTCCAGCGGGCGCCGAACCGCTCCCAGCTCCGGGCGAGCGCGGCGGTCGTCCCCCGCACCGCCTCGAAGGACCAGGCGTGCGGCTGGTACACCGTGGGGATCCGCCCCCGCACGACGAGCCGGGCGCACAGTCCCGCCTTGGCGCTGTGCGCGTGGACGAGGTCGGGCCCGACCGCGCGGACGAGCCGGGCCAGGGACGCCGTCTCGCGGACGAGGGCGGGGCCGGGGTCGCGGGCGGCCCGCCAGTCGTGGACCTCCGCCCCCTCGGCCCGGGCGGCGGCGGACAGGTCGGTGCCGGGCGGGCAGGCGACCGCGACCCGCAGGCCGGCGGCGCGCTGGGCGCGGACGAGGTCGACGACGACGCGGGCGACCCCGCCGTCGCCGGGCTGGACCGCGTGCAGGACGGTGACGGACCCCGGGCCCGTGTCGGATGGTGTCAGCACGTCAGCTCCGCACGTCCGCCCGGGCGGCCGACGCGCCCCGGGGCGCGTCGAGAACCGCTGAATTCCGCATACAGGTTCTCCGCTTTGATGAGAGGAGGAAGGGAAGACCCGCGAAGGCCGGGAGGGGGGAAGATGTGGTCCGCACGAAATGGATGAACGCGCGGCCGGCCCGGAAGCAACGTTCGGGAAAGTTATAACCCCGAAGCGGGGCGATAGTAAGCATGAGATGACCGGTATCGCTAACTCCCGTATCTCCGTGGCCCGTTCCTCGTTGTGCGTGTTGCGCCATTTCGCGCCCGGACCCTCGAACGACCCCCTTACGGCCCAAAGGACGGCCGGGCGTCACCCGTTCGGGAGAGCAACCGATGGAAATCGGAGGCGTTGTTGAGGGAGTCGGACCGTTCAGTCCGCGCAGTCCGAGCCGTATGAATTCGATCGAGGAGCACATCTCCATGTCCCGTATCGCCAAGGCCGTTGTCCTGACCGCGAGCGCCGCCGCGGCCGTCGCCGGTACCGCGGGTGCCGCCGTCGCCGACGCCGGCGCCGAGGCCGCGGCCGTGCACTCCCCCGGCGTCCTCTCGGGCAACATCGCCCAGGTCCCGGTCCACATCCCGGTCAACGTCTGCGGCAACACCGTCGACGTCATCGGCCTCCTGAACCCGGCCTTCGGCAACGTCTGCGCCAACGACTGATCCGGCACGTCCGTTCGGTCCTTTCGAGGCCGGTGCGCCCGCCCCCACCAGGGACGGGCGCACCGGCCTTTTCCTCGTCGTCGGGGGGCGGCACTCGCTCGGGCGCACTTCCGCGCGCCGCCCGGTGCAACGGCGTACGCCCCTCTCCGGGGCAGGGCGGGAGGGTGGATTCACCCGAACGGATGCGTGGCGCTCAGTAGTTCTCCGGTCGCGGAGGGCTATAGCCGCAGGCCCTCCGCGGTGGCGGTCCGCCGGTCCGCACGGAGGGGGAACGCGTGTGCGGTCGGCGCGCGGAACCGGTCTCATCGATCGGGTGCAGTGTCGAGAAATCCCTCCTCCCGGAGTTTCCGGAAAGCCGACTTCTCGTTACAGGAAGAGAACGGCGCACGGGATTCACCCAAGAACCTTGTGCGAGAAGTGACTTGAAAAACAGAGGAAGGATTCACCCCATGAAGCCCACCAAGGTCGCCGCGGTCGTCGCAGGTTCGCTGATGGCCCTGGGTGCCGCCGCGCCCGCCATGGCCACGGAGGCGCTCACCCCCACCAGCCTGAACGGCGGCCTGGAGGCGATCGCCGCCAACGGCCTGAAGACGGACGTGCTGAGCAGCACCACCGAGGGCTCCCCGGTGAAGTCCGTCACGGACGCGGCGGGCCAGCTCAACGAGGTCACCAAGGGCGCTCCGCTGCTCGGCGGCCTCCCGGTCGCCGGCGCCCTCCCGCTGGGCGGCTGACGACCCTTCAGCAGGGCTGTTCCCAGGGGCATTCCCGGAGGCCAGCGCGCCCCGTTCCTCACGGTCGGCTGATCGAATGATTTTCAGATCATCTGCCGTGTGGCCCATGCTCCGCACCCCGCTCCGACTCCTACTCTCTCGCCAGTCCCACGCGCACGTCAGTGGGTACCGGGCCGGTCGGAGCGAGGGGGGAGCCTCGTCGGCCTCTCCTTTTCTCAGAGGAAGAGCGGTATGCGGTCCATCATCAGCAGGAAAGTACTCACCGCGGCGGCAGCGACCGGAATCCTGTCGCTGAGCGGCGGATTCGCCCTTGCCGCGAGCTCCCCCACCGGCACGGGCGACGGACCGGGCCCGAGCACGGCCGGCCACGTCCAGGCCCCCCTGTCGGCCGGCGTCTGCGGCAGGCTCGCGGAGAAGGGCGGCGCCGCGGCGGCGGCCGCCGGGAACCTCTGCGGCCACGCGGGAGTCCAGGACGACGGCTACAGCCAGGACGACGGCGGTTACGGCGAGGACGACGACGGAGGTTACGGCGAGGACGACGGAGGTTACGGCGAGGAGCCCTCGCACCCGCCGACGAAGCCCCCGACCACGCCTCCCACGCACCCGCCGACCACGCCCCCCACCACCCCGCCCACCACCCCGCCGACGACGCCCCCCACGACGCCGCCGACGACCACTCCGCCCACCACCCCGCCGTCGTACCCGCCGAAGCCGGGGGACTGCGAGCACCCCGAGCCCGGTCGTCCGAAGCCGAGCTGTGGTCCCACGACGCCGCCGACGAAGCCGCCGACCACCCCGCCGACGAAGCCGCCGACGACGCCTCCCACCACGCCGTCCACGACTCCGCCGACGACCGTCCCGCCCACGACCACGCCGCCCGCGACGCCTCCCGCCACCCCGCCGACGAAGCCCCCCACCACCCCGCCGCAGCTCCCCGAGACCGGTAGCGAGTCCGCGCTCGTGGGAGCGGCCGCGATCAGCGCCGCGCTCGTCATCGGCGGTGCGGTGGTCCGCGTCCGCGGCGGACGGGTCGCCCGCCGCCACTGATCCCGGTCACCGACCCCCGTCACCGCCGACCGCGCGGGTGAAGGGACGGTCCCTCCCGCCACCCCGGGGGCCGTCGATCGTTGCAGGAGAAGGCTCGTCGCATGGCCGCGGCCCGCGGACCGGAGCCGTCCCGTCGTATCCGGCGGCGGACGGAATTCCGGTCCGCGGGCCATTTTTTCTTTTTTCCTTCTTCCCGTTCGGCCCAATGGCCGTGACCCGTAACGGCGCACGGCGTTGAACGGGTATGACGGCCGTGATTCCTGCGGTCGCTTTCCACGTCCAAGGAGTTCTTGATGTCTCGCATCGCGAAGGCTGCCGCTGTTCTCGCCGGCACGGGTGCCGTGGCCCTCAGCGGAGCCGGCCTGGCCGTCGCCGACGCCGGCGCCGAGGCCGCGGCCGTCGGCTCGCCCGGTGTCGCCTCCGGCAACGTCCTGCAGGTCCCGGTCCACGTCCCGGTCAACCTCTGCGGCAACACCGTCAACGTCATCGGCCTGCTGAACCCGGCCTTCGGCAACACCTGCGCCAACGTCAGCGACGGCGAGGACGACCGTGACGAGGACGGCGGCTACGGCGGCTGATCCTCCGCTTCCCCCTCGCTTCCCCGCGTGTCCCCCCGCTCCAACCGGACCGGGGGGACACGTGCGTACGGGCCCGTGCGCGGCGGATCAGGCGTACGTGTAGATCCGGCTGTGGTCGAACATCGAGGCCGGGGTCACCCCCCACGGAGCCATCGCCTGGTGCCGGGCGACCACCTTGCGGTACTGCCCGTCGCCGAGCGGCGGCGGCTCCGCCGGGAGGTAGGCGGCCCCGGGGTTCCGCTGCTGCCAGCGCGACCAGACCAGGTCCACGAAAGCGTGGTGCAGCCAGAAGACCGGGTCGTTCACCGAGCCGCCGCCGAGCATCAGGCCGCCGACCCAGCGGTGCACCCGGTTGTGGATCCGGAAGCGGTCGTTGCCCTGCCCCGACGACCAGCCCTCCAGGCGGTTGCGGAAGCCGGACGGACTCGTCGAGTTCCAGGGCGTCACGTCGTACACCCGCTCCCGCATCACCTCCTCCAGCTGGGCCTGGGTGGGGAGCGTGATCGGATCGCGGGGGCGCCCGAAGTCCCTGGTCAGGAAGCGTCCCTCGGTCATCGACTGGGTGATGCTCCAGCGGCCGGAGGAGTGCGCGAAGGGGCCGGTCATCACCTGGAGGTCGGACCGGCGCCCGTTGCCGCCCATGAAGTCCTCGCCCCAGATCGACGAGGCCGGGCTGTTGTCCCGGGTCCAGTCCCAGTACGGGACGGTCACCCTGGAGTCGATCCGGCGCAGCGCCGTCTCGAACTCGAGCAGGAACTTCCGGTGCCAGGGCAGGAAGCTCGGCGTCATGTGCGCGACCCGCAGCCCGCCCTCCCCGTCGGCCACGTAGTGGTCGATGTGGGTGCGGACGAAGCGGTCGTACGCCCCGGTGCGCTTGAGCTCCAGGACGGCGGCGACGAACGTGCGGCGCTCGGCGCCGGTCAGGTCGCGCTGGTTCTTACGCGTGTACACCACGCGGGCTCCCTCCCGTCGGGTCCGTGGACGTGCCGTGGGCGCCCGCCAGGGGGGAGAGCGGGGCGGTGCCCAGCTCGTCCACGGCCGCGCGGACCGCGGCCAGCGGCGTCGGACAGGACTCGTAGTGGTCGATCGGGGTGACGTAGCCGCCGTCGGCGCAGCGCATCAGGTGCAGCGGCCGGCCGTCGACGAAGGCCGTCGGCCCGCCGTCGGGGCCGGAGAGGCCCAGGAGCCGGCGGCCCCGGTACATCTCGTCGAAGGCGTGGGGGTCGGCCGGCCCTCCGGCGGGGGCGCGGAGCGCGACACGGCCGAGGGCGCCGCCCGTGAAGGCGGTGACGGCCAGGGCGAAGAAGGACCGCAGGGCGACCCGGCGCGGGACGATCATCGGTGATCTCCAGGTGGTCGGCTGGGGGTTCTCCCGCCACGGGCAGGGGGAGCCCTCAGGGCACAACGAGGAAATCCCGGGTTCGTTGCGCCGGAAGGGCCAGTCGCGTGAATGTCGGCCGTTCGGGTGAAGGGGGCGCGGGGAAAGGGGGGTTGGAGCACTAGCATCCGATTCATGACCACTTCCAACGTCGTTTCCTCGGCGCGCAGCGCCTCTCCGCTGGGAACCCTCACGGTGATCCCGTGGTCCAGCGAGCCCTCCGCCGAGTCGGCGGGCACGCCGTTCCTCATGGCGTACTCGCTCGGCGACGGCCGGGACGGACCGGAGGCCGGTCAGCAGGCGATGCGGACCGCCCTGGAGACCATGGGCCTCTCGGTCGGCGACCGCCTCTTCGACCTGGAGAAGGACGCCGGGATCAACGCCTCGCTGCTCGTCGAGGGCGGTTCGGCCGTGCTCAGCCTGCCGTTCCTGAAGGTGCAGTGCCCGGTGCCGGACGAGTGGCAGGCGGCGGCCCGCGAGAGCGGCAAGGTCTATCTGATCTGCTCGGTGCGGCCCTGGCCCGAGGCGGTCCCCGGCCGGCCCGTCGACGAGGCGCGGCTGCGGGCCTTCGTCTCCGACGAGGAGATGCTCGGGGAGAGCGCCCACGTCCTGATGCCGGTCCGCCGCGTCCAGGCCTGAACGGAAGAACCGGGAAGAGGGGTCGCGCCATGGCGACGGTGGACGTACGGGGCGGGGTGCCGGGGCAGCGGCGGGAGGAGGCCTCCCGGGAGGCCGGCGGCCCGGTCGGCGCGGGCCGGGCCCTCGCCTGGCTCCTGGTGGTCACCGGCGCGGCGGGCGTCCTGGCCGGCTGGGTGATCACGCTCGACAAGTTCCTGCTCCTGGAGGACCCCGGCTTCACCCCGGGGTGCAGCCTGAACCCGGTGGTCTCCTGCGGCAGCGTCATGAAGAGCGAGCAGGCGGCGGTGTTCGGGTTCCCCAACCCGATGCTCGGGATCGCGACGTACGCCGTCGTCGTCGCGATCGGGGCCGGGCTGCTCGCCGGGGCCCGCTACCGGGGCTGGTTCTGGCTCGGCCTGAACGCCGGGACGCTCTTCGGGGTCGGCTTCTGCACCTGGCTGATGCACCAGTCGCTGTACGAGATCAACGCGCTCTGCCTGTGGTGCTGCCTGGCCTGGGTCGCGACGCTCCTGATGTTCTGGTCCGTCACCGCGCACAACGTGCGGACCGGGGTGCTGCCCGCCCCGGCGGGGGTGCGGACCTTCTTCGGCGAGTTCGCCTTCGCCCCGCCCCTCCTGCACGTCGGGATCATCGGGATGCTGGTCCTGACCCGGTGGTGGGACTTCTGGACGAGCTGACGTGAGTCCCCTTCCCTTCCGGCCGCGAGCCGCACTGACCGTGCTGCTCGCGGCCGTTCTCGTCCTCCTCCTGCCGTACGACCGGCTCGCGCCCGGCGGGCGGCACGTCGGCGAGCGGCCGTCGCCGGGGGTGCCCTCGGGGTTCTTCACCGGCTCCGACGAGGCCGGGGTGCGCCGGATCGCCCAGGTGCAGGCCTGGCTCGGCGGCGCGGCGCTGACCGTCGGGCACACGTACCTGCCGGGGGACCGGTGGTCCAACATCGAGGGGCATCCGGCGCTCTTCGGTCCGTGGGCGCGCTGGAAGGAGGAGCGGCCCGGGCGGCTCTTCGTGCTCAACGTGCCGCTGCTCGACCGCAGCGAGGCGGGCCTGCCCGACGCCGAGGTGCGCGACGGGCTGCGGCGGGGTGCGGAGGGCGCGTTCGACGGGCACTTCCGGACGCTGGGGGAGCGGCTGGTGGAGCACCGGCTCGGGGACGCGGTCCTGGTCCTGGGCTGGGAGATGAACGGCACCACGTACAGCCACCGCTGCGGCCCGGACCCGGAGGCGTGGAAGGCGTACTGGCGGCGGACGGTGGAGGTGCTGCGGGCGGTGCCGGGGCAGCGGTTCCGCTTCGACTTCACGCCGAGCCGGGGGCGCGACGCCGTGCCGTGGCCGCTCTGCTACCCCGGGGACGACGTCGTCGACGTCATCGGCATGGACGCCTACGACCAGCCCGAGGGCCTCTCCTTCGAGGGCCAGGTGGACGAGGAGTACGGCCTCGCCCACCACGTCCGGTTCGCGGCGGAGCACGGCAAGCCCGTCTCGTACCCGGAGTGGGGCCTCTTCCGCAACGGCGACAACCCGGCGTACGTCCGCGGGATGCTCGACTGGTTCGCCGTCCACCGGCCGGTCTACCAGACGGTGACGGACTACTGCCCGCACGGGGTGTGGGAGTGCGCGGACAATCCGGAGTCGGCGCGGGTGATCAGGGGCGCGTGGGGAGTGCCGGGCCGCCCTTGAGGGTGTCGAGGGTGCGGTCCAGGAGGGACACGAGGTCGTCGGTGCGGCCGTGTTCGGCCCAGTGGACGGTGGTCTCGCGCAGGGCGCCGAGGACGGCGGCGGTGAAGACGCGGACCTCCAGGGCGTCGGGGGCGCGGCCGGTGCGGTCGGCGAGGACGCGGGTGAGGCGGCGGCCGGTCTCGGCGGTGGTCTCGGTGAGGCGGGCGCGCACGGCGGGGATCTCCACCATGAGCCGGGCGCGCAGCCGGGTCTCCTCCGGCTCCTCCGCGAGGGCGGTGCGGACCGCTTCGAGGAGGACCGCGCGCAGGGACTCCAGGGGGTCCTCGCCGGCGGGGCGGGCGCGCAGCCGGGCTTCGAGGAGGTCGTCGTCCTCGTCGGTGAGGAGGATGTCCTCGCGGACCGGGAAGTAGCGGACGACGGTCGAGGGGGAGACCTCGGCCGCCGCCGCGATCCGCTCGGTGGTGGCCGCCTCCCAGCCGTGCTCGGCGGCGAGCCGGTAGGTGGCCCTCCGGATCGCCGCGCGGGTCTTCGCCTTCTTGCGTTCGCGGAGGCTGGGGCGGGTGGGGACGTCGGCGGCCATGCCGCCATTCTCCCGGGTCAGGCGTGCTGGTACGCGACCAGCGAGATGCCGACGTAGTGGACGATGAAGGCCGCCAGGGTCAGCGTGTGGAAGACCTCGTGGAAGCCGAACCAGCGCGGGGAGGGGTTCGGGCGCTTGATGCCGTAGATGATCCCGCCCGCGCTGTAGAGCAGGCCGCCGACGACGACCAGGACGAGGACGGCGATGCCGCCCGTGCGCAGGAAGTCGGGCAGGAAGAAGACGGCGGCCCAGCCCATCGCGATGTAGCAGGGGGTGTAGAGCCAGCGGGGCGCGCCGACCCAGAAGACGCGGAAGGCGATGCCGGCGAGGGCCGCCGCCCAGACCGCCCACAGGAGCGGTTTCGCCGTGGAGTCGGGGAGCAGGAGCAGGGTGAGCGGGGTGTAGGTGCCCGCGATGATCAGGAAGATGTTGGCGTGGTCGAGGCGCCGCAGCACGGCCTCGCCGCGCGGGCCCCAGGTGCCGCGGTGGTAGAGCGCGCTGATGCCGAAGAGCAGGCACGCGGTCAGGACGTAGATCCCGCAGGCGACGCGGGCGCGGGGGGAGTCGGAGAGGGCGACCAGGACGAGGCCCGCGACGATCACGGCGGGGAACATGCCCGCGTGCAGCCAGCCTCGCAGCAGGGGCTTCAGCGGGAGCGCCGGGGAGGGGTCGACCGGGGTCACTTCCGGAGGAGCTGCAGTCATGGGGGAATCGTACCTACGGGCCCGTAAGTCCCGGGTGTGAGTGGCGATGCTCACATGTGCGGCCCTCTGGACATATGGGCGGATCCATCGGATGATCAAATGAGTGCGGTCGGCACCGGATGAGCAAGCTACGAAGCATCCGGGTCGCGGCCCCCACGGGGCAAACATCTAAAAAACCCCTCAAAAGGAGCAATCGTGGCGCGCGACAACGCGGCTCCCACCACCGTCCCCACCCAGCACCAGGAGCTCGTCTCCTGGGTGAACGAGATCGCCGAGATCACCCAGCCGGACACCATCGTCTGGTGTGACGGCTCCGAGGCCGAGTACGAGCGCCTGTGCGAGGAGCTCGTCGCCAAGGGGACGTTCAAGAAGCTCGACCCGACCCTGCGCCCGAACTCCTACTACGCCGCCTCCGACCCCTCCGACGTCGCGCGCGTCGAGGACCGCACCTTCATCTGCTCCGAGAAGGAGGAGGACGCGGGCCCGACCAACCACTGGAAGGCCCCGGCGGAGATGAAGGACGTCTTCGCGGGCGAGGACGGCATCTTCCGCGGCTCGATGCGCGGCCGCACCATGTACGTCGTGCCCTTCTGCATGGGCCCCGTCGGCTCCCCGCTCTCCGCCATCGGCGTCGAGATCACCGACTCCGCGTACGTCGCCGTCTCCATGCGCACCATGACCCGCATGGGACAGGCCGTCCTCGACGAGCTGGGCGACGACGGCTTCTTCGTCAAGGCCGTCCACACCCTCGGCGCCCCCCTCGCCGAGGGCGAGCAGGACGTGCCGTGGCCCTGCAACTCCACCAAGTACATCTCGCACTTCCCCGAGACCCGCGAGATCTGGTCGTACGGCTCGGGCTACGGCGGCAACGCCCTGCTCGGCAAGAAGTGCTACGCGCTCCGCATCGCCTCCGTCATGGCGCGTGACGAGGGCTGGCTCGCCGAGCACATGCTGATCCTCAAGCTGACTCCGCCCCCCTCCACCTCCGGTCGGGTTGAGCCGAAGTACGTCGCCGCCGCCTTCCCGTCGGCCTGCGGCAAGACCAACCTGGCCATGCTGGAGCCCACGATCTCCGGCTGGACCGTCGAGACCATCGGCGACGACATCGCCTGGATGCGCTTCGGCGAGGACGGGCGGCTCTACGCCATCAACCCCGAGGCCGGCTTCTTCGGCGTCGCGCCCGGCACCGGCGAGCACACCAACGCCAACGCCATGAAGACCCTCTGGGGCAACTCCGTCTTCACCAACGTCGCCCTCACCGACGACGGCGACGTGTGGTGGGAGGGCATGACCGAGGAGGCCCCGGCCCACCTCACGGACTGGAAGGGCAACGACTGGACGCCCGCGTCCGAGGCGCCCGCCGCCCACCCCAACGCCCGCTTCACCGTCCCCGCCGGACAGTGCCCGACCATCGCGCCGGAGTGGGAGGACCCGAAGGGCGTGCCGATCTCGGCCATCCTCTTCGGCGGCCGCCGCGCCTCCGCCGTCCCGCTGGTCACCGAGTCCTTCGACTGGAACCACGGCGTCTTCCTCGGGGCCAACGTCGCCTCCGAGAAGACCGCCGCCGCCGAGGGCAAGGTCGGCGAGCTGCGCCGCGACCCCTTCGCCATGCTGCCCTTCTGCGGCTACAACATGGGCGACTACATGGCCCACTGGGTCAAGGTCGGTGCGAACGCGGACCAGGCGAAGCTGCCGAAGATCTACTACGTGAACTGGTTCCGCAAGAACGACGCCGGAAAGTTCGTCTGGCCCGGCTTCGGCGAGAACAGCCGCGTCCTCAAGTGGATCGTCGAGCGCCTCGACGGCAAGGCGGAGGGCGTCGAGACCCCGATCGGCATCCTGCCGACCGCGGAGTCCCTCGACACCGACGGCCTGGACCTGCCGGCCGAGGACCTGGAGTTCCTCCTCAAGGTCGACCGTGACGTGTGGCGCGAGGAGGCCGCCCTCGTCCCCGACCACCTGAACACCTTCGGCGACCACACGCCGAAGGAGCTGTGGGACGAGTACCGCGCGCTCGTGGAGCGCCTGGGCTGATCCCTCCCCCCGAACTCGTGGTGGGTTGCCCCGAAATTCCGCCCTGACCAGTGGGGTCACGACGGCCCACCACGATCCGCCCGGCCCCCGGAGCCCCCTCAGGCCCCGGGGGCCGGCGCATTCTCCCGGTCAGCCGCGCCCCCGGTCCTCCAGATAGCGGGTGTGCGTCCGCTGCCGGAGCTCCTCCGCCTCCTGGAGCGCGGCGGCGATCCCGGCCGCCTCCGCGTGCAGCGCGTCCACCTGGCGCTCCAGGTGCCGCTCCGGCGGCTCCGTGCCCGGCGCCACGCGCGACCACCACCGCGTCCGTACGAAGGTGTCGACCGCCTCCGGAACGTCCTGGCGGACCGCGCGGGCCAGCACGTGCAGATGGTCCGGGTCGCTCACCCAGCCCGGTTCCAGGAGCGCTTCGAGCAGCGCGTCCAGGGCGTCGAGCCGCTCGCGGGCGGCGGCCGGCAGGTCCACCTCCGCCAGGTACGCCCGCAGGGTCGCGAAGTCCGCCCGCAGCGAGTCGAGCCGCTCGCCCCCGTCCTCGAAGTCCGGCGCGTCCGGCCGCTCGGGCGGGGCGATCAGCGCCCCCGCCCCGTACAGGCCCGCCACGACCAGCGGCCAGAGTCCGCCCGCCGCGCCGGTGAGGGCGATCCCCACGCCGGCCAGGCCGCCGAGGCAGCCCGCCAGGTTCTTGCGGGACTCCGCGTACCGCAGCAGGCGCTCACTGGTAGCCACGGATCTCCTCGAAGGCGCCGTCCAGGGAACCCCCGGTGGCGTCGAAGAGCTTCCCGCCGGTCAGCTCCGCGATCCCCTCCAGCTCGGCGCGGTCGGAGTCCCCGAAGAGGATCGGGAAGACCGGAGTGCGGCGCTGGTCGGCCGGGAGGGAGCGGTGGAAGGCGTCGAAGGCGGCGGCCGTGTCGCCGTCGGTGTTCTCGCCGTCCGTCATCAGGACCACCGAGGTGAAGGTGTCGCCCGGCGACCGCCCGAGGAAGCGGTAGGCCTCCTGGAGACTGGAGTAGATCGCCGTGCCGCCGGAGGCCGAGAGGTCCGCCGCCCCGGCCCTGATCGCGTCGAGCGCCGCCTTCGGGGACGCCGGGTCGACCGTGTGCGTCCGCACCTCCGACCGCTTCACCGAGGAGCCGAACGGCATCAGGGTGACCTCCTCGCGGTCCCGGAAGTCCCCGGTCAGCTCGGTGAGGGCCGCCTTGAGGCGGTCGAGCCGCCCACCCCGCATGGAGCCCGAGGTGTCGAGCACGTAGACCGTGCGGGAGGGCCTGCGCAGGGTGTTGTCGTACGCGTCGAGCAGCCCGTCCGCGACGGCCCGGCTGCCGGGGAAGGGGAGCTCGCGGCGCTGGTCGCGGGCGAGCGCGGGGGCCGGGGCGACCCCGGCGACGACCGGGCGGCGCAGGGTCGTCTCCGTGATCCGCCGCTGGACGTCCGGGGTGCGCAGGTGCGCGGTGAGCTTCCCGGCCGCCTCCTTCGCCTCCGGGCGGGCGGAGGCGAGCAGGGTGAGCGGATAGTCGGCGGTGACGACGCCGTCGGCCGGCCGGATCACGGTCAGCTCCCCGGCCGGGAACGAGGAGAGCAGCACCGACTCGTAGTTGACGAGCGCGTCGACGTCGGTGCGGCGGCCGTAGGCGGTGGCCAGCCAGCCCGAGGAGCCCGAGGTCAGCTTCTGCCCGGTGAAGAACTCCTTCAGCTTCGGGGTGGCCCGGCGCACGTCCTCGCCGGTCAGCGCGGACTGGGCCCCCGAGAGGCCGGAGGCGACCGAGACGAGGGCGGAGAAGCCGGAGTTGGAGCGCTTCGGGTCCGTCATGCCGTACGTCAGCCTGCCGTCGGCGACGGCCCGGTGCAGTTGCGACCAGGTGACCTCCGCCGGGTCCCAGCCGAGCCGGGAGAGGGCGGCGGGCCGTATCCCGAGTGCCACCGGGGAGGTCATGACCGGGGTCTCACCGGTGATCCTCCTCGCGGTGTCGGGGCGCAGTCGCAGGTAGTCGTCGGAGGAGAGCCAGACCGCGTCGAAGTCCTTCCCGGCCTCGCCGGACGCGATCCGTTCGACGGCGTCGAGGGTGCCGGCGTAGGTGGGGCGGACGGTGATCCCGGTCGCCTTCCGGGCCTCTTCGAGGACCGGGGCCATGTCGGCCAGTTCGGAGGAGGCGAGGACGCGGAGGGTGCCGGGCTGGAACGCCGTGGCCCCGTCGTCCTTCCCGGGCCGGTCGCCGGGCCCGCAGGAGCCGCCGGTGGCGGTGACGAGCAGGGCGAGGGCGAGGGCGGCGAGCGCGCGCCGCAGGGGGCGGGGGGAGCGGGTCACGAGGAGGCCCCGCCTTCCGGCGCGTTCGCGCGGCGGCTGCGCTCCAGGTGGGCGCTCGCCTCCTGGAGCTCCGCCGTCAGGGACCCGACCGTCGCCGCCATCGTCTCCGTCGCCCGCGCCTTGTACGCGTCGATGGCGTCGAGCGTCCGGTGGATCTGCTGGAAGGCGGTGCGGAGCGTCTCCGCGCCCACCGCCGGGTCCGCCGCGATCCGCTGGATCTCGCCGGCCTGGGTCGCCAGCATCTCGGCGTTGCCCCGGACCAGGTCCTCGGTGGTGGAGCGCAGCACGTTCACCTGCTCGGTGACCTTGCGCTGGTTCTCCAGGGCGGAGGCGAGCATCACCGCGATCCGCAGCGCCGACAGGGTCGTCGTCGCGGCCCGCTCCACGCCCTTGATCAGCTCGTCGTTGTTCCGGCGGACCACGTCCATCGCCAGGTACCCCTGGGCGCAGACGGCGAGCTGGGTGAGGAGGTCCTGGTGCTTCTGCCGGACCGGGAAGAGCAGGTCGGCGCGGAGGGCGTCCGCCCGGGACGGGTCGGGGGTGCGGACGATCCGCTCCTCCACGGCCGCGTCGAGGGCCTCGGTGAGCACCGCGTACTCCTGGAGCCCGGTCATGGTCTCCCACAGCCGGGTCCGCTCGGTCTCCAGCGCGGCGTTGTCGCGGCGCAGTTCGTCCTGGCCGCCGCGCAGCGCGCCGACGATCCGGTTCAGGGTGGCCTGCGAGGAGGCGTACGCGGCGACGTGGTCGCGCAGCCGGTTGCCGCCGGGGAGCTTCGCCAGGAGTCCCTTGAACCCCTTGGCGGGGGTGTCGCGGGGGTCCAGGTCCTCGACCGCGCGCCGGAGTTCGACGAGGGAGGAGCCGACCCGGGTCTGCGGGTCGCCGCCGGGGGCCCCGCCTCCGAGGGAGCGGACCGTGCGGTCCAGCATGCGGTTCGTCTGCTGGGCGGCGGAGCGCATCTCGCCCGCGCCGAGCGCCGTGATCTCGCCGACGCGGCCCGCGAACTCGGGGGAGCGCGGGTCGAGTCCCTCGATCGAGCCGACGTACTCGGCGGCCCGGCGGGCCGTCTCCGTACGGACCGACTCGTCGAGCGGCACGAGGCCGGAGGCCTGCGCGGCGCGGACGGGCGGCACGGGGGCGGGCGGGGTGAGGACGAGCGGGGTGTCGTGCTCGGCCGGTGTCGGTGCGGGTGTCAGGGCCATGGTGCGTCTCGGGTCCTCTGGCGTCGTCATGCGGTGTCCCCCTGGTCGCGGGCCCGCAGCGCCATCTCGTGCAGCACCTCGCCGGTGGGCACGGGCGCCTGGCGGACTCCGCTCAGCGTCTGGTTGAGGTAGGCGGTGTGGCCGTCGGTCGCGGCGGTGAACTCGCTCGCCGCGCCCTGCGGCCGGAAGCCGTGGCGGACCGCGAGCCGGCGCAGCTCGGGGTCGCTGGAGAGGAGTTCGCCGAGCGCCCGGCCGTTCTCGGTGAGCGGTACGAGGGTGTGGTCGCTGTTGACCGTGGTGTCCGGGTAGAGGACGACGAGGTCGCCCATGGGCCGCCCGGCCAGGAGCTGCGCGGCGACCTGGGACTCGTACACCAGGACCAGCGGGTTGCCGACGCCGCTGACGAAGTCCCGGAAGGGGGCGTCGGAGCCGGACTGCTGGGCGCCCTGGACCTGGATCAGCTTGCGCAGGAGCGGGGCCGTGCGGGCGACGGCGGCCTCGTCGCCCGCGACCCGCCCGCCGTCGGCCACGTAGCTCGCGGCGGCCAGGTAGAGGGCGCCGGAGCTGGAGGCGACCGGGTCGGTGGAGGTGACGAAGAGGGTGCCGCGCAGTTCGGCGTGGCCCTCGGCCCCCTTGAGCTGCTGCCAGGTGCGGTCGGCGCGGGCCGCCGCCAGATAGGCCTCCATCCGCAGGGTGCCGCTGGTGCCGCGCGGGCCGAGGGCCGCCAGGCCGTTGGAGGCGAGGATCCGGGCGGCGGTGCTGTGGGCGACGACGACGAGCGGCGAGTAGAAGGGCCGCAGCGGGGCGGTGACCGCCCTGTCCTTCACCCGCCCGGCGGCCTTCGCGCGCAGGCCGTCGGCCGGGGCCTTCGAGGACGGGAAGGCGAAGTCGTAGCCGTCGAGGGGCAGTTCCTCCATGTCCCAGGACCCGGAGGTCTCGGTGCCCACGGTGAAGCCCCGGGCGGCCAGGGCCTTCACCACCTGCGGATCGGCGAAGAACTCGGCCTTCTCCGATCCGATGACTCCCCGCACGGTCTTCGTCGCCGTGCCCGTGTCCTTCTCGCCGCCCGTCACGAGGACGGTGGCCACGCCGCCGAGGAGCAGGACGGCGAGGACGATTCCCAGGATGCGTCTCACGCGGGAAGCGTGCTCGCGGAAGTCCACGTTCCGGGGCGGGGCGGGTGGACGGGGGGTGAAGGAGCGATCCCGGTACCGAACCGGAGGAACCGGTACCGCGGCTTCCCCGGACCGAGGGGGGTGGTTGGCGCCCGGTCCGCGCGGTTCGTGCCGCGCGGACCGGGGCCGTCAGGGGGTGGCCGTGGCCAGGGTGGGTTCCCCGGCCAGCGCCGCGGTGTGCGCGTCCATCCGCTCGGCGGAGAGGATCGCGGCGGCCGTGTCGGCCCGGGAGGCGGCGACGACCAGGGCGCGGCCCGCGAGGGCGTGGGCCTTTCCGTGCAGCTCCCGCGCGGACGCGCCGCTGAGGGCCGCGTGCCGTGCGGGCGGTGCGCCGCGCAGCCGTGCCACCTGCCGGGCGATGAGCTCGCCGGCCTCCGTGTCGCCCAGCTCGTCGGTGACGGCGAGCAGGGCCGCGAGGTGTCCGGCGAGCTGGATGTCCAGCTCCTCCTCGCGGGAGCGGTGCGGATACGCGTCGTGGGCGTCGTCGGCCATCCGGTGGACCGACTTGGTGCGGATCGGTTCGTACATGGGACGGCCTCCTGAGTGCTCTGGAGCCATCCTAGCTTAGATCGTGTCTAAAGTTGAGTCGGGTCTCGTGTGCGGGGGGCTACGGCTGGCTGTAGCCGTCCAGGAACCGCCCGATCCGCGTCACCGCGTCCGCCAGGTCCGCCGCCGCCGGCAGCGTGACGATCCGGAAGTGGTCCGGCTCGTGCCAGTTGAAGCCCGTCCCGTGCACCACCATGATCTTCTCGGCCTGCAGCAGGTCCAGGACCATCTGCCGGTCGTCCTTGATCTTGTAGACGTTCGGGTCGAGCCGCGGGAAGAGGTACAGCGCCCCCTTCGGCTTCACGCACGTCACGCCCGGGATCCGCGTGAGCAGCTCGTACGCCGTGTCCCGCTGCTCCAGGAGCCGCCCGCCCGGCAGCACCAGGTCCTCGATCGACTGCCGGCCCTGGAGGGCGGCGGCCACCGCGTGCTGCGCCGGCATGTTCGCGCACAGGCGCATGTTGGCGAGGATCGTGAGGCCCTCGATGTACGAGGACGCGTGGTGCTTCGGGCCGCAGACCGCGAGCCAGCCGGAGCGGAATCCGGCCACCCGGTAGTTCTTGCTCATCCCGTTGAAGGTGAGGCAGAGCAGGTCGGGGGCGATGGCGGCGGTCGGGGTGTGCGTGGTGCCGTCGTAGAGGATCTTGTCGTAGATCTCGTCCGAGCAGACGACCAGGCCGTGCCGCCGGGCGATCTCCGTCAGGGAGCGGAGCATCTCGTCGTCGTAGACGGCGCCCGTCGGGTTGTTCGGGTTGATGATCACGATCGCCTTGGTGCGGTCGGTGATCTTCCGCTCGATGTCCGCGAGGTCCGGCATCCAGTCGGCCTGCTCGTCGCAGCGGTAGTGCACGGCCGTACCGCCCGCGAGCGACACCGAGGCCGTCCACAGCGGATAGTCCGGGGCCGGGACGAGGACCTCGTCGCCGTCGTCGAGGAGCGCCTGCATCGCCATCTGGATCAGCTCGGAGACGCCGTTGCCGAGGTAGATGTCCTCGACGGAGAGCGGGATGCCCTTGGTCTCGTAGTGGCTCATCACCGCCCGGCGGGCCGAGAGCAGGCCCTTCGCGTCGCCGTAGCCGTGCGCGTCGGCGAGGTTGCGCAGCACGTCTTCCAGGATGGCGGGCGGGCACTCGAAGCCGAAGGCGGCCGGGTTGCCCGTGTTGAGCTTGAGGATGCGATGACCCGCGGCTTCGAGCCGCATCGCCTCTTCGAGCACCGGACCCCGGATTTCGTAACAGACGTTGGCGAGCTTCGTGGACTGGATCACCTGCATGACGAGAGCTTACGGCCGGGGCGGCCGGGACGCTTCGTGTTTTGGGCCACGTCGGGGGTGGTGCGGTTCCGGGCGGCCGGGTGCGGTGCGGGCCGGCGGGGCCGGATAGGTTGGCACGCCATGTGGGTCTTCAGTGCCTCCGGATGCCGGTGGCTGGGTGCGGGCGGGTCGCTCGCCGTCGCCGTGGGCGGATGGTTCGCCGGGACGCTGCCGGTGCGCGGCGGCGGGGGACCGTGGGAGCGGCACGGCCCGGCGCCCACGGCCGCCGGGGCCCTCCTCGCGTACCTCGGCCTGACCCTGCTCGTCGCCGCGTGGGGGCGGTACGGGGTGCTGCTCGTCCGGGGCGACGGGGCCGCGCGGGACGGGGTCCTCGGGACCCTCGTCCGCTGGACCGCGCCGCTGCTCCTCGCCCCGCCGCTGCACAGCGCCGACGTGTACAGCTACGTCGCCCAGGGCGCGATGGTCCTCGAAGGGCACGACGTGTACGGCGCCGGGCCCTCCGTCCTCGGCCCCGGCGACCTCGGCGCCGAGGCGGCGGCGAGCGTCGGCGGGCACTGGACCGACACCCCCGCCCCG
This sequence comes from Streptomyces sp. NPDC088915, assembly GCF_044749825.1. Lineage (NCBI taxonomy): Bacteria > Bacillati > Actinomycetota > Actinomycetes > Kitasatosporales > Streptomycetaceae > Streptomyces > Streptomyces sp. NPDC088915. The sequence goes on from NZ_JBIVIR010000006.1 coordinate 345,429, forward strand.
TACGGCCCCGCCTTCCTGCTCCTCGCGGCGGCCGTCGTGAAGCTCACCGGCGGCGCCGTCGTGCCCGCCGTCCTCGGCATGCGCCTGATCGCCCTCGGCGCGCTCGCGCTCACCGCGTGGGCGGTGCGGGGACTCGGCGGCGGGCCCGGCGGCCGGACGGGCGCGCTCTGGCTGGCCGTCCTCAACCCGCTCTTCCTGATCCACGTCGTCGGCGGCACGCACAACGACGGCCTGATGATCGGCCTCGTCCTCGCCGGCGTCCTGCTCGCGACGCGGGGCCGGTGGGTGCTCGGCTGCGTCCTCGTCGGCTGCGCCGTGATGGTGAAGTCCCCGGCGGCGGTCGCCCTGCTCTTCATCGGGATCCTCGTCGCCCGCCGGGCCGGGGGCGGCGCCCGGGGCCTGGCGAAGGGCCTCGTGCTGCCCGGGGCCGTCGCGGGGGCCGTGGCGGCGGGGGCGACGGTGCTCGCCGGGACCGGGTTCGGGTGGCTGCGCACGCAGAGCGTCGCCGGGACCATCCACACCGCCCTGTCCGTCACCAGCGACCTCGGACTCGGGCTCGGGCTGCTCCTGGGGGACGACCCCGGCCCGGTCAAGGACCTCGTGCAGAAGCTGGGCCTCGCCGCCGCGCTCGTCCTCATCGCGGTCCTCGCGTGGCGCGCGTGGCGGGGGCTCCTCGACCCGGTCCTCGGCCTCGGCCTCTCCCTGGTGGCCCTGGTCGCGCTCTCGCCGATGGTCCAGCCCTGGTACCTGCTGTGGGGGACGGCCGTCGTCGCGTCGGCGGCCTGGTACGGCCGGGCGGGGCAGGTCCTCGCGGTCCTCTCGGCGGCGCTCGTGTACGAGACGGCGCCATCGGGGCGGACGCCCTGGTACGGGTTCGTGCTGGCCGGGGTCGTGGCCGCGCTCGGGCTGCTGTGGGCGCGGCGGGACCCGTGGCGGGCCGGCGCCACCGGGAGCGCCGACCCCGTGGGCGCGCCTACCGGCCCACCGGCGTCCGCCTGATCGCGCGCCCCGCCAGCACGTCCGTCCGGCTGCCGTCCTCGATCACGAACCTCCCCCCGACCAGGACGTGCGGGATGCCCGTCGGGAGGGTCCTCGGGTGCTCGTACGTCGCGCCCGCGGCGACCGTCGCCGGGTCGAAGAGGACCAGGTCGGCCACGTACCCCTCGCGGACCAGGCCCCGGTCGGGGAGGCGGAGGCGGGCGGCCGGGCGGGAGGTCAGGTGGGCGACGCACTCCTCCAGGGAGAGGACGCCCAGCTCGCGCACGTACCGCCCCAGGTACTCGGGGAACGTGCCGTACGCGCGCGGGTGCGGCTTGAGGCCCTGGAGGATGCCGTCCGAGCCGCCGGTGTGCACCCGGTGGCGCATGATCGTCCGGACGTTCTCCTCGTGGCCCACGTGCTGGAGGATCGTCGTGCCGAGCCGGTCCTCCAGGAGGAGCCGGCGGGCCGTGGCCCAGCCGTCGACGCGGCGGCCGACGAACTCCGCGAGCGCGGGCCCGTTCACCCCCGAGACCTCGATCGTGTCCCAGTCGACGGGGACGCCGTGGCAGCCGTCCGAGCCGACCTCCTCCAGGTCGTGCCTGATCCGCTCGGCCGTCGCGTCGTCCCGGAGCCGCGCGAGCACCGCCTCCGGGCCGCCCTCGCTCGCCCAGCTCGGCAGCAGGGCCGCCAGGGTCGTGCAGCCGGGGGTGTACGGGTACGTGTCGAGGCTGATGTCCGCGCCGGCGTCCAGGGCCCCGTCCAGGAGGGCGAGCAGCTCGGGGGCCCTGCCCGCGTTCACGCCGAAGTTCATGCCGGCGTGGGCCAGGTGCAGGGCGCACCCGGCCTCGCGGGCGAGGTCGATCATCTCCGCGTACGCCTCCAGGGCCCCGGCCCCGTACGAGCGGTGGTGCGGGCAGTAGTAGCCGCCGTACTCCGCGACGACCCGGCACAGCTCGGTCAGCTCGGCGTCCGACGCGTACATCCCCGGGGTGTAGGTCAGGCCGGAGGACATGCCGACCGCGCCCTGCTCCAGGCCCTCGGCGACGAGCCGCCGCATCCGCTCCAGCTCGGCCTCCGTCGCCGGGCGGTCCTCCCAGCCGACCACCTGCGCCCGGACCGTCCCCTGGGGGACGAGGTAGGCGGCGTTGACGGCGACGCCCCGGCCGCCGTGCGCGCCGTCGAGCCGGTCCAGGTACTCGCCGACCGTGCGCCAGTCCAGGTCCGGGCCGGAGCCGTCGCCGTTCCAGCCGGTGATCGCCCGCCGCACCTCCGCGAGGGTGCGGTCGTCGACCGGGGCGTACGACAGGCCGTCCTGGCCCAGGACCTCCAGGGTCACGCCCTGCGCGGCCTTCGCGGAGTGGTCCGGGTCGCGGAGCAGCGCGAGGTCGCTGTGGGCGTGCATGTCGACGAAGCCGGGGGAGAGGACGAGCCCCTCGGCGTCCAGGATCCGGCGGCCGGTGGGCCGCTGGCAGCCCGCGGCGGCGGCCTCCCGGACGATCGTGGTGATCCGGCCGTCCTCGACGCCGACGTCGGCCCGGTAGGAGGGGCCGCCGCTGCCGTCGACGACCTCGGCGTCGCGGATGACGAGTTCCATCACTGTCCCGACTCCCCGGTGCCTAGAAGAACGTGCGGATGTGGTCGACCACCGTGCCGTCGGCCTCGACGAGCGGGATGAGCTGCCACTTGTCGAACGACGTGCACGGGTGGGAGAGGCCCATCCCCACCCAGTCCCCGACCTCCAGGTCCGCCCCCGGCTCCGTGCGGAGCCAGGCGTGCTGGTCGGAGAGGCCCGTCACGCGGATGCCCCCGGCGGCCCGGACCTCACCCGTGCGGGCGTCGCGGACCACCTGCGCCTCCGGGAGGTCCAGGTCGTGGGCGGCGTCCCGCTTGCCCGCGTTGGTGAAGGCCTGCTCGCCGGTGGGCCGGGAGACGACCTGCGACCAGAGGCGGAACGCGGGCTGGAGCGCGCCCTCCTCGGGAACCCGGTTGAAGGGGGTGAGGTCCCGGTAACGGCCGTCGTCGTGCGAGACGTACGCGCCGGAGCGCAGCAGCTTCAGGACCGGGAGGGAGAGCGCGGGGATCTCCGCGAAGACCCCGGCGACCGCGTCGAACCAGGCGCTGCCGCCCGCGCTCACCACGATCTCGCCGATGCCGGCGTCGAAGCGGCCCTCCGCGTCGAAGGCGGCGGCGAGGCCGGTGAGCCGCAGCAGCCAGTCCCGGACCCGCTCCGGGTCCGCCTCCGGCACCTCGCCCTCGTACCCGGCGACGCCGACGAGCCGCAGGGTGGCGGTGGCGGCGACCGCGTCCGCGACGGCGGCGCACTCCGCCTCCGTACGGACGCCGGTGCGGGCCCCCTCGCCCGCGCCCAGCTCGACGACGACGTCCACCGGGCGCCCGGCCCCGGCGGCGCGCAGGGCCTCGTCCATCAGCTCGACGCCGCGCACGGAGTCGACGTAGCAGACGAGGCGGAAGTCCGGGTCGGCGTCGAGCTCGGCGGCGAGCCAGCGCAGGGCGACGGGGTCGACCAGCTCGTTGGCGAGGAAGATCCGGGCGATGCCGTGGGCGCGGTAGACGCGGGCCTGGTGGGGCACGGCCGCGGTGATGCCCCAGGCGCCGTGCGCGAGCTGCCGTTCGAAGAGCCGGGGGGCCATGGAGGTCTTGCCGTGCGGGGCGAAGGCGAGGCCGTGGCGCTCGGCATACGTCTCCAGGAGGCGCAGGTTGTGCTCGACGGACTCGGCGGAGAGGGCGAGGACGGGGGTGGTGTAGCCGCCGGTGAAGAGGTTGCGGCGCTGGGCGGAGAGCTCGCCGACGGTCAGGCCCTCGGCGTCCGGGGGGAGGGCCTTGAAGCGGTGGTCGACGCGTTCGGCGGAGAGGTCGGGGATCTCGCGCTTCCGCGGCGCGTTCTCCCGCGCGGGCGTCTCGTTCACCGGCTCGGGCACGGGGCCTCCTCCTCATAGGTGTTGCAGATTGCGCAACGCTCATTGCGCACCTTGCTCACGGCTGTCTAACATCCGGGCCAAGGCCGGGTCAATGGACCCGTGGGAGTCGCAGGGAGCACGAGAGTGAGCGGACACGCGATCCCGGACGTCGTCCGCGCCGTGGACCCCGTGGACCCCGTGGACCCCGTGGATCCCGTGGACGTCGTCTGCCTCGGCGAGTCCATGGTCACCTTCCTGCCCTCCCGGCCGGGCCGCCTCGCGGACGTCCCCTCCTTCACGCGGGCGATCGGCGGCGCCGAGACCAACGTCGCCTGCGCCCTCGCCGCCGCCGGGCACCGCGCCAAGTGGGTCGGCCGCGTCGGCCGCGACGGCTTCGGCGACCACCTGGTCGAGGTCGTCGGCGGCCACGGCGTCGACGTCACGGCCGTCGGCCGCGACCCGCACCGGCCGACCGGGATCTACTTCCGCACGGACGAGGACCGGGCCGCCGACGCGCACGAGGTCGTCTACTACCGGGCCGGTTCCGCCGCCTCGGCCATGTCGCCCGCCACCGTCCCGTACGAGAGCGTCGCCGGCGCCCGGATCCTGCACCTCACCGGCATCACCGCCGCCCTCTCCGGGGACTGCCTGGCCCTGCTGCGGGAGCTCACCGCCCCGCGCCCCGGCCGGCCGCTGGTCTCCTTCGACGTCAACCACCGGCCGGCCCTGTGGCGCGACGGCGACGCCCCCGGCGTGCTGCTCGGCCTGGCCCGCCGCGCCGACGTCGTCTTCGTCGGCGCGGACGAGGCGGAGCGGCTGTGGGGGCTGGGGGACGCGCGGGCGGTCTTCGAGGCCCTGCCCGAACCGGGAACGGTCGTGGTCAAGCTGGGCGGTACGGGAGCCGTGGCCGTCGAGCGCGGCGGCGCGGACCGCGAGGGAACCGCGACCTCCGTCCCCGCCCCCCGCGTCGACGTCGTCTCGCCGATCGGCGCCGGGGACGCCTTCGCCGCCGGTTTCCTCTCCGCGACCCTCCGCGGCCTCGGCCTCCGCGGCCGGCTCCGCCACGGGCACCTGACGGCCGCCGCCGCCCTCACCGTCCCCGGCGACCTGGCCGTCCCGCCCCGCCGCGACCTGGCCGACCGCCTGGCCGCGCTCGACGACGCGGCCTGGGGGACACTTCACCTCGGCCCCGGCTGGACGGAGGCCGACGAGAAGGACCCCGGGCGGACGGGCGACGGCCCGGAGGGCCCCGGCCGCGCGGGGGACGACCAGGAGGTACGCACGCCATGAGCCAGACCGTCGACCGGGCGCTCAGCATCCTGCCGCTGCTCGCGCGGGGCCCCGCCGACCTCGGACAGGTCGCCGAGAGCCTCGGCGTCCACAAGTCCACGGCCCTGCGGCTGCTGCGCACGCTCCACGAGCACGGGCTCGTCCACCGCCAGCAGGACCAGCGCTACCGCCTGGGCGCCCGGCTCTTCGCGCTCGCGCAGGAGGCCGTCGAGAACCTCGACGTCCGGGAGATCGCCCACCCCTACCTCACCGCGCTCAACGAGCGGACCGGGCACACGGTCCACCTCGCGGTGTACGAGGAGGGCGAGGTGCTCTACATCGACAAGGTCGAGAGCCGCTACCCGGTCCGCATGTACTCGCGCATCGGCAGGCCCGTCGCGATCACCGTCGCCGCCGTCGCCAAGCTGCTCCTGGCCGACCTGCCCGAGGCCGAGCGGCGCGCGGTCGCCGCGAAGCTCGACTACCCCCCGTACACGCCCCGTTCGACGCCGAACGCCGCCGCCTTCCTCAAGGAGCTGGCGACCGTGCGCGAGCAGGGGTGGGCCACCGACCTCGGCGGCCACGAGGAGTCCATCAACTGCGTCGGCGCGCCCGTCCGCGGCGCCGACGGGCGGGTCGTCGCCGCCATGTCGGTCTCGGCGCCCAACGTGGTCGTCACGGCCGAGGAACTCCTCGCCCTCCTCCCGCAGGTGCGCCGCACCGCGGACGCCATCAGCCGGGAGTACTCCGGCACCGCACCGACCAAGGACACCGCATGAGCGACCAGCCGACCGCGCAGACGTTCCCGCAGCCCGTCGAGAAGACCGCCCTGACCCCGGCGACCCACACCGCCCCGCCCGCGAAGTTCTCGCACGGCGTGAGGAAGGGCAACATCCTCCAGGTCGCAGGCCAGGTCGGCTTCCTGCCGGCCGTCGAGGGACAGGCGCCGACCGTCGCGGGCCCGACCCTGCGCGAGCAGACCCTCCAGACCTTCGCCAACGTCAAGGCGATCCTGGAGGAGGGCGGCGCGACCTGGGACGACGTCATGATGATGCGCGTCTACCTGACGGACGTGGACCACTTCGCCGAGATGAACGAGATCTACGACCGGTACTTCGAGGAGCAGAACCTCAAGGCCCCCGCCTCCGCCCGCACCACCGTCTACGTCGGCCTCCCGGCCGGCCTCCTCGTCGAGATCGACGCGCTGGCGGTGCTCGGCTGACGAAGCGCCCCGGCCGGTGGTTCCGGCCGGGGCGCTCCGTCACGGGTGGCGGGTCAGGCCGCGCAGTACTGCCCCTGCTTGCCGATCGAGCGGTACATGCAGTCCGCGTTCTCCAGGAGCTGGAGCACCGCGTCCCGGTTGCGGGCCGTTTCGCGTTCGATGACCTCGTCGGGCGGGTAGAAGCCGCCGCCGGAGGACGAGGACGGGTACATCTCGAAGGTGTACGCGAAGACCTTCTGGGTGCCCCACAGGTAGTCGTCGATCGAGCCGTCCGTGACGTACAGGTCGCTGGACTGCTCGGGGGTGTAGCCGTTGCTCGCGGCCATCTTCCTGCCCACGGCCGCGAAGGCGTCCCGGTCGTCCTTGGTCATGCCGGTGGTGGTGTCGGCGGTGGTCCAGCCGAAGGGCCAGAGGACCAGTTCGCTGTACGTGTGGAAGTCGATGGCCGCCTTGACCTGCTGCTTCCCGCCGACCACCCGGGAGCGGACGAAGTCGGCGACGACCTTCACCTCGGGGGCCGACTCGGGGGCCGCGCCCCGGTAGGTCTCGGAGCTCTTGGTGCCGGAGGAGCCGCCGCAGCAGCCCCACTTGTAGTTCCAGTTCCGGTTCAGGTCCGTGCCGACGTACGAGGAGCCGGAGTTGGGCTGCCGGTTCTTGCGCCAGCTGCGGTAGGAGCCGGACGCGATGTCGTACTCGCCGCCGTCGGGGTTGAGGTCCGGGACGATCCAGATCTCGCGCCCGTTCACGGCGTTGGTGACCCTGCTGTCCGTGCCGTAGCCCGCGCCGAGTTCGCGCAGCAGGTAGAGCGCCATCTCGACGGTGAGGTGCTCGCGGGCGTGCTGGTGGTGGGTGAAGAGGACCTCGGGCTCGTTCTCGTCGACGGCCACGTTGTCGCTGACCTTGATCGCGACGATGTCCCGGCCCTCGTGCGACTTCCCGATCACCCGCTTGCTCATGATCGAGGGGTACTGGGCGAGCCGCTGGTCGATCTCCGCGTTCGCCTCGGCGTAGTTGTGGTAGCGGGAGTCCGCCGACGGGAAGTCCAGCGGGCCGAGCGCCGACCGGGCGGCCTCGCCCCGGTCCGGCGGGGCCGGCAGGGCCACCGGCTTATATCCCAGGGCCCTGAGGCGCCCGAGCTGTTCGGCGTTCGCGCTGACCACGACCGCGCGGGCGTCGACCTCGTCGATCGAGACCCCGGTGGCGGCGAGCGCGGTGCGGGCGGCCGGGGTGGAGGGTCCGGCGACCTCGTACTGCCGGATCACCTCCCCGGCCGTGGAAGAGCGGGCGGCGGTCGGCGCCGGGTCGGCCCCGGCGGGTGTCGCGAGCGCGGAGAGGGGCGCCGCGAGGGCGAGCGCCACGAGGGCCGCGAGGGTGGCGGACCTCTTGGCGGACCTCCTGGCAGGCCTCCTGGCGGGCCTCCCGGCGCGGAGGGAACGTCGCATGGTGTCTCCTGGGTGGGGAGTGTGGGGGGTGCGACAACGACGAAAACGACGAAGCGGAACGGAGGGTGCGGGGGCGTACAGGTCGTGCGGGGTGTTCCGGTCATGGTGAGGGCATGTCATGGACCGGTCAAGATGCGGACTTCGGCCATACTGTCCCGCGTGGGGACCCTCATCGGCAGATACGTCATCGAGCACAAGCTGGGCGAAGGCGGCATGGGCACCGTCTACCTTGCCCGATCGCGCGGCGGACGCGCCGTCGCCGTCAAAGTGGCGCGGCCGGAACTCGCCTCTGATCCCTCGTTCCGCGCACGCTTCCGCGCCGAGGTCGCCGCGGCCCGGCGGGTCGGCGGCTTCCACACCGCGCAGGTCGTCGACGCCGACCCCGACGCCGAGGCGCCCTGGCTCGCCACCGCCTACGTGCCCGGCCCCACCCTCGCCGGACTCGTCACCGCCGAGGGCCCCATGGACGAGACGCGGCTGCGCGCCCTCGGCGCCGCGCTCGCGGAGGCCCTGGAGGCCATCCACGCCTGCGGGCTCGTCCACCGCGACCTCAAGCCCGGCAACATCGTCATGGCGCCCGACGGGCCGCGCGTCCTCGACTTCGGGATCGCCCGCGCCCTGGAGTCGACCCGGCTCACCGCCACCGGCTCCGCCTTCGGCACCCCCGGCTACCTCGCCCCCGAACAGGCCCTCGGTGAGGAGGTGACGGGCGCCGCCGACGTCTTCGCCCTCGGCGCCGTCCTCGTCGCCGCCGCCGGTGGCCGCCCCTTCGGGGACGGCACGCCGATGGGCCTCATGTACCGCTCGGTCCACGAGGCCCCGGACCTGACCTCCGTCCCGGCGGCGCTGCGCGGCCTGGTGGCCCGCTGCCTCGCCAAGGACCCGGCCGAACGGCCCACGCCGGACGAGATCCTGGACGCGCTGGGGGAGGGGGTGCCGGGGGCGGGCGAGCGGCCGCCCGCCACGGTGGTCGTGCCCGCGCCCGCCCACCCCTTCGGCCCCGCGGCACCCCCCGTACCGCCGTCCGTGCCGCCCTCCGCCCTCCCGACCGCGCCCGCCCCCGGGCCCCCGGGGTACGCGCAGGGGTACGCGACGCCGCCGGGTCCCGGCTTCGGCCCCCCGGGCGCCTTCGCCGTACCGCCGCCGCCCGCCGTGCCGCCCGGGTTCGCAAGGGAGTTCGTGGCCACCGACCGGGTGTCCGGGATCGTCGTCGACGGCTCCGGCGTGCACCTCCAGCTCTACGGCGAGGAGGTGGACTTCGACTGGGAGGAGATCTCGGGCGTGGACCTCCTGCGGACCCGCCGGGGCCGGGGCCTGAACGTCGTGGTCTCGCTCCACGAGGGCGGCGCGTACACCTGCGAGCTCGACGGCCGCCGCGCCGCCCGGGTCGACGAGTGGATGGCCCGGCTCGACCCGGTCCTGGCCGGATTCCTGCCCCGCCGCTGAGCGCGCGGCCCGGCCCCGTCCCGGGAACGACGCAGCGCCGCCGGGGGAGCGGCGGCGCTGCGGAGCCCGTACGGGAAGGGGGACCGGTTACGGGAGGCCGTGCACGTGCGGGCCGACCGCGTTCGACCAGGCGTTGCCGGCCGTCGCGTCCCAGTTGGTGGACCAGGTCATGGCGCCGCGCAGGGACGGCCAGGCCTGGGCCGGCTTGAAGGTGCCGCAACCGGTGAGCTTGGTCAGGCAGTCGAGGGCGTTCTTCACGATCTGCGGGTCGACGTAGCCGCTGCCCGCGCCCCGGGTGGAGGCGGGGACGCCCAGACCGACCTGGGACGGGTCGAGACCGCCCTGGATCTGGATGCAGGCGAGCGCGGTGAGGAAGTCCACCGACCCCTGGCTGTAGACCTTGCCGTCGCAGCCCAGCATCGAACCGCTGTTGTAGTACTGCATGTTGACGACCGTCAGGATGTCCTTCACGGCCAGCGCGGTCTTGAAGTACTCCGTGCCCGTGCTCTGCATGTCGATGGTCTGCGGGGCCATCGTCAGGACCAGGCTCGAACCCGCCTTCGCGGAGAGCTGGCGCAGCGCCTTGGTGAGGTACGTGGAGTTGATGCCGTGTTCGAGGTCGATGTCGACGCCGTTGAAGCCGTACTCCTGCATCAGGGCGTACGCGCTGTTCGCGAAGGCGGTCGCGCTCGCGTCGCTGTTGATCGTGACGTTGCCCTTCTCGCCGCCGATCGAGATGATCACGGACTTGCCGGCCGCCTTCTTGGCCGCGACGTCGGCCTTGAAGTCGGCGGCCGAGGCGTAGCCGACGGCCGGGTCGAGGTTGAAGGTGATCTGGCCGGGCGTGGTGGTCGAGTCGGCGAAGGAGACGGCGATGATGTCGTACGCCGCCTGCACGTCCCGCAGCTTCTGCTTGGCCGCGCCGTTGTCGAAGTTCTGCCAGTAGCCGGTCACGGCGTGCTTGGGCACGGACGGGCCGGGGCCGGTCTGGTTCTTGGCGGTGCGCGCCGACACGGCGGCGGACTTGGCGGACTCGCCCGCCGCGTTCGTCGCGGAGACCTGGAACTGGTAGGCCGTGTCGGCGGTGAGCCCGGTGACCGTGGCGGAGGTGCCGCTCACGGTCTGCGGGCCGGCGCCGTCCCGGTACACCTTGTAGCCCGTCGCGCCGGAGACCGCGCCCCAGCTCAGACTCACGGAGGAGGAGGTGACGGTGCCCGCCGCGAGACCGGCCGGGGTGGACGGGACGACCGGGTCGGGGTCCGGGACGCCGCCCCCGTCGGGCCCGTACACGCTCACGTCGTCGACGAGGTAGGGGGAGGTGCCGTACCAGCCGTGGGTGTAGATCTCGACCGAGGTGGTGGAGGCGCCCGTGGTGAAGGTGGTGGTGAGCTGCTTCCAGGACGGGGAGTCCGGCGTCCAGGTGGAGACCGAGCCGGTGCCGGTCCCGGTGTTGTTCGCGCCGAGGTAGGCGTAGCCGCCCTGGACCCAGGCGCTCAGCGTGTACGTCGAGTTGGGCTTCACGGTCACGGTCTGCACGCACTTGGCGTTGTCGAGGCCGGCCGGGCTCGCCTTGAGGGCGCCGGTCCCGGTGCGGACCGGCGAGGAGACGGCGGCGCCGCTCCCGGCGGAACAGGCCCAGTTGGCGAGGCCGTTCTCGAAGCCCGCGTTCTTGGCGACGTTGACGTCCGCCGCCTGCGCGGTGCCGGCTCCGCCGACGAGGACGATCCCGGAGCCGACGGCGAGCGCGAGGGCTCCACCGAGCCATCTGCGTCCGCTCGGGCGGGTGGTGGTGCGGTCCACGTGCATCCTCCGTGGGGGAGTTGGGGATGTGGAGGTGCCGTACGTCGTCGTACGGAGGGGGTTCGTACGGGGGTACGAGGCGGTACGAGGCGGTACGGGTTCGGACGGTGGCCACCGCTGAAGCTACAAGTTGGTCCAGACCAATTCACTTGTCAAGACCTCTGGCACGGAAGGGAGTCGGGGAGGGGGCCCCGGACCCGCGACCGGAGTTTGGGTCCGGCCGTGGGTCCACGGGCCCACGATCCCCGGCCGTGCGCCCCCTAAGGTGCCCTGACGAACACCGGGCGGGCGGCGGGGAGGCGGCGGCGATGCGCGGAACGGACGGGCCCCCGTGGGCCGGCGGGGCAGGGCGGGACACGGCGCGTGAGGACGGGGGGACCGCCGTCCTCGTCCGCGCCTGGGCCGCAGGCCTGATCGTCCTGCTCCTCGCCGAGTACCTCCAGGTCACCTACGTCTACGGGACGTTCGCCGACGCCGAACGGCTGGGGAGCTTCGGCGGCCGGCTGCTCCTGGTCCACCTGCCGAACGCGCTCTGCGTCGCCCTGGCGGTCGGGGTGTCCGGCCGGCTCCACCGGGAGCCGTTCCGCTCCTCGCCCGCCCGCCACGCCGCCGCGCTCTTCGCCGTCCCGCTGTTCGCCCAGGTCGTCAGCCTCGCGCTCCAGTGGGAACGCGCCTCGGTCGAGGGCCTGTCGATGTCGTGCGCCGTCGTCGTGGTCGGCGCCTTCTGCGGCCACGCCGCGGACCGGCTCCAGGAGGGGGACCGATGAGGGACGGCCGGCGGGGGAGAACGGACCGCGGCGCGGGCGCGCTCGAATACGTGGGAGCCGTGGTCCTCGTCGTGGCCCTCCTGCTCGCCCTCGCCGCGACGGGCGTGGCGGGCACCCTCGGCGAGCGGTTCGCCTGCTCGATCGCCTCGCTCTGGGGCGGCGGCTGCGCCCCCGGCAGGGGCCCGGGGGGCACGGCCGCGCGCGACGCCGACTACGAGCCGCCGCTGTGCACGATATCCACCGTCACGGACAAGGCGGGCGCCAAGGTCGAGGTCGGCTGGTTCGAGTGGGGCAACGAGTACGGCTTTCAGGACCAGGTGCACCAGGCCAACTACGACGTCGACGGCGACGGTGAGGTCGACGGCGGCGACCAGCTCGTCCACACCACCTTCACGGACTCGGCCTCGATCGGCGCCACTGGCGGCTTCGGCGGGAAGATCGGCAAGCTGGGCAAGGGATCGGTGGACCTCGGCGGCGGCATCAAGGTCAACAACGGCGACACCTGGGTCTTCGAGAGCCGGGCAGAGGCCGACGCCTTCCGCGGGGACCTGGAGAAGCTCAGGATGTACGAGATCCGGCGCACCTCCCCGGGCGGCGCCGAGGCGAGCATGGGCGACGGCATCCTCGCGATCTTCGGCAAGGGGCCGCTGGTGGAGGAGGACAGGCTCCGCGAACGGATCGAGGGCCGGCTCAAGGACCGCCACATCAGCTACGGCTCCGTCGGCGTCCACGGCAGCGTGGAGGGCGGGCTCTCGGTGAACCCGGGCGACGACCGGACCATCGCCGCCGGGATCGAGGGAAGCGCCAGGATCAACGCCGACGTCATCCTCACCAAGGACGACTACCGCGGCACCAAGTCGTACACCTACTCCGTCAAGGCCGACGGCCAGTGGGGCAGCAGGCTCGGCGCCGGCGGCTTCGACACCGGCGACCACGCGCAGGCCGCCCGCTCCGCCACCGTCACCGTCACCCGCGACCAGAAGACCGGCGAACTCCTCCGGATCGACTTCACCCAGACCACGGAGTCCGACGACGTCGGCACCTCCGACGGCGCGGGCGGCCACAACGGCAAGGAGGGCGAGGACAACAGGGGCGGCCGCGTCGGCGCCGTCGACAACTCCGGGAAGAGCAGGACCGAGGTCTTCACCAACACGGTGGCCTTCCCCAAGGGCCCGGACGGCGACGCCGACCGCGCCGTGGCGCAGCGGTGGCTGGACGGCAACGGCGACGGCGGCGCGGTCTTCTCGTACCTCCTGAACAACCACGCGCCCACCACCCGGCCGGGCGCCGACGACCCCTTCGGGCAGCTCCTCTTCGACCGGGGCAGGTCCAGCAGGACCGGGTACGACGTCATGGCCGACGCCCACGAGTACGGGTTCGAACTGAACCTGGGCCTCTCCCTCGGCGCCTCCGTCGAACTGTCGAACAAGGCCCAGACGCTCCGGAACGCCCGGTTCCTCGGGGCGCCCCGGGACGGGAAGCGGGAATACGTCCCCTACAGCTACTGCGCCCGATGACGCACAGTACGTCCGTGCGCGCGGACGCGTACGGGGAGACGACCGGCGGCGGGAGCACCGCCCGGGACGAGCGAGGGGAGTCGGGGATGAACGGGAAGCCGGGGCGCGGCCTTCGCGCGGCGGTGGCGGCGGGAGCCGCCGGACTGCTGCTCACCGCCTGCGGGAGCGGCGGGACGGCGGGCACCACCCCCGAGGGCTGGGGCACCCTGAGGACCGAGCGGCTCACCGTCGCCCACCCGGCGGCCTTCGAGGAGGTCGCCCCCGACCGGGGCAACACCCACGAGGTGGCCCGGGCGACCCTCACCGAGGGCGGCGTCCTGGTCGGGGCCATGAGCGTCGAGTTCGACCACGGCAGCCTGAACACCGTGGAGATGGCGGCCGTCGGGGCGGAGGCCCGGATCCAGCTGGGCGCCACCCCGGCGAAGACCACGGAGATCCGGGTGGCCGGGCCCGGCGGGCGCGAGGAGGCCCGGAAGATCACCTACACCTTCACCTCCCGGGGCAGGGCCGGCACACCGCCCGCGGGCACCCGGCTGGAGGGCGTGATGGTGACCGGCGTGGACGCGCGGTCGCGCCCGTACCTGATCACGGTGAACTCCGAGGAGGGCACGCTCTCCGACCGGGACGTCACGGCGATCGTCGAAAGCGTCACGCTCACGGTGACGGAGAAGTAGGCCCCGGCGCGGGACACGACCGGTCCCCTTCGGCGATCCCCCGACACCCCGTCTCCCGCCCCTCGTCCTTTCCGAATTCAACGATTCCAGGGGTTTGAACACGGGGTGCGCCCGTGAAGGGAATCCGTGGGCCGTCGTGTGTCACGGAAGGGTGTTCTCTGCCGTGTAGGGCACGGATAAGCTGCCGATGTGGTCAGATGACGGGGGAAGGGCCTGCGGCCGCCGGGGAAACCGGGACCGGAGCGAAACGGGGATCTTGGTGTCGACAGCAATCGCGGTCACGAGCACCGACTTGGTGCTCCCACTGCTCGACCAGCACACGCCCACCGCGGCCGTACTGCGGGCACCCGAGGCGCAGTCCCTGGAAGCCGCCCTCCTCGACATGCGCGTGACGCTCGATCAGCACGGTTACGTCGTCGTCCTCTATCCCGCGACCCTTTCCCGGGCCTTCGAACGGCGGCTCCACGCCGTCCGCGCCCTCCTGGAGAGCGACCGGGTCGCCTTCCTCCGGTCGGACCTCCCCCCGCTCGGCCTGGCCGTGCTCGTCCGCCAGCTGCGCCAGCTCTCCGTCTGCGACTTCAGCGCGGGGGTCCTCGCGTCGGCGGCGCGGCTGCTCTCGTACTACATCCACTGCGGCGCGCTGCTCGGCTCGGTCGCGAAGCTCGACCGGGTCCCGGTGAGCCTCACGTCGCACGCCAGGTCCTGGATCCCGGGCTCGCAGTTCGGCGTCGTGGCCGGCCCGGAGCCGCAGCTGGTCAAGGTGGGCGGCGGCACGCTCGCCGGGCCCGAGTACGACACCCGACTCCTGGTGGCACGCGGCCAGTTGCAGTCGGACTGGGTGACCGGCACGCTCGCCCCCGACTGGAAGGTGCAGGGGGTCGAGGAGACCGACCTGCCCGCCGATTCCCCGCGCTGGTGGGGCACCGGCAAGCTGATCGAGTTCGCCGCCCACATCCCGGACCTCTCCGTGCTGTACCAGCTGGTCGCGAGCGTGCGCCGCGAGTGGTGCCACTGGTGCGGCATGGAGCTCATCGGCGACCGCTGCGGCTTCTGCGCGGCGCCCCTCTCCACGGGCGAGAGCCGGGCCCTGCCCCCCGGCGTCACGACCGAGGGGTGACCGCCCGTGCCGCCCGCCGCCGACTCCGCGTCCCGTCCCGTCCGTTCGCCCCACGTCCCCCAATGAGGTTGTCCGGCCCATGAATTCCCGTCAGCGCCGTGGCGTCATACTCCTGCTCCTCTCCGTTCTGTGCGCCTTCGGCGCCTTCGTCGGGGTGCTCTCCGTGATCGGCGACGTGAATTCGAAAGTCGGTCCCGAGGTCTCGGCGTATCAGATGAAGGTCGACGTCGCCCCCTACACCAGCCTCAAGGAGAGTCAGTTCGAGAAGATTTCCCTTCCCAAACGCTGGCTTTCGGCCAATGCGATCACGGATCTTTCCGAGATCGACGGAAAAATCGCTGTCACCCAGCTCCGCAAGGGTTCTCTCCTGCAGAGCGACATGATCGTCAAGCGGCCCGCCCTCCAACCCGGCGAGCAGGAGATCGCGATCATGATCGACGCCGCCACGGGCGTGGCCGGAAAGATCACCCCGGGTTCCAAGGTGAACATCTTCGCCACCTTCTCCGGCGAGAACGACAAGACCGCTCCGACGTCGAAGATCATCGTGTCGAACGCCAAAGTCCTCGACGTCGGCAAGCTCACCTCCCTGGAGCCGACCCGGGGCGAGGGCTCCCGCTCCAACGAGGCCGTACCGATCACCTTCGGCCTGAACACCCTGGACGCCCAGCGCGTCGCCTACGCGGAGTCCTTCGCCGAGCACGTCCGCCTCGCCCTCATCGCCCCGGGCAGCGACACCTCCCTCCGTCCCGGTGAACGCACCTACGAAATCGGCAAGGACAAGTGAGATCCGGATGACGACCAGGATCCTTCCGGCCGTCGGTGACACCGACGCCGCCCGGTCCATCACCACTCTGCTCAGCCAGCTCCCGGAAGCGGAGCCCGCGACGCCGGTCGGTGACTCCACACAGCTCGTCGACACCCTCGCCCAGCTCGCCGGCGAGTCCCTCGACGAACTGCCCGAGGTCGTGCTCGTGCACGAACGGATCGGTCCGGTGCCCGCCCTGGAACTGATCCGCGAGGTCGCCCTCCGCTTCCCCGCGGTCGGCGTCGTCCTCGTCACCGCCGACGCGAGCCCCGTCCTGTTCGCCGCGGCCATGGACTCCGGCGCCCGCGGCCTGGTCGCCCTCCCGCTCAGCTACGAGGAACTGGCCGGCCGCGTGCAGGCCGCCGCCGTCTGGGCCACCGGCGTGCGCCGGCACCTCGGCAACGGCGGCGAGGTCGTGCGCGGGGCCGGCGGCAGGGTCGTCACGGTCAGCGGCGCGAAGGGCGGCGTCGGCACCACGCTGATCGCCGTCCACCTCGCCCTGGCGGCCCGCGCCTCCGGCATGAGCACCGTCCTCGCCGACCTGGACCTCCAGGCCGGCGACGTGGCCTCGTACGTCGACGTCCAGCACCGCCGCTCCGTGGTCGACCTGACGGGCATCCAGGACGTCACGCCCCGCGTGCTCCAGGACGTCGTCTACTCCGGCGACCAGAGCAAGGTCGGCGGGCTCTCCCTGCTGCTCGCGCCCGCGGAGGGGGAGCGGGCCGAGGAGGTCGACGACCGCGCCGTACGCCAGACGGTCAGCGCGCTCCGGCACAAGTACGAGGTCGTCGTCATCGACTGCGGCACCGCGATGAACGGCGCGAACGCCGCCGCGATCGAGATGGCGGACACCGGCGTCCTCGTGGCCACGCCCGACGTGATCACCGTACGGGCCGCCAAGCGCATGGTCCGGCTCTGGGAACGGCTCCAGATCCGCAAGGCGGAGGAGACGGTCACGGTGGTCAACCGCTACGCCCGGAACACCGAGATCCAGCCACCGCTCGTCGAGCGGATCACCGGGACCCGGGTCGCGCGGACCACCGTCCCGTCCCACTTCAAGGAGCTGCAGTCCGTCGTGGACGCGGGCCGGATACAGGATCTGGAGGCCAAGTCGGCGGTGAAGCAGGCGATATGGGCGCTGGCCGGCGAACTGGGCCTGGTGAAGCCCGCGGCGGGCGAGCGCGGGGGACGGGGACGCGGCGACCGGGACCGGGGGTCGTTCGGCCTGCGCAGGTCACGGACGTGACGACGGAGACGTGAACGGGCGGGGACGTGGGCGGGCACCCGAGCGGGCAGGGATGTCGGTGGACGGAGACGTGGGCAACGGAACCGAGGGGGAACGGCGAACCATGGAAGTGGCGGAGATACGGCGGCGGGACCGCGTCCACGACGACCGCGGCCAGCTCAGCGTCGAGTTCACGGGCACCTTCCCGCTGATCCTGCTGACACTGGTCGTCCTCTGGCAGTGCGCCCTCGTCGGCTACACCTTCATCCTGGCGGGGAACGCGGCGGACCGGGGGGTGCGCGCGTACGCGGCTTCCCGTGACGTGGCGGACTGCCAGTCCGTCGGTCAGGAAGATCTGCCCCAGGAGTGGCGAGGAGCCAAGATCTTCTGTTGGGCGGAGGGGGAGCTCGTGAAGGCCACGGTCTCCGTCGACGTGCCGATCCTGTTTCCCGGCGGCCCGAGCCTCCCGATCAGTGTTGACGGCCGCTCCGCGGCGGCGAAGGAGGGGACTGAGCCGTGAGCATCCGTGCGTACACCCGTCCACGGAAGGACGACCGGGGCCAGGCGGCCCTGGAGTTCCTCGGCTGGCTCCCCGTCCTCCTCCTCGTCGGCCTGCTCGTGGTCCAGCTCGGCCTCGGCGCCTTCGCCGCCCAGCAGGCCGGCACGGCCGCCCGCGCCGCGGCCCGCGTGGTGGCGGCCGACCCCGACGCCGGGATGAACGCCCGGCAGGCCGCCCAGGAGGCCGTGTCCGACTGGCTCGCCGACGGCACCGACGCGGACAAGAACGACTGGGGCGACGGGGTCACCGTCACCGTCACGGTCGAGGTCCCGTCGGTGATCCCCGGCATGAAGAACTTCGGCATCGCCGAGAAGAGCGCCACGATGCCCGCCGACTGACCCCCCACCCCGCACCACCGGTCCCGGAACCCGTGACGGACCGCCCGTACGCGGGCGGTGGAAGCCCAGAGAAGCCGAGGAGTCGACGACATGAGCTTGAGGGCACGCATCAACAGCCCCGAGCCGCACAGCGGCCACGACGAGGGAGACGTCCTCGTCGGCGTCTACCGCGCCAAGCTCCTGGAGGAGATCGACCTCGCGGAGATGTCCGCGCTGGCCGCCGCGGACCGCCGGATCCGTCTGGAGCGCGTCCTCGGCCACATCATCAGCCGCGAGGGCCCGGTCCTCTCCACGGTCGAACGCGCCCAGCTCATCCGCCGCGTCGTCGACGAGGCCCTCGGCCTCGGCATCCTGGAGCCCCTGCTCGAAGACGCCTCCGTCAGCGAGATCATGGTCAACGGCGCCGACCAGGTCTTCGTCGAGCGCGGCGGCCGGCTCGAACAGCTCCCCCTGCGCTTCTCGTCCAACGAGCAGCTCATGCAGACCATCGAGCGCATCGTCTCCACCGTCAACCGGCGCGTGGACGAGGCGAATCCGATGGTCGACGCCCGGCTCCCCTCCGGCGAGCGCGTCAACGTCATCATCCCGCCGCTCTCGCTGACCGGCCCCATCCTCACCATCCGCCGCTTCCCCCGCGCCTTCACCCTGGCGGAGATGATCGGCCTGGGCTCGCTCGACGAGCAGATGATGCTGCTGCTCGCCGGCCTGGTCCGGGCCAGGTTCAACGTCATCGTCTCCGGCGCCACCGGCACGGGGAAGACCACCCTGCTCAACGCCCTCTCCGGCCTCATCCCCGAGGGCGAGCGCATCGTCACGATCGAGGACTCCGCCGAACTCCGGCTCCAGCAGTCCCACGTCATCACCCTGGAGAGCCGGCCGGCGAACGTCGAGGGCAAGGGCCGCATCAGCATCCGCGACCTGGTCCGCAACTCCCTGCGCATGCGCCCCGACCGCATCATCGTCGGCGAGGTCCGCGGCGGCGAGACGCTCGACATGCTCCAGGCGATGTCGACCGGCCACGACGGCTCCCTCGCCACCGTCCACGCGAACAGCGCCGAGGACGCCCTGATGCGGCTCCAGACCCTGGCGTCCATGTCCGAGGTGGAGATCCCCTTCGTGGCGATCAAGGACCAGATCAACAGCGCCGTGGACGTCATCGTCCAGCTCACCCGGCACGCCGACGGCTCCCGGCGCGTCACCGAGATCGCCGTCGTCGACTCCCACGGCCGCGAGGACTACCGGATCGTCTCGGTCTGCCGCTTCAACGCCCAGCCCCTGGCCCCCGACGGCCGGGTGTACGGCTCCTTCGCCTACCACCCGCTGCCGCTCCGCATCGCCGAGCGCCTCTACATGAGGAGCGAACCCATCCCCGCCGCGTTCGGCGTCGCCCGGTCGGACGACCAGCTCGCCGTACGGAGGTCGCCGTGACCGGCCCACCGCCGCGTTCCTCTGTGACCGGCCCGCCGCCACCCTCCCCGTAAGCCGGCCCCCCGCCGCCGCCCCGTCCGCCGCCCACCCAGAAGGTTCCCGCCCGACATGGACAATCTCCCGCTCCTGACGATCGGGGTCACCCTGCTCGCCTGTGTGCTCACCGTCATCGGCGTGCACAGCTTCTCGTCGGGCAGGGCCCACCAGGAGGAGCTCTACCGGCGGATGTCCCAGACGGGGCCGGCGGAGGGCCGGGGACGGCACCGGCGGTTCACCGTCGTCGACCGGCGGCTGCGCAGGACCACGCTCGGCCGGAACATCGAGCGCAAGCTGGCCGCGACCGGCCTCGACCTCACCCCCGGCGAGTACGCCGTCTACGTGGCGGGCGCGCTCCTCGCCGTGTACTTCGTCACCACGACCGTCTTCGCCCCCTTCTTCGGCCTCCTCGCCGTCGTCATCGGCGTCTGGGGCGGCAACGCGTTCCTCAACGCGCAGATCCAGAAGCGGACCGAGGCGTTCATCAACCAGCTTCCCGAACTCACCCGGCTCCTCGCCAACGCCACCCAGGCCGGCCTGGCGCTGCGCACCGCCCTCGCGATGGCCTGCGAGGAGCTGGAGGACCCCGCGCGGGAGGAACTCCGCCGCGTCGCCGACCAGCTCGCCGTCGGCCACTCCCTGGAGGACGCGCTCAACGAGCTCGGCGAACGTCTGCCGTCGCGCGAGCTCACCGTGCTGCTCACCACCCTCATCCTGTCCAGCCGGGCGGGCGGCACGATCGTCACCTCCCTGCGCAACCTCACCGACACGCTGGAGGAGCGCAAGGAGACCCGGCGCGAGGTCAGGACGATCCTCTCGCAGGTCAGGATGACCGCGATCATGGTCCCCGTCCTCGGCGTGGGCTTCCTCCTCGTCATCAACGGCATGCGGGCGGGAGCCCTGGACGACATGACGGCCGCGACCGGCGGGAAGATCGCCGTCGTCGTCTCCGCCGGCCTCTACGGGCTCGGCTTCTTCCTCATCACCCGACTCACCAAGATCCGCACCTGAAGGGCGGGGACACCACCATGGATCTGCTGCTCTCCCTGCTCTTCGGCCTCGGGGTCTGGGGCGTCTTCCAGGGCGTACGGATGTACCGGGCCGACGCCAAGCTCCCCTCCGACCTCGTGGTGGCCCTGGAGTCCGGCGCCTCGCGCACCACCGCCACCGGCTCCGCCATCGACCGGATGGGCATGCGGCACGCGCCGCGCGTGCTGAGGATGATGGGCCCCAAGCGGGTCGACGCCATGCGGCGCAAGCTCGACCTCGCCGGGAACCCGAACGGCATGACCGTCGACCGCTACGCCGCCCGCAAGGCCGTCTACACGGTCTTCGGCGGGGCCGCCGCGTTCTCCATGCTGGCCAACGGCCAGGTCGTGCTCGCCGTCGTGTTCGCCGTCTACGGCTTCTTCTGGACGGACGCCCTCATCCGCTTCGCCATGCGGAAGCGGAAGGAGGACATCGAGCGCACGCTCCCCGACTTCCTCGACGTCCTCGCCGTCGTCGTCTCCGCCGGACTCGGCTTCCGCCAGGCGATGGAACGCGTCGCGGAGAAGTACCAGGGCCCCTGGGCGGACGAACTCAGGATCACCCTGCGCCAGATGGACATGGGCATGAGCCGCCGCCAGGCGTTCGACGAGCTGCGCAGGCGGAACGACTCCGAGCAGGTGTCGATGTTCGTCTCCGCCCTCCAGCAGGGGGAGGAGCTCGGCGCCCCCATCGTCGACACCCTCATCCAGATCGCGACCGACATGCGCCGCACCGACGCGCAGGCCGCCCGCCAGAAGGCGTCCAAGGCCGTGCCGAAGGCCACGCTCCTCGTCACGAGCTTCATGCTCCCCGCGACCATGATCCTCATCGGGGTGGGCTTCTACTACGCCTCCGAGGTCGACTTCGGCACCCTCTTCGGGGGCTGACGACGGTGCCGGGACGAGAGCGGGGACGAGAGCGAGGGGGAGGGGGCGGCGACGATCGCATGACGCTCCACCTGGGTGGCGTCGGCGCGGGCGTGGACGCGGGTGCGGGCGTGGACGCGGGCGCGGGCGCGGGGCAGTGGGGCGACGGCGGGGTCGTGCGGCAGCGGGGCGACGGCGGGGCCGGGCGCCGGCCCGCGGACCCCCCGCCCGGCATCCCGATCCAGATCAACGCGCTCCAGGCGCTGTGCCGGCAGCTCTTCGGCTTCAGGCTCGCCATGACCGCCCTGGCCACCCCCTTCGCCCTCGCCAAGGCCGCGGAGGGGCCCGGGAGCTGGATCATCGGCGCGGCCGTCCTCGTCACCGTCATGGTGTCCTACGCCCTGCTGCGGGACTGGGAGCGGTTCGGGCCCTTCCTGCTCCGGCACCCGTGGCTGCTCGCGCTCGACATGCTCTTCGGCGCACTGCTGCTCTTCGCGGCCTCGCCGAACTCCACGCTCGCGTACGTCACGATCTGCACGCCGCTCCTCGCCGGCCTCGTCTACAGCTGGCGGGGCGGGGCCGTGTTCGCCGGCTGCCAGGTCGCCCTCCTCGGGGCGGCCTACGCCGTGAGCACCGCCGAGGCCGACGCGTCGGCGCTGCTGCTCGTCGGCCTGTGCCTGATGGCCGGTGCCGTCGGCGCCAGCCTGCGCGGGTTGCTCCTCCGCTTCGGCGCCGCGTCCACCGCCCTGACCGAGACCCGGGCCCGCCTCGCCGTCCACGAGGCGGTGGAGGAGGAACGGGCCCGGCTCGCCCGCGAGATGCACGACTCCGTCGCCAAGACGCTGCACGGACTCGCGATGGCCGCCGACGGACTGGCCGGCTCGGCCGAGCGGGTGGACCCCGCCACGGTCAGGCACCAGGCCGGTCTGGTCGCCCGCTCGGCCCGCCGCGCGGCGGCCGAGTCACGGGAGCTGCTCTCGGACCTGCGCCGCGAGTCGGGCCTCGACGGCGGAGTGGACGTACTGTCCGAACTGGAGGCGCGGACCGCCGACTTCTCGCGCCGGTGCGGCGGGGTCGGCGTGACCTTCCGCCGTCTCGGCGCCGCCGCCGTCCCACCGGTGCCGCACGCCGTCGCCCGCCACGTGCTGACCATCGCGAGCGAGGCCATGGAGAACGCCCACCGGCACGCCCGCCCGACCCGGCTGGAGGTCTCGGCCGGCGTCGTCGGCGACGTCCTGAGGATCAGCGTGTACGACGACGGGGTCGGCCTGCCCGCCGGGACCACCCTCGACGACCTCGGGCGGGCCGGCCACTTCGGCCTGGTCGGCATGGTCGAGCGGGCCGCGTCCATCGGCGCCCGCATCCGGATCGGCCGGGGCCGTGCCGCGCGGGGCACGGAGGTACGACTCGAACTCCTCGCCTCCGCCCTGGGCCCCGCGGCGCCCGGGCCGCTCGCCCCGCAGAACGCGTCCGCACCTTCACCTTTCCCGACGTCCCCCGCCCCCTGAGAGAGGAGGCCGCGACCATGCCCGACGACACGACCGGCTCAGGCCCCATGCCCGCGCCGGAGGGGTTCCCCGCCCTGCCGGACCGGCCGCCCGCCGCCACGACACCGCTGCGGGTGGTCGTGGCCGACGACAACCCCGTCGTACGGGCCGGTCTGAGCGTCCTGCTCTCCGGACGGGACGACATCGAGGTCGTCGCGGAGAGCGCGGACGGCCGCCAGGCCTACGAGGCCACGGTCCGGCACCGGCCCGACGTCGTCCTCCTGGACGTCCGCATGCCCGGCGTGGACGGCATCTCGGCCCTGCCGCACCTGGTGCGGCTCGCCCCGGTGCTGATGATGACGTACAGCCGGGAGAGCGAGATCGTCCACGAGGCCCTGCGCCTGGGCGCGGGCGGCTACCTCGTCCACGGCGAGTTCACCGCCGACCAGCTGGTGGAGGCCGTCCGCGACATCAGACGGGGCCGGGCCCACTTCACGCACTCCGCCTCCGCCGCGCTCCTGGAGTCGCTGCGGGGAGGCGCGCCGGGGGCCCGGGCCCCCGGGCAGCCCCTGCCGGAGGGCTTGGGGAGGGCGTTCACGAGCCCCGACCAACCGTCTGCACCCGCATACGCGCAGGAGCAGCAGCAGAGGTCGAATGCTTCACCAATGCACACTGAACACCGGGGAGTTGCTCCTCCTCAGCCCGGACCGAAATCTCCCCAAAACCATTCGCTTCTGCAAGCGAATGTGGGACAGTCTTCCCTGGGCCCCCAGACCGACGGGACCGTACTGTCCGAGCTGAGCCGGCGGGAGGTGGAGGTGATGGACCTGATCGCGTCGGGCATGACCAACCAGCAGATCGCCGCCACCTGCTTCATCAGCCAGAAGACCGTCAAGAACCACATCAACCGCATCTTCGCCAAGCTCGACGCCGGAAGCCGGGGCGAGGCCATCGCCCGCTGGAACGGCATCGCCCGGAGAGGGGCGCCGCGCCATGACTGAGCACCCCGGAGACCCGCGGGCCCACCCGGTCGCTTGGGACCGTACTTGGGCCCTGGGGCCCATGCCCGGGGACGTCGCCCCGGCGTACGTTCCTCGTGTCGGAAGCGAGACCGGCCGCGGGCCGGCCGAACCGGGAGGGGAACATCATGAGCGACACCACTCTGAAGGCCGCCACCACCGCCAAGGTCTACGTCGGCTCCTGGGTGAACACCCGCGTCGACGCTCTGCAGAAGCGCCGGGACCGGGGACAGGGCGCGATGGAGTACGTCGGCATCACGATCCTCGTGGTCGCGATCCTCGCGGCACTGCTGGCGACGGACATGGGCACCACGATCGCCAACACGTTCAAGGAGAAGATCAACAGCGTCATCAAGTGACGCCTCGTCCTTACGACGAGTCAGGGCAGGCCGCACCGCTGTACATCGCAGCGGTGGTCGGCCTGCTCTTTCTCGCGTTGATGTTCTTCGCGTTCGGGCAGGCGGACGTCAGGCGCAACGAGACGCAGACAGCGGCCGACGCCGCGGCGCTGGCCGCCGCCAAGGAGTCCCGGGACGGCCTGGAGGACACCCTCCGCCTGCACATCCTCGATCCGGAATGGCTCAAGGACCTCATCGACGGAGACGTGTGGAATCCCGAGGCCGGGTGCGCCGAAGCCTCGCGCTTCGCCGCGGAGAACGATGCCCAGCGCATCGGTTGTGCCCCTCTCGCGGACGGGCGCTGGGGCGTCACGGTGAAGGTCAAGTCGGAGAAATCGGTGGGCAAAAGCATCGTCGAGGGGACCGAGGGGAAGTACGCGGAGGCTACGGCGACGGCCGTGGTCGAGACCCGGTGCAGCTTCGAGCCCAACGAGGCCACCGAGGCGCCACCCACGGACGGCGAGGACGAGGACCCCGATGAGGAAGAAGAGAAGCCCTCTCCGGGCCAGTTCTTCTGTGACGGCGAGAAGTGGGTCATCGACCCGACAAGACTGGATCTTCTTCCGGACATGGCGGACCTGTTCGACGTCCACCTGGCCAAGGACTGACCGCGAACGAACGCAAAGGAATCACCACTCATGAGCATTCGGCATGTGAGGACGACGCGCCGAGCCGGCGCAGCCGCCCTGTTGGCGGCGGCCCTGACCTTCTCGCTCGCGGCCTGCGGCGACGAGGACGGGAAGGGACAAGGGCAGGGGAACACCTCTTCCTCGGCCCCGACTCCCGGGAAGGAGGAGCCGACAAAGAGCGACGACGGCAAAACCTACCCGGACACCAGCACGGTCCTCGCCACCTTCAAGGGTGAGAAGGGCCTTGAGATGGTGGTCCATGAAGCGAAGCGCGACTCCGGCGGCTTCCTCACGGTCACCGGCGAGTTCAAGAACACGGGTGGTGACGGCTACACCACGCCTGTTCAGTGGAACGGTTTGGAGCAGGATGTCGCGCTGACGGGCAGCTCCCTCGCGGCGATGACTCTGACGGACTCCAAGGATAAGAAGCGCTACTACGTGCTGCGCGACACGGATAACCGCCCGCTGACCACCACGAAGTACACCTCTCTGATCAAGGCCGGCGAAACACTGCCTTTCTTCGCCCAGTTCCCGTCCCCCCCGAACACCACCACCGAAGTAGGCCTCACCTTCCCCGGCTTCACCACCGGCACGATTGAGATCTCCTGATGACCGTGACCCTGACCCGCGGCCGGCGGTCCGCCGCGCGTGCGGCCGGTGTCGCCCTCACCGGAACGCTCGCGTTCGGCCTCTTCACACCGCCCGCGGCGGCGGACGACAACCCGTACCCGTCGGCCTCCAGCGTGCCCAGCGTGGAGATCGACGCGAGCGACCCCGATCTCAAGATCCCCGACGGGGCCGAGCTCGCCCCGCCCAAGGTGCTCGACATCAAGTCCATCGTCGAGGACCTGGAGGGCACCGAGCGCCGCGAGGACACGAACACGGACATCAAGTTCGCGCTCCAGGCGGAGGTCCTCTTCGGCAAGGACAGCGCGAAGCTGTCCGCCGTCGCCAACGCGCGCATCGCCGCCATCGCGGCCGAGATCAAGAAGCAGGACGCCAAGAGGGTCCGTGTCTTCGGTTTCACCGACGACCTCGGCTCCTCGGCCCACGGCGACGTGCTCTCCAAGCAGCGCGCCCAGGCCGTGCACACCGTCCTCGAACAGCAGCTCGCCGCCGCGGGGATCACGTACGAGATCCGTGGCTACGGCGAGCAGTACCCGATCGCCAGCAACAGCACGGAGGAGGGCCGCAAGAAGAACCGTCGTGTGGAGGTCTCCTTCCTGCGCGCCCAGGGTTCATAGCCTTACGGTCGGGGCCGCGCCGGAACGATCCCGGTGCGGCCCCGCCGGCCGGTTCACACGGAGAGCGTGAGCCGGACGCCGGGCACCAGTCCCCAGCGCGCCATCGCCCCGGCCTCCGCCTCCAGCACGTGCCGGGCCCGCAGGCTGATCCGGCCCATGCGGCCCGGCCTCATCGTCTTCACGGCGACGACGTTCAACGTCCGGTCCAGGTAGGCGACATCGATCGCGAAGCGCATCCGGAAGGTGTGCACGCTGTTGCACGGGGTGATCAGCAGCGCCCCTTCGACGCCGTCCCTCCCGAGCAGCCCGCGCCGCCGGGCCCCGTACGAGGCCGCCACCTCCAGGGGGATCGTCCCGTCCCGGCCCGGGACGCCCAAAGTGCCTCTGCCGTCACGCCATTTCCCCATGGCCCGAGACCGTAGCGCCCCCGCCCCGGGCCCCGCTCTGGGCCCCCGGCCCGGAACAGTGGGCCCCTGGGCCCATGCCCGGCGTCCGCGCCCCGCCCTAGGGTCGACCGCGTGGACGCCACGCTGATCGCCCTCGCCGCCCTGTGGGGCGCCGCCACCGGCCTGCTCGTGCCGCGCGCCGCGTACCGGCTCTCCGTGGAGCCCGAGGAGGCGTGGCGGGACGCCTGCCCGCAGGGCCACACCCTGCTGGGCCCCGCCCGCGGCTGGCTCGGCGGGACGCGGTGCCGGACGTGCGCGCTGACCGTCCCGGCCACGACCGCTCCGGCACCCGGACCGCGTGACGTGATCACGGCCGACGCCGAAGCCGACGCCGACGCCGAAGCCGACGCCGACGCCGAAGCCGACGCCGACGCCGACACCACGGCCGAGGGAGATCCCTCCCCGGAGCCCGGCGTTCCGTTGCGCGCCGCGCCCGCCGTCCCGCTCGTCCTCGCCGCGGCCTGCGCCGCGCTCGCCGCGTCGGCCGGGTTCCGGCCGGAGCTGGGGGTGTGGCTGCTCTGCGCGCCCTTCGCCGTGCTCCTCGCGACGGTCGACCTGCGCGTCCACCGGCTCCCCGACCGGCTCACGCTGCCGCTCGCCGTGCTGGTTCCCCTGCTGCTCGGGGCGGCCGCGCTGCTGCCCGGCGCGGCGGGCTCGTTCGGGCACGCGCTGCTCGGCGGACTCGTGCTCGGGGCCGCGTACTTCCTGCTCTTCGTGATCAACCCGAACGGCATGGGCTTCGGCGACGTCAAGCTCGCGCTCCCGCTGGGCGCCCTCCTCGGCTGGTACGGCTGGACCGTCCTCTTCGCGGGCGCCTTCGCCGGATTCCTGCTGGGTGGGGCGTACGGACTCGGTCTCGTCCTGCTCCGCAAGGCGGACCGCAAGTCCGCGATCCCGTTCGGACCGTTCATGATCGGCGGCGCCCTGCTCGGCCTGCTGCTGGGGGCGCCCTGAGGGCCGGGTCCGTGGCGGTGGCCATCGCGTCGACGGCGCACTCACGGCCGGTGCAGGTCTGCCTTCCGACGCGGCGCCCGCCCCCCCCGACCCGTACACCCTTCCGATCGGCCACGAAAGAGGGACAGTCCACCCCTCTCCGGGAAAAACCCGGCGAAAGGTGTTTCCAGGAAAGCGTAAAGGTGGCGGGACGCGGTCGTCGGGCAGGAGCATTCTGGACAGATGACGACGACGCCGAGCGTGACGCCGGGTGTGCAGTTGGTCAGTGACCTCGTCGCCCGGATCCCGGAGTTCCGTGAGGCCTACGAGACCCATGTGCTCCACCAGGGCGGGGTGCTGCCGCACGTGTTCTTCTGGGAGGTCGTCCAGGACACCGTCCGTTCCTTCCTCGGCGAGGACCCGGCCGCGCCCGACTGGCGCCGCACGCTCGCCTTCCTGGAGGAGGAGAGCCGTCGCGGGGTCCTCGGCGTCGACGAGGTCATCGTCACCTCCTTCCTCGGCGACCTGCCCTCCCCGCAGGAACCCGGACACGCCCTCGTCCACCGGCTCGGCCCCGTCATGGCCGGGAAGTTCGCCCGCATGAGGCCGCTCGGCTGATTCCTGGACCCGGCCTCCCCGCCGGCCTTCCCGCGCCTCCCCGCTGGCCTCCCCGCGCCTCCCCGCCGGCCTCCCCACGCCTCCCCGTGTTATTTAACTCGCCTTCCTCCCAAGGCACTTGGGTATCGTTCCATGGACACGCCGAGGCCGACCCGCTCCGGCGTGGACCGGGGGTGGGGGAAGCGTGCTGAGCGACGAGGACGTCCTGGCGGCCGTGCGGCGCCGGGTCGAGGAGCAGGACGGGCCCGGTCAGGCGCCCCCGGGCGGGGCGGACATCACCCGGCACCTCCTGATCGAAGGGCGGATCCTGCGCTCCCTGGAGACCCGTACGGAGGAGGAGCGGTTCCACCAGGGCTTCATCGACCTGTCGGACCGGCCCGTGTACGGCTCCAGCCTCCACACGTACCGCATACCGCCCCCCGAGGACCCCGCGACCGAGACGACGCTGCGACTGGTGCGACGCGGTTCCGTGGACGACCGGGCCTGCGACTGCGGCAACGGCCTGGTGGCCTGTGAGCGCTGCAAGGGCGGCGGCGAGCTGCCGTGCGCCCCGGCCAAGGCCTGCGGCGACTGCCACGGGATCGCCGCCTGCCTGTGGTGCGACGGCACCGGTCGCCGCAGCCGTCCGTCGCGCGACCGGGGGACCGCGGGGCACGTGGGAAGGCAGGGGCGCGTCACGTGCGGCCAGTGCGGCACCAGGGAGGCCGCGTGCGCCGGATGCGCCGGACGCGGCAAGAACACCTGCACCCGGTGCGGCGGGTCGGGCTCCCGCGCCTGCCCCGACTGCGACAGGGCGGGCACCGTCCCCCACCGGCGCTGCGGGGGCACCGCGAGGACCGTGACATGGACCGAGGGCGTCGTCACCAGGAGCCCGTTCGTCGTGAAGGTCAAGGTCTCCTCCCCCGTCCTGCCGTACGGGGCGTGGAGGACCGCCCGTGACCACGGTGACTGGACCGACGTCCGCGTGGTCGGCCCGCGCTCCTCCCTGGCGCGCGACACCGACGGGGAGGTGGCCGGGCTCCTGGAGTCCTGGCTCCTCCCGCACGAAGGAGAGATAAGCCGCCGGATCACCCTGCGCCACCTCCCCCTGGCGCGCGTCGTCCTCGCCTCCCACCCCCACCGGGTGTTCTTCGTCGTTCCCGGACGCGGCGGACCGCACGTCGCCGTGTGGCCCTCCAAGGAGCGGGCCCGGCTGCTCGCCGCCGTCGCACTGGCGGCACTGGTGACCCTCGTCGTCGTGTACCGCCTCCTGGCCTGAGCCCGGGCCGGACCCACCCCGTCCCGACCGGCCGCGATAATCGAACCCATGCTCCCGTCCCGGCCCGGCCGCCCCGGCCGTCCCGTCCTCCTGGCCCTCGGCGGCTACGCCGCCACCCGCGCGCTCGGCCTCCTCGGCCTCGCGATCGCCGCCGCCGCGACCGGCGAGGACGGGCTGCACCGGCTCAAGGGCCGCTGGGACTCCGTCTGGTACGTGCGGATCGCCGAGCACGGCTACGGGTACGAGACCGCCCTCCCCAGCGGCGCCGTCCACTCCGACCTGGCCTTCTTCCCGCTCCTCCCGGCCCTGGAGCGCGGCCTGTCCGCCGTCCTGCCCCTCGACGCCGCCGGCGCCGGACTCCTCGTCTCCTGGACCGCCGGGCTCGTCGCCGCCGGGGGCATTCACAAGTGCGGCGCCCACGCCTTCGGGCCGAGGACCGGGATCGTGCTCGCCGTCCTGTGGGGCGTGTACCCGACCGCGTTCGTCCAGTCCATGGCGTACACGGAGACCCTCTTCACCGCCCTCGCCGCCTGGTCCCTGTACGCGGTCCTGCGCGACCGCTGGATCCTGGCGGGGGCCCTCTGCGTCGCCGCCGGACTCACCCGGCCGACGGCCGCCGCCCTGATCGCCGCGCTCGGGACCACCGCCCTCGCCGCCCTCGTACGGGACCGCCGGCTGCCCGCGCGGACGGTGGCCGGCGTGCTGATCGCGCCCCTGGGCTGGCTCGGGTACGTCGTGTACGTCGGCGTACGGGAGGGCAGCCCCACCGCCTACTTCGAGGTCCAGGCCGCCTGGGGCAACTCCGTCGACGGCGGCCTCGCGCTCGCCCGGTTCATCGCGGGCCTGCCCTGGCCCGCCGCCCTCGGCCTGACCGCGGCCCTCGCCCTGCTCGCCCGGCTCGTCGTCCTCTGCGTACGGCAGCGGCAGCCCCTGCCCCTGCTCGTGTACACGATCGGCGTCGTCCTGGTCTCCCTCGTCGGCGCCGCCTACTTCGGCTCCCGGCCGCGCCTGATGATGCCCGCCTTCGGACTGCTGCTCCCGCCCGCCGCCGCCCTCGCGCGCCTCGGGACCCGCACCGCCGCCCCGGTCCTCGCCGGCCTCGCCCTCGCCTCCGCCGCGTACGGCGCCTTCACCCTCCTCGGCCCGGGCCCTCCGTAGGACCTCCACGCGTGCGCGCGTAGGCCCCCCACGCGTACGCGTGCCCCGCGTCAACGTCGCGCCCCCGCCCCCCGGTCCCCCCTGGGAGGGACGGAACCCCGCCGCCACGCCGGGGCGTAAACCCGCCACGAGGCCTCACAGCCCTTGTCCCGCACGGGGTCCGGGGGATTCCGGGCGGGACTTCGGGCGTACGTGGCGCGCGGGACGACTATCGAAGGGTTATGGTGGAAACCCCCCCTCGGGCCGGTCCGTATCCCCCCCACGGACCGGCCCGTTTTCTTTCCCTCCGGAGAAGGGGGACGTCAGCCCCGGCCGGCCCAGATGTTCGTGCCCGCCGTGTCCACCGCGAACGAGTCGATCTCCGTCAGCTCCTCGTCCGTCAGGGGAGCGCCGGCGAGCGCGGCCACGTTCTCCTCCAGCTGGGCGACGCTGGACGCGCCGATCAGGGCCGAGGTCATCCGCGGGTCCCGCAGCACCCACGACAGCGCGAGCTGCGCCAGGGACTGGCCGCGCCGCTCCGCGATGTCCGCGAGGCCGCGCAGGCGCCGCAGGACCTCGTCGGAGAGCAGGTTCGGGTCGAGGGACTTGCCCTGGGTGGCCCGGGAGCCCTCCGGGATGCCCTTCAGGTACTTGTTGGTGAGCAGGCCCTGCGCCAGCGGCACGAAGGAGATGCAGCCCATGCCGGCCGCCTCCAGGGTGTCGAGGAGGCCGTCCTCCTCGGTCCAGCGGTTGATCATCGAGTACGAGGGCTGGTGGATCAGGGCCGGGACGCCCATCTCCCTCAGGATCCGCGCGGCCTCGGCGGTCTGCTCACCGGTGTACGAGGAGACGCCGACGTACAGCGCCTTGCCCTGCTGGACGGCGGAGGCCAGGGCCCCCATCGTCTCCTCCAGGGGGGTCTCCGGGTCGAAGCGGTGCGAGTAGAAGATGTCGACGTGGTCGAGGCCCATCCGGTCCAGGGAGGCGTCGAGCGAGGACAGCAGGTACTTGCGGGAGCCCCACTCGCCGTACGGCCCCGGGTGCATCAGATAGCCGGCCTTGGTCGAGATGACCAGTTCGTCCCGGTAGGGGGCGAAGTCCTGGGCGAAGAGCTTGCCGAAGTTCAGCTCGGCCGAGCCGGGCGGCGGTCCGTAGTTGTTCGCCAGGTCGAAGTGGGTGACGCCCAGGTCGAAGGCGCGGCGCAGGATCGCGCGCTGGGAGTCCAGCGTGCGGTCGTCGCCGAAGTTGTGCCAGAGGCCGAGCGAGACCGCCGGCAGCTTCAGGCCGCTGCGGCCCGTGCGGCGGTACTCCATGGTGTCGTAACGGTCCGCGGAAGCGCGGTACAGGGGGGAATCAGTCACGTATCTCTGCTTATCACGGACTTGTGACCGTCCCGGGCTGGGAGCCCGCAGCCCCGGCGCAGTACTGTGGCCGCCTGCGGACCGCCGATGCCTGGGGTCCGTCGCTGCACAGAGGGGTAAAGAACGGTGAACCTGCGCGACCTGGTGTACGGGCTCTACGCACGCCGGGTGGAGGGCCGTCTCGACCACGCCCAGGTGCCCAAGCACATCGGGGTCATCCTCGACGGGAACCGGCGCTGGGCCAAGGCGTCCGGCGGGACCCCCGAGCAGGGACACAAGGCGGGCGCGGACAAGATCCAGGAGCTGCTCGGCTGGTGCGCCGAGACCGACGTCGAGGTCGTCACGCTCTGGATGCTCTCCACGGACAACCTGAACCGGCCCGAGGAGCAGCTCGTCCCGCTGCTCGGCATCATCGAGAACGCCGTGCGCGCGCTTGCCGCCGACGGGCGCTGGCGGGTCCACCACGTCGGCACGATGGACCTGCTGCCCTCCCGCACCCAGTCCGTGCTCAAGGAGGCCCAGGAGGCCACCCGGGACAACACGGGGATACTCGTGAACGTCGCCGTGGGCTACGGCGGCCGCCAGGAGATCGCCGACGCGGTCCGCTCGCTGCTCCTGGAGCACGCCGAGCGCGGCACCAGCTTCGAGGAGCTCGCCGAGATCGTCGACGTCGAGCACATCTCGGAGCACCTCTACACGCGCGGCCAGCCCGACCCCGACCTGGTGATCCGCACCAGCGGCGAGCAGCGGCTCTCCGGGTTCATGCTCTGGCAGAGCGCCCACTCGGAGTACTACTTCTGCGAGGTCCACTGGCCGGCCTTCCGCAAGGTCGACTTCCTGCGGGCGCTGCGCGACTACGCCGCCCGGCACCGGCGCTACGGGACCTGACGCCGGGGTTTCGCCCCGCCCGTACGGGTCATACGGAATCCGTCACCCGGTCCGCCGTCCGGCCCGTCACCCGGCCCGTCACCCCCGGTCGGAACCGATCACCTCGTGTTCACGAACACGTCGTCATATGCCCTGGCATGGCCGAGGTCGTTCGAGGGCATATCCCTGGTGAAGTGAGCGGCACGGAGACCGCCACCCGGGAGGCCCCTTGCACCAGGACGACCGTGCGGGACACGCACGGGAGACGTGGAGGGCCGTGGTTCGGCCCGTGCATCGTGGCCTGAACCCGGTCCCATCCCGCAGCGACACCGGTTCCGTCGCGCCCCGACCTCGCAAGGGTCTTCAGAGGGGGTCTGTCCTTCCGTGGTGACCAGCACGAAGCGCCGCCTTTCCGACCGGCGCACCTATGTTCTCGACACCAGCGTCCTGCTGGCCGACCCCAACGCCGTGTCCCGTTTCGAGGAGCACGAAGTGGTGCTCCCGATCGTCGTGGTCACGGAGCTGGAGGCCAAGCGGCACCATCCGGAGCTCGGCTACTTCGCCCGGCAGGCCCTGCGCCTGCTCGACGACTTCCGGGTCCGGTACGGACGCCTCGACGCCCCGCTCCCCGTCGGGGACCTGGGCGGCACCCTGCGTGTCGAACTCAACCACTCCGACCCCGGCGTCCTGCCCGCCGGCTACCGGTTGGGGGACAACGACTCACGGATCCTCGCGGTCGCGCGCAACCTCCAGGCCGAGGGGTACGACGTCACGGTCGTCTCCAAGGACCTGCCGCTGCGCATCAAGGCCTCCTCGGTCGGGCTCCTCGCCGAGGAGTACCGGGCCGAGCTCGCCATCACGGACGCCAACGGCTGGACCGGGATGTCCGAGCTCGCCCTCTCCGCCGACCAGGTGGACCTGCTCTACGACCAGGAGACGCTGTACGTGCCGGAAGCCGCCGAGCTCCCGGTCCACACGGGCCTGGTGCTCCAGTCCGAGCGCGGCAAGGCGCTCGGCCGGGTCACCGCCGAGGGGAACGTACGGCTCGTCCGGGGCGACCGGGAGGCCTTCGGGCTTCGCGGCCGCAGCGCCGAGCAGCGGATCGCGCTCGACCTGCTCCTCGACCCGGACGTCGGCATCATCTCCATGGGCGGCCGGGCCGGCACCGGCAAGTCCGCGCTGGCCCTCTGCGCGGGCCTGGAGGCGGTCCTGGAGCGCCGTCAGCACCAGAAGGTGATGGTCTTCCGCCCGCTGTACGCGGTCG
This sequence comes from Streptomyces sp. NPDC088915, assembly GCF_044749825.1. Taxonomy (NCBI): domain Bacteria; kingdom Bacillati; phylum Actinomycetota; class Actinomycetes; order Kitasatosporales; family Streptomycetaceae; genus Streptomyces; species Streptomyces sp. NPDC088915. Next base: position 379,529 of record NZ_JBIVIR010000006.1, read on the forward strand.
GCGGCCAGGAGCTCGGCTACCTGCCGGGCAGCGAGGCCGAGAAGATGAGCCCGTGGGCGCAGGCCGTCTTCGACACGCTGTCCTCGGTCGCGAGCCGCGAGGTCGTCGAGGAGGTGCTCGGCCGGGGGATGCTGGAGGTCCTGCCCCTCACCCACATCCGGGGCCGCTCCCTTCACGACGCCTTCGTCATCGTGGACGAGGCCCAGTCCCTGGAGCGGAACGTCCTGCTGACCGTTCTGTCCCGGATCGGGGCGAATTCGCGGGTCGTGCTCACCCATGACGTCGCCCAGCGCGACAACCTCCGGGTGGGCCGGTACGACGGAGTCGTCGCCGTGGTCGAGAAACTGAAGGGGCATCCGCTCTTCGCCCACGTCACCCTCACCCGCTCCGAGCGCTCCCCGATCGCCGCGCTCGTCACGGAGATGCTGGAGGACGTTCAGGTCTGACCGTTTCGCACCTTTCTGTACAGGTGCGGAAGTTGACGCCGCCCGGCAGAGCGCAGGAGCTTAGCCGGGCGGCGTCGCCGTGTCCGCAACATCCGCCAAAACACCTGCCTCTTTCGCGATGTGAGCTTTCACACGCAACACAGAATTGCCTTGCGGCATCGTCGTCCGGCAAAGTCTTGCTTCCGTCAGGCCCCGCATACGGCACCCGTGCACCCTCCGGGGAGCGCACCGCGAACAACTCAACAGCCGTCCGCCGTATGCCGCCCACAGCACCACGGGCCCGTGTCTCCTGTGACCCCGTACGTCGGAGACCAGTGCCAGGGGCAAGATTTCGCCCGTGTGGTCACCTGTGCGGGCGATGCTGGAAGGAAACCGTGTGAGCCGGATCTCGGTCCGGGGATTCGCGGTGGCTTCGGCCACTGCGGTCACCACCGTCGGCGCCGTCGTCGGCGTCGCCTCGGGCAATGCCGCGCAGCCCGCCGACGACAACTTCGAGGCCACCGCCGCCGACACCACGCTGCTCGCGGACATCCCCGCCGGCGAGCAGGCGCAGGTGCAGGTCTCGTCCCTCGCGGAGCAGGCCTCCGTGCAGGCCGCCGCGGCCGACTCGGCCGCGAAGAAGTCCGCGGAGGAAGCGGCCCGCGTCCGCGCTGCCAAGGACGCCGAGGCCAAGAAGGAAGCGGCCGTCAAGGCCGAAGCCGAGGCCGAGGCCGAGGCGAAGGCCAAGGCCGAGAAGGAGCGCAAGGAGAAGGAGGAGGCCGAGCGCGCCAGCCGTTCCTCGGCCCGCGACATCTCGTCCTTCACCGCCCAGGGCTCCTACACCGTCGCCGAGGTCAAGGCGATCGCCCGCCAGATCGTGCCGGCCGCGCAGTTCCAGTGCTTCAGCAACATCGTGGACCACGAGTCCAGCTGGAACTACCGCGCGACCAACGCCTCTTCGGGCGCCTACGGCCTCGTCCAGGCCCTGCCGGGCACCAAGATGGCCTCGGCCGGAGCCGACTGGCAGACCAACCCCGCCACCCAGATCAAGTGGGGCCTCAACTACATGGACGACCGCTACGGCAGCCCGTGCGGCGCCTGGTCCTTCTGGCAGGCCAACCGCTGGTACTGAGACGTGGTCCGCGACCTGCCCGAGGGCGGGTCGCGGCACGGATGCCGGGTGTTCCGAAGCGGTCGCGCACAGACGCGGCCGGTCCGGGGCGCCCGGCTTCGTCGTTTCCGCGGCCGTGACGGATACGCGGTCGTGACGGGTCCGGGCGGACGCGTCGCCGACGCCCCCCGTCAGGGGCACCGCCCCTCGTGGAGGCCGACCCGCTCGATGGACCGGATCAGCCGGTAGTCCTCCTCGACCCCGGGCAGCCCCCACCGTCCCGTCACCGCGGTGAGGGGCTTCTCGCGCGCGGACGTGTAGGTTCGGGGATCCAGGGGCACCCGGGGAGCCATCGGGAAGAGTGCGGGGGAAGAGGGAACGACATGTCGAGAGTGCCAGGGTGGCTGAACCGGCTGGGCGAGGGCCTGAGCCGCGCGGGGCGACGTCTCGACGAGCGCCGGGCCGAGGCGGAGCGGGACGACGAGCTCGACCTGCCGTACGGGAGACCCGGGGACCGTCCCCGCGCGGCCGTCCCCGCACGGCCCGGGGTCGACCCGGACACCGCCGCGCCCCTCCCGGACCAGGAGGACCCGGGGGACGCCTCCGGGAGCGGTGCGTCCGCCGAGTCCGGCCTCTCCGTCCCCGCGCCCCCCTCGTACGCGCCGGCCGTCGCCGCGCGCCCCGACCCCGCCGCCGCGATCCCCTGGGGGATGCGCGTGGCCGCCGAGGCGGGCTGGCGCCTGCTCGTCCTCGCCGGGACCGTCTGGGTCCTGATGAAGGTGATCAGCTCCGTACAGCTGGTCGTCCTCGCGTTCGTCGCCGCGCTCCTCGTCACCGCCCTGCTCCAGCCCACCGTGGCCATGCTGCGGCGCAGGGGCCTGCCCCGCGGCCTCGCCACCGCCGTCACCGCCGTCTCCGGCTTCGTCGTGATGGGCCTGGTCGGCTGGTTCGTGGTCTGGCAGGTCATGGACAACATCGACAACCTGTCCGACCAGGTCAAGGACGGCATCGAGGAGCTCAAGCGCTGGCTCCTCAACAGCCCCTTCCACGTGACCGAGCAGCAGATCAACGGCATCGCCCAGAACCTCAGCGACTCCGTCGGCGCCAACGCCGAGCAGATCACCCAGGTCGGCCTCCAGGGCGTCACGGTCGTCGTCGAGACGATGACCGGCATCCTCCTCGCCATGTTCTCGACGCTCTTCCTGCTGTACGACGGGAAGAAGGTCTGGGAGTGGACGCTCAGGCTGGTGCCCGCCCAGGCCCGCCCGGGCGTCGCGGGCGCCGGTCCGCGCGCCTGGCGCACCCTCACCGCCTACGTGCGGGGCACGGTCCTCGTCGCCCTCATCGACGCCGTCTTCATCGGCATCGGCCTTTACTTCCTCGACGTGCCGATGGCCGTGCCGCTCGCCGTCTTCATCTTCCTCTTCGCCTTCATCCCGCTGGTCGGCGCCGTGGTCTCCGGAGCCCTCGCGGTCGTCGTCGCCCTCGTCACCAACGGGGTGTTCACCGCCCTCATGGTGCTCGTCGTCGTCCTCGCCGTGCAGCAGATCGAGGGCCACGTCCTCCAGCCGTTCATCCTCGGCCGCGCGGTGCGGGTCCACCCGCTGGCCGTCGTCCTCGCGGTCGCCGCCGGCGGTCTGACCGCCGGCATCGGCGGCGCCGTCGTCGCCGTCCCCCTGGTCGCCGTCACCAACACGGCGGTCGGCTACCTGCGCGCGTACAGCACCGAGCAGGCCCTGCGCAGCACACCGGAGCCGCGCGGGGCGACCGCGTACGAAGTGGCCCCGACGCCGGCCCCCGGCTCGGCGCGGGGCAAGGGGGAGAACGGGTGATATCGGAACCGGAGCTGGTGGGCGGCGCGGACTTCGAAAGGTCCGAGGTGCTCACCGAGACCCCGCCGCCCGGCCCGCCGCGGGCCCGCCGCCCCTGGCTGTGGGCGCTCGGCGGCGCGGTCGCGGCCTCGGCGGTCTGGGGCGCCGGGCTCTACGCGTACGAGCGGGAGGAGCCGGCGGGGCTCGATCTCCAGGGGTACCGGCAGGTGGACGACCTCTGCGAGGTGGTGCGCCTCGACGCGCTCGGCGACGCCCTGGGCAAGCGGCGGGACACCGGGTCGTCCCCCGTGGTGGACGAACCGGCGATCAGCGAGGTGTCGTGCTCGATCGGCTTCGGCGCGGAGGAGGGCGGGCAGAGCGTCGACATCACGTACACCCTGCACAAGGCGGTCGACCCGGGGCCGGAGTTCGAGGCCCGCGCACAGCAGTTCAATCTCCTGAAGAAGATCGACGGCATCGGCGAGCAGGCCTTCTTCGACGACATGGGGGAGCAGGGGGGCCGGCTCCGGGTCCTCGACGGCCCGGCCGAGTTCCAGATCGACATCCTCAGCCAGGACTACATGCTGAACGGGGAGATGGTCTCCACCGGGACGTCGGCCGACCTCTCCGGGATCGACGTCCCGATGATCCAGGACCTGCTCGCCCTGATGGCCGCGCTCAAGAAGTGACCGAAGGGCCCCGGGGCGGAAAGCCCCGGGGCCCTTCTCGTACGGTCCGCGGTCAGGCCTGCTCGGCGAGGACCGCTTCCGCGTCGAGGGTGGCGCCGACCGCCTGGATCACGGCGGCGATCTTCACGGCCTCCTGGATGGTGGCGCGGTCGAGACCGGACTGGCGCAGGACCTGCTCGTGCGAGTCCAGGCACTGGCCGCAGCCGTTGATCGCGGAGACGGCCAGCGACCACAGCTCGAAGTCGACCTTCTCCACGCCCGGGTTGCCGATGACGTTCATCCGCAGACCGGCGCGCAGCGTCCCGTACTCGGGGTCCGACAGCAGGTGCCGGGTCCGGTAGAAGACGTTGTTCATCGCCATGATCGCGGCGGCGGACTTGGCGGCCTGGTACGCCTCGGGCTTCAGGTTCTCCCGGGCCTCCGGCTCCAGCTCCCTGAGCACCTTCGGCGAGCGCGAGGCGATCGCGCAGGCCAGGACGGTGCCCCACAGCTGCTGCTGCGGGAGGTCGCTGTTGCCGATGACCGAGCCCAGGTTGAGCTTCAGGTCCTTGGCGAAGTCCGGTATGGCGGCCTTGAGTTCATCGAGAGCCATGTCGGATCACTCGCCCGAGAGGAGCTTGACGGGGTCGAGCGTGGTCTCGCCCTTGCTCCAGTTGCACGGGCACAGCTCGTCGGTCTGCAGGGCGTCCAGGACCCGCAGGACCTCCTTGGGGTTACGGCCGACGGAGCCGGCGGTCACCATGGTGAACTGGATCTCGTTGTTCGGGTCCACGATGAAGACGGCGCGCTGGGCGAAGCCGTCCTCACCCTCGACGCCGCAGTCCCGCATCAGGTCGTGCTTGGAGTCCGCGAGCATCGGGAAGGGCAGGTCGCGCAGGTCGTCGTGGTCCTTGCGCCAGGCGTGGTGCACGAACTCGGAGTCGCCGGAGACGCCGAGGATCTGGGCGTCGCGGTCCGCGAACTCGTCGTTCAGCTTGCCGAACGCGGCGATCTCGGTCGGGCAGACGAAGGTGAAGTCCTTCGGCCAGAAGAACACCACGCGCCACTTGCCCTCGTAGGACTTGTGGTCGATCTGCTCGAACTCCTTGCCGCTCTCCAGCGACACGCAGGCGGTCAGGTCGTAGGTGGGGAACTGGTCACCGACAGTGAGCACGCGCTCTCCTTGCAGCGGGGAAGCGCCCTTTTTGGGGGGCTTCCATGGGGGTTGGACGGATCACCAGCATGGCACGGAGTGCATTGATCAGGGAAATAGCTAGAGTGGGTCGTGTTGATCGAAGGTGGTTATCAGTGGCATCCCCGTACAGCCCTCCGCACGGCCCGCACCGCACCAAGCAGCCAAGCCTCTCCCAGCTCAGAGCGTTCGCGGCGGTCGCCGAGCATCTGCACTTCCGCGACGCGGCGGCGGCCATCGGCATGAGCCAGCCCGCGCTCTCGGGCGCGGTTTCGGCACTCGAAGAGGCACTCGGTGTCCAGCTCCTCGAGCGTACGACGCGGAAGGTGCTGCTCTCGCCCGCGGGGGAGCGGCTCGCGGCGCGGGCCCGGACGGTCCTCGACGCGGTGGCCGGGCTGATGGAGGAGGCGGAGGCGGCCCGGGCCCCGTTCACCGGGGCGCTGCGGCTCGGGGTGATCCCGACCGTCGCCCCCTATCTGCTGCCGACCGTCCTGCGCCTGGTCCACCGGCGCTACCCGGAGCTCGACCTCCAGGTCCACGAGGAGCAGACCTCCTCGCTCCTGGAGGGGCTCGCGGCCGGACGGCTGGACCTGCTCCTGCTCGCCGTACCGCTCGGGGTGCCGGGCGTCACCGAACTCCCGCTGTTCGACGAGGACTTCGTCCTGGTCACCCCGGCCGGGCATCCGCTGGCCGGGCGGGACGACATCCCGCGCGAGGAGCTCAAGGAGCTCCGGCTGCTCCTCCTGGACGAGGGGCACTGCCTGCGCGACCAGGCCCTCGACATCTGCCGCGAGGCCGGGCGCTCGGACGGCGCCGAGGTCACCACCACCGCGGCCGGCCTCGCCACCCTGGTCCAGCTCGTCGCCGGGGGGCTCGGCGTGACCCTGCTGCCGCGCACCGCCGTCACGGTCGAGACCGCCCGCAACTCCGCCCTGTGGACCGGTCTCTTCGCCGAACCGGCCCCCTCGCGCCGGATCGCCCTCGCGATGCGGACGGGCGCGGCCCGGCAGGCCGAGTTCCAGGAACTGGCGGAGGCGCTGCGGGGAGCGATGAGGGGACTGCCGGTACGGGTGGTGGGCGGCGGTTCCTGAGGCTCCCCGGCATCGGGTACGGGTGGTGGGCGGCGGTTCCCGAAGCCCCCCGGCATCGGGAACCGCCGCCCGCGCACGTACACGCGATCGACGGGTTACTCCGTGCGCAGCCCGTCCGCGCGCATCAGCCGCCACAGGGCCGGCATGCTCACCAGCGTCACCAGCGCGATCAGGGCGGCGCCGATGCCGACCACGGGCAGGAACACCCACCAGTCCTGGACCGGTTGCCCGCCCGTCTTCAGCAGGACGACCCCGAGGCCGAGCCCGCCCGCCACGGCGAGCGCGAGGCCGAGGGCGATCGGCACCGCCGTCTGCCACAGCACCGACAGGGCCAGGGTGGAGCGGCGGGTGCCGAAGGCGACGAGCGAGGAGAGCAGCCGCTTGCGGTCCCTGAGCTGCTCCAGGGTCGTGACCAGGAGCGAGGCCGCCACCAGGAGCATCGTCAGGGCGGAGCCGACGAGGATGCCGGTGCGGACGCTGGAGAAGGCCGCGTCGCGCTCGGTCTCCTTCAGGTCCTTCACCCAGGCGGTCGGGTCGATCGCCGCCGCCGTGTTCCGCGCGCGGTCGGCCGCGTCGGGCACGGCCGGGTCGAGCCGGATCATGTTCTGCGCGTAGGACTCGCCGAGCAGGCCGGTGTCGATCGCCGACGGGGTGGCGAGGACGCCGTACTGGTACATGCCCGTCGGGTCGGGGCGGGAGTCCACGGTCTTCGCGCCCGCGGGGATCCGCCACTGCGGCAGCGGGCCGTCCGCGGGGCGCTCCGGCCCGTCCTCCGGCGGGTGCGGGTCGCGCAGGGCGACCGTGGCGCCCGCCCGCGCGACCTCGGTGATCCGCGCGTCGTCCGGGCCGCCCTGCGCGCCGTGCGCGAGGAGGACGAAGACGTCGCCGTCCCGGCAGGAGGGCAGGGTGGCGAACTCCCGGAGGGAGGGGCAGTCGCCGACCCTGAGCGGGGCCATCGGGGCGAAGTCCCTGCCCTTCTCCAGCGGGCCGGGCCGCCACACGTGCGCCTCGACGACGGCCATCGCCTCGGCGACGCCCTCGGTCCGCGCGAAGCGGGCCGTGACGGCGCGGGCCTCGTCGGAGGTCTTCCCGTGGAAGCCGACGGCGATCTGGGCGCGGGACGAGTCCGCGCCGGTCGGCAGCGTGAAGTCCTTCTCCATCGCCTGGAAGAGCATCTGGAGCGCGATGGCGCCGGTGGCCGCGACGACGATGCCGCTGACCGCGCGGGCCGCCGTGCCGCTGCTCAACTGGAGCCTGCGGACGGCGAGCTGCCAGGCCACCGGGCCCGCGTGCAGCCGCTTCACCCCGGCCTCGACCAGCCAGGGCAGGAGGGTGGTCAGGCCGATCAGGAAGAGGGCGGTGCCGGTCACGACGGGCACGGTGTCGATGCTGGTCTCGGTCACCGACACCCGGCCCATGAGCGGGGCGAGCAGGGCGGCGCCCGCCGCCAGGAGCAGCAGCCGCCACCACAGCCGGCGGCGGCGCGGCGCGGCGGCCCGGACGACGCCGAGCGGTTCGATCGCCACCCCGCGCAGCGCGACGAGGGTGACCACGACCGAGGCGACCGGGACGGTCACGAGGGCGAGGGCGGCGAGGGCGGGCAGCGGCACGACGTCGGAGGGGAAGGCGTTGACGTCCCAGAGGGTGAAGGAGCCGGCGAACCGCCGGGCCGCCGCGAAGAGTCCGGCACCGACCAGGAGGCCGAGGAGCGCGCCCGCGAGGGACTCGCCGGCCGCGATCCGCCGGGTCATGGGGACGTCCGCGCCGACCAGCCGGAACGCCGCGAGCCGCCGGTCGCGCTGCTCGCCGCCGAAGCGGACGGCGGTCGCGACGAAGACGAGCACGGGCAGGAGCAGGACGACGCAGGCGACGACCACGAGGAGGAGCAGGAAGGCGTTCATCGGCTCCTCGGGCACCGACCAGCCGAAGCGTTCGCCGCGCCCGTCGAGGTTGCTGGTGTCGAGGAAGTCGACGTGGGCGACGTACCGCAGGTCGGCCGGGCCGATGAGCCCGTCCTTGCCGAGGGTCCCGGCCACCTCGTAGGGGAGCCGCTCCCTGAGCAGGGCGCCCTCGGGGGAGTCGAGCAGGTCGCGGAGCGCGGGGGAGACCAGCATCTCGCCGAGCCGGGGGAACGCGGTCGCGCCCGGGGGGGAGCGGGGGCGCGTCGCCGTCGGGTTGCAGCAGCAGCCCGGAGACGACGTCGTCCCGGTAGACGGTGGCCCGGTCGAAGTGGAGAAAGGTGTGGGGCCCGGGGGCGGTGATCTCCCGGCTCCCGTCGACGGCGCGGACCGCCTCCCGCACCTCCCGCTGGGCGAGCATGTTCGGCAGGGAGGCGGCGAGCAGCAGCAGCGCCACGCCGAAGCCGACGCCGGTCGCGGTCAGCAGGGTGCGCAGCAGACCGGGACGCCCGCCGGTGACGGCGAACCGGGCGCCGAGGGCCAGGTCGCGGGCCCGGGCGCGGAGCTTCATGCCGCCCACTCCGCGTCCCGCACGCGCCCGTCGCGCACGACGATCTCGCGGTCCGAGTAGGCGGCGACCCTGGCCTCGTGGGTGACGAGGACGACGGCGGCGCCGGTGTCCCGGGACGCCTCGGTGAGCAGGCTCATGACCCGTTCGCCGTTGAGGGAGTCGAGGGCGCCGGTCGGCTCGTCGGCGAAGATCACCCGGGGGGCGGTGACGAGCGCGCGGGCGACGGCGACGCGCTGGCCCTGGCCGCCGGATATCTCGCCGGGGCGCTTGGCCGCGACCGTGTCGACCTCCAGGCGGGCGAGCCACTCGACGGCCCTGGCTTCGGCGGCCTTGCGCTTCTCGCCGTTGAGACGCAGCGGGAGGGCCACGTTCTCCACGCAGGTCAGCTCGGGGACGAGCCGGCCGAACTGGAGGACGAAGCCGAAGTCGGTGCGGCGCAGGGAGCTGCGCGCGCGGTCGGAGAGCGCGGTGAGTTCGCGCCCGTCGTAGGCGATGGTGCCGGCGTCGGGGCGGACGATCCCGGCCAGGCAGTGCAGCAGCGTGGACTTGCCGGAGCCGGAGGGGCCCATGACGGCGACGACCTCGCCGGCCCGCAGCGCGAAGTCGGCGCCCGCGAGCGCCGGGGTCGGCCCGTAGGCCTTGTCGAGGCCGGTGGCCCTCAGGAGGGGTGCGGAGGTCATCGGCGGGCCGTCCTCTCCGCGTGTCCCGGGAGGCGCGTGGTCATCGGCGGACCTCCTCGGCGAGCCGGTCGAGCCGGGCGGCGGTCAGCTCCAGCCAGCGCAGGTCCGCCTCCAGGTGGAACAGGGCGTGGTCGCAGATGAGCTGGTCGGCGAGGTCGCCGTCCTTCTTGCGCCGGGTGAGCTCGCGCATCAGGCGCAGGTGCTCGGAGCGCTGGGTGTCGAGGATGCCGTCGGCCCCGCGTCCGGTCAGCAGGGCGAGGACGACCTTGGTGTAGAGCGTGGACTGGAGGTACGGCTCCGGCTTCTCGGGGGTCGCGAGCCACTGGGCGACGTCGGTGATGCCGGCCTCGGTGATGGCGTACCGCTTCCGCTCGGGGCCGCCGCCCGCCTCGACGCCGTCGACGACCACGAGGCCGTTCTTCAGGAGCCGGGACATGGTCGAGTAGACCTGGCCGTAGTGGAGCGGCCGGTCGTGGCCGAATCTGTCGTCGAAGGCGCGCTTGAGGTCGTAGCCGTGGCGCGGGCCGGACTCCAGGAGCCCGAGGAGGGTGTGACCGATGGACATGCCGGTCACTGTACACGGCGTGTATACGCGCGATGTATAGCGCCGCGCGACAAGCGGAATGTCCTCTTCACGCAACCGTTCGAAGCGCGTGGGCGTCGGTTCCTCTGGGCGTGGGTGCTGATTCTCACGTCCTGAAAAGACGTGATCGGTCTCCTTTGTCCGCCCTGTCGGTGTTAGCTTGCTGAGCTGATCCGGCGCGCGCGGGCACGCGCCGGAGCGCCGGGACACACGACGAGCGGAGCGACGGGACACATGGGCCGACCTGACACGGGCAAGGCGAAGAAGAGCGGCATACGCCGGCTCTTCTCCTGGAAGAAGCTCCTGGGCACCTTCTTCGTGTGCTGCCTGCTCGGCATGGGCGCCCTGTACGTCGTCTACCTCATGGTCCCGGTGCCGACGGCCAACGCCGAGGCGACGATGCAGAGCAACATCTACAAGTACGCCAACGGCAAGATCCTCGCCCGCACCGGCGAGATCAACCGCGAGATCGTCGGCCTCGACAAGATCCCGCAGAAGGTCCAGCAGGCGTTCGTCGCCGCCGAGAACAAGAGCTTCTACAAGGACCACGGCGTCGACATCAAGGGCACCACCCGCGCCGCCTGGTCCACCCTCACCGGCAAGGGCAAGCAGGGCGGCTCGACCATCACCCAGCAGTACGTCAAGAACTACTACCTGAGCCAGGACCAGACGGCGACCCGCAAGCTCAAGGAAATGGTCATCGCCATCAAGGTCGATGAGAACATGAGCAAGAACGCGATCCTCGCCGGATACATGAACACCAGCTACTACGGGCGCAGCGCCTACGGCGTCCAGGCCGCCGCCCGCTCGTACTACGGCGTCGACGCCTCCCGGCTCACCACCGCCCAGGGCGCCTACCTCGCCGCCCTGCTCCAGGCCCCCAACCAGTACGACTGGACCGCCGCGAACGCCACCGGCCGCAAGCTCGTCGAGGAGCGCTGGAACTACGTCCTCGACAACATGGTCGAGGAGGGCTGGCTGTCGCCGTCCGAGCGCGCCGGCACGAAGTTCCCCGTGCCGCAGAAGCCCAGGCCCCTGCCCGGCATGGAGGGCCAGACCGGCTACATCGTCGAGGCCGCCAACCAGGAGCTGATGCGCCAGGGCGTCAGCGAGGAGGACATCAAGGCCGGCGGCTGGACGATCACCCTCAACATCGACGAGAAGAAGCAGAAGGACCTCGTCGCGGCCGTGGACGAGGAACTGGAGTCCGAGCTCGACCGCAAGGGCGACAAGAAGCACGCCGTCGTCCAGGCCGGCGCCACCTCCGTCGACCCGAAGACCGGCGCGGTCGTCGCGATGTACGGCGGCGTCGGCGCCACCGAGCACTGGATCTCCAACGCGACCCGCCGCGACTACCAGCCCGCCTCCACCTTCAAGCCGCTCGTCCTCGCCTCCGCGATCGAGAACCACGCGAAGACCCAGGACGGACGGCACATCGGCCTCGGCACGATCTACGACGGCACCAGCAAGCGCGAGGTCGTGGGCAGCGACATCCCCTTCGCCCCGGAGAACGAGGACGACGACGACTACGGCCCCGTCACCGTCCAGCGGGCCACCAACAGCTCGATCAACTCGGTCTACGCCCAGATGATCGTCGACGTCGGCCCGGACAAGGTGAAGAAGACCGCCCTGGCCCTCGGCATGAAGGACGGCAAGGACTTCCCCGAGGCCCCCGCCATCTCCCTCGGCGTCATGAACGCCTCGACCCTGGACATGGCCGGCGTCTACGCCACCCTCGACAACCACGGCAAGCGGGTCTCCCCGACCCTGGTGAAGTCCGCCGAGCACCGGGACCGCACGGTCCGGACCCCGGACCCGATCGGCGGCCAGGTCATCACCCGCGAGGCCGCCGACACCGCCACCAAGGCCATGACCGGCGTCGTGCGCAGCGGCTCCGGCACCCGCGCCGCCGGGAACTACGCCGCCGCCGGCAAGACCGGCACCTCCGAGAACAACCGCTCCGCCTGGTTCGTCGGCTACACCCCCGAACTCGTCACCGCCGTCGCCCTCTTCGGCGAGGACGCCAGGGGCAACCAGGTCACCCTGACCAACACCATCAACCCGGGCCGCGCCAACGGCGGCCGTACGCCCGCCCGGATCTGGGGCGAGTACACGACCCGCGCCCTGGACGGCGGCTCCGACGCGCGGTTCGACCTGGAGACCGACGGTACGGACGCGGTCGAGCCGGCCCCGGAGCCCACCGCCACCAGCGAGGCCCCCGAGGAGCCGACGGACGAGCCGACCACGGCCACGCCGAGCACCACGGCCACGCCGACGACCGAGCCCGCCACCACCCCGCCGACCGCGACGAGCGACCCGGCCACCACCCCGCCGACGCCCACCGAGGAGCCGACGACCCGGGAGCCGTCCCCGCCGCCCTCGATCGACCCGCCCGACGGCGGAGGCGGCACCGACCCCGGGTCGGACGGCGACGGAACCGGCAGGCCCGTCGGCCCGACGGCCCAGCGGCAGTAGCCGCACGGAGACGCCGAAGACGCCGAAGACGCCGAAGACGCCGGAGACGCACGGAGACGTGGGGGGGGGGGGGGCCCCCCCCCCCCGGGGGGGGGCCCCCCCCCCCCGCCCCCCCCCCCCCGGGGGGGGGGGGGGCCCCCCCCCCCACCCCCCCGCCCCCACCCCCCCCGGGCGGCCCCCCCCCCCCCCCC